>CAZGUX010000108.1:0-14805 GCA_964529305.1 uncultured Solibacteraceae bacterium | reverse complement strand
CGAACGAATTCAGAAAGATAGAAAGGACGTGAAAACAGATCAGGTAGGAATCAAGAGCAGGCCGAAATCAAAGGAACTCTGGATCGAGCGAGGCGCGCCCGGGCCACGCCTTCGGAGGGTTAGTCTGTGCATAGGTCAGGTGGTAACGTTCCGAAAGAAGCAAGGTTTCCTGGGAAGGATGCTCGAGGTCGATTTGAACGCGAGGTGGACTGGGCACTGTAAACGGATCGGGTTTCAGGTTTCCTGCGGCTTGACCGTGACACGCCGCACTGCCCTGGTCGATCGCATGAACGTCTTTGGTACGAGTAATGGCAAACCCGAATGTTGTTCGGCCTAACCGTGGTCCGCTCGATAGCGGCGGGTCCACTTGGCACACTCTTGACGTCCCAGAGGTCGCCAGTAGGCTCGGAGTGAACCCTGGCAAGGGCCTCTCAGAACAAGAAGCAAGAGACCGCGCCGCCCGCTTCGGCCCCAACGCCATCCGCGAAAAGCCGCCGCGCGCGCCATGGCGCATGTTCCTCGATCAGTTCACCGACTTCATGATTCTGATCCTGATCGCGGCGGCGGTGGTCGCTGGCGTCGTCGGCGACGTGAAGGACACGCTGGCGATCGTCGTGATTGTGCTGCTCAACGCGGTTATCGGCTTCGTCCAGGAGTTTCGTGCCGAGCGGGCCATGATGGCATTGAAGCAGATGGCTGCCGCCAGCGCGCTGGTGGTGCGCGGCGGCGAACGGTTGACGGTGCCGGCAATGGGCGTCGTCCCGGGCGACGTCGTGCTGTTGGAGGCGGGCAATGTAGTCCCAGCAGACCTTCGGCTGATAGAAGCGGCCCAGTTCAAGGTGGACGAAGCGCTGCTTACCGGCGAGTCTGCCACCGTGGAAAAACGTTGTGAGGCGCTGCAAAGCCCAGACCTTCCCCTGGGTGACCGCAGAAACATGGCGTACAAGGGCACCACCGCCACCTACGGCCGAGGTCGCGGCCTAGTAGTGGCGACGGGCATGGACACTGAACTGGGCAAGATCGCCACCCTGCTGGATACCGGTGTGGAACTCAAGACGCCGCTGCAAAAGCGGCTCGCGGCGTTCGGCAAAGGCCTGGGGCTGGTGGTGCTCGCCATTTGCGCCGTCATCTTCGTCGTGGGGCTGCTGCGCGGCGAGGCGGCAGCGTTGATGTTCCTCACCGCCGTCAGCCTTGCCGTCGCGGCAATCCCGGAAGCGCTGCCAGCCGTCGTCACCATTTTGCTGGCGCTGGGTGCCCGTAAGATGGTGAAGCAAAACGCCCTTATCCGGCGTTTGCCTGCGGTGGAGACGTTAGGCTCGGTCACCTATATCTGCTCGGACAAGACCGGCACCCTAACCCAGAACAAGATGCGGGTGGAAGAGCTGTACGCCGCCGGCACGGTGACCCGCGCTTGGTGGGCCGAGGCACAGCGGGAGCCTTGGACCACTCTCCTGAAGGCGCTGGCGCTTTCCAACGATGCGAGCCGTGGCCACGACGGCAAGGCTACCGGTGATCCCACGGAAGTGGCCTTATACCTTGCGGCGTTGGAATCGGGCTACGACAAGTCCGTCCTGGAAATGGAGTCACCACGTCTCCTGGAACTACCCTTCAATTCCGAACGCAAACGAATGACCACGTTTCACCGGCTGGCCGCCAGCGCCGTGGCCTATACCAAGGGCGCTCCAGAAAGCGTGCTGCCGCTATGCACGACGGTACTTACCGCGACGGGTGATGGGCCGGTTCTCCGGGACGAGATCCTCGCTGTGGCCGAGCGCATGGCAGCGGAAGGCCTGCGCGTGCTCGCTGTGGCACAACGGCATTGGATCGACCTGCCGCAACAGGGGGACGCCGAAGCGATCGAGGCGGGGCTCGCCTTCGTGGGGCTGGTCGGGCTCATGGATCCTCCGCGCCACGAAGCGCAGGAGGCGGTCGGCCTGTGCAAGTCGGCAGGTATCACGCCGGTTATGATCACCGGCGATCATCCTGCCACGGCTCGTGCCATCGCCCGTCAGGCTGGCATCGTCGCCGACGGCTGCGTGGTCATGACCGGGCCGGAGTTGGCAAGGCTGAGTGACGACGAGTTCACCCGGCAGGTCGCACAGGTCCGGGTGTACGCGCGCGTCGATCCGGCACAGAAGATCCGCATCGTCGAGGCGCTGCAGGCGCAAGGAGAATTCGTCGCCATGACCGGCGACGGCGTGAACGACGCGCCTGCGTTGAAGCGCGCCGACATCGGGGTGGCCATGGGTAAGGGCGGCACGGACGTGGCGCGAGAAGCGTCCAGCCTGGTACTACTCGACGACAACTTCGCCACCATCGTCGCAGCGGTGCGAGAGGGGCGGCGCATCTTCGACAACATCCGGAAGTTCATCAAGTACACCATGACCAGCAACTCGGCCGAGATCTGGACTATCTTCCTGGCTCCCTTCTTGGGCTTACCGATCCCGCTCCTGCCGATTCATATTCTCTGGATCAACCTGGTAACCGACGGACTGCCCGGTTTGGCGTTGGCCGCCGAGTCGGAAGAACGAGGCATCATGCAGCGCCCGCCCCGCCAACCTAAGGAGAGCATCTTCGCCCACGGCATGTGGCAGCACATGGTATGGGTCGGGATTACCATGGGTGCCGTGTCGCTGTTCGCCCAAGCCTGGGCCATTCATCTCGGTTCCGCCCATTGGCAGACCATGGTGTTCACCGTGTTGACGCTGGCCCAGATGGGTCACGTGCTGGCGATCCGCTCGGAGCGCGAGTCGCTTTTTCAGCAGGGGCTCACTTCCAACCTGCCCCTGCTTGGGGCGGTCGGACTCACGTTCCTGCTGCAGCTCGGTACAATCTATATTCCGGTCCTGAATCCGGTCTTCAAAACAGCACCACTGACCGCAGCTGAGCTTCTGTTCTGCTTGCTTCTGTCAACGGTAGTGTTTTCCGCAGTAGAGGTTGAGAAGTGGATGTGCCGCCGTGGATGGATTTATCAGGACAACCGCAGAGCCCGAACCAAGTAGAAGTCGGGCCAGGCAGCCCGGGGAATCGCCCTACGCGCTCAACGATTTCGTCCCAACCAAGATTAAGGAATCGAATATACTCCGGTGAATGAACGCTCCCCGTTGCCTGCTCTGGCGAGGTCTGAGCTGATGGTCATGGTCTCGGTCAGTCCTATTGAGGTTGCTTCGGTAGGTCACTGTCAAACCATCCGGCAGATGGACCGCAGAACCCTCGACAAGATCATTGAGCGTTCCGGCTTGCCGCAGTCTCACCGTCGGCCTGAGTAATAAGATCGCGACGATTACGAGAAGCAAGGCGAACATCACTGGCGGCCGGGGACGTCCAACGCGTTTCCGGTTTTCCGTCTTCGGCATCTCATTCCAATCAACCAACTTGCGCGCCATCGACGATGGGAAATCCAGGACAGCAACGGCTTTGCGAGTTTCTCGATCCGGTTGCCGCGACAATGAGGGCAGGTTGGTGACGGTGAAGTACCCCAACACCAACAACAGCTCCGGCGGTGTGGTCACGGAGCCGACCTACAGGTATTCGTTCGACGCAATCGACCGGCCGAGCGGGCTGACGGAAAACGTCACCCAGCCGATGGTGCAAAGCGTGGTCTATAACGCCGCCAGCCAGATCACCTCCATGCAGTCTCTGCAAACCACGGGCGGGCCGACGTGGCGCCCAGATTTCCGCCCACAAAGAGAGGCATGGCTTTTGCAGTGCCGCGGCTCCCCCTAAGATTACAGTGCGAAGAAATACCGGGTCAGGTGAAAGAAGATCGGAGCCGAGAATGCAACCGAATCCAGCCGATCCAGCATCCCGCCGTGGCCTTCGATCAGGTGGCCCCAGTCTTTGACGCCCCGGTCGCGCTTGATGGCGGACATCACCAGCCCGCCGAGAAACCCCATCAGGGTGATGATCAGCGCCATCCCTGCCGCCTGCCAGGCTCGAAACGGCGTGATCGGATAAAGACACGCGCCCAGTGCAGTGGCGCAAGCGATGCCGCCCACGAGCCCTTCGACCCGTCTTTGAGGGCGACAGTTCCGGCGCGATCTTGCGGCGTCCCAGCAGCTTGCCCCACACGTATTGCAGGACATCGCTCGACTGGACCACGATCAACAGAAAGACCGCCAGCATGGCGTTGCGTCCCCGATAGCCGGGGATGTCCAGCGTCAGCAGGGCCGGCACGTGGGAAATGCAATAGACGCTGATCATCAGGCCCCACTGCGTTTCCGCCGTCCTCGCCAGGAAGTTCTTCGGATCCGATTGACAATTGTAGCCACCAGCAGGAGGGCGATCAACCTCGGGAAGAGCCATGAAACCCAGGGAGAGAGAGTGCCGCCGAGGCCGATCCATGCCGCCATCGCTCCGAACGCGAACGCCCGATCGCTCTTGCCCATGGGGCCGTCATAGCGCCGGCTGGCGCCCGTTACCATCGCGACGATCCCCGCCATTTCCGACAGGGCGGCCAGCAGGATGACCGCGCCGATCCAGAGCGGCTCGAAGGGTGTCAGGTAGGCGAAAGGCAGGTACAAAAAGGCATCCGAGATCACGTCGGTCAGCTCGTTAAGATAAGCGCCCACATCCGACTTCTGACCGAATTCCCGTGCCAGCATGCCGTCCATCGCGTTCAACGCCATTCTCAGGAACAGAAACACGGGCAGGATCAGCAGCCATGCCCGGAATTCGATTCGGGCTGTCAGGAGCCAGCCGATGCCGATGGAAAGAGCGCAGGTGACCAGGGTCACCTGGTTCGCCGTCACCCCAACGCCCGCCAGCATGCGTACCGGCGGTCGAAGGACCCGTTGAAAGCCGGGCTTGAGCGAGTAGATGCTCGGCACAGCGTCAGTGTAGCCAAGCCGGAGCCGGCCTAATGCGCCCCTTTTCCCAGCACCACCTGAGGAATCGTCCGCAGGATGATCGACCAATCCAGCCGCAGCGACCATTCATCGATGTACTTCAGGTCCAGCCGCATCCAGTCGTTGAAATCCAGCGTGTCCCGGCCCTCGAGCGTCCACAGGCAGGTCAGGCCCGGCCGCATCCGGAGGCGGCGCCGCTGCCAGCGTTCGTATTGGGCCACCTCTTCGGGAACCGGCGGCCGCGGTCCTACAATGGTCATCTCGCCCCGGAGAATGTTCCACAGTTGCGGCAACTCGTCGAGCGAGAACTTCCGCAGCCACTTGCCCACCCCTGTTAGCCGCGGATCGTTCGGGATCTTGAACGCCGTCTTCTTTACGTTCATGTGCTCGAAGTCGGCCCTGCGGGCCTCCGCGTCCATCACCATCGTCCGGAACTTGTACAGCACAAACTGACGTCCATTCAATCCGCATCGCTGTTGGCGGAAAATCACCGGGCCCGGTGAGGTGAGCCTGATCAGAACCGCAATCAGCAACAGGAGAGGCGACAGGATCACCAGAGCGGCCGCGCCTACCAGGATGTCCGTGGCCCGTTTGATCACCAGCCGGATTTCGTCGTGCGGTGCGCCGGCAAAGGTCAGCATGGGCACGCCTTCCAGCCGCTCCAGATCCACACGGCTGTGCACGTGAGAAAAGAACTCGACGTGGATCCGCGTCCGCACCCCTTCTTCCTCGCACAGCAGGAAGGTTTCTTCCAGGTCCGCGAGGCGCCGGGTCCCCATGGCGAACACGATTTCGTCCACCACCTGGCGGCGGAGAACCTCCGGCAGCCGGGAGAGCTCGATCACCGGGTAGTCGCGGTCTAACCGCACGGTTCCGGCGCGATCGTCGAAGAAGCCCAGCAGGCAGAGACCGTAGGGTTGGCTCTGCTCGATGAGTCGCGCCACGCCGAGAGCCGTCTCTCCTGTTCCGGCCACGTAGACGTAGCGCCGGGTCGAATCGGCGTCCAGGATGCGTGGGGCCGCGATCCGAGCGGCCGCCCGGAAGACGAGCAGCAGGATCACGCCGTAAAGGCACAACAGGGCGAGGAACGGGCGGCTGAGCGAGTATTCCTCCAGACGCTGGAAATACTGAGCCACCACCACCGCGCCGGTGGCCCAAAGGCTCTGCCGGATGGCGCCGGAGACCACCGAGCGCCACGAACCCTTCAGAATCGAGTCGTAGAGTTCCAGCCACCAACCGATCACGGCCCAACTCAGCGAAGCGCTCAGAATCAGCAGCGTTTTGGAGGACTCGGAAAGGTAGAAGGGCCGCTCCAGATGGAGGTGGCTGCGAGTTTCGTAGGCAGCCTCAAACGCCAGCCAAATCAGGAAGATATCGGCAAGTACGAACAGGGGGCGCGTCTTGCGGTGCTGACGGCTGAACATGCTTCGCCCGCCAGAATAGCATGCGGCATCGAATGGCCTGTATCAGGCCGCATCCTCTTGGACAGAAAGCGTTTCCGGCCGCAAACTCCACACTCGAAATCTGACCGGCCGATCCGATATGGAGGGTGAGGAATCGATGGCCATCTTTGCCAGATGCCAATTGTGCGGCCAGCGCCTGCCGCTGTTTTCGCGCAAAGACTATTGCTCGCAGGAGCATCAGAAGCTGGACCAGGACCATCAGCGGTCGCTCTATCTGGCGCGTCTGGCGGAGAACACCGTCGAGGTCCGGCGGTTGACCTCGGCCTTCGAACATCGCCTGCAGGCCGAGGGCAGGAAACCGTGATTCCCGCAGGGAGGATTCGACTTTGTCATCCAGGGGACCTTTCCGCTATCCTGAGGTCCTCGGAGCTATGGAGACCAAACAACTCGGCAACAGCGATCTGCATCTCACTCCCCTCGGTGTAGGCGCCTGGGCCATGGGAGGCGCCGGGTGGGCTTTCTCCTGGGGGCCGCAGGACGACCAGGATTCCATCCGATCCACCCACGCCATGCTGGATCACGGTGTCAACTGGATCGACACCGCCGCGGTTTATGGCCTGGGCCACTCGGAGGAAGTCGTCGGCCGCGCCGTCAAGGGCCGCGCCAACCGCCCCTACGTGTTCACCAAGTGCGCCCGCAATTGGAACGAGCGCCGCGAGATCGTCAAATCCCTGAAGCGGGGTATGATCCGCCAGGAGTGTGAGAACAGTCTGCGGCGGCTTCAGGTGGACGTCATTGATCTCTATCAGGTGCATTGGCCGGAGCCTGACGAGGATGTCGAGGAGGGTTGGAGTACGCTGGCCGATCTTCAGAAGGAAGGGAAGGTCCGCTACATCGGCGTGTCCAACTTCAACGTCGCGCAGATCCGTCGCGCCGAGGCGATCGCGCCCGTCACGTCCGTCCAACCGCCGTACTCGCTGGCTTCGCCGGAAGCGGAGGAGGAGATCCTCCCGTATGCTCTCTCGCGCAACATCGGCGTCCTCGTCTACTCGCCCATGCGCAACGGACTGCTCACCGGCCGAATGACTCGCGAGCGGATCGCGAATCTGCCCGCCGAAGACTTCCGCCGCCGCAACCCTCACTTCCAGGAACCCCTGCTCTCCCGCAACCTGGCGTACGCCGAGCTGCTGGGACGGATCGGCGCCCGATATGGCCGGTCCGCGGGTGAGATGGCGATTGCTTGGACGCTGCGCAATCCGGCGGTCACGGCGGCAATCGTCGGCGTCCGGACCGCCGAACAAGTGCCGGGCGTCATTGGCGCGCTCGAATTCCGCCTCTCCGGCGAGGACTACGCGGAAATCCAGAACTTCCGCGCGCAAGCGGCGATGACGGCCTGAGCAAGTTACCATCGGGAGTATGATCACCCGCCGGTGGTTCTTGACGCTCCCTGTGTCCTGCGCGGCAATGGACTGGCCGCAATGGCGGGGGCCTGCCCGGGATGGGGTCTTACCTGCCGGTTCCTGGCCCGAACCACTCCCCAGCCAGCTCACACGAAAGTGGTCGATCGACGTTGGAACCGGACACGCGTGTCCGATTCTGGCCGGCGGCGCCGGATACGCGTTCGCCCGTAAAGGGGAGCAGGAGATCCTTCACGCCTTTGATCCCGCCACCGGGAAGGTCCGCTGGCAGCAAGGGTATTCGGCGCCGTACGAGATGAACTCCGCGGCTACTCACCACGGCAAGGGGCCCAAGTCGACACCGGTGTTCGCCAATGGCCGGATTTACACCATGGGCATCAGCGGCGTTCTCTCCTGCTGGGACGCGGCCGGCAAGACGGTGTGGCGCAAGGAATTCGCCAGGGAGTTCCGCGAGACGTCACCGCTGTACGGCACCGCGATGTCGCCCATCGTGGACGAAGGTCAGCTCATCGCGCACGTCGGGGGTAACGACGGTGGAGCGTTGACCGCCTTTAACGCCGCGACGGGCGGCGTGCGGTGGAAGTGGGCCGGCGATGGCCCCGCCTATGGGTCACCCATCATCGGGACCTTTGCCGGTGTTCGCCAGGTGGTCGCGCAGACCCAACAGAATATCGTTGGCCTCTCCCGCAAGACGGGCGGGTTGTTGTGGAAGTTGCCTTTCACCACGGCCTACGTTCAGAATTCCGTGACCCCGCTGGTGTATCAGGACCTCCTGATTCTTTCCGGTCTGGGAAACGGGACTTTCGCCGTTCGGCTGAAACCATCGGGGCCGCCGGAGACGGTCTGGCACAACAAAGACATCGGCATGTACATGAATTCGCCGGTGCTGGCAGGGGACACCCTGTATGGCTTCAGCAACCGGAACCGCGGCATGTATTTCGCCATGGACGCGAAGACCGGCAAAGTGACCTGGCAGGGTGAGGGACGGCGCGGCGACAATGCGGCCCTGGTGATTTCGGGCAACCTGCTGTTTGCCTTGAACACGTCGGCCGAACTGATGCTGGCGCGGCTATCGCCCGCATCGATCCAGACGCTGAAGACCTACACCGTCGCGCAAAGCGAGACCTGGGCGCATCCGCTGGTGCTGGAAAAAGGCGTCATCATCAAGGATCTGCAACATCTGACGTTGTGGACGTTCTGAAACAGCAGTCGGCTACTCGCTCCGCAACGCCCGCATCGGATCCACGGAAGCGGCGTTCGCCGCCGGGAAGTACGCCGCCGCGAGGCTGGTGAGGACCAGCACGCAGCAGGCGCCGGCGACGATCGCCGGGTCTCCCGGCCGAACGCCGTAGAGCATGCTGTCGAGCAGGCGCGCGCACGCCGCAGCCCCGGCCAACCCGAAGGCCACGCCCATCGCCACCAACCGCATGGCGTCTCCCAACACCAGGCCGAGCACGGCCCGCCGTCCCGCGCCCAGCGCGATCCTCACGCCGATCTCCCGGCGCCGCAAAGCGACCGCGTAGGCAAGCACGCCGTAGAGGCCGAACATCGTTAGCAGGAGCGCGATCCCCGCAAACGTTCCCATCAGCACCATGTGAAAGCGAGGCCGGGAGATCGCGGTCATCGCGCGCTCTTCGCCCGTTCGGACACGGTACATGGCGGCCTGCCGGTCCAGGCTTTCGAGCGCCGCGCGGGCCGCCGGCTCAATCTGGAGCGGCGGGACCGCGGTCCGCAGGACGATGGTTCCCAGGCCCCAGGAAAGCTGTTTGTAAGGCAGGTAATAGACCGGGTCGGGGTCGACGCTCAACGCCAACTGCTTTGCATTTCCCACGAGTCCGACGATCTCGCGCATCGGAGTGCCTTCGTCGCCGTTGGCCACGCCGGGCTGGATCCGTTTGCCGACGACGTTCTCCCCTGCGAAGAACTTCGCCGCGAACGCCTGATTGACGATCACGACTCGCGGAGAGCCCGTGTCGTCCTGTTCGGTGAAATCGCGGCCGCGGAGAAGCGAGATGCCCATCGCGCCGAAATAGCCCGGCGTGACCATCGCGAGATCGGACGTGGGCCGCTCGGCAGGAGGAACCGGCCGCTGGTCGATATCGAAGGCAACCGTGATTTCGTGCCCCTCGAGGGGAAGGGGGCTGCCCGCCTCCGCCTGCCGCACGCCAGGGATCGCTTTCAGACGCTCCAGCAGCCGATCGCAGAATGCGACAGTTCCCGCAGGGGTGTAGCCGTTTGGCGACAGGCCGACATCGAAGGTCAGGAGCCGGTCCGGCCGGAAGCCCAAATCGCGGTGCGCCAGGTGCAGAAAGCTCGCCATCAGCAACTCCGCACCCACCATCAGCACCAGACCGAGGGTCATCTGCACGACCACGAACGTGCTTCGAATCCGATGGTGGCCCTGCGCGACGCTGCGAGTGCCCTCCTTCAATCCGCCGGCCGGATCCGTACCCGCGGCGTGAATCACCGGCGCCAGGCTGAAAATGACGGTGGTCACTCCCGCCACGGCGATGGAGAAAAGCAGCACGCGCCAGTCGATGGCGGCTTGAGAAATGCGCGGCAGGCTCTCGCCGGCCAGAGGCAGGATACCTTTGAGCGCTGCCACGGCCAGCAGCGTGCCGCCCGCGGTTCCGAGCGCTCCCAGCACCAGGCTCTCGATCAGCATCTGGCGCGCGATCACCCAACCCGAGGCGCCCATCGCCGTCCGCACGGCGAACTCGCGCGCTCGCTCGGTGCCGCGAACCAGGAGTAGGTTTGCCAGGTTGGCGCAGGCAATCAGCAGGACCAGCGTCACGGCTCCCAGCAGGATCCATAGCGGCTTGCGGCTGCTTCCGGTCAGCCGCTCCAACTCCGGCCGGACCCAGGTGCTCGCGATGTTCTTGTTGTCGTCGGGATACTGCCGGGCCAGAGCGGCGGCGACCAGGTCCATTTGCGCCTGCGCCTGCTCCGCGGTCACGCCGGGCTTGAGGCGTCCAATGACCTCCAGCATTCGAGAGCCACGCTGTTCGGTGACCGGGGTGAATTCGGGAATGATGGCGTCCTCGGCCAGCGTCGCCCAGAGTTGAACCCCGGGACTGTCGACCGGGAACTGAAAGCCGGCCGGCGCGACGCCGGTTACCGTGAACAGCCTGCCCTTCATCTGGATCTGCCGACCCAGGATCCGGCGGTCGCCCCCGAAGCGGCTTTGCCACAAGGCGTGGCTGAGCACGACCACGTGGGCGCCGCGTGTCTCCTCCTCGGGAAGGAAGCCGCGCCCCAGGGCAGGCCGCACGCCCAAAGCGTCAAACAGGTCCCACGACACGATCATGCCCGGTACCTGGATGGCTGGAAGCGAATCGGTCAGGGTGAACCGCGAGTCTCGATAGGAGACCATGTGCTCGAAAACACGGTTCTCTTTGCGGAAGTCGAAAAAGTTGGGGTACGAAAGCGAAGTCGGGTGCAATCCGCCTCTCTGGGACATCGAGCGGAATGCCATCAGACGTTCGGGCTCGGCGTACGGGAGGGGCCGGAGAACCACGCTGTCGAGCACGGCGAAGACCGCGGTGCTGGCCCCGATTCCCATCGCCAGTGTCAGCGCGGCGGTCAAGGCGAAGCCTTTCGATTTGCCAAGCATTCGCACTGCGTGACGGACATCGCGCGCCAGGGCGTCTACCGGCAGAGCGTGCTGGTCGCGTCGATCCTGCTTCGCTCGAGTGACTCCTCCGAACTGGCGCCGTGCCGCGAAGGCGGCTTCGGACGGCCGCATGCCCTGGCGGATGAATCGCTGTGTCAACAGGTCCAGGTGAATCCGGACCTCCTCGTCGAACTCCTGCTCCAACCGGCGGCGCCGGAAGAACGCGCTCATTCGAGAGAGAGCCGTGCGCACCATCGCCTAATGTTGGCCCTCCAGCCGCAGCACCCGCCCGATCACGGTGGAAATACGCTCCCAGCTCTCCGCTTCGCGCGCCAACTGTTTGCGGCCGGTTCTTGTAATGGAATAGAACCTGGCCTTGCGGTTGTTGTCGGAGGCGCCCCACTCGGAACGAATCCAACCCTTGTGCGCCAGCCGAAGCAGCGAGGCATACACCGTCCCTTCGTTCAGGCGCAGGGTCTCCTCGCTGACCTGCTCGAGGCGGCGGGCGACGCCGTAGCCGTGCAGCGGGCCCAGCGCCTCGAGCGTCTTCAGCACCATCAGGTCCAGCGTCCCCTGCAGGACTTCCGAACGGTCCTTTGGCATATCCAAAGGAGCATCCTAACACAGGTCCTTTGCGATCGCCAAAGGAATCCTTTGAATGTGAAGAGGCTATCCCCGCAGGTGGGACGCCAGCCACTGGATGTAGGCCGAATTCCGGCGCCGGACCTCGGCCAAAAGGTTCGCCGGCAACTCGTCCAGCTTGTCCTTAAAAAACCGGGTGTCGCCATCGGGCGAGTAGAGGTCGCGGCTGCCGACCATGTTGCCGATCCAGAAAACCAGGAACAGGTTGCCGTCCGTTCGGCCCTTGCTCGCGTCCCCGAGGTACCTGTTCGGATACTCCGCGGCCAGTTCGCTCTCGGCGCCGAACGCGCCTCGCGCGGCAAAGGCGTTTGCGCGCTCCGCCATCCGCTCGAATAACGCCCGCCAATATGAGCCCGCCGGCTGCTCCGACAGCACATCGAGTAACTGCAATTGCAGTTCACCCGAGATCTTGTAGTTGACGCGACCGCCGGTGGACTCGCCGATCTTGTCGAGCACGGCGGCCTGTTTGCCGGAACCGGAGTGGATACTCAGGGTCGCCTGAAAATGTCGCGCGACCGCCGCCAGGTCCGCCACCCGGCGAGTCAACTCCTCCAGGGGCCGGCCGCCGAAATCTCCCGCTACTCGCGGCTCCAACTCCGGCCACATCTTATGCGCTACGTACGCGGAGAGGGCCTCCGCCGTTTCGGGATAAGCCTGTCTCTTCTTGAATCCGAGATTCGGCGGCACCAGTTGCGCCGGCCGGCCGCGCGACTTCAGCCAGTGCATGTAGAAGATCATTTCTTCGGCCGTGGTCAGGGTCTCCGCTTCGTCGATCGACGGCTCGAAATCGAACACGCGCGTCTGCTGCCGGATGGAGTCGAAGAGTTCCTCGTTCAGTTTGAGGCTGGGTCCGAACTTGACGGCCAGGCGGACGATCTCGTCTTGGTTCAGCCGGTACACGCGGTCGCCGCAATCGAACGGACGCGCGAATTCGTTGACGATCCAGGCTTGCTCCTCGGCCGAAAAAAGCTGCCCGAACTTCTCTTCGACGGTGGCGGTGCTCCACGGGGCCGGATGGCGGGAGTCGGCCTCGAGCAGGAACAGTCGCGAGGTGTCGGTGGTGAATTTCGTGAACCCCGCGGCGTGCCGGATGGCCTCCTTGGCGGATTCCACCGAGAGAGCAATCTCGCCCGGCGTGTTGCCGTTGATGATGAAATGGTCAGCCTCGGCGGTGTAGCCTTCGCGCCATCCGGCGCAGATCGCCGCCCAGAGCCCGGCGTGATACAGATGACGGATCGAGACGCGGGTATGGCCGGCGGCGGTGGGAGACTCGCCGTCGCGCGCCGCGATCACCTCATCGGTGGTCATCTCGCGCGTTGCGGAAAGTTGTACCGTGGAGGCCAGGTTGAGTCCGGTCGATTTCAGGATCAGGCGGAACGCGTCGAACGCCGCGGGGAGACTGACCTCCGGGTGGCGGTTTCCCACCGCGATCGCCGGCCGTGCGCTCTGCGGCCGTGGCAGGAAGGCCCGATCCACTTCACGCGCGAACGTCGCCAGGGCGTCGCGGTCCTGTGAGGTAAACGGGCTCGCGTTGATCACAGCCTCGCGGTCGCGATCCGGCCCTCCCAGCGACAGGTTCACACGCCCGACCAGCACGGATTTGGGAAACATCCCGCTTCCCGGCGTGGTTGCGGAAGCCATCCGCAACAGCCAGGTCTTTCCGTCCGCGGCATCGGCCGCCAGATAATAGCTTGACGTGTGAACGGGATCGGCGGCCAGGGAGCCCCAATGCGGTTGCATGGACTCCAGTCCCATTCCCGAGGCTCGCGCCGCCAGGCGGGAGCGCAACTCATCGCTGAGAGTCTTTTGCTCCGCCTGCCCAAAGATCAACTCCGCCACCGCGGCCGCTTCCGACAGGCGGACCGGAGATTCGATGTAAGCCGTACTCACTTGCCATCTCCCAGGCTCAAGCCCTTCAAATAGGCGCGAAAGTGTCCGCCGAGGTCGTGGCGTTTCAGCGCGAACTCGACGGTCGCGGTCAGGAATCCCAGTTTGTCGCCGGCATCGTATCGGGTGCCTTCGAACCGGAAGGCGTAAATCGGTCTCCGCCGCAGCAGGTGTTTCAAGCCGTCGGTGAGTTGGATCTCACCTCCGCGTCCGGGTTCGATCGCGCCGAGGGAGTCAAAGATCTCCGGCGTCAGGACATACCGGCCAATGATGGCCAGGTTGGAGGGCGCGTCCTCGGCGCGTGGTTTTTCCACCATGTCCCGGATACGAAACAGCCGGTCCTGAGCCCCATTATGGGAGATCGGTTCGGCGTCGACAATGCCGTAGGCGGATACCCGGTCGCGGGGGACCTCCATCACCGCAACCACGGGGGCACTGAAGTATTCGTAGATGTCCATCAACTGCCGTAGGCACGGAGTTTCCGCGTCAATGACGTCGTCGGACAGAACCACGGCGAAGGGTTCCGGGCCCACGAGTTCCCGCGCCCGCAGCACTGCGTGGCCGAGACCGAGCGCCTCCTTCTGCCGGACGTAGCAGACGTCCACCAGGTCGGAAACGCCCCGCACCGTCGCCAGCAGGTCCTTCTTGCCCCGCGATTCGAGCAGGTTCTCCAGTTCGAAGCTGACGTCGAAGTGGTCCTCAATCGCCGACTTGCCACGTCCCGTCACAATAATGATGTTGTGAATCCCGGAGTGAATTGCCTCCTCGACGCCGTACTGGATCAGGGGCTTGTCGACCAGCGGGAGCATCTCTTTCGGCTGTGCCTTGGTGGCGGGCAGGAAGCGCGTTCCCAGGCCGGCCGCCGGAGCGGCTGCCAGCGCCGCCGAGCCAAGCACGTCGCGACGGCTGATCATGACCGGTTAGGGTAGCATGGGAGAGCGCAAGACAATGAGGCTCGCTCGGGTACGAAAATGGGGGCTGGTTCTGGCCACGGC
>CAZGUX010000107.1:0-43899 GCA_964529305.1 uncultured Solibacteraceae bacterium | reverse complement strand
AATACCGCAAGGTATCGGCCACGCTGCCGGAAGCCACGTGGATCAAAGGGAAGATCTTCGAGTTGTCGGAATCCATCACCAACGCCGCGGCGGCCGCCAAAGCGCAGGCGCCTACCGGGGGAAAGACCTTCGCCTTGCTGGTGGGCGTGTCCAAGTATCAGAAACTGCCCCAGGATCAGTGGCTGCAGTTTGCCAGCGCCGACGCGATCACGTTCGAGCAGCATGTGAAAAGCCCTCGCGGCGGAGGCCTTCCAGCCGAGAACGTGATGATGCTGACCGATGAGAAAGCGACCACCGGCGCCTTGCGCAACGCGTTTCAGACCTTTCTCAAAGGCCGGGCGGGAAAAAACGACACGGTGTTGGTGCTGCTGGCCGGACACGGCACCGTCGAGGTGCCTGGCAGCAAGGGCGCCTACATCCTCACCTTCGACAGCGACCCTCAGGACCTGCCCGGTTCCGCTCTGCCCATGGAAGAAGTCCAGAGACTGGTGGAGGAGGAACTGTCCAAGGTCGGAAGGGTTGCCCTCTTTGTGGATGTCTGCCGCGCCGGAGTCATCGGGACCATCAAGAACACGAACATCAACAAGTCCGTCGAGCAGTTAGGCGAAGCCGAAGGATCGATGCTGGGATTGATGGCCAGCCGCCCGCGCGAACTCTCGTTGGAAGGACCGCAGTTCGGGGGCGGGCACGGTGTGTTCAGCTACTTTCTGCTGAAGGGACTGAACGGCGAGGCGGACAAGAACGCTGACGGCCGGGTGGACGTCAACGAAATCATCGGGTACGTCCAGAAGATGGTCCCGGAGGCGACGGCCGATAAGCAGCACCCGCGCGAGTTCGGCAACTTCGATAACGCCCTGCCCCTGTCCGACATCAAGCAACCGGGCATCAAGCTGGCCCGCGCGCACTTTCCGTTGATCTACGATTCGGGTGGCGAACCGATGTACCTGGCCGCGGCGCAGGCGCAACCCGGCGCCGTGTCCTCGCAGGTCCGGTCGGCCATCGAACGCCTCGACCAGGCCATCGGGCAAGGACGGTTTGATCCCAACGGGGCGGACAGCGCCTTCGCGGCGCTGAGGGAGTTGGAGCGCCAGTTGCCGCCCGAGCGCTTCTTCCTGGAGAAGAACAAGCTGCGCGTCGCGCTGGAAGATCGCGGGCAACAGGTGATTCTGCGCTACCTCACCGGCGACCAGGTGCCGCAGACTCAGGCCGATTTCAGCCGTGGCTCGACGCTCTACGCGACCGCTCGCCTGTTGACGCCGGAATCGCTGTTCCTCGACGCCCGCCAGTCGTTCTGCCGGGGGCGCTCGCTGCTGTTCGACAAGCGGTTCCCCGAAGCCGTCGATCTGCTCGAGCGCGCGGTTCGCCTGGATCCTCAGGGAGCGCAATCCTACAATGCGCTGGGCATCGCTTATCTGGAGCAGGCCCGCTACGAAGAGGCCATCCCCGCTTTCCGCGATGCCACCCGGCGCGCGCCCCACTGGGCCTATCCGCTGCACAACCTGGCGCTCGCCTACACGGAAGCCGGCGATTACCAGGCGGCGATTCGCTCCTACGAGCAGGCTATGCGCCTGACGCCGCAGTATTCGTATCTTCCGTACAATCTGGGCCTGGTGTACCAGCGGTTGAACCGCCGGCGCGAGGCGGAAGCCTCCTACCGCAAGGCCATCGCGCTGGCTCCGGATTCCGGCGAACCGTACAACGCCCTCGGCTCCCTGAAAGCGGCGACCGGGAAGGCGCGCGAGGCCGAGCAGTTGTACCGGACCGCTCTCGAAAAGAACCCTCGCCTGCTGCCTGCCCGGCACAACCTGGCCCTGCTGCTGGGCGAAAGCAAGGACCGGCGTGCGGAAGCCATCGAACTCTGGCGTGCCAACCTGCGCGAAAACCCGTCGTACCTGCCGTCGCGCCTGAGCCTGGCCGCGGCCCTGGACGATCCTCAGGCCGCGATCGCCGAGTATCGCGCGGTCCTGCGTGAGCGAGGCGATTATGTCGCCGCCCATCTCGCGCTCGCCTCCCTGCTGGTGAAGACCGGCGACACGGCCGGCGCCTACGATCAACTCGTGGTGGCCCGGCGCTTGGAGCCGTCGAGCGCCGTGATCGCCGAGCAACTCGGCGACGTCGAACGCTCCCGCGGCCGGACGGCCGAAGCCTCCGCCGCCTACGAACAAGCCTTGAAACTCGCCTCCGATTCCGATACCCGCAAACGCGTCCGCAAGAAAATGGGGGCGAAGTGATTCAGACCCGTCTTGCGCTACTGTTCCTGGCCGGCGGGATTGCTTACGGACAGACCACTCAGGGAATGATCAGCGGGGTCATCCGCAACTCGCGGACGGGCGCCGCCATTTCCGGAGCGACCGTCAGCTACGTGCAATCGTCCACCGGCGCTACCGGCGAAGGGCGCAGTGACAGCTCCGGCAACTATTTCCTGCCGCTGCTCTCGCCCGGTCTCTATCGCGTTCGCATCGCCGCCGATTCGTATCAGGCGCAGGAGCTGCAGGAACTCGAACTCCCCGTGGCCGCGCGCGTCGAGCTGAACTTCCAGCTGCGGCCGCTCTCCGACGTTTGGGAGTCGGGGCAGTATCGCAGCGTCTTTCTCCCCGGCTCGAAGAGCATCGTGACCTTCTACGGTCCCGACGTCGACACCAGCCGGTCGGGGTCGTTTGAAGCGGTGAGAGGCCGGCGCGGGGCCCTTGAGGCAACCCTGTCGGAAGTGATCAACCCGCTGCAGGTGCGGGATCTCCCTTTGGCCGGCCGCGATGTCTACACGATGCTGGTGACTCAGCCAGGGGTCGCTGCTGACGCGGGCACGTCGCGCGGCCTCGGGCTGTCCGTCATGGGGCAGCGGCCCTCGGCCTCCAACTTCATGCTGGACGGACTGGAGAACAACAACTACCTGATCACCGGCCCTCTCTCTCCCATCGCTCCGGAGGCAATCCAGGAATACCGGGTGTCGACCAACAACTTCTCCGCCGAGTATGGCCGCACGGCCGGCTTTCTCGCCAATGCGGTCACCAAGTCGGGCGGCAACCAGTTCCACGGCCTCGGCTATTTCTATCTGAAGAACGACGCTCTGAACGCCAACGGTTTTCAGGAGAACCGGCTCGGGTTGCCGCGGCCTCGGGCCAAGGAGCGGCAACTCGGCTTTCAAGTGGGCGGCCCCGCGTTGCGGGAGCACCTGTTCTTCTCCGCGGCGTACGAACACTTTCGCAGCCGCGGCAGCGGCGATACGGTCAGCATCCGGCTGCCCACGCCGGACCTGTTGCGGAATCTGGCGGAAAACTCCCCCGGCCGAAGGTTGCTCACTCAATATCCGACGCCCGCGCCGCGTGCCGCCAACGGCGCCATCTTCACCGATGTGCCGTACACGCTGCCCGTCTCGGTCGATCGAACCCTCGCTAATGTCCGCGGCGACTACACGCCCCGTGGGGGCGCCGACCGGGTGATGGTCCGGTACTCGCTCGCTCGCATTGGCCGGCCCGATTTCCTCTGGTCTCCGTACCCGGATTTCGTCTCCGGGCTCGACCAGAACGTCGACAGCGTGGCCGCCAACTACACGCGCCGGATTCGTCCGGGTCTTCTCAACGAACTCAAATTCGGCTTCGGCCGCGATCGCATCGGCTGGGATCGAGCCAACCCCGGGGTTCCCACCTTGGTGGTCCCGCATCAGGGCGAACCCGTGATCATGCCCGGAAGCCTGGCCGCGTACGCTTATCGCAACGACAGCACCACGGTCGAACTGCTGGACAACGTCGTGTGGACCCGGGGCCGGCACGTTGCCACGTTCGGGGGAGGACTGCTGCTCCGCCGCCTGGACGGGTTTCTCACCATCGGGAGGGACGGCCAGTATCGCTTCGAGCAGCAGGGTTTGAGCGGCCTGGTCAGCTTCATCCTTTCCAATCCCTCCACCTTCTTTGTGGCGACTGACAGCGACTCGAGCCGCCTGCGCTCTCCGGAATATGACCGCCGGTACCGCTATCGACAGATGTCCTTCTTCGCTCAGGACACCTTCAAGGTCACGCGCCGGCTTTCGCTGAACTTCGGCCTGCGCTACGAGAACTTCGGATCACCCAAGAACACGGGCACGGCCAAGGACACCCTGCTGGTTCTCGGCCAGGGCGCGACCCGGCTGCAGCAGTCGATCGGCGCGACCTTCGTCAAGCCCGCCGGCGGCGACCAGAAGCTCTATCAGTCCGACAACAACGACTGGGCCGGGCGCTTCGGCTTCTCCTATGATGTGACCGGACGCGGCAACACGCTGTTCCGTGCAGCCTACGGCATCTTCTACGACCGCCCGTTCGACAACCTCTGGCAGAACGTGCGGGCCAACGGTCTGCGACTCGTACCGTTCTCCATTCCCCTGTTCCAGCAGGTCGACTTTCTCGAGCAGGTGAGCCAGGCTCTGCCGCGATACCAGAGCCAAAGCGATGCCGTGGACCTCGCCAACTTCCCGTCCATCACGTATTTCCGCCCCGAAGTCCGAAGCCCGTATTCCCAAACCTACTTTTACGGTCTGCAGCACCGGTTCTCCGAGTCGTGGAATGTGGAACTCAACGGCGCCGGCTCGCTCGGCCGCAAGTTGCTCGTCACCGATACCTGGAACCGCGACCTGCTCGCGCCCTACGGCTACCTCTACTACCGCGACAGCCAGGGACTGTCCAACTATCAGGCCCTCACGGCGGTCGCCCGATACCGCGGCCGGCGTGCCCAATTCCAGGCAGCCTACACCTTCAGCCACTCCATCGATCATCAGAGCGAGCCACTCCAGGGCGACTTTTTCAACCTGAACTTCGTGAACCTGTCCGGAGGCGGACAGGGCGACCTGAGTGCCGCGTTCACCCGCGAAGGCGACATCCGCCGCGACCGCGGCTCTTCCGATTTCGACCAGCGCCACAACCTCGTGTTCTACTCGATCTGGGAGTTGCCTCGCCTGGCGGCGTCTACTCCCTTCGGCATCCTGTTCCGGGACTGGCGCTTCTCGCAGCTTGCGGCCTTTCGTTCCGGCTTCCCGTTTTCGGTGGGGGCGCCGGCCTTGACCAGCATTGCCACGCGGGAGACGTTTTTCAACAACCGCGCGGACCTGGTCGATCCCAATGCGGTGTGGCTGGACCCGTCGCAAGCGGTAGCCGGGGGCAAGCAGGTGTTGAATCGCGCGGCCTTTCGTTCTCCCAACGACATCGGCAACCTTGGCCGCAACTCGCTCCATTCGCCCGGCTTCTATAACCTCGATGTCTCGCTGGCCCGGTCCTTTCCGCTGCGCTGGCTGGGAGAGAGCGGGCGGTTGACCTTGCGCGCGGACGCGTTCAACCTCCTGAATCACGCCAATCTGAGCGGACCGGACAATTTCGTGAACGACAACACGTTCGGGATCTCGCAGTATGGCCGCCGCGGCCGCGAGTCGGGGTTCCCGGCCCTGACGCCGTTTCAGGAAACCGGCCGGCAGATCCAGATGATCCTGCGCCTGGAATTCTGATTCGTCAGAAGGTGCGACAGCCTGAGCCTCCGCGGGGGAGTCGGCTTACGATGTGGAGATGGCCTCATCGGTTCGAGCTGCGAGCGCTACAGTTCCTGGTCGATTCTATTCTGTTGCCACCGGCTCCCGGCCTGATTGCGGTCGAGTGCCGGTGCGTAGAGAACAGAGCTTTCCGGGCCTATGATGGGGGTGCCACTCCCGGCTCGCGCTATGTCTCGTGTTCCCATCCCTACCCTCACCCGCCGCGGGCTCTTCGCGGCGGCCGCGGCCGCCGTACACGCCGCTCCCGAACCGCCCAAACTGAGCGCCTGGATTTTTATGCACAGCCCGCTCGAACGCTGGATGGCCGACTACCCGCGCATCCTCGACGCGTGGGAGGAAGGGGGCGTCCGCGGCATCGCGATCGGCTATATGCAGTTTGTACAGCCTGACCAGAAGACCATCCCGGTCTTTGCCGCCGACCCCAAGGTCTATGCTTCGTACGGCGTGGCTCCGCCCCCCGTGACGCCGCTCGACCCACAGAAGGAGAAGACGCTGCGGGCGATGCTCGACGACATCGCCCGTCGCGGGTGGGAGATGCTGTTCTTCGGCTCGCCGCGCGGCGGCGGCTCAAAGCCTCTTCGCGACGATCCGTACGGCGTCACCGGCTATGCGGCCGGCGTCCAGGACGCGATGAACGCCTTCCCGCAAGTCAGCGGCGTGATCATCGACGGCGCGGGCGAGCACCACTACGAACTGGCCTTCCATCACGGCGGGGAACTGCTCGAATTGCGCGAGGGCGAACGCGCCCGCTACGCGGCCCTCGGCATGGACGTCGCGCGCATGGAACGGGGCATCGCCCGTCTGCGCGAACGCCTGCATCGGCTCACCCCGTCGCTGGTGCGCTATCACCGGCCCGCGGGCTTGCTGGCCGGCCTGTCGCTATTCGACCTCAACGAAGACACGCTGTACTGGCTCCGAATGCGGCAGGAAAGCACGATGGGCTACTTCGCCGCCGTGCGCCGGGAAATCGACCGCATGAGCCGCAAGGTCAAGCTGGCCACCATCCCGCGCGCTCCCACCTTTTCGGTCCTGACCACGCAGGACTACCAGCGCAAGCACCCGTACTTCGACTACGTCTTCCCGAAGCACTACTTCTGGCACCGGGGCTTCGATGGGATGTACGGCACCATCGCCCGATGGGTGGAGCGGATTCAGGAATGGAATCCCGGCTTGACCGAGGCGGATTGTTTCGCCGTCGTCCAGGCCTGGTTCGGCCTCGAACTGCCCGGTGTCCATTCCCTGGCGGATCTGGAAAGCGGGTTCCCGGACGAGTTCTTCGAGAAGGTCGTCTTCGGCGAGACGAAGCGCGCGCTCGAGGCCATCGGCGACCCGGACAAAGTGATCGCCTGGGTATCGACCGGGCGCAAGCCCCACGCGGGCGATCCGATGACCGCGCACGATCTGGAGCGGATCCTCGCGGCCTCCCGAAAGGCGGGACTGAAGCGGTTTCTGTTCCACCCCGACCCGGACCTGGGTGTACCGGAGTGGACGGTGATCTCGCGATTCTGCGGCAAACCCTACAAGCCGGTGCCGGGCGGCTATTGGCCCTCGGACACGCCCCGCTTTGAATTGTTCAACGGAGGCCGCAAGCCCGCGGGAAGCCGGTGAGGGAGACCGTCCGCTCCTACTCTTTTCGAAGAGCTACGTGAGGCTCGACTTCGCACGCCCGCCACGTCGGCCCCATGGCCGCGACTAAGGCCACGGCCGCCACCGCCCCGACGCTCAACAGGTAGGCCGGGAGATCGTACTGGTCGATCGCCAGATTCACCAGCGACGCGGCATACCGGAGCGCGCCGAACGCCAGCACCCATCCGAACACGATTCCCGCCGCGGCCAGGCGCGTCGAGTACGCCAGGATAAAATGGGCGACCTGGCCGGCGGTGGCGCCCAGGGCCAGCCGGATGCCGATCTCTCGCGTCCGCTGGCTTACCAGGTACGCCAGCACGCCGTACATCCCGGTCATCGTCAGCAACAAGGCCACGCCGCCCAGTAGCGTGGAAAGCCACGATGCGGCGCGCTGCGGATAGGTCTCCCAATCGAGCGGTTCCTGGGCGCCCACGACGCGCGCGCCGTGTAGCGCGCCGGGGGCGTGCGCGAGAGCGGTCTCCAACCGGCGGCGTGTGTCGTCGGGAGCGCCTCTGCCGCGCACGGCAATCAAGGTGCCGCGCTGCGCGCCGGCGGGGAAGTGGATGCTCGGCCTGGGTCCCCCATCCCGTACTTTGGAAACAATGTCGCGGCTCACCCCGATCACCGTGGCTTGCCGAAAGCGGGGGAGACGATAGCTCTCCGGCTGCCCTTCCTGAATCGAGAAGGACTTGCCGATCGGATCCTCCCCGGGCCAAAGTTGCGCCGCGGCCCGCTGGCTGACGACGGCCACCGGTGCGACGCTCTCCGACTCGCCCCGCGTGAAGGTGCGCCCGCGGAGGATCGGGATGCGGGCCATCCGAAAGAAATCGGTCGAGGAGTAGTGATAGTAGACGCCGGACCAGGCGGGCCGCGACACGCTGTTCACCTGCAGCGTGTCCATCTCGTTCAGCGGCCTTCCGAAGTAGGCCATCGACTCGATCCAAGGCTCGCCCTCCAGCATCCGGGCGAGCGCGTGCGCATCCTCCGGACTCTGGTTCGCCACCGCGTACACGCCCTCGACGTCGTAGCCTCGGTCCACGCCGCGGGCTCTTCCCGTTCCTCGCAGCAGCACGCCCGCGATGGCCACCAACATCACACAACAGGCCACCTGGCCGACCACCAGCCCGTCCCGCAAGTGGGATGCCCGGAATCCCTTGAACTCGCCGCGCAGCGCAAAGCTGACCGCGGAACGGGTGGCCTGAGCGGCCGGAGCCAGGGCGAAGACCACAGTCGTGAGCCCGGAGACGATCAGCATGTACACGAAGACATGAACGCCGATGGGGAAATCCGGGATACGCATTTTGAACAACAAGGTCGGAGGGGCGGTCGCGTGGATGAGTTGAGTCAGAAGATGGAGGGCAAGCCGCGCCAGGACCAGTCCCACGCCCGCGGCCAGAAGAGCGAGGGGCAGGCTTTCGGTGAGCAACTGGCGGACGACGCGGCCCCGGCCCGCTCCCAGGGCGAGGCGCACGCCGAGTTCGCGCTGCCGGACCATGGCACGCGCCAGCATCATGTTGGCCGCATTCGCGCAGGGAATCAACATCGACAGGGCGAAGGCCATCAGCAGGGGCAGGGAATAGCGCAGGGCGGTCCACGTGATCGGGATGTCCAGGGTTTCCAGGCTGGCCGTGTGAATCCGGCTGTAGTCGGGGCCATTCTGGGTCAACCTCCGGGCCACTCCCGTAATCTCGGCCATCGCGCCTTCAGCGCCGACGCCGGAATTCAGGCGGCCAATGATCCCTAACACTCCAACTTTGTCGACATTCGGCAGCCGGTTCCAAACTTCCATCGGCATCCAGAAGTCGGCGGCTCCCACGCCGTACCGGGCCAGTTCCGGAGGCGCGATGGCGATGGTCCCCACGGCGACCCCGGCGAATTCGGGCCGCGCGACCCCGATCACCGCAAACGGAATGCCGTTCACCTGCAGTCTGCGCCCGAGGATCCGCGGATCTCCGCCGAAGCGGCTCTGCCACGTGCGATGGCTGAGCACCATCACGCTTTCCCGCTCGTCGTGTTCAAATGGCCGGCCCAGGGCGGTACCCACTCCGAGCAGCGAGAAGTAGTTCGCGCCGACGATGCCGGCCTTGGCAGCCTTGCCCTCCAGGCCGACGCCGTCGACCGTGCTGGCCGCGACCGACATCGTCCGGACATTCGTGGCGAACTGGCGGTAGCCTTCCCAACTCAGATGGATGGGGGTGTGGTAGCGGGTAGCGAATTCCACCGAGACCAGGCTGGCCGGATCGCGGACGGCAAGGGGTTCGAGCAGAAAGGCGTTGAAGACACTGAAAAACGCCGCATTCAGGCCCAAGCCTAAACCCAGGGTCAGGACCAGGGTTAGCGCGAAGCCCGCGTTCCTGATCAGCATCCGCCCCGCGAACTGAAGGTCCTGGGGAAATGCTTTGATCCACTCGAGGGCGCGGCCGGCGTAGGTCTCCCCGTCTTCCAGCGGCCGGACAATCGGCGGGTCCGGTTCTCCGCGCAGGTACACGCTCCACTCGCGATGGAATTGCTCCTGCGCGAAGCTGCGTCCGTCGTCGCCCAGTTGGAGCGGATCCACTTCCGGCTCGGGTTCCTCTTCGTAACGAAGGGTAACGTGGCCCCAGTCCTTCTGGCGCGAACGCCGCAGGTGCGACCACAACGCCGCCTCGAGCGACACCGCGATGAGAAAGGACGCGGGATTGCTGGCGCACGCGTGGACCGTCCAGGCCACCGGCAGCAGCAGCGGCATCAGGCCGAAGAACAGGATCGCGTTGAGGATCGGCGAGCGCTTGGCGGGAAGATACGAACAGGTGAAGGGCATCTTGCGCCAGTCGCGGAAGAGACCCTCGAACGAAACACCGGCGAGACCGAAGGCAATACAGGCCCACGCAACCGCCACGATGGGACCGTCCGTCCGTGCCGTCATCAGGGCTCCGAGAATCACGGGCACGCCCGAGCAGACCAGGACGAACTTCTCCACCGCGTCCAGCCAGGCGCGGCGGCCCTCCCGCTCGGCGACCCGGAACACCCAGTTCGACGGGAGGTGGGCCGGCAAGGAAAACAGATAGCGCATGCCGAGCATCGCAAACAGAATGAGCCCGAGCGGCCACAACGTGGACATTACGGTGTCCAATTCCGATTGCGTCGCTTGCCGGGAGAGCAGGTCGACCGCCGACTTGGACATCCATGCCGCGGTCAGCGCGAGGCAGACCAGCACCGCGAGCCGGTGGACTCGATTGCGCTGAATCGTGGTCCAGATGAACCCGAAAGCGGCCTGCTCGCGGGGATCGCCGAGGCACAAGTCGAGACTCCACGACAGCAGGTCGAAACGACGCCCGGCCTGGACTTGCGGCGCCTCCAGCAGCAGGCGGCGATAGCGGTGGAAGCCGGCCAGATAGGTGAGCGCGGTCACGAACGGCGGAAGAACGATGGCGAGCAGAAGGCCGCGGGCCGGGAGCGTCGCGGCGCCGGCCAACTCCGGCCCTTTCCACGCGGCGAAGGAGAACCCTCCCAGCGAGGCGGCCACCAGAAGCGCCTGCATCCAGATCATGCACCGCTCGAACCACCGGGCAGGGAGCAGGCAGAGAAAGATCCCCTGGACCGACACCAGTCCGAAGAAGGCAACCGTGCACGCGGCGGCCATCGTAAGGAAGCTGTGGATCAGAGGAGCGCCCGCGATCGCGGAATAAACGATGGCGGAGGGAAGAGTCAACAGCGCAGCCAGTCCTGCGAAGGCAAGGCCCACCGCGCAGAACTTGGCCGCAAAGAGGTCCGCCGAACTAACCGGCATTGCCGCCAGCGACAGGTAGTCCCGAAGGCTCGGATAGAGCGATTGCCACAGCAGCGCCGCCATCAGAACGGTCACGCACACGCACATGGCGGAGATGGTGGCAAGGTCGGCGCGCGCCTCGGCCGGCCATAGGGGAGGGTAGGCAGCCAGCTGGTTGTACTTGAACAGGAGAACCGCGGCGAGCAGCATCCAACTCGAGGCCAGCATCGCGATGCCGCCAATGGCCACGCGAATCCAGTCGCCCGGAGAGGCCACCAGGTCGCTGTCGAAGAAACGGGGCAGAAAGTGGCGCATCAGCTCGAAGCGCGTGCCGTGAGTTTCCGCCAGCCAGTCCCGCCAACGCTGCTTCATGACGCGACGGCCTCGAGGATGCGCCGCGCGATCCCGTCGGTGTCTTCGGCTTCGGTGAGCTGGGCGAAGATGCCTTCGAGCGAGGCCTGCTCCATCAGGGCGCGAAGGTTTTCCACCGAGTCGTGCGCGACTACCTGACCCTTGCGCAGGATGAGCACGGAGGAGGCAACCTTTTCCACCACCTCGAGCACATGCGAGCTGTACAGAACCATCCGGTTGTGCCGCGCCAACTCGCGCAGCAGGCTGCGCAGGATCATGGCCGCGTTGACGTCGAGGCCGGAGAACGGCTCGTCGAGGATGAGGAGTTCGGGGTCATGCAGCAGCGCGGACGAGAGCAGGATCTTCTGCCGCATGCCTTTTGAATAAGAAGCGAGCAGAGAGTGGCGGTCCTCCCACAGGCCGAACAGCCGCAGCAGCTCATCCAGTTTCGGCTCGAGCTGGTTGCGGCGCAGGCCGTGAAGCCGTCCGGCAAGCTGGAGGTACTCGCGGCCGGTGAGGTGCGGGTAGAGGTGGGTCTCCTCTGCGACGTAGCCGATGCGGTGCTGAAACGACTTCATGTCCTCGAGGACGTTTCTTCCGTGGAAGCGGATCTCGCCCTCGGAGGGTTCCAGAAGGCCGGTCACCATCTTCACGGTGGTGCTTTTGCCCGCGCCATTCGGTCCCAGATATCCCAGGATTTCGCCCGGCCGGATCGTGAAGCTCACCCGGTCGACGGCGGCAATTCCCTTGTATCGCTTGGTCAGGTTGCGCACTTCGAGCATGTTGGTAGTAGACACCAGTGTATTCGGCGAAGTTCCCTTTGGGACGTCGGCGGCGGATACCGGTGTACGGAGTCCGCGGCTGCGGTGTGGCCCATGCGAACCCTTAAGAGGGTCTTGTGGTTTTTCGCGCCTGGCTCAGAATCTCGCGCAGGCGCCGTCCGATGATGAGTTCATCGCCGGGCTGCAGCGTTTGGGCGATGATGAACATCTCGTTCGGCCCGGCAGGCCGCTTCACGTCCCGGTCCCTGGCCGCAGGGACGACGCACGGGCTATGGTCCCAGGTCAGCACTTCGATTCGCGGCTCTCCCTGTCGCAGTTGTTGGTCGCAGTCGGCGATCGAGAATCCCCAACTTCGCTCATCCCAACTCACCTTCAGACGCGGAGGTTGATAAGGCTCTGCCGGTTGATTGACCTCCGCCGTGACGCCGGGTACGGTTTCGACCAGTTTGACGATACGAGCCAGCTTGGCCCGCCACTCGCGGTCAAGGCTGGGAAGGTCGGCGCTGGCCCACCACTCCACCGCCGCCAGACAGCCCATCATCTCTTCCTTGCCGACCTTCAACGCCCGGCACACAGAGCCCTCCCACGGGCTGCTGTTGGCAACGGCGGCGTCAATCAGATCCTTGCGTCCCAGCAGAAGGCCGGTGCACTGCGGTCCGAATAACCCTTTGCCGCCGCTGAACGCGTACAGGTCGCAGCCCATCCTGGCGTAGAGCCGGATGCTGTCGAAGGGAGGGATGCCGGCGGCCTGGTCGAGCAGGAGCGGAACCTGGGTCCGTTTCGAGACAGCGAGCGCCTGGTTCAGTGGTTCTCCGGCGCTGGCCGTGTAGATCATCGCGGTTTTGCCGCCGATCGCCGCGGCCAGTTCCTCCTGGGTGTGGGCCACCAGCACCCGGGCGCCGGCCAACCGGATGGCGCTGTCGAAGACGTTGCGGCCGCCGAACATCACCACCTCGTTCTTCATGCCGGTGGTGTCGGGTAACTGCCAGATGTTTTTCGGGTCGGTGCCGGCCATACACGCGGCCGTGGCCGCCGCCATCGCGCCGGCGGCGCCGGACGTGACCATCGCCGCCTCGGCGCCCGCGATCTCGGCGATCCGCTTGCCCACCGCGCGTTGGAGTTCGAACATGTCGACGAAGTGCATCGCCGCTTGTTCCTTGGCCGCGCGGACGGCGGGCAGTTCCAGCGTGCCGCTCAAGTAGGTCCATACGCCGCGGGCGTTGATCAGCGGCTTGACCCCGATCCGCGTATAGATGTTGGGCCGGGCGCTGCTCCAGGCCTTCCCCAGCAGATCGCGAGCCCCGACGTAGCCGACGAGTGGCAGCGCGCCCAGCCATTTCGCGAAAGCGCGCCGGTTGAAAGAAAGGGGATGAACCATCGATTTCTCCTCCATTTCCTGGAATTTGTTCGTGGTCCGCGCCGGTCAACCGAGCGCGCCTCAAGCACGGGCCGCCGCGGCAAAAGCTGGTCAACGCTAACATCGCGTGCACCGGCTGTCAAGACAAATGGAAACGGGAGGGGCATCCAGAGTGAAACGTTCTGGTCAAACAGGAGCTTCACGCGGGTATGCTGGCCAGCCGCCGCTCACGATCCGCGACAAAGGCAAGACAGGCTCGGATGTCGTCGTGCGTGAGGTCGGGGAAGTCCGTGCAGGATCTCGTTCTCAGTCATGCCCGATGCCATATAGTCGAGCACGTCGTAGACCGTCATGCGCATCCCGCGAATGCACGCTGTGTAGTCCATGGCCCTCTCTTCCGCCTGTAGCTACCCACAAAGATACCAAGGGTACTTGTCGGGCGAATAGGTGCGGGAAGTGGAAGGTCGAGCAACGACATTGGCGGCAGCCGCCCGATTCGGGATATCGTGAAAGACATTCGAGCGCATCGCCCATGCTGAGACGGACACTTGCTACGATTTCCCTGGCAACCACCTTGCTGGCACAAGCACCCACCATCCAGGAAGGCCGATTTCTCACCCGCCGCGCCTGGGTGATGTCGAATGGACTCGTCCAGGCCAGTGTGCTCTCGGGCGGAGGACACATCGGCGAATTCCGGCTTCTCTCGAATGACCCGAAAAAGGGCATCAATCCGATGCGTGTGCCGCACTACCCCACCATCGACCCGCACGAATACAATCCCGCCAGGCACGACGCCCTCTACGGCGACAATCCAAATCGCTGGCTGATGAGCGGCTATATGGGCCACCTCCTTTGCTTCCCGAGTTACGGACCCACCTCCGATGACGAGACCCGCTCCGGTCTCGGCGGGCACGGTGAAGCGCCGATTGTCGAGTGGAAGAAGATGCGGATCGAATCCACTCCCGAGGCCGTCACCCTGTGGTACGGCGCCGATCTGACGAAGACGAACTTCCGCGTCGAACGCGCCATTACGCTTACGAAGAGTGCGCGGTCAATTCGGGTTCGCGAGTGGGTGGAGAACCTGGCGCTCTACGATCGGCCCATCAACTGGATGCAGCACGCCACCTTCGGACCTCCCTTCATCGAGCCCGGCAAAACCGCGATGGACGTCTCCGCGACACGCGGGCAAGTGTCCTCGGGCCGGCCCGGTGGCGCCTCCCTTCAGCCCGGGTCGACAGTCACATGGCCCCAAGGAACCACCGCCGAGGGAAAGCCCGCGGATCTGCGGGTCTTCCAGCCCAAACCCAAAGCCGGGACCTACTACACCATGCGGCTCGACCCCTCGCGCACGCAGCAGTTCTTCACCATGTACCATCCCGGCTATCGAGTCCTGATCGGCTATGTCTTCCCGAGCGAAGGCTATCCGTGGATTGCGGACTGGCAGGAAAACCACAGCGTCACGGTCCGGCCGTGGAATGGTCAAGTGGTCGCTCGCGGCATCGAATTCGGCAGTTCGCCGTTCGACGAAGGACTCCGCAAGAGCGTCGAGCGCGGTTCGTTCCTGGGCGCGCCGGCCTATCGTTGGATCGGCGGCCGCCAGCGTCTCGAGACCGAGTTTACGATGGTGCTGGCGGAGATCCCGGAGGGATTCAACGGGGTCAGGAACCTCCGCGTCGCAAACGGCGCCGCGACCATCACCCCGAAGTAGCGCCTCGCCTTGGCCGGCCTCAGTTCTCGACCCTGTGAACGGAGATGAACCAGCCACGATTCGGCGACGCTCGCACCAAGGGCCGCTCACTACGT
The DNA here is from genome assembly GCA_964529305.1 of uncultured Solibacteraceae bacterium. GTDB lineage: Bacteria > Acidobacteriota > Terriglobia > Bryobacterales > Bryobacteraceae > CAZGUX01. The sequence continues at coordinate 28,723 of CAZGUX010000107.1, read as the reverse complement.
TCCGGCGTAAAATCGACTCGGACAGCAAGCCACGGCCCGCTACTCCCGCGGCTACCTGTCACGGGCGTCATAACCCAATGGGAACCGAGGCCGCCGCCACCTGACCCCAGTCCGGCGTCGAGGAGGACGGCGCGGTCACTCCGCAGCCGCGTGGGCGCGAAGACCTCAAAAGTCAAAACGCCGAGCGCCGCACACAGTGCGACCCGTGGACCTGCAGCCAGAGCGTCGTTTTGCCCAAAAAACAGCGTAAGGTCGCCCATCAACTCCAATGGGCCGCTCCAGGACGTGGATCGACCACCAAGGAACTGGTTCAGGCTCAATCGGCCGGATTTTGGCAACCGAATTGCGTTTCTGCCCGGACACACCGCCCATTACCCGCGGTTGGGTGGCGATGTACATCATCAGAGGCGTGATCATCAACGGCCCTTATCCTACTGGTGAGTACGTCTCATTTCCGTCACCGCGGCGGTCTGGGACAAGCGCTCCGGCTGGTCTGGCGGAGCACGCCCCGGACCTGAAGGCTGGGACTGGCGCCGGGTTTTGACAGTGGAGAAATAAATGACTTGCAAAGACATCGTACTCCTGCCGATCGTCATGGCAACATTCCTTCTTGGTGTGGTTTGTGCACAGGCGCCCTCTATCACCGCACAGCCGAATCCGATCTATGTTCCCAGCGGTCAATACGGCTCGACGACAATCAGCTATGATGCACCCGGAGTCCAGGCCGCGCATGTTCTGGCCGATGGTGCTCTGTTCTGTGCCGGAGGCAGTGTTGGCGTGTGTTTGACCGGGGAATGGGTGCATGACGGGATGATCTTCACCCTGGTCAACTCCGGTACCGGTCAAGTGCTCGCAACGGTGACCGTGAACGTCATCGTGACGGCGCTTTCCTGCACCGGGCTGGCGCCTGGAATTTACAGCCCAGTGGCGCCGGGAGCGGCGCTAACGTTTTACGTGAATGGGGTTCAAAACGCGGTTGCCGTCGAGTTGGTAGTCAAGCATCACACCGGCTCCACAACTTCTTACGGAGCCTCTCCCAGTGGCACAAGCGGGCAGTGGTCGGGATCGGTGGTCACGCAGTCGCTGCCACTCGGTGGCTACATGGTCTCACCACTTCTGCGAGCGGCGGACGGTACAATACAGGCGTGCAGCGCGGAATCATTCTTCAGTTTATTGACCCCACTTGATCCACCCAACCCTGGGCAGGTGGCGTGCACGAACTTCGCGGGGAGTTGGACGATCGACATATTTCCCAATACCGGAACCGGCGCTGGCTCTATGGGGGAGCGACTCTTGCTGAACATCAGCCAGAATGGCAACCAACTCACCGGTAATGCCCAAACCACTTCGCCGGGGTGCTTTCTCACAAGTTGGAGCACCGTCACGGGCAGCATGGGCGTGCCAGGAAACGTGCTCGTCGTCGCGACCAACGGGTCGAACCAGTGTGGCCCAACGGTTATTCCAGCTGACTCGCTCGAACTAACAGGTTTTGTTCGGTTCCCCACCTGCAAAGCTGTTGACAACATCAAGGTGGTTTCGAAGTACCAGGGCGGTTCCGCTCAGCGTGAGTCCCGTGGTGTACTGGTCAGCGGCCCGACCGTGGTTCCCAGCGCCGAAACCTCGGAGTTCGCGCTTTGGAACGAGTCGGTCGGCCGCGTGACGGAAGCGTTGTTTAAGGGTCGTCTAACTGGGCAGGTGGGCTACTCGTTTGGTGGTCGAATTGTCCAAGAAGGTGATGGTCCGGGCGGGACCACGGACGGCTGCTACTTCCCGTTCTCCGAGATTGACCCGATCACGGGCATAACCGGGGGGTTCTGGTATGTACAAAGGGACGGTACCTACTCTCATGACCATATGGGCATGGCCCCGGCTACTGTAGGCTACTATCAACGCACTAGACCTCGTTATGGGTACCCGCCCTCTTGCGACGTGACGGTGTCCCAGAAGATGGAGATCCTCACGGAGACTGCGGTTTGGACCCAGTACGCGGTTAACCCTGTCACGCTGACGGTAAAGCCTTCGACGTTCGAAGTGAAGAGGGCCAATGCCTCGGCCAGCAGACCATTCTCTTTTTAGATGACGCCGAGAAGCAACGGAAAAGAGGCCTAAGATGCATCGCGAACACGGTGAAGTTAGTTTCGGCATGGTGATCTCATTATTCCTGGCCGCTTGCGCCATATCCTTTGGTCAAGGCAAGATAACCTTGCGAAGCGAGCCTGAGCGACCGCTCCGGTCAATTTGCAGACAGATGGAGGGGCGTTTGAAATGGCTGATCACGTTCGAAGAACCGCCATTCGAGCATCCAGATGACTTGGAGGACAAAGCCAAGCCGGGCAGCGGGGCAACCGCACTGACCCCCCGCGGGAAGAGCTTTTCCTTCGAATTTGATGAACCGTTGGCACCGCGGATTGGTGAGCGGCCTGTTCCAGATATGGCCATTATGGATCGTCTGCTCCGGGAGTATCGCAAGAGCGGGAATTGGCCGTTTTACGGCCTACGAACGAACGGAAGGTACTCTCACATAACGCCGTCGGCAGTGCGAGATATCAATGGAACGATCAAGGCATTCGTTCCCATGCTGGATACCCGGGTCGCGTTCCCTGCGGCAAAGCGAACCCTGTACGACGCTGTCCAGTTGGTCCTTTCGAAAGTCAGCGAGCGGCGTGGTATCCCGATCGCCCTTGGGACTTATCCCAATAACTTCTTTGGTCAGAGTGAAGTGTGGATCGGAGCGGATAGTGAGCCAGCCCGAGACGTGTTGATTCAATTGTTTGGAAACGCGAACACTAAGCGCGTCGAACTTGGTGTCGGTCCCGTTTGGGTGAACTGGAATCTGTTGTATTCACCGGAGGCAAAGCAGTACTTCTGGAATGCCCATCTTGTCCAGTAACGCCTTATTCTTCCCTGAGACCGTGATAACGTCTGACCATCATGACAGCCGGCTTCAGTTCAAAGTCGTTCAAAGCGGGTCCGCCTCATCCGATTCTGGCCCGCCTTGATCGATGCATTCGGGGCTGCGGAGGGCTTCCAGGAGGACACGTGCGGCGTTTTCACACTCATTAGTCACGTGGATGCGGCACGCACATTTCCACAGCGGCGTTGTCCCGATTCCAGAGGCACCGTGAAAGCCGGGCAGATGCCCTCGATCCTGTCCAGTCACCACATAATCAATCCCTGCTTCTTCAAGAGAGGCTTTCGCGAGACTGAGAGCAAACGAGTCATGGGTTTCCAGAACGGTTACGAGATCGAGGGAGTGCCCCTGGCTTGCTTCCGGCGGCGCTTCCGAGACCAATTGGACTCCACAGTCTGCGCACTCAACCACGCCGTCCCGGTATTCCCGCAAACATTGGGGACAATACAATTCAGTCCACCCCGATTAAGCTAGCGAACACCCACAAACAGGATAACGCCAGAATGAGGAACTCGGCAAGTTCGTGCCCGATCGTGCCTTTTGGCGAGGGCGTGCCGCCACGTCATCGCGCGGTCCCGGACCGCCGAATCCCGCCTTACGCCGCTTCCTCTCCCTCCAGTATCTGCAACTCCTCCCGGAACAACTCGAGGGTCTCCGGATGCCGCTCCAGCATCTTCATCACCAGCCGCAGAAACTCCGCTGTCTTCGGATCCGCCAACCACGTCGGCTCCCCCTGCCTTTCTCGCATCCGCTGCTCCAGCGCCAGGTTCTGACGCTCCTGCACCATCGCCCGCACCGCCACGTCCGGCCGCCGCAACTCCTCGCGAACCCGGATCTGCCGCGCCGCCTCCCGCAACTCCCGCACCAGCGCCACCACCGGCGCTCCGGCTTCCGCCGGCTGGGCCGCCGCCGGGATCGCGACCACCGCCGGCCGAGTCCTCATGTGCAACTGCCAGTGCCGGCTCAGCGCCGCAGCCGACCGCCCGTACTTCTCCGCCACCTTCCGGTACGCCGTCCCGCGTCCCAGCGCATCCTCGATCGCTTCCCGATCCGGATGCCGGCAAATCGTACACCGTTCCATCTTGTCTACCCTCCTTTCGCGGCCCACCCCTCGGTGGGGCAGCCGTTCAGGCTGCGGCGAGCTTCAGCTCGCCCCTCGGTTCGGCCCCGGCCGCTGGCCAACATCGCCGAGCCCGAGAGCAATCCCAACGTCCGTGCCCCACCAAAATGCACTTCGCCTCGAACCGCGGGCGTAATGCCCGCGGGTTGCGTTTTTCTTCCGAGCCGCGAGCGTCAGCGAGCGGTGGCGCTGAGGAACGAACGTAGATTCGCAGCCACCGCTCCCTCGCGGTCGCGGGTTGTACGACAGCAGAACCCGCGGGCGTGACGCCCGCGGTTCGGAGCCGAGACCTACCGGTCGGGCGCCTGTGCGGTTTCCGATCCGGCTCTTCTACGCGGCAAACGACGCTCTCAGGAAACCCGCCAATGACATTCACCACCGTCACAAATAAATATTGCCATTATTTCGATTTGCTTAGCGCTCTCCACCCGCATCAGATCCACGCCCCCATCTATAATTGGTGGAGAGATCCCCCTCGTTTGTTCCACTTGAAGTGGAACAACTGGAACACAAAAATGGCCGAAATCGCTCATAACCATCGTCTCCACAGCCACTTACCCGAAACCCCGCCATTTTCTGTTCCACTTGTTCCACTTCCTACCCTAACCCGTTGATTTCACTGTCCGCCAGGTGGAACAAAGTGGAACGTTCCACGAGTTCCACTTCCCTGCCCAGTCACAACGGTCGCAAATAAATCCACGCTTGCCCCTCAACCGTTTGCAGGGATCGAAAGTGAACTCCCGCTCGACCGCCCTCTATCCTGAAGGTGGAAAGGATTCCCGTGGCGCTGTCGATCGCTTCCCGCTTTCTCAGCGCGCACGACCCTTGCGCCTTCGCCCGCCGCGCCCTCGACTTTCATCCCGACCCCGCTCAGCAGCGCATCCTCGCCTCCAGCCATCCGCGCCGGATCCTCTGCTGCTCCCGCCAGTGGGGCAAGTCCACTGTCGCTGCCATCCTCGCCGTCCACCAGCTCGTATTCGGCCCGCCCGGCAGCCTCACCCTGGTTCTGGCTCCCTCCCTCCGCCAGTCCGCCGAACTCGTGCGCAAGATGAACGCCTTCCTGCGCCGCCTTCGAATCCACCCCCGCGGCGATGGCGAGAACCACCCTTCCATCCTCATGCCCAACGGCTCCCGCGTCGTCGGTCTCCCCGGAAAATCGCCGCACACCCGAGGCTTCTCCTCCGTCGGCCTCCTCCTCATCGACGAGGCCGCCCGCGTCTCCGATCTCGCCTACTTCGCCCTCCGACCCGTCCTTGCCGTTTCCACGGGCTCCATCCTCGCCATGTCCACGCCCGCCGGCGAGCAAGGCTTCTTCTACAAAGCGTGGCAGGACGAAACCACCTGGCAGCGCTACACGGTGACGGCCGCCCAGTGTCCCCGCATTTCTCCCGCCTTCCTGGACGAAGAGCGCCGCCTCATGGCCGGCTGGTGGTTCCGCCAGGAATACGAGTGCCAATTCGTCCCTGTCAGCGAGGGCATCTTCCCGCGCCGCAAACTCCGCAACTTCTTCGTCGACGACACCAGACCCCTATGAATGCAAAGTCTCTTCTCTTCCGCGGCGCCGGTCTCCGACCGGCGCCTGAACTCGAACTCGACGCCACTGGTGGCGCGCGCTTCAGCGCGCACAGGGACTTTAGTCCCTCCCCATCCCGATGACCCACGAACCCCGCTTCCTCGCCGGCCTCGACCTCGGCAAACTCCAGGACCATTCCGCTCTCGCCATCGTCGAACGCCGCCAGTACCAGACCGGCTTCGACCACGTCTATTGGGTCCCCCTCATCGAATGGGATCTCCGCATCCGCCGCCTGGTGCGCTTCCCCTTGCATACGTCCTACCGCGACCTCATGACACTGGTCGAGAAAGAGCTGCACCACCCCGAACTCGGAATCACCACGCCCCTGATCGTCGACGCCACCGGTCCGGGCGAAGTGTTCCTCGACTTCCTTCGAGGCTCGGCCATTCCTCTCGTGCCCGTGAACATCACTTCGGGGGGCAACGTCACCCAATCGCACGGTCGTTGGAACGTCCCCAAATCGGAGTTGGTCAATGCCCTCGCGATCCTGATCGAGCAGGAAAAGCTCGGTGTCGTTCGCGAACTCCCTTTGGCCAACGCCCTCTACGAGGAGCTCACGCACTTCGACGCGCGCATTCAGCCGAGCGGCCATACCAGGTTCGGCGCTTTGGACGCGGGCGGCTATGATGATCTTGCGCTCGCGGTGGCGCTGGCCTGCTGGTACGCCCGCAAACTCTGGCCGCCCGAGCCCAAGCCCCGCCCTTCGGGTCAAATCCTATGTGTGTGAACACCAGCGAGGGCCGAATCTACGAGACTAGAACCACGAAGGATGAAATCGCCCAACGCCGCGAACACCCGCACGCCGGAGCTTTCGGCCGCCGGCGTCTCGCGACCTCAGCGTCGCCAATGGCGCGGACCGTCACTCCGGGGTAGCGGGAGCTACGGTAGGGGCGGCTTGACCACCGCCGGCTTGGCGCCGTAGTCCGTGTTGCTGGTTTGCCGGCTCAACGGCGCAGTCTCGGGCGTGATGCCGGCGGCCAGCAGAACGCGGCGGATGGCCGCGGCGGTTACCAGGGAAGGTTTGAAGTTCCCAAAGCGACGTCCCTCGGCAATGATGAGCGGAGTCCAGCCCTGTTTGTTCGGACGATTCCACACTTCCGGCCGGGCGCCTCGAGCGGCGAGGAGTTCGACGACGCCGGGAAGGTTCTTGTAAGCCGCGCCGTGCATCGCGGTCTCGCCGTTCTGGTCGACGGCGTTGGGGTCGTTGCCGAGGTCGATCGCGGCCTGGACGGCGGCCAGAACTTCGGCCTCCGTGCCGGCGTCTTCTCCGGGAGAACGGGTGCCGAGCCCCGCCGCGGCAATCAGGGGAGTCGCCCCATCGGCGTTGGGGATCAGCGGGTCCGCGCCGAGGTGAGCCAGCAGGCGCATCAATTCGGCGTCGCCGGTGCGCGCGGCCAGCAGAAAGGGAGTCGCCCCCTTGGTGTTGAGGCTGGTGAGCCCCGCGTTGATCCGCTTGGTCTGGCGGGCGTTGAGGTTCGCGCCGCGCGCCGCCAGTTTCCTCACCAGGTCGAGACTCGAGAGCGCCCCGGAGCCGCGAGGGGCCGGATCGTTGTCGCCGCCGCCGGGCTTGCGCACCCAGGTGATGGCGTGCAGCGGGGTCCAGCCGGGACCGATGGCGTTCGGGTCGGCGCCGGCATCCAGCAGGATGGCGGCCAACTCGAAGTGCGCGTTGCTGACCGCGAGGTGCAGCGCGCTGACGCCGGTGCGCGGAGCAATGCGTCCCTGGTTGGGCGCGCCGTTCGGACTTCGGGCGGTTTCGATCGCCTGGTTGACGTCCACTCCATTCTTCAGCAGCGCGAGGACCACGTCGATGCGGCCCTCGCGGACCGCGAACAGAAAAGGAGTGAAGCCGGATTCCAGGCGGCGGTCGCGGCTGGCGCCCGCTTCCAGCAGCATTTCCGCGACGGCGGCGTGTCCCTCGGCGGCAGCCCACATGAGGGCGGTTTGTCCACGCCGGGCTTCCGCGGCGTCAACCCTGGCTCCGGCCCTGAGCAATGCGCGCACCGGTTCGATCCGGCCGGTGCGCGCGGCTTGCATGAGCGGCGTTTCGCCGCCGGGCAGCAGGCCGTTGGGATTGGCCCTGGCCTTCAGAAGCAGTTCGACCATCGGTCCGCTGCCGTTGGTGCAGGCGAGAGACAAGGGCGTGATGCCGTAGCGGTTCGCGGTGTCGGGCGCGGCGCCGGCCGCGACGAGTTGGCGGGCGGCCTCGACATCGTCCTCGTAGGCGGCCCGGTGCAGCGGCGTGGTGCCGTCACCATCGACGGCCGCGCCGAGGCCGGCTGCGATCCCGCACAGGAGCAAGAGACGCTTCATCGGCTTCACACTGCCAGGGGTTCCGACAATTCCGGGATCTTGCTCTGGCTGTCGGCGAACGATTCCAGGCGGACGCCCATCTTGTCGAGCAGCGTCAGGTGAAGATTGGCGAGAGGTGCAGGCTGCGCGTACTGAATGTGCCTGCCTCCCTTCATCTTGCCGGCTGCGCCCCCGGCGACCAGGATGGGCAGGTTGACGTGGTCGTGGACGTCGGCGTTGCTCATGCCGCTGCCGTACAAATAGAGCGAGTGATCGAGCAGCGTCCCGTCGCCGTCGGGCGTCGCCTTCAGCTTCTGGAGGAAGGAGGCAAACAGGGAAACATGAAATGCATTGATCAGGGCGACCTTGGCCAACTTCTCCGGATTTCCGCCGTTGTGCGTCAGCGGATGGTGTGGCTCGTCGACGCCAATTTCCGGATAAGTGCGCGTGCTGGTCTCGCGCGCCAGTTGAAACGTGATGACACGAGTGACATCCGCTTCGAGCGCCAGTACCTGCAGGTCGAACATCAGGCGGGCATGGTCGGCGTATTGCGCGGGTACGCCGACCGGACGGTCGAGGTCGCGCAGGGGTGAATTCCCTACCTCGGCTTCCGCCTTTTGGATCCTGCGTTCGATTTCACGGACCGAATCCAGGTAGTGGCCGACTTTCGTGCGGTCGGACGGCCCGAGTTCACGCTGCAACCGCGCGATGTCGGTGCGAACCCAGTCGAGCAGGCTGGCGCCCTTCTTGAGTTCGGCGACGCGGTCCGCGCTCGAGCCGCCCTCGCCGAACAGGCGCTCGAAGGCGATGCGCGGATGGGCTTCCGCAGTCAGAGGCGTCGTCGGCGACGACCAGGACAGGTTGTTCTGGTACACGCAGGCATAGCCGTTGTCGCACTGGCCGACGGTCGAGAGCAGATCCATGGCCAGTTCGAGGGAGGGAAGCCGGGTTTCCTTGCCGATGTTCTGCGCGGCCACCTGATCGACGGTCGTACCCAGGAAGTAATCGGTGGATTCGGTCCACTTCGCTTTCGCCGCGCTGAGGAAAGCCGCATTCGATGTGGCATGTGTCCCTGGATATGCGTTCCTCAACTCCAGATTGGTGATGACCGTGATCCGGTTCTTGACTGGCTCCAGCGACTGGAGGGTGGGAGACAGTTCGCCCAGGGTATCCTTGCCCGGCGGAGTCCACCGCGGCATGTACGCGCCCATCGGCACGTAGACGAAGCCCAGGCGCCGCACGGGCCGGGCGGGCGTGGCCGCCAGCGCGGTGAGCGAGGGAACCATCGCATCCAGCAGCGGAAGGGCCACGGCGGCTCCGGCCCCGCGAAGAAGCGTACGGCGCGGCAGGGATTTCTTCGTGATGATCATGGAGATCTCCTCATCTGGAAGGGGGTGCTTTGGACGATGCCGAGGATGAGAGACGACAGCTTGTAGTCGTCGCGGGCCGACCGCGTCACGATCTTTCGGATGGCTGGCGCATCGCGATAGGTGACGCCTCGGCCCAAGCCGTACGTCATCAGCTTTTCCGTGAGTGTCGCGGCGAACAGTTCAGGGCGTTGCACCAGCGCCTTCTGGAGCCCGTTGACGCCCTGATAGCGTGTGCCGTCAGGAAGGCTGCCGGCCGCGTCGATGGGCGTTCCTTCATCGGCGGTTCGCCAGCGGCCGAGCGCGTCGTAGTTTTCGAGCGAAAACCCGATGGGGTCCATCAGGTTGTGACATCCGGCACACGCTGGATTGGCGCGGTGCTGCGCCAGGCGCTCCCGCATCGGGATGGGCTTCGATCCGCTCGCGTTCTCTTTGAGGGCTGGTACCGTTGCGGGGGGTGGAGGCGGCGGCATGCCCAGGATGTTGTCGAGAATCCACTTTCCCCGGAGGACGGGCGAGGTCCGGGTGGCGTACGAAGTCACCGTCAGGACGCTGCCCTGCCGGAGCAGGCCTCCTCGCGCGCCCGTGTCCCCGAATTCGATGCGGCGGAAGCGGCTGCCGTAGATGCCAGCGATGCCGTAGTGCTTCGCCAGCCGCTCGTTCAGAAACGTGTAGTCGGCGTTGAGCAAGTCGACGACACTTCGTTCCTGGCGGAGGATGCTTTCGAAAAAGAGTTCCGTCTCTTCGAGGAACGCGCGGCGCAGGTTGTCGTCAAAATCCGGGAACAGCCGCATGTCGGGCGTGACGGAAGCGAGATTTCGAAGGTAGAGCCATTGCTGCGCGAAGTTCGTGACCAGCGCGCGTGCACGTCCGTCGGCCAGCATGCGGCGAGCCTGTCGTTCCAACTCCCCGGGCTGTTTGAGCTTGCCGGCGATGGCGGCGTCAAGGAGCGCGTCGTCGGGAATGCTGCTCCAGAGAAAGAAGGAGAGGCGCGAGGCGAGTTCCAAATCTGTGACTCGATAGGCCGTGCCCGGCGAAACGTTGCCGGGATCGCGTTCAATGCGAAACAGGAAGTGAGGACTCACCAGCACGGCGCTGACGGCCATTTCCAGCGCGCTGTCGAACGTGCCTTGTTTGCGGGCATCGCGGTAGAAGCCGAGCAGGGCTTCGAGATCCGCGCCGGTCACGGGCCGGCGATAGGCGCGGCGGCCGAGTACCGAGAGGATCTTCCTGGCGCAAGGCTCCTCGTCCTGGGCAGAGGTGGGGCGGCAGACCAGGATGCGACGCCGGCTGGGCGTGTCGCCTGGACCTCTGGTTTCGTAAGGGCCGAGCACCGACAACGAGTACACGGCAGGCTGGATCCGCGGATGCCGGTCCATGTTGAAGGAGGCGAACCACGGCTGGCGTTCCGACTCAATGAGCGGTGTCCCCTTGGTTGGGAACGTGGCCGCCAGACGGTGGGGGCCCGCCGTCACTGGCAGGCGCATCGCCAGCCCCTGGTCGACCGCGTGATGGTCCTGACCAAAAGGCGGAGGCTTGACGGTGAACAGCCGGACTCGCGCCCCGTCGATCAGGAGTTCGACGTCGGTGGATTCGCGAAGTCCTTCGACGTGCTCGTTGCGATCGCGCTGGAGCCGGATCTGGATTTCGTAAGTGCCGTCGACGGGAAAGGTGTAGCGAAGAGAGGTTCCGCCGCGAGTGCCGATCGGAAGGTCTTCGAAGTGGCTTTCCTGAGTCAAGTCCGGCGGGAGCGTGAAGGTATCTCCCCCGGCCGAACGCGGAGGAGTGCCGAGAGCAAGCCGGCTGATCTTGCGCGCGGCCGCAAGGTAGCGCTCCAGCAGAGTCGGCGACAAATCGCCGACCGTGACATTGTCGAAACCGTAGCTCAGGTCGTCGCCGGGCAGCAGCGAAGTGACATCGACGTCCAGGGCCAGCAGGTCGCGGATCGCATTCTGATATTCGGTGCGATTCAGCCGGCGAAACGTGTCGGTGCGCCCGGGGTCGGGATGGGCGGCGGCGGCCCGATCGAGGGCTGTCTCCAACCGGGTGGTGACCGCGCGGTAGGTGGCTTCGTCCGGGCGAGGGACACCGGCGGGCGGCATCGAGTGGGCGCGCAACTTGCGAACGACCTTCTCCCAGACCTCGGGTTGCGCCGCGGGGTCGTCAGGGTTGGCGGCGTCCAGCGCAAGCCCACCGGTCTTCAGACCTGTGTTGTGGCAGCCGAAACAGTGACGCTGGAAGAAGGATCGCCCGGTGGATTCCGGCAACGGTCCACACAGACCGGCATGGGTCGCGAGGGCGACAAGAACCCACGTATGCCTTACCTTCATTGAAAGCGGCCCCGTGGACCATAGTGTACATCGGGCGCGCTGCGCAGGGAGACGAGATCAGGACAGCACTTCGCGGATCACGTGCCCATGCACGTCGGTCAGACGCCGCCCGATGCCGTTGTGCCGATAGGTCAGACGTGTGTGGTCCACGCCCATCAGGTGAAGGATGGTGGCGTGAAGGTCATAACAGCGCGTGATTCCGGTGGCCGCCTTTGCGCCCAGTTCGTCGCTCTCCCCGTGGGAGATGCCGCCGCGGATGCCGGCGCCCGCCATCCAGGCGACAAACGTCCCGCCGTTGTGATCCCGGCCTCCCTTGCCGCCTTGAGAGTACGGAGTACGGCCGAACTCGGTGCTCCAAATTACCAGCGTGTCTTCAAGCAAGCCCCGGGTTTTCAGGTCGGCCAGCAGGCCGGCCATCGGTTGATCCGTGGACACCGCCATGGGAGGCAGTTCCTTGTCGATGCTGGAGTGGTTGTCCCAGTTGCCGGTGGCGCCACCCGGGCCGCTCCACACCTGGACGAAACGGACGCCTCGCTCCACCATGCGGCGCGCCATCAGACAGCGGCGTCCGAAATCTTCGGACTCCTTCCTGTCGAGTCCGTAGAGCTTTCGCGTCGCTTCGGTCTCCTTCGAGAGATCGAAGACTTCGGGCGCGCTCACCTGCATGCGGGCGGCGAGTTCATACGCCGCGATGCGCGCTTCCAGCGCCGATTCGCCTTCCAGTTCGGCCAGGTGGCGGCGGTTCATCGACTCGAGCAGGCGCAGTCCTTCGGTGGTGCTTTCACCGGTGATATACCGGGCCGATGCGGGCGGGAACAGATCGGGAATCGGATTCGGCGAACTCGCGTAGATCACCGTTCCCTGATGTGCCATCGGGAGAAAGCCCGACTGGAAATTGGCCGTCTGGTTATAAGGCAGGCCTTTGGCATCGGGCAAGACCACGAAGGTGGGCAGGTTGTCGTTGAGTGTCCCGAGCCCGTAGGAAATCCACGCCCCCATGGAGGGGAAACCGGGTAGCAGGAACCCCGTGTTCATCAGGAAACTGGCCGGCCCGTGCGTGTTGGTCTTCGCGGTCATCGCCATCAGGAAGGCGATGTCGTCCACGCGCTCGGCCAGGTGCGGGTACATGCCGCTCACCCACCGGCCGCTTTGCCCATACTGCTTGAACTCGAAGGGGCTTTTCATGTAGGCGCCCCAGTTGTCGCCGGGGGTGTCGACACTCTTCGGGTCGGGGCGCTCGCCGTGGCGCTTCACCAGCAGCGGCTTGTAATCGAACGTGTCGAGTTGGCTGGCTCCGCCGTTCATGAATAGCTGCATCACGCGGCGCACCTTGGCGCGATGATGCAGGCCGCCGTTGAGTTCGGGCCGGGGCGCCGCGGCCAGCGACTCGCGGCCGGCGAGATAGGCGAGGGCCATGCCGGCAAAGCCGTTCGCGGTGCGAGACAGCAAGTCACGGCGGGATAGCGGAACGAGTTGGCTTCGATCGCGCATCGCTAGTTCACGAACATGAACTCGTTGCTGTTCAGTATCACACGACAGAGGTTGGCCAGCCCGTGCTGTTCCATGTACTTGCGCGCCTCGGCGAGTTCGGCGGCCGCCGGATCGCGCAGGAACGCCAGGCGATAGAGCGCGGCGATCCGCCCTTCCGGAGTGCCGGCCATCGCCTGAACACGCGCGGCCATGTGTTCGCTGTGGCGGGTCATGAAGGGATTGTTCAACAGGACCAGTGCCTGCAACGGGTCCACCGACTGAGTACGCGAGGGCGTCATCTGCGAGGCGTTCGGACAATTGAGAGCGTCCATGAAGGGGTCGCTCAGCGTACGAAACGAATAGCGGTAGACGCTGCGGCGTCCGGCGCCCGCGCTGTCCCAATCGAAGACGGCGTAGTCCGGAGCGGGTGCGCTGGCGACGCCCTTGCCCACCACGGCCTGCCGGACGGAAGGCCCGCCCGAGGTCAGACTGAGGCGGCCGCTGACGGCCAGCACCGCATCGCGCACCGACTCCGCATCCAGGCGGCCGCGATTCATGCGCCACAGATAGCGGTTGTCCGCATCCAGTTTCTGGTAGCCGTCGTTGGGCCTGGAGGATTGGCGATAGACGGCGCTCGTGACCAGCAGCCGATGCAGGCGCTTGAGCGATCCGCCGCTCTCGCGGAACTCCACCGCCAGCCAATCGAGGAGTTCCGGATGCGTGGGAGCGGTGCCCATCTTCCCGAAATCGTTGAGCGTTTCGACGAGTCCGCGGCCAAAGTGAAAGTGCCAGACGCGGTTGACAATGGAGCGCCACGTGAGCGGATTCGCCGGATCGCTCAGCCAGCGGGCGAGGGCGGCGCGCCGCTGTCCTTCTTCATTCGGATTGGCGAGCGCGAAGCGAGAGGGCAACGCGCTCACCGACGACAGGGCGCCGGCGTCCATCAGTTCGCCCGGCTTCTCTACCTCGCCCCGCTCGAGCACGGGGATGGGGCGCGGAAAGCGGACGGAGGCGAACCAGCCTCTGGGCGCGAAGTCGTTGGCCGCCGCATAGACCCACTTCGGCTTGGGCAGGGCGGCTACCTCCCTCTCGATCGCGGCCCGCCATACGTACGCCGCCACCTCGCGCTTCTGCTCGAGAGTCCAATCGGACGGCGGGATTTCCATCGCCGAGGCAACCACTGGCGGCGCCAGTTCCAGGGATTGGGGGAGAAGCTGGCCGGTGACGGAGACGCGGACACGGCCGACCATCTGCACGCTGCCTTGCTGAATCTCGACGAACAAGGCATCGTCCCCCGACAGCCGCAGCGCCGTCGTGAAGGGCAGCACGACCTGGCGGTACTCACCGTGCCGCGGATAGTTCCGCCAGTTGGTTGCCGGCTTGCCGTCGGCGACGGCAGAGATCGGCGCACCTTCGTACTCGTAGTCGGCCAGCGGTTTTCCCAGACAAACGGCGATGGCGTCGGACCCCGTCACCTGGGTCACACGGATCTCGCTGATTGAAAAGCCGGCCTGGCTTGTCCGGCCGGGACCGCCTAACGGCAGGCTCTCGTGCGGAGGGAACTCCAGGCGCAGCGCCGTGATCTCCGTCGCACCGGGCTTGACCGTGATCGACAGCGTGTCGGATTCGGGCATCGGCCCGGACGCCAGCAGCGAATCGTCATCCAGTGTTCGCAAGACTACTCCGTTCTTCGAGGTCGCCTCCAGGGGTTTCAGGGGAGTCCACTGGATCAGCCGAGCGCGCGCCGCCGCCGCCCAGGCGACGGCTTCGGCCTGACGCTGCGGACCGAGGAGGAGGCCAAGTATGTCGGGATCACGGCGGTCGAGGGCTTGGCGGGTACGTAGCAGGTCCTGCCACTTCGCGTGAACCTGCGCGTCGTCGTCATACGGCCGGTCGGCCCGGTCGATCCCGGCGAAGACGGCCTGCAGGCGGTAGTAGTCTTTTTGCGGGATGGGGTCGAACTTGTGGTCGTGACAGCGGGCACAGTGCACGGTCATGCTGTTGAAGCTGGCCATCACGGTCTGGATCATGTCGTCGCGATCGAGGGCGTAGGCGCGAAGGACGTCGGGGCGATCCGGGGAAAAGGGCGGAATCGTGTTGGAGTCGAAAGGACCGGCGGCCAGCATCCCGGTCGCGATGACGCCGTCGGGATCGCGAGGGAACAAAACGTCGCCCGCCACTTGCTCCTGAATGAACCGGGCGTAGGGCTTGTCGGCGTTGAACGAGCGGATCAGGTAGTCGCGATACGGCCACGAGTTCTCGCGAAGCATGTCGGACTCGTAACCGTCGGTCTCGGCAAAGTGCACGACGTCCATCCAGTGGCGAGCCCACCGTTCGCCGTACCGCGGGCTGTCGAGCAGGCAATCGACCGCGGTTTCGTACGCGTTCGGCGAGGGGTCGGACAGGAAGGCCGCCATTTCCCCGGGAGAGGGAGGAAGCCCGGTCAGGTCGAAGGAGACTCGACGCAACAGCGTTCTCCGGTCCGCTTCGGACGAGGGACCGAGGCCCTTCTCGCGAAGCTTGGCCGCGATGAATCGATCGACTGGGGTACGCGCCCAGCGTAGGCCGGTGTCAGGCGCCTCCGGGACCGCGGGGCGGGCCAAGGGACGAAGCGACCACCAACCCGAGGGCCGCGCGGCTGGCGTAGCGTCCCCAAACGGCGCGCCGAGGTCGATCCACTTACGGAAGGCCGCGATCTGCTCCTCGGGCAGTTTCCCGCCCGGAGGCATCCTGACGTTGGCGGTGTGCTCGAGGACCCGGATGAGCAGGCTACCGGCGCTGTTACCGGGGACCACCGCCGCTCCGGATTTGCCGCCGCGCAACAGAGCTGCCCGGGAATCGAGCCGCAGGCCTCCCATCGGCTGCGGGCTCTGGGACGAGTGGCAGCCGAAACAACGCTCGCCGAGGGCGGGGCGAATCTGTTTTTCGAAGAGATCGGCTCCCGAGTCGGCGAGCAACAACGACACGCCGCACAGGACGGGAATTCCCTGCCGAAGGAGTGCACTCAACGATACCATCGCGTTGGACCACAGTATACCGTCTGGCGCGCCGGCGAGAGGGATGGACGTCAGCAAACGACGCGGGCGCCCCCTGCCTGATACTCTTCTTTCGGCTCGGATTTCACCCGATGGCAGTATTTCGCTCCCGTCGCTCCCCGGTTACTCTTGCGATAGGTAAACGACAATCCCGCGGGGAACCGGAGGATATTTCTGTTCCCGCAGGGCGAAGCGCATGAGCCATACGGAGCCCTTTCGTTTCTACACAGAACGCCGTCTCGTCCAGTTGACGGGTCTGACCGCCCGTACGGTGCCGGAGCTTCTCTCGGTGTTGCGGGACATCTCGGGTTCGTGCATTTTCTACCACACCCATCATGCTTTTCTGTCTCACCATTTCGAGAAGCCGGTGGTGTATAACGACTTTGCCAACTGGGTGGCCGAGGCCCTGCAGGAGGATGCCCTGGCGGAAAAACTGTCGGCGATCGACCTGCTGTCGTTCACGTCGATCCGGCAGCTTCGGGAAGCCATCGTTTCCACCCTGGAACTCCACGCCGGCACGAGCGGCCGGCGCCCTCGGGAGTGTCCGCCCGGAGATGAGTTTCATTTCTGCAAGTCCAAGAGCTTCATCATGCCCACCGGGATCGTGGCCGGCGATGTCCCCGAGTTTTTCACGAAACTTCCAGGGATCACCAATATTTCCCTCTATTTCCACTTCCTGGAGGCACGATTGCGGCTGGAGCGTCTAACCAACGACTTTTCGCAATGGTTCCGCGGACGGGACGAAATGAATCTGGCCGATGCGGTTGACCGTCTGGATCCATACACAGTGACCCTGGAGGAACTCAAGGATCAAATCCTGGAACTGGGGCGCCGCAATGGATCCGCTTAGCGCCGGGATTCAACTCGCCGATTACGGGAGCATCGTGGGAACGGAGGTTCTCGACGAACTTCGCGTAGTGGCGGATCGAGTTCGCGGACGCCGTCTGCAGAACATCAACTCGACCGCGGTCGGCGGTGGGGTGGCCGAGATCCTCACCCGGATGGTGCCCTTGCTGGAGGAACTGGGAGTCGAGACGACCTGGGACGTCATCAGGGGCGATCAAGCGTTCTTCGACGTGACCAAGGCCTTTCACAATGCGCTCCATGGCAAACCGGAGACCATCACCGAGGAAATGCTGGAGTGCTACCGCGAAACGACCCGGGTGAACCTCCGTCATATGGACTTCACGGGCGACGTGATCTGGGTACACGACCCGCAGCCAGCCGGATTGATTGCACGCAAGCACGACATGGGCCGGGCCTGGGTATGGCGCTGCCATATCGACGTTTCAACACCGGCGGCAGGCGTCTGGGAGTTCCTTGCGCCGTACGTCGAACAGTACGACGCCTGCATTTTCTCGATGCCGGATTTCGCGCAGAGGGCGGCCCTGCCGCAGTTCATGGTGGCGCCATCGATCGATCCGCTCAGCGACAAGAATCGGGAGTTGGATGATCGCTATGTCTCCCGGGTACTGGAGAAATACGGCCTGGATCCCGAGCGGCCCATCCTGACCCAGATTTCGCGCTTCGACCGGCTGAAGGATCCGCTGGGCGTGATCGCGGCCTATCGGATCATCCGGAAGCGTCACGACTGCCAACTGATACTTGCCGGCGGGGGCGCGCCCGACGATCCGGAGGGGAGCGAGGTGCTTCGCGAGGTTCAGGAGGCAGCCGGTTCGGATCCTGACATCCATGTCCTGCTGTTGCCGCCGTACAGCGACCTGGAGATCAACGCTCTGGTCCGCGGATCGACGATCGTTTTTCAGAAGTCAATCAAGGAAGGCTTTGGGCTGACCGTCAGCGAGGCTCTCTGGAAGCGAAAACCGGTGATTGGCGGAGCCGTGGGCGGAATCAGGCTCCAGATCATCAACGGAGTCACCGGATTCCTGGTGCATTCTCCCGAGGGTGCCGCGCGGCGTGGCGCGCAACTGCTCGCGGATGCAACCATGCGCGAGCGAATGGGAGAGAACGGCCATCAACACGTGAAGCAGAACTTTCTACTAACCCGGCACGTGAAGGACTACATGCTGGTGATGCTGGCGCTCGATCATCCGGGCGAAGATGTCGTGCATCTTGAGTGATCGCGGCCAAACGCGGACGGCGACCCGGAGCACTCGCCAAGGCAGGGCTTCGTGATGCCCTGGCTCAGCGAGGATTCTCCCCGGAAGACAGCGGGACCACGCCTGGCTCAGCTCGTCTTGTTCCTAACCGCGGGGCTGGCCCTACTGGCATGGGTGGTTGCGGGAGTCGTCCAGGAGACCACTCGCCAGTGGTTCGAGCGAGACCTGCGCCTGCGCGCCCGGCTGGTCGCGACAGGATCGCGAGCCTCGCTGGCCGCGGTCTGGAGCAAGGGCCAGCCTGAACTGGAAACGCAGTTGGTGGAGATTGCGCGTGATGAACGAGTGATGGCGGTTGCGGCTTGCGCGACGGACTTCTCCTTGCTGGCGGAAACGCCAGGATACCCGCCCGAGTTTGGCTGCCGGGAAATGGGGCTGCATGCTTCCTCGCCGGCAGGGTCGCCCGGAGAGCCTCTCCGTGAATGGAGCAGCGTCAGCCGATTGCCGGCGGGAAGCCTCCATGCGAGCGCGGTCCCGTTGATGGACGGCGATCGGGGCCAGATCGGATTCCTGCTGCTTCTTCAGGACATGAGCTACGCGGATCGCCGGGAAGTCCTGACCCGAACGTTTCTGCTTGCCGGCTTTGGGGTATTGGGCGTGCTCGCGTCCGCGTTCACGATTCTCGTGGCGCGTTTCAGCCGCAGGTTCTGGAGCGCCGAACTCCGCGGGATTCTCCATGGAGATTCGGCGCAGCGTCCGGAATTCCAACCGATCCTCCGAGACGTTCGCGACCTGATCGAGAAAGTCATGGCCGAGAAAGAGGACGCGCCGGGAGTCTGGACAGCCGACCGGCTGAAGCGCACCCTGAGCCGGCATCTCCACGGGGAGCGGATTGTCATTGTGGCCAATCGGGAGCCGTACCTCCACGAGCGGTCCGCCTCCGGCAGCATTCAAGTGCGTCATCCGGCCAGTGGTCTCGTCACGGCTCTCGAACCGGTCATGCGGGCGTGTTCCGGAGTCTGGGTCGCGCACGGAAGCGGCTCGGCCGACCGTGAAACCGTGGACCGGAATGATCGCGTGCGCGTTCCGCCGGGAGAGGAGTCGTATCACATCCGCCGGGTGTGGCTCACGCCCGAGGAGGAAGGAGGCTACTACTACGGCTTCGCAAACGAAGGACTGTGGCCGCTTTGCCACCTCGCGCACACGCGTCCCATCTTCAGGAGCGGCGACTGGGCGCACTACCGGCGAGTGAACGAGCGCTTTGCCGACGCCGTTTGCTCGGAGGTGGATACCGAAGACCCGATCGTGCTGGTGCAGGACTACCACTTCGCGCTCGTGCCCGCGCTGATTCGCAAAAGACTGCCGGCGGCCACAGTGATCATGTTCTGGCATATCCCGTGGCCCAACTCGGAACGATTGGGCATCTGTCCTTGGGGGCAAGACCTTCTGGAGGGACTGCTGGGCAGCAGTATCCTCGGGTTTCACACGCAGTTCCACTGCAACAACTTTCTGGACTCCGCCGATTGCTACCTCGAAGCGCGCATCGATCGGGAGCAGCACGGAGTGGTCAAGCGCGGCCATCGCACTCTGGTAAGACCCTATCCGATCTCGCTCGAGTGGCCGGTCCACTGGATCAGCACGGTGCCGAGCCCTGATCAGTGCAAGGAGCAAGTCTGCCGCGACCTGGGGTTGCGGCCGGACGCGCTGCTTGGCGTGGGAATCGACCGACTGGACTACACCAAGGGTGTGGAAGAGCGCCTTCTGGCCGTGGAGCGTCTACTCGACCGGTTCCCGGAGTTTCGCGGCCGCTTCACCTTCATCCAAGTTGCGGCGCCGAGCCGAACGAAGATCGAATCCTACCAGCAACTCAACGACGCGGTGGAGCAGCTGGCGCATCGAATCAACGAGAGGTTCGGCCAGGCCGACTACCGTCCGATTGTCCTGCTCCGCTCGCACCACGAACCTCCCGAAGTGTTTCGGTTCTACCGGGCGGCCGACCTCTGCTACGTGAGTAGCCTCCACGATGGGATGAACCTGGTGGCGAAGGAATTCGTGGCCGCCCGCGACGATCAGCGAGGGGTCTTGGTACTCAGCCGATTCACCGGGGCGGCACGCGAGCTGACCGAGGCGTTGATCGTCAACCCATACAACCTGGAGGAAGCCAGCACGGCTCTCGCCGCCGCGTTGCATATGCCGCCTGGCGAGCAAGAGGTGAGGATGCGGTCGATGCGATCGCTGATCGCGCATTTCAACGTCTACCGGTGGGCCGGTGAAATGCTTGCCGATGCCGCTCGTCTGCGCAGCCGCGAGCGGCTGGCCGGACGGCTGACCGAGACCGCCCATCTGCACATGGCAACGTGAGATGTACTATGTCCTGTCCGCTCGCTCACAGGAAATGTTGAGGCGATTTGCCGTCCCAACAACGGCCTTTGCCTTCGATTTTGACGGGACCCTGGCCCCGATTGTGAGCAACCCGGAACATGCCAGGTTAAAGCGGTCCACACGTCTCTATCTCAGGAAGCTCGCGGGGATTCGTACGTGTCTGGCCGTTTCCGGGAGGTCCCGGGCAGATCTTCAACACAAGCTCGCCGGGACCGGCATCCGATGCTTCATCGGAAACCATGGAGCCGAGACCGGGGGCCTGGCAGGGCCACCTGCCGAAGCCGTCGTGCACTGGGAGCGTTCACTCGCCCGGGAACTGCCCGAGATCCCGGGTTTGTGGATCGAGAACAAAGGGTGGTCGCTGACGGTTCACTATCGCCAGTGCCCGGGAAAACCCGAGGCGCGAGTGGCGATTGCGAAGGCGGCGCGGGCATTGTCCCAGGTGCGGATCGTGGAAGGGAAAGATGCGGTCAGCATCGTGCCGGAAACCGCACCACACAAAGGCTCGGCCCTCGCGGCTGCACTGATCCCGTTGAAATGCGACCGCGCCCTCTTCGTCGGAGACGAAGAAACGGACGAAGACGTGTTCGGCTTGGGACGTGGAGGACCGGCCGTCTTCGGGATCCGGGTTGGCTCGAACGGGACTTCCCGAGCCGGCTATTTTCTACGGAAGCAGACGGAAATCGACGAATTACTGCGGGTTCTGGTTCACCTGCCGCCGGGCCGTCGAGCCGGCTGTCGTTCCTGAGTCGATTCTTCGAGCCTCGAGAGGATATGGGTAAGAACAGGTTCTGTCCTGCAGCTTCCGGGCGCACCTTTCCAGAGGCTCAGGGCGGTCTCCATTTTCTGATCCGATACTTTCAAGCTGATGGATTGCTTCTTAAGCAGGAGTTGTGCTTTCTCGATCTCGGGGGACATTCCGCAAACGGCGGCCTGATCCAGGACAAGCCGGAGAATCTCGTCCCACCGCCGGGCGCGCTCCGCGATGGACAAACCTCGCTCTGTCGGATCGAGCCGGCGAATCTCTTGGATAGGGGCTACGGCGCTGCGAGCCTCCGGGTTCGCCGGGTCGGCCGCCGCGGCCCGCCTGTAGGCATCCAGAGCCGGTACGTCCTTGTCGGCGGCGAATCTCGTGTCCCCAAGACGCAGCCAGACGCTCGCGTCCGCGGGGAAGCGGGCGGCCAGGGCGGTGTACGCCTCTTCCGCCTGTTCGAGCGAACCGATGGCCTTGACGGCGTCCGCGGCTTTTTTGCCCGCGGCGGGATCGTCTCCAATTTGCTCGATCATGGACAGCAAGGAAGAAACCGCCTCGCTTCGCCGCCCGTCATCGTTCAGCAGCGCGGCATACTTCAGGTGAGCGCTCCTTCGGCGCGCTTCGTCCTGGGCGGGCCAGCGTTTGGAAAACGCCTGCGCGTAGAACTGTAATGCCTGTTTGCGATCTCCCCTGGCCATGGCGACCTCGGCCAATCCCACCCACACCGGACCGTTGTCCGGATTAACCTTGACAACCCCCGACAGGTAGGACAGAGCGTCGTCGAAATGACTTGCCTCGACAAGAGCGAGACCCAACGCGGCACGCGTGCGGACATCCATCGGGGAGTGCGCCAGGGCGCTCCGGAAAGCCGAGACGGACTCGTCCACTCGTCCCTGCTCCAGCAATGTCTCCCCATTCCGGTACGCCTGCGCGCCGACCTCGGCGCGCCGGGAACGCTGCCAGAACACCAGACCGGCGACGATGAGGAGCGCCGCTACAGTGCTGGCGGCAGCTACCGGCAGCCAGTTCTGAGCGGAGGCGGAGAGTTTCTTCTGTTCCTTAAATGTGGCCACCTTCTTGTACGCGTTCAACGCGTCTTTGGCATCAACGACGCCCACCCGAGCCCCGCCGTCTCTACTGACGACCGGAATTTCCTCCAGCCCCGCTTCCCCCAAGCGCTGTAACGCCGAATCCAGTGGCTCGTCCGGGTGGGCATACACAGGAGGATGTGGATCCGAACTTCCGGAAGCGGAACCGGGCACGCGTCGCATCGCCGACTCGACGGTCAAGGGCTCCGGCAGGTGCGCGGCCGAAGGCATCGTGATCCCATCCTGCCGGGACAAAGCCTCATAGATCGGCAGTCGATGCCATTTCTGGGCGAGGACATAGCTGCACAGGTTCGCAATCATCAGCGGCACGATGATGGTGTAGTCGCGAGTCACCTCGAAGATCATGATGACGCTGGTCATCGGAGTTCGCACGATTCCGGCGAAGGCCGCCCCCATGCCGACCAGCGCATATGCGCCGGCATTCCCGGTATGGTCCGGGAAGAGCGAGTGCACGACTTGTCCGACCGCGCCTCCGAGCATTGCGCCGATAAACAACGCCGGCCCGAAGATTCCGCCGGCGTTGCCCGACCCGTAACTCGCGGTGGTCGCGATCACTTTGAGCGCCATCAGCAGCACCATCATCTCCAAGGCCATCTGGCCATTGAGCGCATCGCTGACAAGGTTGTACCCAACGCCCAAAACTCCGGGCGCCGCCAGGGCCAGGGAACCGACAACCAGGCCGCCAGCGGCTGGAACAAACGGCTGCCATCGCAAAGGCGCCTTCTGAAACGCCGCGCGCTGCCAGAGCAGCAGTTTCACAAACGCCGTCGACACCACGCCACCCAGCAGTCCGAGGGCGGCGTAGACGACAAATTCCAGAGGGTGAACCAACTCATACGGCGGGACGTGAAAAAGAGGTTCGTCGCCCAGCAACAGGCGGAGCACAATCCACGAAGTGGCGGCGCCGATGACGACCGACCCGACCACTCGGGCATGAAGATCCGCCAGTACCTCTTCCAATGTGAAGAGAACAGCCGCCAATGGCGTATTGAAGGCAGCCGCCACCGCGGCCGCCGTGCCTACGGGAATCAGCGATCGTACATGCTCGTCGCTCAATCCCAGACGGCGGCCTGCCCACGAAGCGATTCCAGCGCCGATATGAACCGAGGGGCCTTCACGGCCGAGTGCGATGCCGCTGCCGAGCGAGATGGAAGAGCAGACGATCTTTCCCAGAACCGCCCGCATCCCGATGATCCCGTTGTGTAGAACCAGCGCCACCCGCGTTTGGGGGATGCCGCTGCCCCGCGCTTCAGGGAAGAACTTGAACAGCAGCCAACCGGCCACCAGCGACCCCACGACCGGGCTGAGGAATCGTTGCATCGCTCCCGCCGTCAACAGGACCCTGCCCATCCGTTCCGTCATGGCCACGAAAGCGACGACAATCAGTCCCACGACCGCGCTGATCACCAGGGCAACGACGATGAGAATCTTGTCCTCGTGCTCGCGCAGATCGATTCTCGCCAACCGGCGCCGGATCGGCTGCAGCCACGTATTGATTTCCCGCAGGCTCGAGCGCATGACCTCCCTATTGCCCTCAACCCGGGCTTGGGGTGATGGTGTTCCTGCCTCGCTTCACGCGTTCATCTCCTGAAGATCCCGGCGAATCCGTTCCCGAGCTTCGTCCAGTTGTTCCGGTGTGGCCCCGAGTTCTCTCAGAATGCTGTCGGCGATCGCGAGCGCGACTTCGCCCTCGCCCGAGAAGACCTCGGAGGCTCCGGCCTGACGCAGTGATGCGGTCTCGCGAAGATAGTCCGCGCGCGCGACCACGTGAATCCGGGGATTGATCTCGCGAGCCGCCCGGACGGCTTCCGTCGCGGAGGCGGTGCCGGAAGCGCTGAGAATGAAACTGCTTGCGCGGGCAACGCCGGCGCGTTCCAGGACCTCGCGGCTGTTGGCGTCGCCGTACACCGCCGCCCGGCCTTCGCTCCGAAGCAGGCGGTTGGTCTCGAAGTTCATTTCGATGACGGTCGGCTCGATTCCACGCTGCCGCAGAATGCCATAGACCATACGTCCGATCGGTCCGTATCCCACAATCACGGCGCGATGGGCGGGATCGGCCTCGTGCCGCGCGTCGATGGGCAGACTGCGTTCGGCGGCCCCTTTTCGGTTGAGCAGGCGCCACAGCCAGGGACGCCGCTCGATGAATCGCTCCACTGGCGTCACGGCCCTGTACAGCAGGGGGTTCAGCATGATGGAGACGATGGCGGCCGCCACAACCGGATTCATCGCGCCTTCCGGCAAAGCGCCGACCTGCCGCCCCAACGTAGCGAGAAGAAAGGAGAACTCGCCAATCTGCGCCAGCGCGAGTGCGACCCCAAGTCCAACCTTCGAACTATATCCCAGCGCGGCGACGATGACGATCGCCGCCAGCGGCTTGCCGACCATGACGATCAGCAGGGTCGCCACGATGAGGAAGGGAGACTCCAGAGCCCGGCTCGGATCGAACAGCATTCCCACCGAAAGAAAGAACATCACGGCGAACGCGTCCCGCAGAGGCAGAGCTTCGGCGCCGGCCCGAGCGCTGAAATCCGACTGTCCCACCACCATGCCGGCGAGGAACGCTCCCAGCGCCATGGACACGTTGAAGAAGTACGCCGAACCGAGGGCAATCCCGAGCGCAATGGCCAGGACGCTGAGCGTGAACAACTCGCGCGAGCGCGTGTCCGCGACGTAGTTCAGGAGTTTGGGGATGAGCCAGCCTCCGGCGATGAGGGTGAAACCGACAAAAATGCCCAGTTTGAGGGTGGCGATTCCGACCGCGAACGGCAGATTGGAGGATGTTTGACTTGCGGCCGGGCCGAACAGAATCGGCAGGAGCACCAGCACAAAAACCGTGAAGATATCCTCGACCACCAACCACCCGATGGCGATCCGGCCGGTCGGACTCTGGAGTTCCCCATGGTCGGAAAGGACGCGAACGAGCACGACCGTACTCGCCACCGAAAGGGCCAAGCCGAAGACGACGCCCTGGGACCAATTCCAACCGAATGAGTGAAACACCAGGGCCCCCAGTGCCGTGGCCACGGTGCTTTGGGCGAGAGCGCCAACCAGGGCGATCCCTCGCACGGCGATCAGATCTTTCAAGTGGAAGTGCAGGCCGACTCCGAACATCAGCAGAATCACCCCGACTTCCGCCAACTGCTCCGCCATTTCTTTGTTGGCGACGAAGCCCGGCGTATGGGGACCGACGAGAATTCCGGCGAGCAGGTATCCGACGATCGGAGACCATCCCAAACGATGCGTCAGATACCCTAGGGTCAGTGCGCCGATGAAACCGCCGCCGAGTGTGATGATGAGGTCGAGATTGTGCATTTGGGCGCCTTCCTGCCAGCCGGGACTCTCGCCGTCAAGAGGGTTATTTCCGCCGAAGGAGACAACGACCGCCGCCGGACCCGCGCCGCGAACGACGGCGCGCGAACTTCGGTTCAGTCGATGGGAGCCGAGGCGCGGTTGGACGCCAGGACGTGATTGCGGTTGATCACCAGGTCGTCCATCTGCACGATCAGGCGAGGCAGCACTTCGCCCCCGCGTGCGTCTTTCATCAGCGCCACGGCGATGTACTTCTTGCCGCCGTACTCCACCAGCGCGGCGTCACAGTGAGTGTCGCGCCATGTCCCCGATTTTCGGTAAATTGTCCGTCCCGGACGCGCGGTCTCCAGACCTTTGACGAACTTGTGGTGGATCCCGGGGTGGGAGAGGATCTCCTTCATCTCGGCGCTATATTGCGGGCTGACCAGCTTCCCCTGATCGAGCATCACGAAGAAGCGCGCCACCTGCTGGCTGGTCGCGCCGTGGGAGAGATTGTGCAGGGGATCGCGCTTCCAGTAGTCGGCGGGCCCGCCATAGGCCTTGCCGATCCACAGCCCGCCGTTCGAAGCCGGATCGTACAGCTTATAACGGGTGCTGGTCAGGACCTTCGCAATGTAGTCGAACCCAAGGCGCTCGACTGCACGGGACGCGTCCTCATTGCTGGAGAAGCGGGCGAGGCGCGTGAACATGTCCTTGACGTCCGGCGTGTAGCGCAGCAGGCCGTTGCCGATCGCCTCGAAGCCGGCCAGGAGAATGGCGATCTTCGGCAGGCTGGCGGCGTACATCATGTCGCGATCGTTGATGCCCGCATAGCGAAGGCGTGAGGGATCGGACACATCCACGAGGGAAAGGGCCAGCCGGTGTTCCTTGGCAGGCGATTGGAGACCGAGTTTCAGGAGGACCGCTTCCAGCGCCTGTTGCATCCCGGAGTCGGGATTCAGGGCCTCCGGCGCCTGTCCGGCCGACAGGGAACCGGCAAGGAAGAGGAGGAAAACAGCCAGCATCGGGCGGAAGCCCGGGCGCCACTTTTTTTCACTCATGTGTAAACCTTCAGAATACACCAGGAATTTGCCCTCTGATACGCTGGTGGCCGATGAAGTGGATGCTGGCGCTCGGCCTGGTCACCGGTTGTGGCCTGGCGGCGGATTGGCCGGAATGGCGCGGCCGCGGAAGAACGGGCGAGTTTTCGGAAACCGGGCTGGTGGAGCGGTTTCCCGCGGAGGGCCCGAAAGTCCGCTGGCGGGCCGCGGTCCGGGGCGGCTACAGCGGTCCCGCGGTTGCCGGCGGCCGGGTGTTTGTCACCGACTACTCCGGAGGCCAGGAACGCGCGTTGGCCTTCGACGAAACGACCGGCAGGGAGTTGTGGCAAGTCTCCTGGGCCGCCGACTATCGCGGGATCGACTACGGCGGAGGGCCACGCGCGACACCGACCGTGGATGCCGATCGTGTGTACGTGCAGGGCGCGTCGGGCGACCTGCTCTGCCTTCGCACCAAGGACGGCGTCACTGAGTGGCGGCGGAATTTCCGGAAGGAATTCGGCGCTGAGAATCTGATGTGGGGTTCAGCCTGCGCGCCGCTGGTGGATGGCGGCCGGTTGATCGCGGTGGCGGGCGGCAAGCCCGACGCGAAGATCGTCGCGTTCGACAAGCGCACCGGCCGGGAAGTCTGGCGAGCCCTGTCGTCGGTAGAGTCCGAGCCCGGCTATTCGCAGCCTGTGCTTACAAAGATTGATGGCCACAAACGTCTGATCGTATGGCACGCGGGAGCCGTGGCCGCGCTCGACCCGGAAAACGGCCGGCTTGCCTGGGAGCATCCGTATCGCATTCGCATGAACACGCCCATCGCCACGCCTGTGGTGAGCGGACCCTTCGTCCTTGTAGCTGCGTTCTTTCAAGGGGCGAGGCTGCTGCAGGCTTCTAACGGGGAACTCCTCTGGCGCGGCTACAGCGAGACGGAAGTCAAGAGTGAAACGCTCCATTCGGCCCTCACGACGCCAGTGATCGACGGCGAGTACGTGTACGGCGTCTGCGCCTACGGGCAACTCCGTTGTTTGAAGCTGAAGACGGGCGAGCGGGTCTGGGAGACCCTTGACTTGACTCGCGAACGGGCGCGGTACGCCACTGCATTCATCGTACGCAACGGCAGCCGCTATTTCTTTCACACCGACCGGGGGGACCTGGTGATCGGACGGCTGACGCCGGAGCGGTTCGAAGAGATCAGCCGGGCGCATCTGATCCGGCCGACCTCGCAGCCCGGGTCGCGCCGGGAATTGCAGGCCGTGAACTGGGTACACCCTGCCTTCGCGAACGGGCATGTGATCGTCCGGAACGATGAAGAGATGATCCGGGTCTCGCTACAGCGGGAGCCGTGATGGCAGGATGCGGTTCATCCACGATCTGACGATCGAGGACCCTTTTGACGGGAACCGGTGTCCGCCTTCCAGAATGTGAAACTCCACGTCGCGGGCGCGGCTCCGCAGCCACCAGGGATCGAGCCAGCGTGGCCATCTTGTCCGGCGTTGAGCCGTAGCCGGCGCTCGAGTCTCCCTTCCTGCGCCTCACCCGCTTCCAGACTCCGCACGCACTCCCGCGCCTGTTCCAGATTGCTCGCGATCGTCTTGCCCCGACGGAACGTGTCCACGCCGGCCACCGTCCGGATGCGCGTGCCGTCCAACGTCACCTGGTCCAGGTTGATCACCTGGGCCTGGTCCAGCACCGTCAGCAACTGGGCGAACAACTCGTCCAGGGCGGCCCTCTGCTCCCGTCGGAATTCACTCAGTTCGGCGTGGCAGATCACGTCCAGCCCCGTGATCCATATCAGCGGAGACTTCTTCATGGACCCGATGCCTTCCGAGTAGGCATACAAAATGACCCCGATCATCGTTTTCGGATCGCGCATGCTGCGGCCCGCTTTGCCTTCCAGAGAGCGGATTCCGGTGTAGAACGCCTGCGTATCGACGCGCTCGAGCAGCGCGACGATGGCGCGTGCCTTGTGATTGGCCGGCAGCGCGTCCT
>CAZGUX010000106.1:0-2344 GCA_964529305.1 uncultured Solibacteraceae bacterium | reverse complement strand
GTGGACCTGAAAAATCCGTTGCGCGCGTTGAATCCGGACCTGCCGCAGATCAATTACCGGGCCAACCAAGGCCTGTCTTCCTACCAGGCGATGGCGGTGACCGCGCGCTACCGGACGGAGCGGGCGCTGTTCAATCTCTCTTATACCTGGGGCCGCTGGATCGACAACCAGAGCGAAGCGCTGAACGGGGACCTGACCAACCTGAGTTTCAGCGCCATTGCCGGAGGCGGTGGCGGGGGCCGTTCCGCCTTCACGCGCCAGTTCGACAGCCGGGTCGACCGGGCAAGCTCGGACTTCGACCAGCGGCACAATCTGGTGTTCTACTCGGTCTGGCGGCTGCCGCCTTTCCGAAACAACCGGCTGCTGCGTGACTGGCAGTTCGCCCAGATGGCCGCGATCCGCTCCGGACTCCCGTACAGCGTGATCGCCTCGCCCGCCGCGGTGAACTTCGACGGCGAGACCCTGATCGGCAATCGCGCCGACGTGGTGGACCCGAATCGCACGTCCGCGTCGATCCCGAGTGAGGGCGGCCGCATTCTGCTCGACCGCTCCGCCTTTGCCGAACCAAAGGCCGGAACACTCGGAAACACCGGGCGCAACGCGTTTGGCGGTCCGGGGTTCTACAGCGTTGATCTCTCCCTCAGCCGCTTTTTCCGCTTGCGGTGGCTGGGGGAGGCCGGTCGTCTGACCCTGCGCGCCGACGCGTTCAACGTCCTCAATCACGCCAACCTGAACAATCCGCAGAACCGCCTCGACGCCCAGCGTCCGGATAGCCTCGATTTCGGCGAGGCCCCGTACGGCCGCACAGGACGGGGCTCCAACTTTCCGGCGCTCTCGCCCCTCGACGAAACGGCCCGCCAGGTCCAACTCCTGTTGCGGATCGAGTTCTGATTTGCCGTCTTGGAATTCGAAGGTCCGCGAGAGGCGGATGGCCGCTCGCTTTAAGAAAGTGTCGATGCTGTGATCGCGAAGGCAGAACCACTCGCTTTGGGGGACCCGAAGGCGAAAGCGTTGCCTCAAAGTCTGCCGGACGCTCATCGCCTGACGGCGATCAGACCTTCGACCGGGGTTCCGTACCCCTCAGGAGAAGCGGAAACCAGGTACTCTCCGTCCGCGATGTCGGGAACGGTGAAGTTGATCTGGTACAGGCCCGAAGAAACCAGCCCACTGAAACTCACATCGGCTTTGGCGGTCCCGATGAGCAGCCGGGGCGCCGTCGCAAGCGGCGCGGGTTGAGAAATCAACTCCGCCGCGGGCCGAACCGGGTTCGTCGGCCCGAAGCCGGTGCCAAACAGCAGAATCGTCTCTCCGGGCTGCGCCGGTCTGGTGGTCCCGCCCGGAAACACATTCTCCGGCCCTACAACGGCGCCGTCTGTGTGGACGGCCGCCACGAACTTCCGGCCGTCGGCGGAGTAGGTGAACAGAGCCGGCGCATATCGCCACTTGTCCACGACGATGGTGTTGCTGTTGCCCTGCGGAGTGGTGACCTGAACAGACACGGGTCCCTCGGTATTATCGTCGGGCGCGAGGGCGTTGATTTGGGTCGGGCTGACGTAATGCACATACGCGGCCTGGCCGTTGATCTTTACAGAGACCCCCTCCAGGACCGTAGGCAGCTGGTTTCCCTGGAAGTCAGCAGCGGTCCAGGTTCGCGTGGTGCGAGACAGATTCGTGCCCCGAATCGTGATCCACGCCGAAGAAGCGATGCCCGTGGTGGATCGGGAGCTTGCCGCGTTGACGACGCCGTTCTCCGCGATCGAGACTCTGCCGCTGTCGGTCCCCGCCTGAATGACGACCACCGTCCGTCCCGCGGCGGTCACAATGCCCAGCCGGGGGATCGGACTTCGGTTCGGGTCCGCCGTAAAGGTCACCGTCGCGGACCGGTCGTTCACTGGGTTCTGGCTAATCGAGATCCAGCTTTCCTCGGAACTGGCGATCCAAGGGCAGCCGGGGAAGACCGTAACCCGGAATTCGCCAGGCCCGCCGCCGCTATTCAGATCCACCTGGCTTTTGTCAAATCTGGCAGTGCAGGAGGTGGCAGGCACGGTCCACGTGCCCATCGTGCGCCGGACCAGCGTGTGATCCTGGTCCCTGCCATAAAAGTCGACTGTGAGGGTCCCGGGGAAGCCTGTCGCGAATACGACCGGAAGCGCTGCCTGCTGGAAGTTATCTTGACGGGTGACTTCGATATTCGCCGCGTCGACCGCGCAATAACCGTTCTGCACGCCCACGCCAGAGTTGATGGGCGCCGACAGGAACCGCCGCCCGTGATCGTCGTTCACCGACAGCTGCCAGGGCTCGGGCTGGACGATCAGTGTACACAGATCGAAACCAGTGGCGGTGG
>CAZGUX010000105.1:0-118763 GCA_964529305.1 uncultured Solibacteraceae bacterium | reverse complement strand
GGTCGGGGTGCGTCGAACGGCGCTGGAAAGGGAGGCGGGAGTCTTGCCTCCATACTCCAGCGAGCGATTCGACGTTCGCATCCGAGGTAAGAGCCGTGTGCGTTAGGAGCGCTTGCACGGATCTGTGCGGGGGGCGGCCAGTGATGACCGTCCCTACCGCGACCCGGTCGTCAAGAGTTCGCGCAGGACGTGCATCGGAGGCGCGCGCCAGGCGCGCAGGCTTGGCACCAGTCCTGCCGCCGTCAACACAGGGACCGCCGCCAGGAGCCACGCCGGATCGAGTCCCGCCAGCACCGGGCGGCGCAGGATCACACTGAGCGCTCCGCAGGACAGCAGGACTCCGGCGCAGGCGCCCGCCGCTACCGCACTCGCCGCCATCAGGCCGAACTCGAGCGTCAGGACTTGCAGCAACCGGCGGCGGTTGGCGCCCAACACGCGGAATACCGCCAACTCGCGGACACGCACCGCATGCGCCGCCGCCATGATCAGCACCAGCAGCAGGGTGCCTCCGGCCATCGCCAGCACGCTCAGCAGTTCCAGTATCCACATGGCATCGGAAAAGGCACGCTCGGAGATCGACGCCAGCTCGCGCGCGGAGAGCGTGGCCGCCGAGGGCTCCGCACGCACCAGCAGGCGACGGATCACGCCGACCTCGGATTCCGGCTCCACCTGCGCGCCGGCGAAGTCGAACATCGGCACCGACTCCAGATCCGCACAGGACAGCAACCGCAGGTGACAAACACATCTGGCGCGGCGATGCCGGATGCGTCGGGCGCAGCCACGCGAGCGGCACCGTGGTGGTCCGGCGAACCGCGTTCGCTGGCGGGCCGGGGCGTGGTGGAGTTGGAGCTGACGGTCATCGGGGTACGGGCAAACACGGTGAATTTGGCGGTGAAGTGAGGCGCGGGCGAGGAACTGCCCACGCCACCGCTTCAACAGAATACTCTTGCCCACGCGGCGTCATCCGGAGCCCTTCTTCGTTGAAGACACCGATCGCCACGTTGGTGGCGAAGCCATCAAAACGGTCTCTTCGCCTTCGGCTCGTTCGGTTGCGGAATCGGCCGGTGTCCTTGCAGGAATCCACGGCGCA
Source organism: uncultured Solibacteraceae bacterium (assembly GCA_964529305.1). Classification (GTDB taxonomy): domain Bacteria; phylum Acidobacteriota; class Terriglobia; order Bryobacterales; family Bryobacteraceae; genus CAZGUX01. The sequence goes on along the minus strand of CAZGUX010000105.1, from coordinate 117,673 downwards.
TACTGAAGATGCGACCAACGGATTCCCATGAAACACCTTCTGCCCGCCTGGTGCCTGGCGGCCTCAATCCTGGGAGGCCAGCCACCTGCCTACGAGGACGGCCGCCCGCGCGCCACACTCCGGATGGACGCCCGCGACCACGGCGTGGTTCTCACGCACGGCGACGGGCCCAGCCAGTGCGATCGTCTCGGCGCGCGCGACGTTTGGGTCTGGGAGTCGGCCGGCACGTACTACCTGCACTATGACGCCGCCGGGCCGCAAGGCTGGCTTTGCGCTCTCGCCACCAGCCGCGACCTGTTCCACTGGGTCAAGAAAGGGCCCGTCCTCGCCTTCGGTGCGCCTTCTGACGAGGATGCCAGGTCCGCGAGCTACGGCGTCACCTATTTCGATGGGACCCTGTGGCACATGTTCTACATGGGGACCCGCAATACCTCCGCCGCGCCGAACCTGGTGCCCTACTTCCCCTACCTGACGATGAAAGCGCGCGCTTCGTCTCCGGCAGGCCCTTGGGTCAAGCAGCGCGACGTCGTACCCTTCCGGCCCCAACCGGGAACGTACTACTCCGCGACCGCCAGTCCCGGCCACGTTATCCGCCACCGTGGAGAGTACCTGCAGTTCTTCAGCGCCTCGATCCTGACCGAACGCCCTCGCGGGATCAAGCGCACCCTCGGCATCGCGAGGACGCGCGACCTCGATGGCGCCTGGACCGTGGACCCCGCCCCGATCGTCCCGCTCGAGGAGCAGGTGGAGAATGCGTCCCTTTATTATGAGCCGGCAAACCGCACCTGGTTCCTGTTCACGAACCACGTGGGCGTTCGCAAAGGCTATGAGTACACCGATGCGGTTTGGGTCTACTGGACCAAGGACCTGAATCGCTGGAGCGCGGCCGATAAGGCCATCGTGCTCGATCCGGCCAACTGCCGCTGGTCGAAGAACATCATCGGGCTTCCCTCTGTGGTGACGTCCGGCAATCGGCTGGCGCTCTTTTACGATGGGCAGGCGGGCGTCGAGATGAGTCACATGCGCCGCGACGTGGGAGTGGCCTTTCTGGACCTGCCGCTGCGGCCTCCCCGGTCTCGTTCCGGCCCTTCAAAGAATTGAAAGGACCACCACTGGCGAATCCGCGCCACCCGCGCGACGCCGGACTTGCCTGCGGCCCATTTGGATCGGCCCGCCTCAGAGGCGTTCGAGATGCGTGGTCGCGTCCCCGAAGCGGTCCAGCTTGACGCCCATCCGGTCGAGGATGGTGAGGTAGAGTGCGCTGAGCTTTCGGTTGTCGTCGCCCGCGCTCTGGTAGTCGAGGGTGCGGCCGGTTTCGATCGAGCCTCCAAGACTGCCCGCCATGACGAGAGGGAGGCGCGAATTGTCGTGCTTTCGGCCGGACCAGAGATTGGAGAGGAAGAGCAGGCACGAATTGTCGAGGACCGTGCCGTTGCCCTCCGGCATACTGTCGAGTTTTTGGGCCAGATAGGCGAGTTGACTCACGTGGAACCGCGTGATGCGCTCGTATCCTTCGGAAAGGTTGTAGTGAGAGGCGGCGTGGTGGCCGTCGCGGACCTGGAGGAATGGATAAATCTGAGCGGACAGATCGTTGGAGATGATGAGCGTCGCAACGCGGGTGCGGTCGGTCTGGAATCCAATGGCGATGAGGTCGCACATCAACCGGGCGTGTTCGCGGAGGTCTTCCGGAAGACCGTTGGCGGGGCGGTCCATGGTCCAGGCGGGGCGGCTCCCACCCTTCGCGGATTTCTCGGCTTTGTGCTTGTCGATGCGCATGCGTTCGACCCGCTTTTCGACTTCGCGAACCGACGTCAGGTACTCGTCCAGCTTCGCTTTGTCGGTGGCGCTCACCTGGCGGGAGAGGCTTTCGGCGCGGCCGCGGACTCGATCGAGAATGCTCGCGTTGCGCAGGAGGCCGCGATTTTCAAAGAGGTTGTCGAACGCGAGCGACGGATAGACCTCCGTCGGGACTGGAGAATCGGGGCTTTGCCAGGACAGGTGCGAGCTGTAAGCCATCGAGAAGTTGGTCTCGTGGTAGCCGGTGAGCGGTTGCTCGCAGGCAAGGACCATGCTGGGCTGCGCCGTATCCTGGCCAATGTGATTCGCCAGCACCTGGTCGATGGTCACGCCGGAGCGCAGAATGGGACCCCGCTGGATGGTGGCGCCCGACAGGAGGCTGCCGGTTTGCGCGGGGTGAATGCCCTGGCCCGTGAGGGTCTTCATGAAGAGGCCGTCGATGACGTTGATCTTCTTCTTGAGCGGGGCGAGCGGCTCGAGAGACTTGCTCAGTTCCATGGACTCGCCGGCGCCCCTGGCGAACCATTGGTCTTCGTTGACGCCACATCCCATGAAGAACACAGCAAAGCGCTTCGGCGGAACGGCGGCGGCTTCGAGAGACTCGAGCCAGGGCAGGCCCATGGCGACTCCGGCGCCGCGAAGTACCGTTCTTCGTGTCAGGCGATTGCGTGAAGCGTTCCTGAAAAGGGCCATGCCTATTCTCCCTTCGGGACCTGTCGTTGGGTGGCCAGGGTTTCCGGGTTGCGCTGGTTCCGGAACTGCGGACTCATGACCATGGATTCTACCAGAGAGAAGAAGCGATACCCGCTGGCCGCGAAGGCATTCTGGATCTGGTCGAGCAGCAGTTCGTCGGAGAGCTGGAGACCGCGGCCGAGCGAGTAGACCAGCATCTTGCGGCAGAGGTTGTTGACGAAGTCTTTTTCGCGGTACGAGCGGATGTAGGCGAGAAGGTCGTCCACGCCCTTGCCCTGGCGTCCTCCGGGGAACTCGGCACGCGCGTCCACGGGCCGGCCGGCCAAATCCTGGGTGCGCTGCTCGCCGACTGGGCCGTAGCCTTCAAAGGCGAGGCCGAAGCCGTCGAAGCGCGCATGGCAGCCCGCGCAACTGGCGTGTTCGCGGTGCCTGGCAAGCACTTGGCGGAGGGGCAATTCCATCTTCGACTCGTCGCTCGGCAGCTCGGGCACCGTTGGCGGGGGAGGGGGAATGACTTCCCCCAGCAAGGTTTTGGCGACCCAATAGCCGCGCTTGACGGGACTGGTCCGCAGACCGGGCGAATTGCGGGTGAGAAATGCGGCCATGGGCAGAAGGCCGCCGCGACCGTATGGCCGGGCGTCGTCGACCCGGATCCACTCGCCCGGTTTGGTCTTCACTTCCGTCATTCCATAGTGTTGGGCCAGGACGCGGTTCACGAAGGTGTGCCTGGCGTAGAGCAGATCGAGAACCGAACGGTCGTTCCGGATGACGTCCTCGATCAAGCGGATGGGCTCCTCGAACATGGCTTGGCGAAGCTCGTTCGTGAACACTGGGAAGCGGGCGCGATCGACGCTGTTGTGATCCTCAAAGCGGCGGAAGTCGAGCCAGTTTCCGGCGAATTCCGTGGCGAGGGCGCGGGCGCGCGGGTCCGTCAACATCCGGCGGACTTGCGCGGTGAGCACGTCCGGCTTCTTCAGGTCGCCGGTGGCGGCAAGCCCGCGCAGTTCGTCGTCGGGGAGGCTCGACCAGAGGAGATAGCTGAGACGGCTTGCGAGAGCGTAGTCAGAGAGCGGGCGGGTTTTCTCGACGGGGACTGAAGAGGGCCGCCGCCCCGCACGGGCGCGCGCGCCGCCTGAGCGCTCGGAGTGGAGAGCCGGCGGCGGGGCGGCGTCCACCCGGTAGCAGAAGTCCGGCGACATCAGCACGAGCACGATCATGTCGCGCATCGCGTCCTCGTGACTCAGACCATTTTTGTCGCGCAGGCTGCGGTAGTCCTGGAGCAGGTCTTCCCGTTCCGCAGACGTCAGGGGCCGGCGATACGCACGCGCGGCAAAGGCGAGCAGTGCGTCGACATGGGTAGGCTCGGCGCCGGCACGCGCTTTCTCCACGGCGCGGATGGACGCGTTGACGCGGGCGAAATGCTCGCGGATGGCCTCGCGGGAAAGCTCGTCGCCGCCGGTTTCCGCCTTCGCCAGGTACGCATCGCGGATGCCGAAGATGACTTTTTCGGAGGTGACTTCCTGGTCTGTGGGACGGAAGCTGCCGGATTCGCGGCCGCGGTCTTCGACTTCGCCGCTCTGGTTGAAGAAGAACTGGATGTAGGTGCGGGTGGTGAAGTCGGCGACGGTGTCGAATTCCAGCCAGAGCAGGTCAAGCTCTTTTTTCTGCCGGTCGTCGAGGATGAGTTCCATGAGAGGGGTGTCGTCGCGGAAGTAGCCCATGACGTTGTGGAAGCCGGCGCTGAGAAGGCGACCCTTGTCTTCCGAGTCGTCCGGGTAGAACCGGCCGCGCTCGCGGATGTAGAAGGCGTCCGGGAAGACGGAGCTGAAGCGGGCGAAGGAGGCTTCGTAGCGGGGGCGCTGGCCGGCGGGGACGAACAGATCCGGCTCGCCCGACCGGGCGCGCACGGCGAGCGCGGCGTTACGTACCGCGACCTCGTCTTCGGTGGGAACCCCGCCGATGCGAGGCATTACGGGCAGTGCGAGCGGCGGCTGGCCTTCCACCTGAAGGGCGGCGCGGTCGAAATCGCGGCGGTGGGCGGCGTAAGCGCGGAGCTTCCAGTTCATGAGCGGCTGCGAGGTGCCCGCGAGGCCGGTCACCTGGGGGCTGCGGAACTGCCGCGCGGTGAGCTTTCGGATCTTGACGACATAATCGCGCATCTTCACGCAGCCTTCGCGCACCAGGTCGGGCTGCTGGTGCGCGGGAGTGGGCAGCATGCGCCACATCGTCTGCAGCTTGGCGACCGGTCCCGCGTCTTCTTTGTTGTGCTCGAGGATTTCCCAGACCAACGGCAGGTACTTTGGACTGATCCTGGCTTCGGTGGCGACATCGGCCAGAGTGGCATCGGGCTTGCCGAGAACGGCGCGGTGCTTGAACCGCCAGGCGGCGTGGAAGTAATCGGCGTAGTCGGTGGGCTGGCGATCGTAAAACTCGACGATGCGCTGGATGGTGTATTTCTCGCGGTCCGTTTCCGCGAGCATGGGGTGTGGGGCAAACGCGAAACCGGTTGGCCGGAGCACCAGGTGGCTCGAGACTTCGCGGGCGGCTTGCAGATACTTGTTGAGCAGGGCCGGCGACATGGAGAGAGATTCGCCCGAATTGTCGAAGCCCGAGGCGTTGGAAGGATCGACGGGGAATTCACGCGCGGGGCGCAGGTCGACGCCAGTGAGGTCGCGGATGGAATTGTCGTACTCGGCGTTGCTGAGTCGGCGGACCAGCACGAGACCCGGGTCGCCGGCGTTCTTTCCTGCTTCGGCCTGGCGGAGGGCCGCGGCCCACTGGATGATCTGCTCGCGTTCGGCGGCGGAAGGCTGCTTCATCGCTTTGGGGGGCATTTCCAGCGCGGTCAGTTTCTCGGAGACGAGCGCCCAGCGGGGATAGTCGCGAACCACGTCGGCAATCGCGGAGTATTGCCGCAGGTCGAGTTGCGCCGCGGGATTCGCGGCGCCGTGACAGGCAAAACAGTAGGTGGCGAGGAAGGGGCGAACCGTCTGGGTGAACCGGCGGTGGAGTTCGGCTTCGGTGGTGTTTGCGCCAAAGGCCGTGCAGGCGAGACTGATGGCCAGCATACCGGCGGCGCCCACCAGAGATCCGGCGCGGCGGAACCGGGACTGAATCGAGGTCGGAGGTTTGAGCTCGGAATGGGGCACGGCAGCCACCCAGAGATTATTTCAAAGCAGTTGGGCTCCAGTCATCCCAGAGGTTCCCCGCGCGCCTGAATCGGGCCCCAGGTTCGCGGGTTCCACCAGCAACGCTTCTCCGGTCGAGGACGGCTTTCGCGCCGGATGTTCCCCAGGCATACTTGTGACCGGAGGCGGGCCGATGTTCTCTGAGCGCAAAGTGAGTGACCAGGGCCTGAGCCGCCGCGACTGGGGTCGCGCTCTATTGGCGGCGCCCCTTGCCGCGAATGCCGCACCGCCGGAGTGCGTGCTTCAGAATCACGCGATCCGGAGCGTGATCGTCGTGGACCGCGGAGACGTTCGTTCCCGCCTCCTGACCCATCTGGAGGCACGCGAGACGGTCGAGCCATCCCGCGAGCTGTTCGCCTTCGAGTTCGAGGGGGGAAGCACCTTGCGGTCATCGGACCTGGCGGCACAGGTCACGCAGAGCAGCGCATCGAGCCTGGAGCTTTTGTTCAAGGGAACCGGCGTCGAGACCGAAGTGCGCGTGCGCTACGAGTTGCCTGCCGGTAAAACCTACTTGCGGAAGCAGGTGAGAGTTCGGCAGAAGAGCGGCTCGCCCCGCCGGTTGCTGCGCGCCGACCTCGACAACTGGCAAGGCGTGCGGCGAGGCTGGAGATCGATGACGGCGGACCGTCTGCGGTACGGCAGCCACCCGATCTATTGCGAACGCTGGTGGGCGGGAGTCGAGTTCGTGGCCGCGTTCAACGAGTACGGAGAGAACGGATTCGTGCTGCGCAGCCGTCCGGGCGGCCGGCTTGTGGGCAGCGACTGGGTTCCCCTGCATTCCACCGTGGTGGGAGTGGCGGGGCCGAACGAAGCGCGCGAGTCGTTTCTCGAGTATATGGAAGACATTCGCCTGGCGCCCCCTCGCATGGTGGCCTGCTACAACTCCTGGTGGACTCTGCCGACCGTGGTGAAACAGCGCGACAACCTGACGCTGATCCGGGAATTGAAGGCGAAGATGTTCGACCGGCACGGCGTCTTTTTCGACATCGTCACAACGGATATGGGATGGAGCAACCCGCGGAGTATCTGGGAGATCGACCGGTCAATCCTCCCCGTGGGGTTCGATGACATTCGCGCCATCGTCGAGCCCGCCGGGGGCAAGCTGGGCCTCTGGATGTCGCCGAGCGAGCAGTATCCACCGGTGTGTGACTACGACTGGGCCGAGAAGAACGGGTACATCGTTCTCCGGCCGGCGGGGCCGGTCCGCGCGGGCCGCCCGGCTGTGTCCCTGGCCGATCCCCGGTATCGCGCCGAAACCAAGGCGGCGCTCCGGAGGCTGATCCGCGAGAATCGCCTCGGCCACATCAAGTACGACGGCTTCCTGGCCGAGGAGGACCGTCCTCACCACGGCCTGTTGCCGGGTCCCGATTCGGTGGAGCCGCTGGCAGAGCATTCCCTCGAACTGCTCAAGGCATCCAAAGAGGAGAATCCGGCGCTCGATACCGAGCCGACCTACCTGAACTCGCACGCGAACTACATCAGCCCGTGGATTCTCCAGCACTCGGACACGGTCTGGGCCAATTCCGGCGGCGACTGCCCGCCGGGCCTGGGTCCTGCGCCGGACTACCGTGAATCGCAGACGAACGCGCGCGAGTACTACATTTTCTCGTCGCTGGACGAGGTCTGGCTGCCTCAGAACGCGCTGCACTATTTCGACATCGTCCATGCCGACACCGGGCAGGGATTTCCCAACCATGCCGCCATGGCTTTCGGGCGCGGGCGGTTCTTCGTCTCGACGTATGTGAACCCCAAAGTGATGAGCGCCGAGGACTGGCGCATCTACTCCGGGCTGCTCGGGTGGGCTCGGGCGAATCGCGACATCCTTCGAAACACGGTCGTATTGCCCTCGCGGGTGGAACTGGGTGAGCCCTACGCGTATGCCCACTGGCTGGGAACGCGCGGAATCGTGGCCGTGCGGAATCCGTCGAATGAGAGCCAGGAGTACGTCCTGGACTTGCAGCAGGCCCGAGCGCCCCGCGAATTGGCGGACGCGGTGTGCTACTCGCAGTACCCGTACCGCAAAGGCATCGCGGCCGGGCTGTCCGGAAATTCGCGCGTCCGGCTGACGCTCGCTCCCTGGGAGTTGCTGTTTGTGGAGATCGTGCCGCGCCGGATGCTCCGCGAAGCCGTCGTTCTGGGGGCGCGCTGGTATCGCGAATCCGGGCAAGCGGCCTCTTTCGTCGCCGAGGAAGACGTCGCCAGCGTACGGGTTCTGAAACCCGGAGGCATCGAAAGCGAAATCCGGATCCCTGCCCGTCCGCGGCATCGGCTTCAAGGGAAGATGATCTCCACCCGAGTGCGGCCGGTTCCTGAAAGCGAGTGGCTGCCGGCGGAACCCAAGCGCTCCGCGGTGTTCCCGTTTCACTATCCCGCGGAGCCGGACTCGGAGGAAATCCAAAGCCTCGAGCGGGCCGAGCGGGTGAAAATGTCTGGGGTCCGCGTGCCCACGGTCGAGTTCGAGGTCGAGTGCGAGGTTTCCGCACCGCCGGGAGTCGACCGGTTCCGGGTTTTGCTTCTGGTGGAATTCCCGGGACGAGAGTTCCGGCCGGGCCATGCGAGCGCGGCCGTGGATGACCGGCCCGCGCGAGTGGAGGAGAGCCACTCGGCCGGACACGTCGGCTATTTCGTGGCGTCGCAGAACAACGCGTGGAAAGAAATGCTGTCGCACGAGAGCCAGTGGAGGTGGTACCTCTGCGAGGTGGACGCCGGCCCGCGGCGCGTGCGTTTTCGAGGCATAGCGGGTCACCCCAATCCACGCATCGGCGTCTGGGCGTGGGCGGAGGTGAGCCTGGATGCCGCGAAGAAACCACTGGAGGGGGTTTTCACGGAACCCGCGATGCCGCAATATCGCGCCGGAATCGAGCAGCAGGGAATCTGTTTGAAGCGGCCCGTCGCCGTCCTGGACAGGTGAAGGAGGCATAGGCGCAACGGCGCTTCCTGAAGAACCGCCCTTGGGCTCGTTGGTGCGCGGGCAGGTACCCTCGCTCAAAGCCGGGTTCCAGGGTCTTCCGTTACTGAGGCGCCCGCGAGACGCAATACCTTTCGATCACGTCCCAATTCAGTTCGATCCCCAGACCCGGTTTCTGTGGAAGAGGCACCATTCCCTCCACCAGGCGAAGCTCCTCGACAACCAACTCGCGGCGCAGGGGCGCTTCCGACAACGGCGCGGGCAGGAATTCGATATAGGGGCAGTGGGCGGTGGCCGCGCACAGGTGCGCCGAGGCGGCGATGCCGATCCCGGTCTTCCAGCAGTGCGGCACGATCAGCCTGCCGCGGCCGGCGGCCAGATCGCACACGCGGCGCGCCTCGGTCAGGCCTCCCACGCGGCCCACGTCCGGCTGTGCCACGTCCACTTTCCCTCGATCCATCAGGTCCAGGAATTCGAAGCGGGAATTTTGCAGCTCGCCGGCGGCGATCCGGATGGGAGAATGGTCGTGCAGGAACGCGTAGCCGTCCAGGTCGTCAAGCTGGAGCGGCGTTTCCAGGAAGAACAGGTCGTACGGCTCCAGTTGCCGCATCACGCGCAACGCTTCCTTGGCGTTGGTCCAGCAGTAACAGACGTCCACCATCATGACGAAATCGGCGCCCACCGCATCGCGGCAAGCCGCGACCGTGTCGACGATGAGGGCGTCGTCTTCCTGGAGACCGTTGTGCGAGTACGGGCCCTTGACGCAGACTTCCATCTTGCCCGCTCGGAACCCGAGTTCCTTGGCCTGGCGCGCCTTGGCGACCAGCGATTCGCGGTAGTCCCTGGCAGTGCGGCCAGTGGGCAGCAGCGACGCGTAAGGCGTGATGCCCGTCTTGCGCGCGCCTCCGAGAAGCCGCCAGCAGGGTTGGCCGAGCGCCTTGCCGCGAATGTCCCATAAAGCCATATCGAGCGCGCCCATGGCGCAGATTCCCAACCCGCGGCGGCCCGTCATGAAACTCCCCGTGTAGAGCTTGTCCCATAGCGCCTCCGGGTCGAGCGGGTTCTCGCCGATCAGCATCTCCTCCAGACCCTGCCCGAGCACGTGCGTGCCTCGAGAATGGATCATGGCCTGCGCCACCCACGGATTGGTGTCGGTCTCCCCGATGCCGGTGATGCCTTCGTCGGTTTCGATCACCACGACGATGTCGTCCTGCGCCGAGGAGCACGCGGTGGCGTCGTACCCCGGATCGAGCAACACGTAGCTGTTGATTTTCGTAATCTTCATGGACGGAACCCGATGCGCCCAGCCCGAACTCAGTCCTCGGGGATCGCCGACCGCACCTGCGTCAACCACAACTGTGTAGCGCAGGTCAGCGCCGTCCGGGCAGCCACGGGATCGCCCGCCTTGATCGCTTCCAGGATCGGCGCGTGCAGTTGCGCGTCATAGACGAGATCGATCGGGTGGCGGGTAATGATCCTGACCGCCGTGTTGCCGAACACCGGCAGGGTCACGCGGCGCAACGTCATCTCGAGGCATTCATTGTCCGAGATGTGCCAAATCCGCTGGTGCAAGGCGAAATCGGTCTCGATGAATTGCCGGGGGTTCTTCCCGCGGGCGGCGTCCACCAGATCCAGGTAGATCCGTTCCAATTCCTGGACGTGCGCGGGACCGGCGCGGCGGGCCGCCTCCTCCACAGCAAGCGCTTCGAGCACACCGCGCACGGCAAAGATCTTCTCGGCAGCGTCGCGGGTCAGTTTTCGAACATAGGTGGAGGCGTTGGGCTTCTTGAGGACGAGACCCTCGGTTTCCAGTTCGATCAGGGCTTCCCGCACGGCGGTCAGGCTGGTGGCGAATTGTTCGGCGAGCCTGCGCTCGATGATGCGCTCTCCTTCTTTGAGAGTGCCGCTGAGCATGGCGTCGCGGAGCTTCTCGGCAATGCGTCCGCGCAACGTGTTATTACTAAGAGGCTCAAAGAGGCTGGCGGCGCTGGCATTCATATAATCGATCTTCGAACATCTACTATACCACCATGAAAGCCACAAGTTAAGTCTTAGGAACCGCGCTTGACAAGGCGCTCCAGGGTAACCTATGATCGATCATCGCCTGGAGGGCCTAGCATGCTTCTTCACATCCACCTTCGTTTTCCCGTACTCGCGCTGGCCGTCTGGATGGTTACCCCGGCCTTCGCTCAGGTTAGCGCCGGAACCATCAGCGGCCTGGTGACCGACGCCGGCGGCGCGGTCGTTCCCACCGCATCCGTCAAACTGCGGAACGAAGCGACTGGCGGTGTGCTGGAGACCTTGTCGAACGACACAGGCTACTACGCATTTACCAACGTGCAGCCGGCGTTCTATGAAGTCACGGTCACCGCGAAGGGTTTCAAGGCGGCGATCCGAAAGGGGATTCAACTCCAGGTGAACCAGGGCTTGCGCGTCGACGTGCCCCTGGAAGTGGGCGATGTGATTCAGACCGTGGAGATTCAGGCGGCGGCTCCGCTGCTCGAGAGCGTCAACACCAAGATCGGCACCGTGGTCGAGACCAAGCAGGTGACAGAACTGCCGCTCAACGGCCGCCAGTTCGCCCAACTGATTCTGCTGACTCCGGGCGCCCTGCCCTTCGCGCTGGGCCAGTCCACCACCTTCAAGGTGCAGCTCGGCGCCGGTTCCTACTCGCCGGTGATCAACGGGCAGCGCAGCCGCTACAACAACTTCACCCTCGATGGCGTGGAGAACAACGACCCGATGTTCAACAGCTACGCCATGAACCCCTCGGTGGATGCGATTCAGGAATTCTCCGTGCAGTCGCGGGGCGGTGTCAGCGAGCAGGGCCGGTCGATGGGTTCGGATGTCGTCGTGGTCACGCGCTCGGGCACCAATCAGTTCCACGGCGCGCTGTGGGAATTTCTGCGCAACACCAAGCTCGACGCCCGCAATTTCTTCGATCCCGTGCGTCCCGCCTTCAAGCAGAACCAGTTCGGCGGAACGGTGGGCGGACCGGTGCGTCTGCCGAAGTACAACGGCCGCGACCGCACCTTCTTCTTCGGCTACTACGAGGGCTTCCGCTACGTGCGGTCGGCGAACAACATCACCACCGTGCCCACTCAGGACATGGTGAACGGCAACTTCACCAACCCCAGCCTACCCGCGTTGTACGACATCACCACGACCAGGGCGGATTCCACCGTGCCGGGCGGCTATTCGCGTGAGTTGTTCCCCAACCGCCAGTTGCCGGCCAGCCGGATCAACTCGCTGGCGCAAAACCTGCTGAAGACGGTTTATCCGGCCCCCAATGGTCCGGGCATCACGCGGAACTACATCAACACGACGCCCATCCGTCAGGAGAACGATCAGTTTTCCGGGCGCATCGATCATCGAATCAGCGGCACGAACAACCTGTTTGGGCGGATTTCCTACAACGATGGGTTTATCAACAGCCCCGGCGGGATTCCAGCCGTGGCCAATAGGATTACCAACACCGCCTGGAACGCCACCGTGAGCGATAACCATATCCTCCGGCCCAACCTGATCGCCCACCTCCAGTTCGGGCTCAACCGGTACACCTCGAATAGCAGCGGACTCCCGCTGCCGGACGACATTCTGAAGGCGACCGGATGGGACAAAGTTTTTCCAAGTGGTCCGCCCGATCTGCTGCGCCTGAGCCTCGGGGTGACCGATATCGCCGGTTCGGGGGGCGCGTTCACGCCGATCGGGCCGCACACGTTCTATCAGGGCATCGCGGACCTCACTTGGATCCACGGGAGACACTCGGTCAAGGCCGGCTTCACCACCAGTTTCCTGGACAGCTTCCAGGCCAGCCCTCAGGCCAGCATCGGCTTCAGCCGGCGGCCGACGTCTAACCTCCGGGACCTGGCAGCCAGCGGCTACGGGGTGGCCACCTTTCTGCTCGGCCTGCCCACCGACTCCCGACGAGCCGCGGGTGACACGTCCGCGCAATTGAGCCAGCACGAGTATCACGGCTTTCTGCAGGACGAATTGCGGCTGAACTCCAAGCTGACCATCACCGCCGGCATTCGCTACAGCTATGTCCAGGCGATGAAGGAAGCACGCAACGCCTTTAGCGGTCTTGACTTTCTGACGGGCAACTATCTGCTCGCGGTGAAGAACCCGGTGACCGGCGCCGGTCCCACCTTGCGCGAGCGATGGGTGGACCCAGACTGGAATAATTTCGCCCCCCGCATCGGCTTGGCTTACCTGCTCAACCAACGCACGACCATTCGCGCCGGGGTCGGAATCTACTATTCGTTCACCGACTATCCGCAGTTCTTCGCGGATCCGGCCGGGAACTGGCCTTTCGGTTTTTCCGAGTCGGTCGGTCCACTCAACGACTTTTTTGTCGACTCGGCCCTCACCAACCCCTTCGCCAGTTCACCCGGCGCACAGCTGCCGCCCAGCCCGGAGGGCCAGGGCGGCTACTCGATCAATCCGAGGATGAAGACGCCGTACAGCACCCAGTGGAACTTCAGCATCCAGAGGCAACTGCCCAGCGAGCTATTGCTGGAGGCCAGCTATGTTGGTTCCAACTCGGTGAAGCTGCTGCAATCGCGTACGGAAAACCAGGCCATTCCCGGGCCCGGGCCCGTCCAGCCGCGCCGGCCGCTGCCTAGATACAGTGCGCTGACCTGGGACGACAACGGCCCGCCGTCGAACTATAACGGACTATCGTTTAAATTGCAGAAGCGATATTCGAGCGGCCTCTCCTGGCTAAGCAGCTACACCTGGTCGCATAACCTGGATGTCTTTTCCACCGAACGGGGCGGCACCAACGGCGGAGTCCAGGACCCGCGCTACTGGAGGGCCGACCACGCCACATCCACCGCCGACGTCAAGCACGCGTTTCTGGCGAGCGGCGTCTACGAGCTACCCTTTGGCCGGAACAAGAAGTACCTGAGCTCGGGCATCGGCAGCCGGATCCTCGGCAACTGGCAGTGGTCGAGCATTCTGGGGGCCTACGGCGGTCAACCGGTGAACGTCGTCCTGGGCGTCGATCAGGCATCGACGGGCCGCGCGAACTCGCAGCGCCCCAACCTGGTGGGAGACCCCATTTCCGGCGATCCGACCCGGCTGCGGTGGTTCAACACGGGGGCCTTCGCCAACCCCGCGCAATTCACCTTCGGCAATGCCGGCCGCAACCTGTTCCGCGGTCCCAAGCTGATCAACTTCGACACGGCAGTGGTCAAGAACATTCCGTTCCTCGAAAGCAGGAACCTTCAATTCCGGGCCGAGTTCTTCAATATGATGAACAAGACAAACTTCGGGCTGCCGGTATCCACGATGACCAGCCAGGATTTCGGGGTGATTTTGAGCGCCCGCTCGTCTCGCAGCATTCAGTTCAGCTTGAAACTGAACTACTAGGACGAGGGGTGAAATGATCGGGTTCCGATGCTGCTGCTAGCCATTGCCGTTCCGTTGCTCGCCGGCTGCGCGCTGGCCCAGGAGGTGAAGGCGGGAGACCGGGTTCATCCCGAGCCACCCGCCGGCCGGCGGGAACCGCTCGATCAGTTCACCGAATCCGTCCGGAGCCGTTTGCCTTCCGACCCAGGAGCCGCCGCTCGGCCCAGGAATTTCATCGACGACCATATCTTCGCCAAGGCCGGCCGGAACGGCATTCCGCTCGCACCGCTTTCGAGCGACACGGAGTTTCTGCGCCGGGTCAGCCTCGATCTGACCGGGCGCCTCCCGGAAGTGGATGCCATCCGCAAGTTCGCCGGCGATCCCGATCCGGAAAAGCGCGACAAGCTGATCGACTCGTTGACCGCCACATCTGTGGCCGGGCTCCGCAGAAGGCTCAGCACCCCGTTTCTGCATCGCTGGACCTACTGGTTCGGCGACCTGTTCCGGAGCAACAACGGGCACCTCGCCGACGGGCGCGAAGTCTTTTACGACTACATCTACAGCGCGCTGCTGGAGAATCTTCCGTACGACGAGATGGTGCGGGAGATGCTGACGGCGACGGCGCGGTCCAATTGGACCAACGGTCCCGTCAACATGCTGGCCCGGGATTACGTCAACGAGACGGATGATTCCATCATCAACAATGAGGACACCTACGACCAGTGGGTGATCAGCTCGTACAAGGCCTTCCTCGGCATCAACGTGGAGTGCATCTCGTGCCATGGCGGCAAGGGACATCTCGAGAAGACCAACCGCTGGCTTTCGAAAAAGAAGCGCGAGGATTTCTGGAGGCAGGCGTCCTTTTTCGCCGGGTCGCGGTTGTGGCGGCCCTTCGGCGACTACAGCAATTTCGCCCTGACCGACGACGGCAAGGGCTACGATCTGAAGCGGCCGAGCGTCACGCGGATTCAGCGCTACAAGGCCGACGTGACGCCGATGTTCATGTTGACCGGCGAGACGCCCCGGCCGGGTGAGAATCTCCGGCAGGCCTACGCCCGCCTGTTGACCTCGAATCGGCAGTTCGCGCGGGCCACGGTGAACCTGGTCTGGGCCGAACTGATGGGTGTGGGCATCGTCGATCCGCCGTTTGCTTTCGATCTGGACGCGCTGGAGACGCAAACCGCGCATCCGGAGCTGCTGGAAGCGCTGGCCAAGGAGTTCGAAGCGCATCACTACGACCTGCGCTACCTGATCAAGCTGATCACGAAGTCGAGCACCTATCAACTCTCGTCCCGGGCGCAGGGCGAGTGGAAGCCGGACTATTCCCGTTATTTCGCGCGCCATTTCGTGCGGCGTCTTCCGGCCCTTCAACTGTGGGACGCCGTTTGCCAGAGCACGGGCGTGTTTCTCGAGATTCCGATTCTGCGAAGCGACCGCAAGGTCAAATACTCACTGGAGATGATCGATCCGGACGATCTCGGTGGCAAGGTGAAGCCGCTGGCGGACCTGCTGGCGATGTTCGGACTGAACAACCGCTACGCGGTGGGAGACGACACCGGAACGAAAGGATCCATCGTGCAGGCGTCGGCCCTGCTGAACAATCCGCTCATCAAGGATCGCGTCAAGGCCCAGAAGGGGAGCCGCCTCTCCGATTTGTTGCAACGCGAGCCGCCTCTGGGCAACGAACGGATTGTCGAAGAATTGTTCTTGGCGACGCTGTCCCGGTTTCCGAGCGAGCCGGAAAGGAAGATCGCCGTCCAGTTGCTCGAGCAGTATCACACCCAGGGTGCAGAGGACCTTCTGTGGAGCCTGCTGAACCGGGTGGAGTTCTTTGCGAACATTTAGGGGTTGAGACCGATGACGCGACGTGCCCAGACCGATGTGCCGGCGTTGACCCGGAGACAGATCTTTCGGGTCGGCGGGGTGGCGGTTTCCGGCTTCTTTCTGGAGCCCATGGTGCGCCCGGTCAACGTGTGGGCCAAGGAGACGGTGAAGCCCCGGGGATCGGCGGAATTCTGCATCTTCCTGAACCTGGCGGGCGGCGCCAGCCACGTCGACACCTTCGATATCAAAGAAGGACTCTGGCTGCCCCCAAGCTACGATATCCGCACTCTCCCCTCGGGCCTGCGGATGCCCGTCGGCCTGTTTCCCATGCTTTCGGAGCGCATGCGCCAACTCGCGCTGGTGCGCTCGATGCAAGCCTGGGAGAACGAGCACATCCGGGCGCAATATTACCTGCAGGTCGCGCACGTGCCCAGCCCGTCGCGGCTCAAGGAGATGCCGTCACTCGGCTCGGTGGTTGCGTATGAACTGGAGTCGCAGCGCCGTCCGAGCGACTACCTGCCGCCGTTCGTCGCGATGAACTTCACTTCGGGCGCGTTCCGCGTGATCGGCGAAGGGTGCCTCGAAAGCAGGCACACGCCCCTGACGCTCGAAACCGAGGCGGGCTTCGATTTCGTGGTCCCGAAGAACGAAACGGCGCGCTTCGAGCGCCGGTGGGACCTTCTGGGGAAATTCGAGAAGCTCGGATCGGAGGTCCGGTCGGCCGAGGATTTTCAGGCCTATTACCGCGGAGCGCACGCCATGATGCAGTCTCCGGATATCCGCAAGACGCTCACTCTCGACGAGGGCGAGCAGAAGCGTTACGGGAGCACCAAGCTGGGCGACGCGTGCCTGCTGGCGCGTAACCTGGTCAAGGCCCGTGCGGGAACGCGCTTCGTCATGATCTCGCACCACGGCTGGGATCATCACGGCAAGATCTACGATCCGGCCGCCGGGCTTGCGAAGCAGGCCCGTGAACTGGACACGGCGTTCGCAAATCTGCTGAAGGACCTGGAGGAAAGCAAACTTCTTGAGAAAACCCTCGTCTGCTGCCTGGGCGAATTCGGGCGCACTCCTGGTGAGTTGACGGTGAACCAGGGGCGGGACCACCACAAAGAAGCGTTCACCGGAATCTTCGCCGGGGCCGGAGTCCAGGGGGGCCGGGTTCTGGGAGCTACGGACGAGCTTGGCGCGAAGATCAAGGATCCCGGCTGGCACAAGAAGCGGCCCGTCTACTTCGAAGACGTCGCCGCGACCATCTACTCGACGCTGGGCATCGATTGGAGCAAAACCATCGCCAAGACGCCTTCCGGGCGGGTTTTCGAGTACGTCGAGCCGCAGTCCGGCACCGACTTTTTCAGCCCCGGAGAAATCTCCGAGCTCTTCGCCTGACGTGCGGGCCTCGCCCAGTGGGGCGGCCATCAGGCTGCGGCGCGCTTTAGCGCGCCCCCCCTCGGGTTGATGTCCCCGGCTGAAAGGCATCACGCGAAGGCACCGAATTCGCAGTCTGACACCTGCGGTCGGGCCAGGCTTCGGGACAATCGACGTACCTCCGGCCTAAGCCGCGCGCGCTAGTCCCTCGTGTATGCTACGGACAGTGAGATCCTGTCTGCTCCTCCTTCTGGCCGCTCCTCTGGCGGCCCAACCACGCTACGACCTTGTGTTGAAGGGCGGTCACGTGATCGATCCGAAGAACGGCATCAGCGCCGTGCGAGACGTCGGAATCGCGGCGGGCAAAATCGCTGCTGTGGCGGAGAATCTCCCGGCCGCCAGCGCCCGGAAGGTGGTGAACGCGGCCGGCCTGTATGTCACACCCGGTCTGGTGGATATTCACGTACACGTCTTCGCGTCGTCGATGGCGCCGCAATACACGGGCGAATTCAGCGTGCGGCCGGACAGCTTCACGTTTCGCAGCGGCGTCACCACCGTGGTGGACGCCGGCAGCACGGGGTGGCGGGGTTTCGCCGAGTTCCGCGACCACGTCATCCTGCGGTCGAAGACGCGGGTCCTCTCGATGCTGAACATCGTCGGCTCCGGGATGGGGGGCCGCATGACCGTCGAACAGGACGTGTCCGATATGGAGCCGGGTCCGACGGCCGAGACCGCGAAACGCAACAAGGATTCTGTAGTGGGCATCAAGATCGCCCACTTCAACGGGCCGGAGTGGGTGGCGGTGGAACGCGCGGTGGAGGCCGGGAAACTGGCCGGCATTCCCGTGATGGTGGACTTCGCGACGTTCCGCAAGGAGCGCCCGTTTCAGGATCTGGTGCTCACCAAACTGCGCCCCGGCGACATCTCCACCCACGCGTACCTCAGTGCGGTGCCGATGCTCGACGAGCAGGGCCGCGTGTTGCCGTACCTGTTCGAGGCGCGGAAGCGGGGCGTGATCTTCGACGTCGGCCACGGCGGCGGCAGCTTCTCGTGGCGTCAGGCGGTTCCCGCGGTGAAGCAGGGGTTTGTCCCCGATTCCATCTCGACCGATCTCCATGTGGACAGTATGAACGCCGGCATGAAGGACATGACCAACGTGATGTCGAAGTTCCTCAGCCTGGGAATGACGCTCGATGATGTGGTGTTGCGCTCCACCTGGAATCCCGCCCGCGAGATCCGGCGCGAGGAGTTCGGCCACCTGACGCCCGGAGCGGTGGCGGATGTCGCGGTGCTGCGGGTGGTGGAAGGCGATTTCGGCTTCCTCGACGCGCGCGGGTCGCGGTATCGTGGCAAACGCAAACTGGTGGCCGAGCTGACCCTCAAGGACGGCCGCGTGATGTGGGATCTCAACGGCCTGGCGGCCGAGGATTGGGATCGAGTCCCGGCGCAGCATGGCCGGAGCCAGTAGCCCTGGGATGGATCAGGATCGCGGCGGCCATTCCAGAGACTGCCCGACTATACGGCGGCAGCCGGCGGCACTGGGATAAACTTGAAACACCCCATGTCCTCCGTCGCCCGTTTACTGCCTACGCAGCCTGACATCCGGCCGGAGCTTACGTTGGCGTCTCCGGGCCAACCGCCGCGCGCCCTGCCAATGGAATCGGGACGCATCACCATCGGGCGCGCCAGTAACAACGATCTCTGCTATCCGGAGGACGCGGGCCTGTCCCGCCAGCACCTGTCGCTGGAACGCATCGGACCCGACGTGGTTGTGGCCGATATGGGCAGCAAGAACGGGACGCTGGTCAACGGAGTGCGAATCGGAGGCCCGCACCTGCTGCAGGCCGGAGACCAGATCACGGCCGGGCATCTGCTGATCGAGTACAAGATTCCCGATTCGGAGGCGTTCGTCAAGACCGTCCTGTTTGTCGACAAGGGCCAAGCCGTTGCCGAGGGGTCGACCATGGTGGCCGCGAATCTGGAGGGCGTGCTGCACCACGACAAGGGGGCCATCTCCGGGACCCGGCACGTCGACGCCCTGATTCGCGCCGGCCAGGAACTGGCGGGGCGCAGGCCGCTGGAGGAACTGTTCCCTTTGGTGCTGGACCTGGGCATTCAGGCCGTGGGCGCCTCGCGAGGAGTCCTGCTGACGCTGGAAAACGGCCAGTTGGTGCCTCGCGCCGCGGCGGGCGACAGCTTTCGCATCAGCAGCACGGTGCGGGACCGCGTGGTGGAGCGGCGCGAGTCGCTGCTGGTGAGCGATACGTCGCTGGACATAGATCTGGCCAAACGCCAGAGCATCGTGGCGCAGGCGGTTCGCAGCGTGATGGCGGTGCCCCTGCAGACGCGCGACAGCGTGATCGGCCTGGTGTATGTCGATTCGACCAACCTGATCCAGCCGTTTACCCGGGACGACCTGAACCTGCTCACCGTGATGGCCAATGTAGCCGCGATCCGGATCGAGCATGCCCGCCTGGTGGAAGTGGAACGCCAGGAGGAGATCATGGCGCGCGAATTGAATCAGGCCGCCGAGATCCAGGCCAAACTGCTGCCGGCCGCGTCGCCCGCCATCCCCGGGTGGGACCTGGCCGCAACCAACGTGGCATGCCATACGGTGGGAGGCGACTATTACGACTATATGCCGGCGGCCGAAGGCAAACTGCTGCTGGTGGTCGGCGACGTGGCGGGAAAAGGGATGCCCGCGGCCCTGATGATGTCGAGCCTGCAGGCCTATCTGCGCGTCCTCGCCGACGAGCCTCGCCCGGTGTCCGGCATCGTCACCCGCGCCAACCAATTGATCGCCACGCGCTGCCCGTCGAACCGCTTTGTGACGTTATTTGCCTTGCTGCTCGATCCGAGCAGCGGAGACTTCGCGTATACGAATGCCGGCCACAACCCGGCGCTGATCGCGCGGGCCGATGGCACGGTGGAGTGGCTCGCCAAGGGCGGCCTGCCGCTGGGTCTGTTCCCGCTGGCCACGCACGAACATCACACTGGGCAACTGAACCCAGGGGACACGCTCGTTCTGTACAGCGACGGCGTGAGCGAGGCAACCGATCCGAACACGGGCGAAGAGTATGGTGAGGATCGTCTCGCGGCCCTGATCGAGCGGCATCCGGCCTGTTCCGCGGGGGCGGTGGTGGAGATCGTGATGGCGGAACTGCGGGAATGGTCGGGGGGCCGGGGATTTGAAGATGACGTCACGGTGCTGGTCGCACGGCGAAACCGGAATTGACCTGTAGGCAGTTTTCACGCCAGGATCTTCGCTGCCGGCTTGCCCGCGACATCCGTCAGGCGGAAATTGCGGCCGGCGTGGAAGAACGTCAGCCGTTCGTGATCAAAGCCCAGAATGTGCAGCATGGTCGCGTGCAGGTCGTGAATGTGCATGCGGTCCTCGACCGCATAGTAGCCGTAATCGTCCGTCGCGCCATACGCCGTTCCACTCTTCACTCCCGCGCCGGCCATCCACGCGCTGTAGCCGTACGGGTTGTGATCCCTCCCGTCGCCTGCCTGAGAAATCGGGGTGCGCCCGAACTCACCACTCCAGATCACCAACGTGTCCTTCAGCAGACCGCGGGATTTGAGATCGGTCAGCAACCCGGCGATGGGCTTGTCGACCATCAGGGCGGTGCGGGTGTGCAGGCGAATGAGTTCGGAGTGCGCGTCCCAACCCACTTCGTTTCCCGGACCGTACTCGTGGTTGATCTGGATGAAGCGGACATTGCGCTCCGCCATCCGGCGCGCCATCAGGCACTGCCAGCCGAAATCCCGAGTCTCCGGCTCATCCATGCCGTATAACTTCTTCGTCGCTTCCGATTCCTTGCTGATGTCGAACGCTTCGGGCGCCTCGGTCTGCATGCGGAAAGCCAACTCAAACGCCTGGATACGCGCTTCCAGTTCCGGGTCGTGATTCCAGCGCTCCGAAGCGCGGCGATTCGCCTTCTGGATCATGTCCAGTTCGTAGCGCTGCTGCTCCGGGGTGAGGCCGGTATTGCGCAGGTGTTCGATCGGGTCCTTGAGATCGTCCACCTTGATGCCTCCGTGTCCGACGGCCGTGCCCTGGTACGCCGCGGGCAGGAAACCCGAACTCCAGTTCTTGGCCCCGCCGTGCGACAGGCCCGGCTTGATGGTGAGGAACGCGGGCAGATTCTGGTTCTCGGTGCCCAGCCCGTAGACGACCCACGATCCCATGCTGGGGCGCGTGAAGGTGTTCGAGCCCGTGTGCAACTGCAGGACCGCGCCTCCGTGCGCGACGCTGTCACCCACCATCGACCGGATAATGCACATGTCGTCCACGCAGCGGGCGACATTCGGGAACAGGTCGCTCACTGGCAGTCCGCTCTGGCCGTAACGGCGGAACTCCCACGGCGACTTGAAGAGAGCGCCGGTCTGCCCCTCGGCGAAGGTGAGGGGGCGCTTGAACGGCAGAGGCTTGCCATGGTCGGCGGTGAGCCGGGGCTTGGGGTCGAACGTATCCATGTGCGACGGTCCGCCGTGCATGAACAGGAAGATCACCCGCTTCGCCCTGGGTGCGAAGTGGGGCTTCCTGGGCGCGAGCGGATCAGCCGCCAAGCCTTGCTCGGCCAACAGGCCGGCCAAGCCCACCAGGCCGAAGCCGCAGGCCGACTGGCGAAGCAGATATCTACGGGAAAGGTGCGTGGGCGCCATGATCAGTGAATGTACAGGAAGTCGTTTGAAGCGATCAGCGTGCGGCAAAAGCTGCTCCACGCCAGAGCGGCGTCGCCGCGCGCGGGGAATCGCGCGAGGTAGTCGACGGCCGATCGGGTCTCCTCCGGGTCGGGGGGACGGTTGATCACGCGGTAGTAGGCTCGCTCGATGCGGCCTTCATCGGTCAGGGCGGTGTCCCGAAGCAATTGCCCGGCGAGCGCCTTGGCCCGCCCGGCGACATAGCCGCTGTTCATCATGTAGAGGGCCTGGGGCGCGACGTTGGTCTGGGTGCGCCCTTCGGAAGTGGTGGTGGCGTCGCCGAAGTCAAACAGGTTGAGAAGGCTGGGCAGGTTCGAGCGCCGCAGCGGCAGATAGACCAGGCGGCGTTTGCTTTCGTCCGGGCTCAGGCTCTTGCGGTCGTCGCTGAATTCCTTGTCGGTGCCTTCGCCCGTTTGCATGGAGCCGCCCATGGTGGCGTCGAGCGATCCGTCGATGGCCAGCAGCGAGTCGCGCATTTCTTCCACCGTCAGGCGGCGCCGCTGAAACCGGGACCAAAGGCGGTTGTCGGAGTCCTTCTCCAATGCCGCGGCGCTGGGGAGGCTACTCATCCGGTACGCGCTCGACAGCATGATCAGCCGGTTCATCGCCTTCACCGACCAGCCTTCGGCCATGAAGCGGTTGGCCAGATAGTCGAGCAGTTCGGGATGCGTGGGACGCTCCCCCATGCGGCCGAAGTTGCTCGGCGTACGCACCAGGCCTTCGCCGAAATGCCACTGCCAGATGCGGTTGACCATGACCCGCGCGGTGAGCGGGTTCTTCGGTTCGCTCAGCCAGCGGGCCAGTTCCCGCCGGCCGCTGCCCTGGGTGATGGGCGTTTGCTCGTGCCCGGCCAGTACGAGCGGGAAGCGCTTGGGAACCTCGTCGCCGAGCGACGCCGGATTGCCGCGCAGGAAGACACGCTGCGTGACGGGCTTGTCCTCGGCGACGCCGCAGGCCAGCGGCGGATCCGGCGGACCGGAGTCCTTCAGCGCTTTCAACTCCGCCGTCAGGCGGTGATGCTTGTGGCGGTTCTCTTCGGTGAAGAGGGTTTCCCGGTCCTTCTCCGGCAATGCGAGGGGGCCTTTGGCGGCGATCACCTCCGTGTAGAAACGGTTGTCGCCGGCCAGAAACTTCGGCGGCGGAGGAGGCTCCGCTCCCTTGGCTTTGGCCTCCGCGACCTCTTGTTTCCACTTCTTCCGCGCGTCGCGCCGTTGCCGGTCGGTGGCCGCAAAGGCCGATTGATACTCCTCGGCCGAGGCTGTCCCGGAGTTCGGCTGATACCACGGCTCCAGATGCGGGCGGCGCTCCTTGGTGGGCTTCAGGTAGTCGACCCAGCGCTGGAGGATCTCGGGGTCGAGCGAAGTCCCCGCGGCGGTCTGCGCGAGGTCTTTCCCCTCCCGGTACACCTCGCGGGCCGCCAGCATATAGGCGGCGATCCGGGGCGTCAGACGATCGCGATAACGCGCGGCTTCCTCGCCGGCTACCTCGTCGATCTCATTCTTCTTGTCTTCGAGTTTCCGTTTGTGCTCCCGCCACCGGGCGGCTTCCTCGGGAGGAACCAGGGGCGCGAAGTACAGTTGCGAGACCGTGCCTTCGAGTTTCTCCAGTTGCCGGGTGCTGGCGAAGATGGAGGCCAGGCTGTAATAGTCCTTGGTCGAGATCGGATCGAACTTGTGATCGTGGCATCGCGCGCACGCCAGGGTCAGGCCGAGAAACGCCCTGCCCGTTACCTCGATCTGCTCGTCGACGATGTCATAAAACATTTTGGGCTTGTCCTGTTCCGCGATCAGCTTGGGACCGAGGGCCAGGAATCCGGTGGCGACGATGCCGCGAAGGTTGACTCGCGAACCGTCTTCAGCCGGCAGAAGGTCGCCGGCCACCTGCTCGCGGACGAACTGATCGAAAGGCAGGTCGCGGTTGAACGCGTCGATCACGTAGTCGCGATAGCGCCACGCGTAGGGGTAGCGGTGATCCTCGTCCGCGCCGGTCGAATCGGCATAGCGCGCGACGTCCATCCAATGGCGGCCCCAATGCTCGCCGTATCGCGGCGAACTCAGCAGGCGGTCGATCAGGCGCGCGACCGCATCGGGCGCGCGGTCGTTCAGGAACTCCCGCACTTCGCGCTCGCTGGGAGGCAATCCGGTCAGGTCGAACGTGGCGCGGCGGAGAAAGGTCAATCGGCCGGCCGGCGTCGCGGGTTCAATGCCTTGGTTCTCGAGTTTGGCCAGAATGAACCGGTCGACGTCGTTGTGAACCCAGGCGGTGTGGTTCACCGCCGGAGGAACCGCCGCGCTCACGGGGCGGAACGACCAGAAGATCTCGGCGGTCCGCGGCGGGGTCGCTTGTCCGGCGGGCCACGGCGCGCCGGCACTCACCCAGTCGCGCAGGGAGGCAATCTCGGCGTCGCTCAGTTTCCCGGCCGGAGGCATCTTGATTTTGCCCTGATGGCGAACGGCGCGCAGCAATCGGCTGTTGTCCGGATCCGCCGGATCCAGGATGGGTCCGGAGGTGGCGCCCCGGCGCAGTCCCTCGGCGGTGGCGAGGTTCAATCCACCCATCTGCATCTGAGTCCCGTGGCAGGAGTGACACTTGGCCGCCAGCAGGGGCCGGACGCTCTTTTCGAACGCTTCGGCCGGCGCCGTCTCGGCCGCCCCCGCGGCCAGCACCGAGAATCCCAGAAACAGCAGTCCGTATCGGGTCACTTGGGAGCCATTTTATCGAAGCCGAACCGGGACCGGGGAGGAATTCGCCGGTAGGCCCCACGGCCTTCGATCCGGCGCCTGGCGCCGGCCGACCGGTTTGGGCTAAACCCCGTTTTTGGTCGCGGCAGTCCGGCCGCCCGGTCTGGCTTTCCCAATAGGAGACAGAACGAAGCCAATTGAGCCGGCAAGTTATTGCCAGCGTCTTACGATCTGCTGTTCAGCCGTGGGCAGAAGGACCTGTTCCGTCGGAAGATACACGCAAACGGCGAATAGTCGGGCCGAAAGGGATCGCGCTCCAGGGGGCCCGAATTCGTGCGGGGTTACCCAAATGAAAAGCGTGACGATCTCCTGCCGTCGGCAGTCGTGTCCTTCAAGGCGCGGATGATCCTGCAACGCGGGATGATCGTGACCAACACTCTTGTTCCCTTCGAATTTTCCGGTGGACGAGCGAACTGCAAAGCGGACTTGATAAGTCAGTAACCATGGGAACCCTTGCGTCTGACGGTTACGATTTGGTCTATCCTATTAGCTAACTAGTGCGAGGTTTTGCTTTTGGGGCGCTCGTCTTCGACCGGTTCGCGGTCGCTATGAGGCTCCTTCACATCGATCGGGAAACCATGCCAAGGCCGAGCTTTGGCGCAGCGAAGAAGAGAAGAAAGGAAACCATGAAAGCCTATCGTGTAACCCTGATGTGCACGCTGGCGTTGTTTCTGCTGACTGGACTGTCGCATGGCCAAACCAGTTCGGGTTCAGTGTCCGGCCTGATATCAGACCCTTCTGGGAGCCCTGTACCGGATGCAAAAGTCACGGCCCGATCCGACACTTCCGGGCAAGAACTCACCACCACCTCCTCGGCAGCCGGTGTCTACGCGTTCCCCAGCCTTCCCGTCGGAACGTACACCATTACGTGTGAAAAGACCGGATTCAAGAAACTCACTCGGACCAATCTCGAGATCCGCATCGCGCTCCGCCAGCCGCTCGATCTCACGTTGGAGATCGGCGACGTGCAGCAGTCCGTGGAAGTCACGGGCGAGCAACCGGTCCTTCAGACCCAAGGTCCCGAAGTGAGCCAGAGCTTCTCGCCGAAGTTCATGAAAGACCTACCGCTCTTCTTCGGCGGCATCCGTAATCCATCCGCGTTTGTCACGTTCATGCCGGGCGTCAACCAGATTGGCGACCAGAGCATTAACGGGAGCCCCCGTCGCGGCAAGGAGTCGATGATCGACGGCGCGAGCCACACCATTCCGGAATCTGGCGGCGTGGTCTTTGACTTCCCTTCGGCCGAGATGTTCGGCGAGTTTAAGCTCGTCACCAACTCCTTCAACGCCGAGTATGGGCGCGTCGGCGGAGGAATCGAGTTGTTCGTCACCAAATCCGGCACCAACGACATCCACGGCGCCGCCTACTACAACATGGTGCGCGACATCTTTAACGCGGCCGGCTGGTCCATCAACCAGAACCGAAACAACCCTCCAGGCTTCCGGCCCAAATCGAGGCGCAATGAGATTGGTGGCGCGGCAGGCGGACCAGTATGGATCCCCAAGGTCTATGACGGCAAGAACAAAACCTTCTTCTACTTCACGTACGTTACCGACCAGCTGCCGGTCACCCCGGTTCCCAACACGACTACGGCGCCGACCGTGCGCATGAAGCAGGGAGATTTCGGTGAGTTGAGCCAGCTGATTTACGATCCCGCAACAACCTCGGGAAGCGGCGCCGCCACTACCCGGCAGCCGTTCGCGGGTAACCGAATCCCTGCGAACCGCTTCAGCCGGGTCTCCCAAGTGCTGCTTCCGCTGTTCCCGGAGCCTAACGCGGGTTCCGGCATCATCAACAACTACGTGTTCCTCGGCTCTTCGGCACTCGATCGTTACATGTACAGCTTCAAGGGCGACCACCTGATCACGGCGAACCATCGGGTGAGCGGATTCTTCAGCTACGAATCGAATCGCACCATCACGCAGTCGTTTTACCCAGGGCCTCTGGGCGGCGGACTCGACAACTACCGCAAGCCCAAGAACCTGCGCTTCAACTACGACTGGATCGTCCGGCCCAACCTGCTGCTCAACGCCAATTTCGGCTTTACGACGCTGCCGACCGGATGGGACAACACATCACAGGATCACAAGGGATGGGGGAGCAAGCTCAATATTCCAGGTACGGCCCGCGGAGTAGCGGATTCCATGCCCAGGATTCGGTTTGCAGGCTCAGGCAGCCTGGCGGCCACGACTGGAGCGGGCAACTCCCCGCTTGACGGTCTCCCTGACCTCGGCGTCCGAGACGGTAAGAACGTCGGCAGCCAGATCAACTGGACTTTCCACTTTACCCAGGGTCTTACCTGGATCCGCGGCAAACACGAGTACAAGATCGGAACCGACATCCGCCGCCTCCGCACGTTCAGCAACCCGCTCGATCTGGCGTTTACTAACGGCACTTTCAATTTCGAGCGCAACCAGACTGCGCTTCCGTCAGCGGTGGCGACCACGGGCCACTCCTTTGCCAGCATGTTGCTCGGACTGGTAAATACCGGCGAGTACAATATCAACGCTGCCAACCCTGACGATCAGGCTCGGTACGGCTACCAGGCCTTCTACGTGCAAGATAATTGGAAGGTTCACCCGAGACTCACCCTGAATCTCGGCGTCCGCTACGACGTTCCTCTGGCTCGGTTCAATCCGCTCGGCGAGTTCACATCGTTCGATCCCAGCTTGCCCAATCCCAGAGCGGGCGGCCTTCCGGGAGCATTAGTCTATTCCGGGTTCGGGCCGGGCCGTACCAATCGCAAGCGCTTCGGCGATATCGACTGGTCGGAGATCGGTCCCCGCGTGGGCGGCGCCTGGCAGATCAACACCAAGACCGTCTTGCGGGCCGGCTACGGCATTTCCTACTCTCCCGGCAACCACACCACGGGGGGCTTCTGTCTAGGATGCTCGCTTGGGTTCTCGGCCCAGGTGCAGCGGTTCTCTGACGGCTTGTCCGAAGCCTTCAATTGGGACGCCGGGATAACTCCGCCGCCGGGATTCGTGCCGCCGCCTTTCATCGACCCGAGCTTCGCCAACGGTTCATCTCCGTGGTACTTGTCGCCTCGTTCGGGTATCCAGCCGCGACAGAAGAACTGGAGTCTCGGCCTGCAACGCGAGATCGGCAAGGGGTACGTGGTCGAGGCCGCCTATGTCGGCAGCCGAGGCACCAACATGAACTCCACGTTGCAGCTGAACCAGGTCAGCCCCCGATACCTCACCCTCGGTACGCTATTGCGGGAGAACATCAACAGCCCCGCGGTGGTCGCGGCCGGGTTCCGGCCTCCCTTCGCCGGCTTCAATGGGTCGTTGGCCCAAGCCCTGCGGCCCTATCCGCAGTTTCTCGACCTACCGGACCACTACGGCGCTCAAGGCCGTTCCTGGTATGACTCCCTCCAAGTCAAGTTTGACAAACGATTCGGGAGCTTCCAGTTCTTCTCGAATTACACATGGTCCAAGACGCTCTCCACTCTTACGCGAAGTCAGACGGCCTTCCAGGATGAGGCGCAGGACAGCTATAACTTCCGCGATGAAAAGAGCCTGATGTTCTTCGACGTTCCGCACACCGTCAATATCATGACCACCTTTGACATGCCGTTCGGCAAAGGGAAGAAGTGGCTCTCCACGACTCGCTACACGGACTGGATCGTGGGCGGATGGTCCTTTGCGGGCGTCGCACAGTACGCTTCCGGTACCCTGATTGCCTTGTCTACGCCTGTGGGCGAACTGGGCAACGGCGGATTGTTCACCCTCTTCCGTAAGGCGAACCTGACCGGTCAGGAGATCCGGACCTCCACCGCACGCGAGGATCTCGACCCCAACAACCCAAGCACCGTCTGGCTGAATCGCAACGCCTTTTCGATTCCTGGCTCCTACCAGTTCGGAAGCGCCAACCGCTACCAGAACGAGATGCGGAACCCGATGCGCATGACCGAACGAATAGCGATCATCAAGAGGACCACCGTTCGGCTCCCGGCTGAGAGGGATGTCGTCTTCGAGTACCGCGCCGATTGCAACAACTGCTTCAACCGGACCAATTTTGGGGGTATTGTCGGAACCCTGGCCGCCTCCAATTTCGGTCGCCCGACTGGCGTTCAAAACGTCGGCCGCGTGATCACGATGGGACTCCGGCTCACGTTCTAGTGCGACTTACAGGGGACCGGACCGCCCTTGGGCGGTCCGGTCCAAGCGTCGAGACGCGTCTCGACGCCGCAAACACGAGTGTCTGCGTCACAAAGTTTTGCCAGCCGCGGGCAGTGATGTCAGGGCCGTTGGACCGGTGAACGCCTCCTCTCCTCACCGATCCCAGGGGTGGGCCAGCACTGGGGGACTCGCGTAGCGGCGCATGGCGATGCGAAGGCGTGAGCCGGCCCCCGGAGCCATGCGAACCGTGAAGTGCGTGGCATTCACGGGATGAGTACGGCCGGCGACGCTCACCTCGGTGAACGTGTGTTCTGCGTACGCTCCGCCTTGGACCAGAACTTCGCGAGCCTGTGTCTGGCTCGTATTCACCACCGTGACCGTGACCGCGCCGTCTTCGAGGGAATCCACCAAGGCGGCGACATCCGGCGGCAGCCCCGCGCGGCGGCGTTGCGGGTCGAAGTAGCGAAGACGGGCGTGGAGCAGATTGCCGGACGTGCCCGGATCGTTCGCGCCCAGCATCA
Organism: uncultured Solibacteraceae bacterium; assembly: GCA_964529305.1. GTDB lineage: Bacteria > Acidobacteriota > Terriglobia > Bryobacterales > Bryobacteraceae > CAZGUX01. The sequence continues at coordinate 88,450 of CAZGUX010000105.1, read as the reverse complement.
GGTTGACGAGAGGAGTCGTCATCACGGGGTTGAAGGGCTGTGCGTGGTCGGAGGCGCGGGCGTCCGGAGTCGATGGGTCGTCACGGAACTGCTGAACCTTGCGCCCTACCGCGCCGATGGCCGCGCGCAGGGTCTGGGAGGGGTGATCCGGATTTTTGCCGAGTAGGAACGAAATCCACGGATCGCCGGCAAGCCGCGAAAGATCGGCCGGGTTCATCGAGAACAGGTAGAGGTCGCGAAGAACGTCGGAGTGCCGCGCCGGCGTGTAGCCCCACCAGCCGTTGTCCCCGTATTTGTTGGGCAACAGGACCCGGCCATTCTCCTGTTTGGAGGCCGCGTACAGGTTGTCAAGCTGTTTGCGGAGCGGTTCGAAGTAGCCGGCATCGTGAGTGAGCAGGAAGGCGTTGCTCATGGCCAGGCGGATGCCGCGCATGAAGTAGTTGCGCGACGACGTGGTGGCATCGAAGTTCCAGCCGAACACGCCGCCGTACCACTTGCCGCCCCATTCTCCCCCGGTAACGCCGTCGAGTCCGATATTGGTGGGCACGTTTCCGTGGTTGCGAAGAATGCGGTCGCGCCATGCGCCCGCGTATTCGAGCACCCAGTCGCGGTGCTTGCCGTCGCCGGTCAGCAGAAAGGCGTTCGCGCCGAGCGTGGTGGCGCAGAGATTCAACGGGTGATCGCCGCGGATGTTCCCGGCGGTGCGGTAGCGGGTGTGGCGGTCCATGCCTGGGACGGTCTCGCCGCCCCAGTCAAACACGGTGGCCTCGGTCAACTTGGGCCCGCGGCTGCCGTTGTGCAGGCTGCGGATGATTTTGTGTTGCTTGTCGTAATTGAGGGCCTGCGGGTCGTCGCCGTTGTAGAAGCCGGCAAAGCGCAGGGCGCGGCGGCGGTAGAGGAGGTAGCCGGGGCGGCAGAGTCCGTAATGGTAGAACGGAGCGAGTCCCTCGCCGTTATGCTCCCAGTCGAACGCGGTCGGGAACTCCCGCCAGTACATTGCCTCCTTGGCCATTTCGGTGGAAGGCGCTTTTGCCCGCTGGTATTGATCGAGATGGCCTTCCCAGATCTTCTCGTAGAGCGCGAGGATCCGGTCATCGGCGCCGAGGGCATAGGCGAGGGGCCAGTTGTGGAACGTCTCCATGACGTCGTCCGGCCCGTCGTTGCCGCCCCATCGTTCCGCGGCGCGGAAGTGTCCGCGCGAGTCCACATAACGGGCCGCGAACTCGACGGCCGCGTCGACGGACTCTTTCAGTAACGCGCCCTGGGCGAGCGCCCAATCGGGCGGCGCCATGGGCGTGTGGATCGGAATGACCTCGGAGAATGCCGCAACGGCCGAAAGGGCAATCAGGAAGAGGGTTCGCATTTCGATTGGTGATCCTATCACGGCCAGCGCGCGGCGGGGCGAGAACGAAGTCTCACTCCAAACGGAGGCGCGCGCGATCTCGGAGCGAAGGGCAACAAGCCGTCACGCCGCCCGAGTCCTGCAACTCGCCCAGCAGCCACATCAACAGCGACATGGGCGGAATGTCGTATTCGCAGGAGGCCGAGCCGCGCTGGAGTGGTTCGTCCGCCTTGTCGCCGATGATGCCCACCATCATGCCGCCCGGAATCTGCGGCGGCGGCGGGAAGAACTCAGCCGAGATCAGGCGCTCGGTCTGGTCGTAGCCGATGCCCTCCACCGTGCTCATGTCGAAGGGACTCACGCCCAGGATCCAGCCGATCTGCCGGCCGGCCACCTCCAGGCAGCGCCGGTCGCCCAGCACCTTCGCCGCGAGGGAAAGGAACAGCGAAGCGCCCAGGATTTCGTGATTGACGCCAAAACGAAGCCGGAAGTGCTGATAGAAGGACTTGTACCAGCCGTCGCCGGGATCGTTGGCGTACCAACAGGCGGGCAGCACGCCCAGGAATTCCTCGAACGTCGACTTGAAAAGTCACCATTGATGCTTGTCTGGAGGCTATCCTGGGAGAGGGCGCGATGAGAATCCGCGATATCGTGTCTCGGAACAAACGATCCGAGATGATGCGAAGGGTAGGCCAACGGCGGACACCCGCTGAACGCGCTGTCACTTCGATTCTGAGGTGTCTCGGTCACCGCTATCGTTTGAATAATCGCCGGCTGCCGGGCTCTCCGGATCTCTCAAACCAGAGCGAGGGATGGGCCGTATTTGTCAATGGATGTTTTTGGCATGGACACAAGAACTGCCGGAAGACGAAGGCCGGATCTTCTCCCAGAGTGCCCCTGCTGCATCAGCGATTCTGGACCAAGAAGATCGAAGGCAATCGCCAGCGCGACGCTTCTAAATGCCGACAGCTTCGCAAGCTGGGGTTCCGGGTGGTAATTGTTTGGGAATGCCAGCTCCGGAGTGCCGATAAGGTAGAAGACCGTTTGCGGCTGACGCTTGGCACAATTGCCAAAGGCTAATATGGAGGACGTGACGAAAGCGACGGCGAGGGAGGGTGGGACCAGATTGAGGGTTGCTGGGCTGTTTGCCGGCATTGGGGGGCTGGAACTTGGCCTCGCTACAGCCGGTCACCGTACAGAACTGATGGTCGAGCTTGACCCGGCAGCCAACGCAGTTCTGGGCACCCGATTTTCTGAAATCGAAAGAGCGGAAGATGTCCGCAAGTTGAAGTCGCTGCCGGGCGGGACCGGTCTCTTAGCAGCTGGGTTCCCTTGCCAAGACTTATCTCAAGCAGGACAGACCGATGGTATTCGGGGGAGTCGTTCCGGCCTGGTTGGTGAAGTATTCCGCTTGGCGAAGAAGAGCCGGGTGCCCTGGATTCTGTTGGAGAACGTGCCCTTCATGTTGCAACTGAACCGGGGTGAAGCCATTCGCCACATAGCGGACGAGTTGGAAGCTTTGGGATACGCTTGGGCATACCGCAAAATCGACACGAGGGCTTTCGGCCTTCCGCAACGCCGTGAGCGAGTTTTCCTTCTGGCTTCTTTGGTTGCTGATCCGGCGACTCTTCTGTTCCAACAGCAAGCCGTGCCCCGAACGGCCATTGACCATCGGGATGTGGCTTGCGGCTTTTACTGGACGGAGGGCACCCGCGGCCTCGGATGGGCCATCGACGCTGTACCGACCTTGAAAGGAGGATCGACGATCGGTATTCCCTCATCGCCGGCGATCTGGATGCCCGACGGTGGCATTTGCACTCCCGATCTTCGAGATGCCGAGCGGATGCAGGGCTTCCAAGCCGATTGGACCAAGCCCGCCGAGACTGTCGTGCGAGGAGGGTATCGCTGGAAGCTAATTGGCAACGCGGTCTCGGTTCCTGCCGCAGCATGGGTGGGTTACGTCATCAATCAGGAACCCGGCGCCCTCCCTTCGTGCTGTAAGCCCCTGGCGACTAAGGGAGCTTGGCCCGACGCTGCGTACGGGCGCAACAAGATCCGCCGGGAGGTCCCCTGTTCGCCGTGGCCTATGGCGAGCCAGCCGGAATCTCTAGCCGACTTTCTAAAGTACCCCGTCAAGCCCCTTTCAGCAAAGGCGACTCTAGGATTCTACAAGCGGCTCATGCGCAGCAATCTTCGCTACCCGGCCGCTTTTCGAGTGGCGCTCGAGAAGCACCTGGGCATCGCGGCAAATAACCGGGAATCAGCCTACGATCCAAGAACCGACCAGATCCCGCTGTTCTCAAGCTAATCCGAAGGCCCAGCGGTCTTAATGAGTTGATTCGTGCCACAATACCCACTGAGCCATAGCTCATGGACGGCCCAAGGATCATTGCCAATACTCTGAGTCAGCCCGACAACGTTGCGGACAGGAGGGGCAACCTCTGGCAATACTTCTCTCGAAGCGATCATCATTCCAAGACGACGTGTTGGGCGTTTTTGTTCGACTTGCTTCAACATTGCCCACTGCTGCGCGAACACGCCACCAAGGGTCTGATCGGATTCGGAATCAACCGCCAGATGCGTGACTTCAAGCACGATAAAAAGAAGGATCTTGACCTCGTGATCTCCAGGGCGGGCGCCGAACCGAAGAAAAGGACGAGATTGTTCGCTAATCTAGCCGCTACCTACAAGCTAGCTCTCTCAGACAAGGATCGGCATATGCTCGACGCGCTGCCGGCGTTGCCGGAGGTTTCCGTCGGTAACGTATTGATCGCGGTCGAGGCGAAGGCCGCAATGACGGCGCACGTCAAGGCCTGTCCCCGTTTGTTCGACGAATTGAACTCCAGCCACCAGATCGTTCACGGCGATTCTGGCGTTGCCATCGCCGCTGGACTCGTACTGATCAACTTCGCGGACGACTTCATCAGTCCAGACTCGAACAAGGCAGACTTGTCGAGAGTCAAGCCCGTGGTAAGTCAACACAACCAGCCCCACGATACAGAGAGGATTCTAGAAACGGTCCGACAGTTGCCGCGGCGTGCGAGCGCAACCGAAGACGGCTTTGACGGGATCGCCGCAATCTTGATTGGGTGCAGGAACGATGGTCATCAGCCGGTAAGGCTCATAGACAAATCGCCTGCGCCCCCGGCAGGCGACATCTATCATTATGATTCCCTGGTCAGCCGAGTCTGCCACCTTTACCAGTCGCGATTTCCTCAGGTTTGAAGCAAGAAGGCACAACCCCTCTTTGCTCGAAGCGTCCGGGGAAGAGAGTACCAGCCTATTTCCTGAACAAGTGTTCCTAGGAGCGGTGAGAAACAAACGATCCAACCCCGAAAGGGGTAATCGGCGGCAGGGAGGGGCGAGGAGGTGATCCTCGACTGGCCGGCTTCATGTCTCGGATCCATGGTGGTGGTACCAGTGAGTGCGGCCCTCGTACTTGCTCGGATTCCTGGCGTGCCTGATCGGCCGGTCGGTGCAGAAGACTCCGTTTGCCGGTCGGATCTGATGACGACTTCGCGGGCAAGTTCGTTGCGGCGAACCCACTTCGCGCCGTCCCATGGCAGAATACGGCTATGCGGTCGAGTGGGGCACTCACGAGATGATTCGGGCGTTTTGGGTTCTGGCGGCGGTGCCGGTCCTATGCGGCCAGTCTCTCGAGAAACGGTTCCAGGAGGCGCAACAGGCGCTCTCCCGGGGCGAAACGGATCAGGGCATTGCGATCCTGCGGGACCTGGTGTCGAAAGACCCCAAGTCCCCGGTTCTGTGGGTTACGCTCGGACTCGCGCACTATCAGAAGGGCGACTACCCGGCCGCTCAGACCCCTCTCGAGAGAGCGCTCAGCCTCGATGCGCGCCTGACGCCCGCCAAAGCATTGCTCGGCCTGAGCAAGGCGGCACTCGGACTCTGGCCCGCCGCCAGGCCCCTGCTCGAGCAAGCCTTCCAGGCCGAAAGTCCTCCGCTCGAGCGGGAACTGCGGCGGTTGGTCGGCATTCAGCTCAGCAAGGCCTATTCGCTCGCGAACCAACCTAGCCAGGCCGAGACGACCTACGCCGTGCTGGTTCGCGACTATCCCGAGGACACCGAAGTCCTGTACCACGCCTTCTGGCTGCATCTCACCCATGGGCGGGAGGTCCTGCGAAGCCTGGTCCGGACGGCGCCCGATCATTGGCGGACTCACCAGGTTCTCGGCTCCCTGTTGGCCGAGCGCGACAATCACGCCGCGGCCGCGGAGCAGTTCCGCCTCGCGCTACGCGGAAACCCCAACGGCCTTGGCCTCCATCACTCGTTAGGCAACTCGCTGGCGCCGCTGGCAAAGACCCCGGAGGAGCGACAGAAGGCTCGGGAAGAGTTTGAGGCAGAGTTGAAGCTGAATCCGCGCCACGCACCCAGCTATCATCAACTGGCGGAGTTGGCCGTGGGGGACGGCCGTGTTCCGGAGGCGCTCGAATTGTTCGAGCGCGCTTCGAAGATCGATCCCAACTACGCCTCTGCCCATGCCGGCATTTGCCGGACCTTGGCCCTGCAGCAGCGGCCGAAGGATGCCGTCGCGCACTGTGAAACCGCGGTGCGGCTGGACCCAGAACTTCGCGTGGCGCACTACCGTCTGGCTCGCCTCTATCAACAACTCGGCCGCGACGAGGACTCCCGGCGCGAGATGGCGCTGTTCCGCAAGCTGGATGAAGCCGCGCATCGCGAGTCCGAACACTTCCTGGGTGCACAGGTGGGAGTGCCCACTCAATGACCCGGCGCACGGTCCTGGCGGGCTTCTTCACGGTCGGCCCTGCCGCCGCCCAGACGGACGACTCGCGGAACAAAGCCAGTTCCTTACAGGCCGTCAAGGATAACCTGACGCCCGTCGAGGTGTTCTTCGTCCGCGACCATTTCCCGACGAATGTCCCGTCTCTGCTCGAGTGGAGGCTTCGCGTGGAGGGCAAGGTCGCGCGGCCGTTCGAGTTGAGTTTCAGCGACCTGCTGCTGGAACCGGCGGAGAGACGGGAAGCGCTGCTCGAGTGTGCCGGCAACGGTCCGGCGGGCTACGCGGTCAGCAACGGAGTGTGGGAAGGCATCCCGCTGGCGCGTTTGCTGCAGCGCGCGCAGCCGCAGGCCGGGGCGCTCGAGGTGTTGCTGGAAGGCGCCGATACGGGCAGGTTGCACCACCGCGCGCCGGTCTTCCCCTACTCTCGCATTGTGCCGCTGGCCAAGTGCCAGGCGCCGGAGGTGATGGTGGCGTTCCGGCTCAACGGCCAATATCTGGCCCGGAAGAACGGCTTTCCCGCGCGTGCGCTGCTGCCCGGTTGGTACGCCATGGACTCGGTCAAGTGGCTGCGCCGGATCGTGGTGCTCGGTCCGGCGGAGCGCCCTCCTCAGTTCTTCGAGAGCGGGATGACCGAGGCGTACATCCGCGTGCGGGAGAGGGACGGCAAGCAGGAGGTTGCGCGCCTGGCCGAGATCAACGTCAAGTCGCAGCTAGCCTACCCGGTGGACGAATCGCGGCTTCCCGCCGGCCCCTTGAAGATCTCGGGATTCGCGTGGAGCGGGCAGAGCCGGATCCGGCGGGTGAGCGTGAGCCTGAACGGCGGCCAAAGTTGGGATCCCGCGGTCTTCGACGGCGCGGTCAAGCCGTTCACGTGGGTGCGCTGGACATACGATTGGGCGGCCCGGCCGGGAGAGTACTCTCTGCTCGCCCGCGCCGAAGACGAGAGCGGCCGGGTGCAGCCCCTTCGGCGGGACCCTGCCCGCAAGGACGACTACGAATTGAATCACTGCGCTCCGGTGCGCTGCCTGGTGCGATGATGGCCGGACTCTGGCTCGTCCTCCTAGCGATGGCCTTGCCGCCGTGCCCGGTTCCGCAAGGAACTCCGGCGCAACGCGCAGCCCAGGCGCGGGAGGCCCTCGCCGCGGGACAGGCCGCTTTCCAGAGTGGGGCTCCGGCCAAGGCCGCGGTCGAGTTTCATCGGGCGGTCTGCCTGGTCCCGTCTCATCCGGATGCGTTGCGTGGTCTCGGCGTGTCGCTGGCGGCCTCGAAAGACCTGGCCGGCGCGCGGGAGGCCTTGGAACGGGCACGGCAGCTTGCGCCTCGCGATCCCTCCGTTCTGTCCTCTCTGGCGCAGGTGCTGGCGTCGCTGAACCAGTTTGCCGAAGCCCGGCGGACGCTGGCGGCCGCCGAGCAACTCGCACCGGGAAACCCGCACTTGGCGTTGTTGAAGCTGCGCATCCTGCTCGCCGAAGGCGACCAGGCAGCCGCCCTGGAGACAGCCCGAGCGCTCTCGCAGAAGTACCCTCGCCAAGCCGACCTGCACGCGAGGCTGGGCGACGTGTTGTCGCGGGCCAACCTGCACGCGGAGGCCGCCAACGAGATGGAATTGGCGCTCGGCCTGGCGCCTGCCAACCGCGATTCGTGGCTAGCCCTGGTCCGGGAACGCCTGGCCGCCGGCGATGCCGCTCGGTTGAAATCGTCCCTTCGCACCATGAGCCAGGCATTCCCGCGCGACGCCGCCCTGCATGCCCAGGTGGCGCCCCTGCTGTTCGAGCGCGGCCATCACGATCTCGCCCTGGCGGAATACCTGCGGGCGCGGCAAGTCGGCCCGGCATCGCACGAGGAATCGCTCCGGCTGGCCAGCCTCGCCAACATCGCCGGTGGATTCGACGATGCGGTCCGCGAGTCCCTGGCAGTGGTCCAGGCGCCGGGCGCTCCCGCCCGGATGCGAGCCGCCGCGGCAGCCATCGCCGGCATCAGCTATGACGGGCTGGGAAAGCGGACTGAGGCGGTGGAGCAGTTGCGGCAGGCCATTCGCCTGGCCCCGGATCTCGAGAACAGCTACCTCACCCTGGCGGAGGTTCACGAGAAGGCGGGCGCTCACGAGGAGGCCGCCGCCGTCCTGGCCGAGGGCTGGAAAGCCTTGCCCGGTTCCGCGGTTATCGGCTCACGCCTTGGCGAGAGTTGGCTTGCGGCCGGCCGGCCTCAGAACGCCGCCGCCGCTTTGGCCGAAGTGGTTGCCAAGCTTCCGTCGAGCGCCGAGGCGTGGGCCGTGCTGGCTCGGGCCCGAACCGCCACGGGCGAACCCACGGAAGCCGTTCGCGCCTGGCGGCAGGTGGAGCGCTTGCAGCCGGCCTATCCCATGCTGCCCGTGATGCTGGCCCAGGCCCTGGTCGCGCAGAATCCCCCGGCCAACGCGGACGCCCTGCTCGAGTTGCGGAAGGCGGAACGCCTGACGCCGGACGATCCCGAGATCTACTACCTGGAGGGCAGAATTCACGTCTCCGAGGGGCGATACGCCGAGGCGGCGAATCGCCTGGAGCGCGCCCTGCGCCTGCGCCCGGGAATGGCCAACTGGTATTACCAACTAGGCCTCGCCTATCAGCGGCTGGGGAAGACCGCGCAGGCCAAGGAGCAGTTCGAGCGCATGAACCACCTGCGCGGCGCCGCGGAACCAACCGGAAGAACCGGCCCGCCTCAGTAGCACGGGCCCCGGTCAACTCCCGAACAGCTTCAACATGCGGTCGCGCGACAGGTCGATGTGGGACGCCATCGCCTGCCGGCTGGCCGCCGGGTCGTGTGCCGCGATGGCCCGCAAGACTTCGCCGTGCGGCAGCCACGCGTTGGATTTTTCCTGCGAATACGTGTCGATCCGCTTCACGTATTCAATGGTCAGCTTCAGGTGATCGAACACGATCTGGTTCCCCGAGTACTCGGCGATCTTCAGGTGAAACCGCTCGTTGGCGATGACGAAATCCTGGTTGGGCGTGTCCCCCTGGCGCTCGATGGCGATGGTTCTGTCGAGATCCGCCAACTGGCCGGGACTCACGACCTGCGCCAGTTTCTCCGCGGCAAAGCACTCCAGCACTCGGCGGAATTCGTAGAGTTCCACGATTTCCCGAACCGAGACCGGCCGCACCATGTAGCCTTTCTGGCGGATCCGGTCGATCCACTTCTCCTGGTGAAGGCGGTTGCAGGCTTCGCGAACCGGCGTCCGGCTGGTATTGCACCGGCGCGCGAGTTCCACTTCCGACAGATACGAGCCCGGCGGGAGCACGCAGCCGATCAACCAGGTTTTGAGCTGCCGGTAGACACGCTCCACTTCGCCGAGCTTCTCGACTTTGGTTCGGGGGGAAAGATCGCCGTCAGTCAACCTGGACTCCGGAAGCGATTAGACTATCACGGTTGCATCCTAGACACCGTTGGCCACGCCCAGCAGAGCAATCGAGATCACCAGCAGGGCCAGGCCCTGAAACAGGCGGCGCTTCGACGCGGCGGGCGCTTCGGCCCACTCACCCGAGAGAAACCCCACCAGGTTTGCCACCAGCACCATGCTCGACATCAGGATGGCCCAGCCGAGTGACGGCCCCAGAGGTCCCAGCGTCCTCGCGCCCACCCCGTAAAACGCCATCCCGGACATCCACAGCAGTCCCATCAGCAGCCCCAAGGCGATCGACTTCGCCGAGCCGGGCAGCTTATAGAGCGCCGCCGTGCGGTTGTTGACCAGACGCCAGGACGCGAACGCCGAGTTGCAGAGGAACAACGGCAGCGTGAGCAGCGTCCAGAGGGCGCTGGTCGCCAGGTGGTCGGCCACGCCCATCTTCTTCGCGGTCTCGATGACCTCGGTACCGAAGTTGAACCCGAGATTGCCGCACGCGGAAAGGAGGCCCGACACCACGCAAATCAGCACACCGCGGCGATAGCTCCTGGCGCCGGCCGCTTCTTTCCACTTGCCGGCCCAGGAGCAGACGGCGACGCCCACCAGCATCAGGACCAAGGCAACGCCCGTCAGGAGCGCCTTCTGCAAGCCGAATCCCGTAGGCGGGTTCGCGATCAGCGGAATCAATGTACCCGCCGTGGTCGCCACCCCGAGGATGACCGCGAATCCCAGGGCCACGCCGATCGCATCGACGCCCAGGCCGAACGTGACGGCGCCGATGCCCCACGCCGATCCGAACAGGGCCACGACCACGAACGAATGCGCGGAGACCTGCGAATAGACGTCGGCCAGGTGCGGAATGGTCGCGATGGCCAGGGTCCACGGGCAAATCAGGTAGGCGCTGACGGCGAACAGCAGCCAATAGTTCTCCCACGCCCAGCCGCGAATCCACTTGCTGGGCGCCATGAAACTGCCCTGGCAGAGCCCGCCGGCCAGGACCAGCGCCAACCCGGACCACAGGTCAGACACTGGCAAACTCCGGCTTCGCCACCAGGGACCCGAGCGTTGCCAGATAGCGGTCGATGTCGGATTCGTCGTTGTAGAGGTGCGCGGAGGCCCGCACCCGGCCGTCGCCACACCAGGTGATCACGCCTTCCTGCTCGAGCGCGGTGCCGAACTCCTCCGGCTTCGGGTGCGAGAACGCGACGATGCCCGAGGCGAGCGCGGGATCCTCGGGCGTCAGGAGATTGAACCCCAAGCCGGAGATTCCCCGGCGGAGTTTGGCCACCACCGGCTTCAGCCTCGCGTCGCACGCGGCCACATCGGCGGACAGGAGGAAGTCTACACTCTTCTTCAAGGCGTAAATGGACGGGAAATTCGGCATTCCGCCGGTGAAGCGCGAGGCGTCCGCCTTGAGCGTGTACGCCTGGAACCGGTCAGGCCCGAACACACCCGCCACCGAATACCAGCCGAGAGAGGACGGCGTCAGGCGGGCGCGCAGTTCCGGGGCGCAGTAGAGAACGCCCAGACCATGAACGCCGAGCAGCCACTTGTACGTGCTCGCCACCAGGTAGTCCACTCCCTCCAGGGGCACCGGTACGCGGCCGAGCGCCTGCGTGGCATCCACGCAAAACACCGCGCCCGCCCGATGGGCCACTTCGGCAAGTTGCGCCAGATAGGGATACTGCGTTCCGCTTTTGTAGCTCACCTGGCTGACGGTCACCAGCCGGGTGCGGTCGTTGATGGCCGCCGCGAACGCATCCAAGGGAATGACGCCGTGCGCCGACTCGACCACGCGGACGCGCACGCCGGCCTCGCGCAGCCGCAGCCAGGCCAGGACATTCGATGGAAACTCGAGGTCGTTGATCACGATCTCGTCGCCCGCCCGGAGCGGCAGCGAGTTGGCCAGGATGGCGAGCGCTTCTGTAGCATTCGAGACCAGGGTCACGTCATCCACCGTTGACCCAAGCAGGCGCGCCAGGGACTCGCGGCACTCCTGCTCCACTGCGAAGAGGCGGCGGCGGCCAGGGGTTCCCGACGACTTGTCGCGATGATACTCAGCCAGGGCTTCCTCGGTGCCCGGAGCCGGCAGGCCCTCCGCGGCGGTATCCAGATAGGCGACCTGCGACGCGCGGGGAAACAAGTGCTTGTATGAGGAGTCCATGGCCTACTCGAAGCGCAGCATCATTTCGCGATAGAACTGCTCGGCCTGCTCCACCTGGGCGCAGTCCACCCATTCCACCGCCGCGTGAGCCTGATCGATGGAGCCCGGGCCGAACAACAGGCTGGGCACGCCGATGTGCGAAAGCTTGCTGGCATCGCTACCGTAGGGCACGCCGCTCGGCTCGTGCGGCAGGCCCAGGTCGCTCAGGATGGACGAGCCCAGCCGCGCGATGGGCGCGTCGGGCGCCGTTTCCAGCGGACCGTCCACCAGCATCGGCGGATCCATTACGCAGTCGATGGCGGGGTCTTCGGCGGCCAACCGGTCGAGCATCGCCTGATAGTGCTCGAGGACGGCGTCCGGCCGCTCGCCGGGAATCAACCGCCGGTCGATTTCGATCTCGCAGCCATCCGGCACGAAGTTCACCTGGACCCCTCCGCGAATCACGCCGACATTGGCGGTTGCCGGTCCGACCAGCGGATGCCGGTTACGGCTGAGCCGTTCGGCATCAGCGTCGATGGCGGCGATGATCTTCGCCATGTGCGAAATCGCGTTCACGCCCAGGTGCGGCTTCGAGCTGTGAGCCGCCTTGCCTCGGGTCCGAATCACCCAGCGAAGCACGCCTTTGTGGGCCACCACCAACCGGTTCTCGGTAGGCTCGGCGACCACGGCGCCGTGCGCGACCAGGCCTACGCACAACTTCAGCACGCCCTTGAACGAGAACTCCTCGTCAGCGGCGGCCGCCACCCAGATCTCGGCGGGCGGGGTGATGCCGTCCCGCTTCAACGAGACCAGCGCGTGCATCATTCCGGCCAGCCCGGCTTTGGTGTCGCACGAGCCGCGCCCGTACATCCTGCCGCCTTCCACTACCGGATCGAAGGGCGGAATCGTCATGCCGTTGATGGACGCCGTATCGACGTGGGCCTCAAACACCAGACGCCGTTGCGTGCGCCCGGGGAGAACGGCGATCACGTTGGGCCGCTCGGGCAGAACTTGCTGCCGCCGTGTCTCGATGCCGTGGCCCCGGAAGAACTCCTCCGTCCAGGCGTTGATCTCCGCCTCCGGCCGGCCGTTGTCGTAGGACGGATTGATACTGTTGATGCTCACCAGCTTGGCGAGCGTATCCAGAACGGGGCTCATCGCCACCCCCGGATCTCGACATCCTTGCCGGAGTAGTCCGATTCCATCAGGGCGAGGGCGACCTGCACGGCGCGGCGCGAGTCCTCGGGCCGCAGCACGGTCGAAGGTTTACCCTCCACCACGCACTCGCAGAAGTGCGCCAGTTCGTCCCGCAGCGAGCCGCGCGCCCCACCCCGGACGCGAGGGTCGTAGAACAGGTCGGGCGCTTCGTAGCCGCTTTCCCGCCAGTAACTCAACGCGCCGGGATACAGGTGCAGATCGGCGATGGCCTCGGTCCCCACCAGTTGGAACGAATCGTTCAGCATGATGCCGGCGGCCTTGGGGATCATCCAGATCGTTTCCACCACCCCCAGCGCTCCGCCTTCGAATTCGATGACGCCGAAGAAGGTGTCGGAGTGCTTGCCGCCGGTGGCTTTCCGGCCGTAGCCCCGGACCCGAGTCACTGGCTGGCCGGTATACCACAGCATCAGGTCGATGTCGTGAATGCTGTTCTCCACCGCCGGATGGGTGCGTCCGTACATCGGAATCAGCGCCTTGGTGCGGTTGCGGCGGGCCTGCATCGACACGATCCGGCCCAACCGTCCGGCCTCGAGTTCATCCTTGACCATGGCGTACTTGGTCTCGAAGCGCAGCAGGTGGCCGGGCATCAGAATCCTGTCCGTGCGTTCGGCCGCGTCGATCATCGTGTCGCAGTCGGCCAGGTTGGTGGCGAGCGGTTTTTCGCAGAACACGTGCTTGCCGGCCGCCAGGGCTTTCAGCACCGGCTCCAGATGGTCGTCTTCCGGCGTGACAACGTCGATCGCGTCGACGTCGAGCGAGCAGATCTCCTCCAGGCTCTCGCACACCTTCGCCACGCCGAACTCCCGCGCGCGCTGTTCGGCGCGAGCGCGGTCGATATCGAGCACGGCGACCACCTCGGCCTCGCGCACCGCACGGTAGGCCTGCAGGTGGCTCTCGCCGAACAATCCACATCCGATCAATCCGATTCTTGCTTTACCCATGAGTTGATATCCGATAACTGCCTCGAGCCCACGGCGTCAGCCGTGGGGTAGCCCGCCCGATGGCGGCCCGAACGGGCAGGCTACCACGTCATGAGCCGTGACACAATGAGGTGCTTCCTGCCTCCGGCGGCAGTCCGGGTGCGAATCGCAGCACTCCTGTTCGAATTTTCGAAAAAACGGGAAATTCGGACAAAACTGCATCGAGTTTCTTCTAACCACATGTCTCTTCCTCGCATTCCAGCTATTTCCAATGGTGAATGACCCCGTCCGTACGGCAGAGATGCGTCTGGGACCACGAGGCACTTCGGCTACGAGACCTCCGTGCGGCAAACGCCGACTTCATCAAACCGGTTTCCGAAGTACTTCCTGTTGATCCACAGAGCGACGTTAACCAAAGAGATCAGGACGGGGACCTCGACAAGGGGGCCAATCACAGCCGCGAATGCGGCGCCGTGATGGATGCCAAACGTTGCGATCGCAACCGCGATGGCGAGTTCGAAGTTGTTCGAGGCCGCGGTGAACGAGAGCGTCGTCGATTCTCCATAGGTTGCGCCCACCTTCGCGCTCATCCAGAAAGAAGCAAAGAACATGAGCACAAAATACACCGTCAGCGGGATGGCGACCCGAACCACGTCCAGCGGCAACTGAACGATTGCCTCACCTTTCAGCGAGAACATCACCACAATGGTGAACAACAGTGAGATGAGCGTGATCGGGCTGATTTTCGGGATGAAACGCGTCTCGTACCACTGCTTGCCCTTGGCGCGAACCAAGGTAAACCGGGTGAGCATGCCGGCGATGAACGGGATGCCGAGATAGATGAATACGCTCTTGGCGATCTCGGCCATCGAGATATCCACCTCGACGGCAGTGAGCCCCAACCAACGCGGCACGGTGGCCAGGAAAAAGTACGAGTACACCGAAAAAAACAGGACCTGGAAGATTGAGTTGAAGGCCACCAGACCGGCCGCGTACTCCCGATCGCCGCCCGCCAGGTCGTTCCAGACGATCACCATTGCGATGCACCGTGCAAGCCCGATGAGAATAAGGCCGGTCATGTACTCCGGCTTGTCGCGGAGGAAGATGACAGCAAGGGCAAACATCAGGACCGGACCGATCACCCAGTTCTGGACCAGTGAAAGCACGAGCACTTTCCGATGCCCGAAAACGCGGCCGAGTTCCTCATACTTCACCTTGGCAAGAGGCGGATACATCATGAGGATCAGACCGACGGCGATCGGGATAGACGTTGTGCCTACGTTGAATCTGTCGAGGAAAGGGACGATTCCTGGGACGGCGTATCCCGCTGCAACTCCAAAGGCCATGGCAGCAAAGATCCATAGGGTCAAGTAGCGGTCCAAGAATGAAAGCCGTGGTTGCTGTGCAGTCGCCATCTTTGATAGTCCTATAGTTCGAGCATAATCGAACTACCCTCGCGACTCAACTCCGCTTTCCCTCAGCCGTAGGAGAAGCGCCGCCGCCGCCGAAAGCCGTGTAACCAGCGCCATGCCGCAGTCCGGCACGCTCGGCAAAAAGCGAATCGGCCTCATTGGCAGCGTTACGGTCTTGCAGATCGGCGCCAAGCGCTTCCAAGGGGCTTTGCAATGCAGCCGCTGCCATGGGACTGGCCTTAATGTTCGCAGCAGGCACGCGGGCCCGTCAGCAACGAGCGAAGTCTGCCGGCAACTTCGGCCGTGCGCTCATCGTTGACCGGCGTCTTGCCCTTCTCCCAACCGAGGTGGTGACTCGAAAGTGGTACTTGGCCGTTAGGCCAAATACCCAGATGCGTCCCATCGCTCACCCACTTTCGGAGCGCCCGCACGGCCCGCACGGCGACTTTCGAGCGTCACGCACCGAGTAGTCCAGAATCCCACCACGCCGGTCCACTTCGATGCGGCAGCACTCGTCAAGCATGGTCTTCAGTTGCCGTCGAGCCCGCTGCACACGCGATTTCATGCCGGACAGACCCAGTCCGGCACGCCGGGCGGCCTCGACCTGAGTAAGGCCGTTGAGTTCCGTTGACCGGATGGCGTCGCGGTAGGCCTCCGGCAGCGCGGCGATCATGGGCTCCAAGCAGGTGGAGAGCTCTTCCAGACCCTGCAAGTCCTTGCCATCGGCAACCGGCGCAGGCGTATCTATCTCTTCAGGAGCCGCTTCAGGGTGAAGGGCCGCGGAGCGATAGTGGTCAATGATCGCGTTGCGGGTAATCTGGAAAACCCAGGCCGGCAGGCGATCGCGCTGCTGGATCGAATCGATGCCCCGGTGGATGCGCATGAAGACCTCCTGAAGAATGTCCTCCACATCCGCGGGCCGGCGCACCCGGCGCGAGACAAACGCCCGCAGTCGTTCCTGGAACTCGTGCCAGATGACTTCCGTTGCCGGCGGAGAAAATGCTTGATTCATCGGCATCCGCAGCCGGCCGGTTGCGCGGTTTCCACCGGGGGAGCGCAACACGCCGGTTTTTGTGCAGGCTCGCAGCACGTGGACCGTTCCTCCGCGTTGCAGCACGCGGAATTGGCCTTCGCCATTTTGGCGGCGAAGAAGCGCTTCAAATTCTCGGGCACTGGCGCCGTAACTGCTCGAGCCGGCATATCCTCTTTACTACCGTAGACGGCGCTGAGAATCGCGTCAACGATCATCGGCGCCGGCGCGACCGTGTGTTCCTCTCCCTGAAACACCCACACGCGGCAATCAATCTGCCCATCGCACCCGCAGGCTTCGCCGCACGATTGACAGTTGCTCTCCCGCAGCTCCAGTGCGATGTCCCGGCCGTTGACCCGGATCGTGGGCGACGAGACGAATCCCAGAACCATGGCTTTGGTCTCCGAGTCCACCAGCGTCTTTCGAACCGTCACTTCTGCGCCGGTGGATTCCAGAACCCCCTGGACGGTTTCAAGCGCCGTTTCAAGGTTGGCATCCGTTCCCCGGCATCGTGTACAGACTTCGAGGTCGATGTACATGAGATCGATCTCGATCTTCTGTGTTGCCTGCTGTTGTGTCGTCATGGTTTGCATCTCTCCTTGTGAGGCTGCTGTATTTCGCTGCCTTCATCCAGGGAGACGGAGCTTTCTTCAAAAGGACGCAGGGATGCCTCTAGTTTCCCCGGTCCGTTGATGGGTCCCGCCGCAACGGCGCTTCGGCGGTGCTATGCCGCTGGGGCTGGAGCGAGCTCGAGCATCTCTTCCGATAGCTCCCCCCACTCGCGGACAACATTGAGAAGGCCAGCGCGACCTGCTCCTACCAGTCCGCGGCGCAGCTTGCTGTCGAACTTCAAGGGCGATGTGAAAGGCACGACCTCCTGGATATCGTCAGGCGACACGGAGCAGTCGACATTCAACTGCCCCGATGGAGCCGGCAGATTGCTGCCCCTAAACCCCACCCGGGGAGTCGTGGTAGCGCATCCTCGCGAAGAAACTCTCTTGAATCAATGTGATACGTTGCGGGCGATGACATCGAAATCAGAAGCGCCAAGCGCCGTCGTCGCATGGAGTACCAACTTGCCTTTGGGCCCGAATACCAACGTCTGGGGCACAGATGGTAGCGGGCTTCGAAGGCCGAACGCACGCAAGACATTTCGTTCCGCAAGCGCGATGGGAAATCGAATTCCGTACTGACGGACGAACGGGGTTACGACTGGCCAGCCCATCTGATCAACAGCGAGCCCGATGCCGGCAGCATGTTCCTTCGTCCGATCAAGGAAACGCTGAAGCTCAGTCATCTCGCGCCGGCAAGGCACGCACCACGTCGCCCAGAAATTTGCAATGACCAGCTTGTCCTCCCAATCCGCGAGCCGCAAGCGCCTTTTTACGTTGGTCTCCAACTCGATGGCGGGGAGACTCGGCGCCTCCGTGGTGGAGAGCAGCGGCGGCGCCACGCCAAAGGAAAGCACAAACGCTCGCCGAAGAATGCCGGATTGAGATGGTTGTGTTGACTTATCGTAAACCATGGATTACGCTACAAGTTAACCATAGTCAACTCCGATATGGCAATCAGTGTTTTGTTCCTGGCGGCAGAGGAGCTTCAGAGGGGGAAAACGATGAAGACGGCGAGGGCGATTCTCTATGCATTCCCGCTGATCTCTCTCCTCGGCCACGCACAGCAACCGCTGGGCTCGATCTCGGGCAGAGTTCTAACAAAAGACCAAAAGCCGATTGCCCGGGCAACGGTTCGAGCCGCACCATCAGATGACGCGGTGATTACCGATATCGAGGGGCGTTTTCAACTCACCGGCCTGGCCCTGGCGCGCCATACCGTAACGGTGACGGCTCCTGGCTTCAACTCAGGTCTGCGCGGTGAAGTAGACTTGGCCGGGCAACCCGAGGCCACGATCGACTTTTCCTTCGATGCCGGGGATGTCGTCCGCGAAAGCGTGGTTGTCACCGGAAGCGGCACGCAGGAACTCCTGGTGGAGGCTCCCGTCCGAACCGAGCTTATCTCCCACGATTTTATTCGGTCGCAGGCGATCCGCTCGCTTTCCGAGGCGCTGGTTGCATCCGTGCCTGGCCTGCGTATTGAGAACAACTGCCAAAACTGCGGCTTTAGCGCGATCCGGCTGAATGGCCTGGAGGGCCCTTACACCCAGGTCCTGGAAGACGGTATGCCGACGGTGTCGGGAGCAAGCATGGTGTACGCCCTGGACCAACTGCCAACGGAGTTCTTCGAGAACATCGAAGTAGTGAAGGGTGGCAACTCCTCGTTGTACGGTCCGAACGCAGTTGCCGGGGTCATCAACATGGTCCGGCGCGAGCCGCAGCAGAATTTCTTCCAGGTGGATACCCAGGCTGCTTGGAACTTTGGCCGGCCCGAACAAACCTCCGGCGCCGTTGCCCAGTTCGGGAACATCGGGCTCGGATGGAGCGCTGATTTCTACTACCGGGGATTGCGGCGCACTCAACTGGACATCGATCGCGATGGATTCAGTGAACTCACCCGGCGGCGCTCACAAGCGGGAGGCGGCACGCTTTTCCGCCGCTTCTTTGAGGGCAAGGCGCGACTCACCATCGGAGGAAGCACCTTGGATGAGTTCCGCCGGGGAGGTAGCCAGTTCGATTTGCTTCCGGAACACACGTATATTACCGAGCAGCTATTCTCGGACCGGTCCGCGGGCTTCTTTCGCTGGAATCATTCGCTGACGCCGTCTGTCTACTACAACGTCAGCTCCAGTCTGAGTTATCTGGGAAGACGCAGTTACTACGGCGCGGACTTCGATCCGAACGCCTACGGCGCCACTCGAAACCCGCTTTCAATCACCGACGTGTCGCTCGGAGCGCAACTGGGCCGACACACCATCAACAGCGGATTCCAACACTGGTTTGAGCATGTCGCCGACAACTTCCCGGGTTATGCGCGGCATATCCGGCAGACCTTCAAGAACTCGGGATTCTACTTGCAGGACCAGTGGCGCTTAAAACCGCGAGTGGTCATCCTTGCCGGGGCGCGAGTTGACAAAAGCAATCTGCTCGATCATGCCGTTGTCAGTCCGCGCGCAAACATTCGGCTCGGGCTGACTAACTCGCTCAATCTTCGCCTGGGGATTTCCACCGGCTTTCGCGCGCCGCAGGTGTTTGACGAGGACCTTCATGTTTCGAGCGTCGGCGGAGAAGTACTGCTCATCCAGAGAGCCGCGGGACTTCGGCACGAATCGTCGCGCAGCCTCACGGCCGCCCTCGACTACACAGGACGGCTCAACAATCAACCCTTTACTGTCGGCCTCAACTTCTTCTGGACGCGGCTGAACGACGTTTTTGTGCTTCGCGAGACGGACCGCGTGATCGACAAAAACCGCCTGTTCGAGCGGACGAACGGTCCGGGTTCCCGCTTTCGCGGAGTGGAAGCAAATGTAAGTTTGCAGGCTGCGCGACGGTTTGGCCTGCGGGGAGGATGGACGTTGCAGCAGGCTCGATACGATGAGCCCGAGCCTATTTTCGGAAGTCTCCGCTACTTCCGCACCCCGAATCGCTACGGCTTTATCGGAGCCGACCTCGATCTTCCCTGGAAAATCGACATCATCAATACATTGGATTTTACCGGTACGATGAACGTTCAACATCTGGCGGGATATATTGACGCGGACCGCGTCAGCCGTTCTCCATGGTTCACCGCGTGGAACGTGATCGCGAGCAGGGAATTCCTGCTGGGCGGCGGCGACCGCCGCAAACTCCGGCTCTATGTGAAGGGAAACAACCTTCTCAACAGCTTCCAGCCGGACTTCGATCAAGGTCCGCTACGCGACGCAAAGTACATCTACGGCCCGCTCCTGCCGCGTGGTCTGGTTACAGGAATGACCCTAAGCTTCTGACCTTTCCGTCCTTGACCAACCACCTCCGCGGCCGTCGTTGAAAAGAGGGGACCGCCTCCTCGTGCACAATAGGAAGACACGCTATGAACACAAACGGCAGGATTGCGTTGGTAACCGGAGCGGGCAGCGGCATCGGCCGCGCCGCCGCGCTGACCTTGCAGGCCGCGGGCTACTCCGTTGCGCTGGCGGGTCGCCGCGCCGACGCACTGGAGCAGACCGCGGCCGGCGGGGTCCCGCAAGGTGGAAAACTGCTCGCCATACCGACCGACGTCGGCCAAGCCGATTCGGTTCGGGCCCTTTTTCAACAGACTCGGGAAGCGTTCGGACGGCTGGACGTCCTGTTCAACAACGCTGGAATCGGCGCGCCGCCCGTAGCCATGGAGGACCTCACCTACGAGCAATGGAGCCGGGTGGTGGCGGTCAACCTGACGGGAGCCTTTCTGTGCTCCCAGGAAGCCATCAAGATCATGAAGTCGCAGGATCCGCGGGGCGGAAGGATCATCAACAACGGCTCGATTTCCGCTCACGCCCCCCGGCCGAATTCCGCGCCCTACACGTCGACCAAACACGCCATGACGGGCCTGACCAAATCGATCGCGCTCGACGGGCGCAAATACGACATCGCCTGTGGGCAGATCGACATCGGGAACGCGGCCACCGAGATGACGCAGCGCATGACGGCAGGCGTGCCTCAAGCCAATGGCACGATGATGGTGGAACCGCGCATGGACGTACAGCACGTGGCCGACGCGGTGCTCTACATGGCGAATCTGCCCCTGGACGCCAACGTCCTGTTCATGACGGTGATGGCGACCCAGATGCCGCTGGTCGGCCGCGGGTAAGTCCGCTGCAGGACGGTCTTTCGATTCCACATTGGAGAGTAAAGGGCGAGCCTGAACGTCTCCATCTCGCGAAGGAACGCCGGGAACTGGCTCTGGACAGGCCGGAGGTGGAAGCCGAGGCACTCTGCGGGTGGAAGGCGTAGAAGGAGAGCCAGATCATCGCGGGCTCCGGCGAAAACGAAACCTTCTTATCGAACCAAGACAGCTTGAAATCGTGGGTAAGCGATTGGAGGAATGAGGGATAGCGGTCTGAGGCCCATTCAAACAAAACGAAACAAAGCGAAGCCAACGGAACAGAAGAGGGTCCACCGGGTTGGGCTTGGCCGCGACCGGGGTTCGGGACGCCCGGTGGCTTCCAGAGCACTGACCACCACCTGTTCAGCAGAGTGGTCGCGTTCCGCCGTTCCGGAGCCACCTGACCGACGAGGGGCGGAAGTTGGAAGAGACGTTGCCGCGGATGCCGGAGTGGAAGCGGGCGGCGGAAGATCAGGAGGCGCGGCCGAAGATGATCCGGCTGATGTCGGACGATCCGGCGGCGGAGAAGGCGGCACAGGTTCGGAACCGGCACCGGGTAGCAAGCGGGCCACCGAGCAAACAGATCCAGTTTCTCAGCGTGCGTGGGGTCTTCGACTACGCGGGATGGCGTCGGCACTTGCGATAACGCGCCGTCGGATGTGGCCTTCCCCTTCTGTCCACAGGGTCGGCATCCCGGAGAGGTCTTTTCGCAGCTCGCCACCCGGCCCACCGATGCCTCTGTCTACGCTTCGACGGCCACCTCGCGGTGGCCGCCGCAAGACTCGAGGTCAAGATGGATC
Organism: uncultured Solibacteraceae bacterium; assembly: GCA_964529305.1. Classification (GTDB taxonomy): domain Bacteria; phylum Acidobacteriota; class Terriglobia; order Bryobacterales; family Bryobacteraceae; genus CAZGUX01. Next base: position 66,713 of record CAZGUX010000105.1, on the reverse strand, counting down.
GCTACTCCTTTCTTGTGGCGCTCTTTCATCCCCGACAACATGCCGGTTTATCCCGGCGCACGGACGGTGACCCCGTTTCGCGACCACGACTCGTTGATCTTCCAGAAAAGGTTGATCGGGAAACGGGGTGGCCGGCCCCGATTTTCACAGCCCGCGCACTTACCGCTTCACCACCGGCAGCACGATCCGCGAAGCCATTCGCGGCGCGTGATAAACCGATTGGACCGCCTTCCGGTCCGTCTTCGCAAACGGCCCTTCCCCCGTATGCGAATTGAGGTCGTACGCCGGGAAGTAGCTGCCGGCAACCTCGAGCCGCAGCGCGTGCCCTCGTTGCAGTAGAAATGACGTATGCCCCAGGTCGACCTCGACGCGATAAGTCCGGTTGGGTTCCACCGGCGACGCCGCTTTGTCCCCATCCCGGTGCGTTAGCCGAAGCACGCCCTCAGCCACCGGATACGCTTTGCCGTCCGGCCAGACGTCCACGAGTCTGAGAGCATAGTCCGCGTCTGGGGTGTCCACGCTGACCCACAGTTCCGCGCGCGGATTGCCCGCCACCAGCAGATCCTCCGTCTGGGCGGCAGCGGTGTAGATCAGCACGTCCGGGCGATCTTCGAGCACGCCGCGTTCGACCGGACGAAACATCGACGAACGCGGCATCACGCTCCCTGGCGGTTCCACCGGCATGGGGTTGGCGGGATCCGATTCGAACCGGTCGGCCGATTCGTCCCGGTTCGCTCGCTTCGCCGTCATCGTGCCGTCGCCTTTACGTGTGTTCGCACGGCCCGCGGAGTGCAAATACAAAGAAGTCTCCATGGCTCCGGGCGGAGGCCAGTCCGCGGCCGTCCGCCACTGGTTCAACCCGATCACGAAATACCGGACTCGCGGAAAATCGACAGCCGCCGGCGTGCCCGCCTTCAGGAACCGGTCGAACCAGCGCAGATTTTCGTCGACTACATCCAGCTTGGCCGCCTCGCCGAAATCAAAACCCGCGACCACGGTTTTGCCGACGGTTCCGTGATCCCACGGCCCGACGATCAACTGCTGGTGGTTCCGCGCGCTCTCCGTCGCCGAAAACTTACGCATCCGCATAAAGCTGCCCACGGTTTCTTTCGCCAGGAAATCGTAGTAGCCGACGATGTGCTGAGCCGGCAGGTCGAGGCCTTTCACCCGCTCGGTGGCGTGCTGGCGGTTCCAAAAACCGTCCAGCCAGGGATGGGTCGTCATGGCCCGTAGCCACGGCATTTCCCATCCGATGATGCGGTCCAGTTCGGCCAACGGATGCTGCCGGTAGAAGGGCAGAAGGTCTTCCGGCGTCTTTTTGCCCGCTGGCGGCTTGTTGATGGCCGGACCGGCGGCGCCGATCAACGCCAGGCGGAGGGCGCCGCCGACATAAGCGGTGTAGTACAAACTGGGCGAAGCGGCGGTCGGGGCGATCACCTGCAGCCCGGGAGGGCGCTCGCCCGCGGCCAACCACTGCACCGCCCCCGGGTGTGAGCCTCCCCACGTCCCGATTCGTCCGTTCGACCACGGCTGCTTCGTGATCCACTCGAGGGTATCGTAGCCGTCCTGATCGTCGTTGTTGTGGTGGATGTACTGGCCTTCGGACTCGTAGGCGCCCCGCGCGTCTTGAACCACGGCGACGTATCCGGCCGCTTGATAGCGCTTCGCCGTGGCCGCCGCGTTGTTCTTGTTGTAGGGCGTCCGCAACAGCAAGGCGGGCTTTTGCACGCCGGCCTCGGCGCCGTAAACGTCAGTGGCTAACCGCACTCCGTCGCGCATTGGGACCTTGAAGGTCTGCTTGGGCTCCTGGGCGTTGGCCAGGCTGGTGATCAGCAACAACGCGGCAAGTGCCGCCGGGCGATACAGAACGTTGCCCGGCGCCACTTGCCGCCTACTGGCGCGATTTTCTCTGCCGGGTGTACTCATCCAGATCTTTCTGCAATTCCGGGGACAGGGTGGCTCCATAGATCTCGCTCGACTTGTACTTGCCGGTCATCAGTTTCTGCTTCGTCCAATCGTCCTTGATCCGGGTCGCCTCGCCCTTCTCGACGATCTCTTTCACAAACTGCGGGGGAATGAAGATCACGCCGGTGCGGTCGCCCAGCACGGCATCGCCCGGCATCACCAGGGCGTTGCCAATGTGGATCGGAATATTGATGCCGATCACCGAAACGCCCGACACGGCCGGCGGGATGCTCTTGAGGTAGTAGATCTGCGACGGCAACTCGATGTTGCCTTCCAGGTCGCGAACCGTGCCCTGCACCACCGCACCGGTCCCCGTCGCTCCGGCCACCGCCGCCTGCAGGTTGTCGCCTCCGAAGTTGTGGCCGGGCGTGGCATCGATCAGGTCCACCACGGGGACATCGTTGGTCTTGAGCAGGTCGATCACCTTGTGATTCGTGCCGCTGGGAGCGCCGGCCGCCTTGTCGTCGGCGTCAAGCACCGCGCTGAAGTCGGGCCGCGACGGAAGGTACTGTGCGGTCAGCGCGCGCCCCACCAGCTTTCTGCCCGGGATCATGGGCTGAAGGTTGCCCACGAACTGGTGCCCGTAGCCCTTCGGCTTCAGAACATTCCAGGCATCTTCGACGGACAGTGCTTTCAGCCGGGCAAGCAACTCATCCGGCACTTTGGGCCGCCCGTCGGGGAGGCGGTCGAAGGGGTTCTGCGGCGTGAAGTGGGCGAGTTGCTCGGGGGTCAGCCGGAACAACTGCGCGGCCACCGGCAGGGGCGCAGCCAGGGCAACCAGAACCAGTATGCGTCGGAGCATGTTTTCAATCGTACATCGTGCTGCCCGCTACGGCCTCACAAACGTTCCGTCAATCTTCCGGTCGGGTGGATAGTAGCGAATCATCCGCCCCCGGGAGGACGGGCTCGCCAGCAGCTTTGCGGCCTTGGCCTCATCAATGTCGACCCCGAGCCCAGGCTTCGGCTCGATATAGACAAAGCCCCTCTTCACCGCCGGCGCGCCGGGGAAGGTCTCGATCTCCTCGGGCAGAAAGTGGTTCTCCTCCTGGATGCCGAAGTTCACGATCGACATATCCAGTTGGCATGCGGCCATGAAATTCACGGGGTCATTGTCCGCGCCTTCCTGGAACGCGGTACGCACCCCGTAGAGTTCCGCCATCGCGGCGATCTTTCGAGCCGGCGTCAGGCCGCCGACCTTGGCCACGCGGAAGCGAATGAAGTCCACCAGGCGCTCCGAGATCAGCGGGATATACTCGGTCGGGCTGGTCAGCTTCTCGTGCGCGGCTTGCGGCGTCATGCACTGCTGCCGGATCATCTTGTACCAGCTCAGTTGCTCCAGGTTGAGAACGTCTTCCAGAAAGAAGAGCCGGTACGGCTCCAGAAGCTTGGCCAGTTGCGCGGCCTTCAGCGGAGAGAAATGCTCCTGGGCGTCGTGCAGCAGCTTGGGTGTGAATCCCAGCTTGTTGCGCAGGTGCTCGAACAGCCGCGGAATGGTCTCGATGTACATCTCTTCGTCGAAAACGCGGCCCGCCGGTCCGCCCACCGGGCGCATGCCTTGCCCCGGTTCGATGAACCCTCCTCCTCCGTATCCGCCCAGTTGGACGCGAATGTGGGCGAACCCATTTGCCATCGAACGCCGAACGCCCTCCTCCACGCCTTCGAACGTCTTGTCCTCGCGCGCGTGGTCGTAGCACGGAACGGCCACCCGGCACTTCCCGCCCAGCAGCGAGTACACGGGCAACCCGGCGCGCTTCCCTTTGATGTCCCACAGGGCCATATCGACGCCCGATAGGGCGACGTTCATCGTGGCGCTGTTCCGCCACAACGAACTCATATAGCTGGCCTGCCAGACGTCCTCGATCTCGTCCGGGTCGCGTCCGACCAGAGCTTGCGCCAGCACCTCCACCGCCGGCGGCACGCTGCCGGGACGGAAAATGTCCGACGCCGAACCGATTCCGTAGAGCCCCGGTTCGCTGGTCTCCACTTTGACGATGGTCCAGGCGGCGCTGGGCCGCGTTTGGATGCTGCGGATGCCCGTAATCTTGAGCGCCGGCATCCCGCGGCGGGCCTGCACTTCCTGGGCGTTCAGATAGCGTTCCCCAACGGGCGAGAACATGGCTCCGGCGGCGAGGCAGCGGCTCGTGGCGGCTTTCAGGAAATCACGTCGTTGCATGGTTTCGATTGGCTCCTGTGGAAGATCCGTTGTATCGGCCAAAAGGTGTTTGTGTCAACTGGTGAGCAATCCGAGGCCGTAGAGACGATGGCTCCGAACCGCGGGTGTAAGAAGCCGTGAAAAATTGGGGGCGGTCCCGTCCCCTTTTTTTCACAACCTCTGAGGGAGTGGTGGCCGTCCCCTTTTTTTTCACAACTTCTAGACCCGCGGGTTGCAGTGAAGGCGGATGCAGATGAGGGCCCCAAGCGACACCCACGCTTCGGAGACACCATGCGCCGCGACTATAGGAGCCTGTCAACCTGGAACCGTGTGGAGGCTGGTCTCATCTCCACGCCCGCCGCCGCAAGGTCGAGACGCGGGATGACCGTCACAAGGGTCTCCTGAAAATAAGTCCCTTTCCATCAACGGCTTGCCGATTCTCGAATTCGATTCCCGCTTGACGGCGCGGTAGCCTTGGGGCGCCATGAGGCCTCTTGCACAAGCCGGGTGCCGTCACACTACCCGGGGAACCCTGGCGAGCGGAACGAAGCCAACCGAAGCCAATCCACGAACCCAATTCCCTCCTGTGAAATCAATCACTTCTGGCGGAATTGGGTTCGTTCTGCAGCGCGCGCTGTTACGCCTTTCGTGTGGCGGTGAACCGGGCCGTTCCGTATTCGCCCAGATCGACCGTGCCCGACATTTGCGTCCCGTCGAAAGTGCCTTTATAGGTGTAGTGCAAGGACGTTCCTTCGACCTTTCCGCCGCTCGAAAACTCGACCTTGTTGCCGTCGACATGGCCCTTGATCGCGCCCTTGACCAGTCTCCCCGTGTATTGGCCGCTGAGCTTATTGCCCTTCGGGTCGAGATAAAAGCTGTGCTTCGCCGAACCGACCCCGAACTGCAACTCCGATTCCCAGAGACCGGAGACGTCGCCGGCCGGTTCGGCGTACTGCGGCTTGGGACGCGGGCCGGGCGCCTTGCTGAGAATCTCGTGAAGCCGGTCGGCCACCAGTTTGTATTCTCCGGGCCACATCGCGGCGGGGCGCAGCAGCATTTCGCTGGCCTTGTCCGCCTCGTTCAGACCGGCATGCGTCATGATGCGCGGCTCCCCTTCGAGCAGCAACTGGCCCACTTCCCCCGCCGTAATCCCGATCTTGCCGGGATCCCAGACCACCTTCATCGTGGGGTAGTACTGCTTGTCTTTCGGCTCGATAATATGGCCCGAGACGCCTGGAACCTTGGACACGACCTCGTTAATGTGTCGAAACCAGCCACGCCACTCGTTGTCCTCGTGGTCCCGATCCCGTTTGCCGGTGCGCAGGATCTCGATGGCCTTTACCAGGCCGACCACTTCCTCTTTGCTGACCTTGAGAGCACGGGCAAAGGCGTGATGCGGCGCGCTGTTGGTGAACGCGGCGCCCACCAGGTCCTTGCGGCCCAGCAGCATCCCCGCGGTCTGCGGCCCCCGGATGATCTTGCCGCCGGAGTACGCAACCAGATCGACGCCCCGCGACAGATAAGGATTCGGAACCAGCGGCAGGCGGTCGGCGCAGTCCATCACGACGGGAACTCCATGCTTGTGCGCGATCGCGACGTACTGTTCCAGCGTAAACGGGTTCTTGTCGCTTGCCAGGTTAATCTGCCCGGTTGCCATCGCGGTGCGCGGGCTGAACGCCCGTTCCAGGTCTTCCAACGTGTCGACTTCGATCATTTTTATGCCCGTGGTGCGGACGGCATGATCGTAGGTGCTCCGCGACCACCGGGGAACGATCACTTCTCCCTTGAGCCCGGTGGTGTCGGGCAACTGCTGCATCTTCTCGGGGTCCGACCCGGCGATACAGGCCAGCGTGGCGCACGTCATCGCGCCGGCGGCGCCGGAACTGACCATGGCGGCTTCCACCTGCAGCAACTCGGCCAGGCGCTTGCCCGCGCCCTGCATCAGTTCATCGATGTTGACGGGGTAGAACGAGGCGCTGTTCATCGCTTCGATCACCTCCGGCAGCATCGCCGACCCTCCGTTGATGGTGTACGTGGAGGTGCAATTGATGAACGGCTTCACGCCCAGGAGCGAATACACTTCCGGCCCGCCCGCGCGAACGGGAAGGCGGGACGCAGCGCGCGCCGAGGGCGCCGCCCAATTGGCAAGACTGGCAGTCGCGCCGGCGAGCATCAGCTCGCGGCGATTCAGAGCGGCCGATATCTTCTTCGATTTCATGACTCGAGAACTCCGATCCTGGACTTTCACGCCTGGGAGGCCGGATGGGTGCGAACCGATATACCCATCGGCCAAGCAAGCAAATCCCTTTTAGGGAGCTAAAACGTGGGGCAATTATACCACTTCCCCTTTTGGATGCGCTTCTCGAGTGAGTGACATCCCCTGTTTCGCGGGTCTGGGTGTTACTCTACCGGTCATCTGAAGAAGTGATGCCGTAGCTGTGGTGGGTGTCGAATCCGATGAGCTTTCTCAGCGACGGAAAGCAGTACGTCGCAATGGCGATGGGGAACGCCCTTTTCGTGTTCGGGTTGGATTCGGCCGGGACGCCGTGAAGAGGATCTCGAGGCGTCCGGAGGCTGCGTTGAGCAGACTTTCCGTGGTCATGCCAGAAGTTGCTCCATAATTGAGAAATGCAACCTGGCACTGCTACCAGGCCTTCACCCGCCTTGTTGATGGACACGCTTTGGGCCTTTCAGAAGACCCAGGCCATCAAAGCGGCGATCCAACTGAAGATCTTCACGCGCATCGCCGAGGGGGCGCGCAGCGCCGGCGCGATTGCCTCCGCCTGCCACGCTTCCGAACGGGGAACGCGAATCCTCTGCGATTTCCTCACCATCAACGGCTTCCTCGTCAAGACCGATGGCGAGTACGCGCTGACCCCCGATTCCGCCGTCTTTCTCGACGAGCACTCCCCCGCCTACATGGGGCGCGTGGCGAACTTCCTCACGCACCCGGCGATCGTGGAAGCCTTCCATGATCTCGCCGCCGTGGTCCGCACGGGCACCACGTTGCTCGACGGAGCGGGGACGGTCGAGCCGGAGAATCCCGTCTGGGTCGAGTTCGCCGAAGACATGGTGCCCATGATGATGCCGATGGCAGAGATGGGCGCGTCGTTGTTGCGCCCGGAAAGCGCGGAAACCTGGAAGGTGCTCGATCTCGCCGCCGGACACGGCATGTTCGGCATCACCCTGGCCCGCTACAATCCGAACGCCGAGATCCACGCGCTGGACTGGGCGCCGGTGCTGGCGGTGGCCGAGCAGAACGCCGAGCGCGCGGGCGTGTCGAGCCGTTTTCACAAGATTGCCGGCAACGCCTTCGACGTCAGCTTTGGCGCGGGATACGATCTGGTGCTGGTGACGAATTTTCTGCACCACTTCGATGTGCCGGCCTGCGAGCAACTGATGAAGAAGGTACGGGCGGCCCTCAACCCGGGAGGCCGCGCCGCGATCCTCGAATTCGTCCCCAACGAGGATCGGGTGTCGCCGCCGATGCCGGCCGGATTCGCCCTGGCGATGCTCGCCTCCACGGCCACCGGCGACGCTTACACCTACCGGGAACTGGATGCCATGTGCCGCAATGCCGGATTCGCCGGCACGGAACTGCACCGCCACCCCGCCGCGCCGGGCAGTTGGGTTGTGGCGTCCACTTGAGTTTGAGCACAGTCTCACTCGGCGGTCGGAATCAGGCAGGCTGAGTGAACAGCAGTTGCCGCCACTTCCTCCTGTTCAACTCTCCGGCCCTTCCGGGAACAGGCCCGGCACCCAGCGAGCCGCGAGCGCGGCGGGGAAGGCCAGACGCAGCGGCGCGCGCGACTCACCAGCACGCTCTTTCCACGAAGACGGAAACGATTCGGCGCGAATGCCTCTCTCCCCGGCCGACGATGTTCGCCGCATCCCCCTCGCGGTAATTCACCCAGATAGAGGGAATCTGTAAGGGCCTCAGCGTGTGCAATTCTGGAAGGCATGATGCGTCGTCTGATCACGCTGGTGTTCGCCGCCGGAGTTTGTCTCGGCACCGCGGCGGCCCAGACGATTTTCATCGTTCGCCACGCCGAGCGCACCGGCGAGCCAGACCCTCCGTTGAATGCCGATGGGGCCCGGCGTGCCGTGGAACTTTCCCGGATGCTGGCTGACGCGAACGTACGCCATTTCTATACAAGCGACACGGTAAGAGCGCAGCAGACCGCGGAGCCAACGGCGCGGGGCGCGGGCCGGCGGGTGGAGGCGGTGCCGCAGTCCGATTTTGAGGGACTGATGCGGGCGATTCGCTCGACAGCCAGCCGCGACGAGGCCACGCTGGTGGTGGGCCACCGGGCGACCGTGCCCAAGATCGTTGCCGCCCTGGGCGGGGGTGACATTCCCGCCTTACGTTCCGACGAGCACGACCGTTTGATTGTCGTCACGCTGGTGCCGGGGGGCGGCGCCACCGTGGTTACGTTGCGATATTGAGGGCGTCCCCGATATTCTTTGACTGCGTCTGGCGCCCTGCGGGTCAGGGCAGCAGCATCTTCGATTCGCATGGCCGGTCGGAGACCAGGTCGGAGACCGGCACCACCAGGGAGGACACATCGAATGGGCAAGAACGGCGGTTCGGGCGGGACGACCCTTCGCGTCGCGGCGGCACAGGCGCCTCCCAGTTGCCGGTTGACTGAGAATCTGGCCACAGTCCTGGGCTACCTCGAGAGAGCGGCGGAGAAAGAAGTCGACCTGATTTGCTTTCCCGAGACCCATCTCGCCGGGTATCGGGTGGGAATTCTGGAGACGGATGCGCCTTGCGATGAGTTGGGGCTTGCGCAGGCGTTGGAGACCATCGCGGCGAGGTGCGCGGAACTGAGGATCGGGGCGATCGTCGGCACGGAAACTCCGAACCCTGGCGCAAGGCCGTTCAACAGCGCCGTGGTGATCAATGACGACGGAAGCGTCCTGACCACGCACCACAAGTCCAGGCTCACACCGAAAGACGCGCTCGGCTATGCGCCCGGCAGCGGCCCTACGGCGTTCACCTTTCGAAATATCCCGATGGGGCTCGTGATCTGCTTCGAGGGATTCCGATTTCCCGAGACGACGCGGCAACTGGCGCGAGGCGGAGCGAAGGTCGTCTTCCACCCGCAGTTCAATCACGTGCTACCGGGGATGGAATGGAAACAGCCGGTCCAGGAGGCTCTGATCGTGGCGCGGGCGGCCGAGAACGGCATCTTCTTCGTGTCCTCCAACATGTGCCATCCGCGGAACAACTGCCGTTCTCTGATCGTCGGCCCGGACGGGTTGATTCTCCAGGCGTCGGAGCTGGGGAGGGAAACGCTGCTGGTTGCGGACGTGGACACGTCGCGGGCGACGCGCGCGTTTCTCGGGGACGACCCGGTGGCGCTGATGAAGGCTCTGGCTGAGGCGTAGCATCAACTCCGAGGCGGGTGTGAGACAACGGCTCAAGGGCCAGGTGGAAGGTGCCGGATCCCCCCAGAGATCGGCGAACACCAAGGACTGTGCGCCCATGCCGTCACGCCCGAAAAACCAGACTCAGGGGCGGAATGCCGCGACTCACCAGACGGTGGAAAGAGCCCCTATGAAAGGACCGAATGGCGTGCTCAAGGCCAAGCGCATGATTGATTGCACTCGTGCGACAAGGGGTGGGATAATCCCACTATGATCGTCACACTCGATGCCAAGCGGCGTCTTACTGTCCCCGCTGGTCTTGCGCCGACTTCGCCCGGAGACTACTTCGATGCCCGCTTCGATGCGGAAGAAGACGCCCTGGTGTTTCGGCGATTGCCGGGAAAGGAGAACTGGCTCGCCGTGCTCAAGGCTTGTCCAGTAAGTCCGGACGATGTGCCACGGCGGCGGCGGACTCCGGCCCGGCGGCGGAAACCATAATGTGGCTGCTCGACACGGATGTCATTTGCCAACCGGCCAAGCGGCACGGCGACGCACGGGTTATCGCCTGGCTCGAACAGGAACAAGACCGCTGCTATACAAGTGCCGTCGTCATCGCCCAACTGGCCTACTGGGTGCGGACGAAGGATGGGCGCCAACGACAGATGCTACAGACTTGGCTGACGCGACTCATCAACGCGCTCGACGGACGGATTCACGGTTTCAACGTTTCGGTTGCTCACACATGGGCCGAGCAGGAACGGATGCTCGACAAAGCCGGCCAACGGATGCCGGTGGAAGACAGCTACATCGCGGCTACAGCCCGGCGGCATGGACTGACCATTGCTACAGGCAACGATAGAGATTTCAGGCGCCCCGGACTCAAGGTACTCAATCCGTTCAAAGAGCTTACCTAGTCAACGTTCCCACCGCGAGGCGGCGAACTCCGGTCCGCGATTGCGAACCGCGGACGATCGCTCCAACCAGCCTCACATCTCGCCGGCAGCTTAAGATGGATAGCACGGAAATGCGTACCCTTCTCTGTTGCCTGCTGCTGGCAGCCGGTCTCTCCGGAGCCGACTGGCCTCAGTTTCGTGGTCCGAACGGCTCCGGGCTGTGCCCTTCCTGCGGGCAACTGCCAAACACGTTCGGACCGCAGAAGAATGTCCTGTGGAAGACCGAGCTGCCGGTAGGAAAGTCGTCCCCCGTCCTGGCCGGGGATCGCATTTTCCTGACAGGCTCCGAGAACGATGATTTGATCACGATGTGCCTGAGCCGCTCCAGCGGGAAGGTTCAGTGGCGTCGATCGGTCCGGGCCACCCGGCGCGAAGCCCAGCACACCCTGAATCACCGCGCGGCGCCCACCGCGGTTACGGACGGAAAGAGAGTTTTTGTCTTCTTCGCCGATTTCGGCCTGGTTGCTTACGATGTCGAAGGCAACCAGCGCTGGCAGTTACCGCTCGGACCCTTCAACAGTCAACACGGCATCGTCGCCTCGCCTGTATATGCCGATGGAAGAGTGATCTTGGTCTGTGATCAAGACACCGACGCATACATTGTGGGGGTGGATGCCGATACCGGCAAGATCGCCTGGAAGACGCCGCGCCACGTCATCAACGGGTACTCCACACCGATTGTCCACCGGCCGGCGGGCGGGCCCGCACAAGTGATCGCCCCCGGCTCTTACCAACTCACCGCGTACTCGGTCGTGGACGGCGAAGCGCTCTGGTTCGTTCGAGGTTTGACGTGCCAGCCCAAATCGGCGCCCACGATTGCAGGCGGCCTGCTGTACTTCAATGGCTGGACTTCCGGGAACGATGCGGGAGAGCAGGTGGACCTGCCACCGTTCGCCGAGGTGATCGCGGCGGCCGATGGGAATCGCGACGGCAAGCTGGCTCAGAAGGAACTTCCCCAGCCATGGCAGCCCACGGGAACCTGGCGTGCGATCGACCTGGACCGGGATGGCTTCTTGAACGAGAGGGAATGGACGTTCTTCCGCACGCGCCGCGCCGCGCGCAACGGATTATTGGCCGTCAAGCTGGGCGGCAGGGGCGACGTGACCGGCACGCACCTGCTCTGGCGCCATGAAAAGTCGCTGCCGGACGTGCCGGCGCCGCTGGTGTACAAAGACGTGGTGTTCCTGGTGCGAAACGGCGGAATCGCGACCACGCTGAACGCGCAGACCGGCAAGGTGCTGAAGCAGGCGCGTCTGACGGGCGCGCTGGATGACTACTACGCCTCGCCGGTCGGCGTCGACGGCAAGGTGTACATCGCGAGCGAGCACGGCAAGGTGGTGGTGCTGCGTGCGGCCGGCGATTGGGAGATTCTGGCGATCAATGAATTCGACTCGGAGATCTACGCCACTCCGGCCATCAGTGACGGCAAGATGTACATTCGCACCCGGAATGCGCTCTATGCCATCGGGTCGGCTGATTGAAGCGCTTTCGATCGGGCGGCATCCGTTCCCTGGCCGGCCATCGAGCCCGAATAAACCGGGTGCCTTGCACAGGCGAATTAGCCAAGCACGCGAGCGACCGTGTCCAGCAGGAGTTCCGGCTGAATGGGCTTGGCGATCGTGGCTCGCGCGCCGAGGTACTCGGTGGCCGTCAGCAGCGGGCCGGCAAACTGGCCGGACATGGCGATGATGGCCAGAAGGGGTTTCACCTTGTGGAGTCTTTCGATGGTCTCCATCCCTTCCTGCTCGGGCATCGCCAGATCGGTGATCATCAGATCGATGGTGGTCGATTCGATCTGCCGGACGGCCTCCTTGCCGTTGCCGGCTTCCAAAACCCGATACCCCGCTCCGGTCAGGACTTTCCGCAGAAGGCCCCGGACCCCCGGTTCATCGTCGACCACCAGAATCGTCCTCGCCGCGGGACGAGGGCCCAGGACTTCCCGGACCTTCGCGGCCAAGGCTCCCGGGGAAAACGGCTTGGCCAGGTAAGCGCCGTCGAGTTCCTGGAGGTCGAGCCTGGCCGGGTCGGCGTAGCCGGACATGTAGATGATCCCAATCGCCGGGCGGAGAAGCTTCAACCGGCCGGCCAGGTCGCGGCCGGACATGCCGGGCATCACCATGTCGGTGAGCAGGAGGTGAATGGGACCTCCACAGGACTCCGCAACCAGCAGGGCTTCTCCGGGATTCGCCGCCTCGAGGACCCGGTATCCATAAGTTCGCAGGGCCCGCACGAGCATCCTTCTGACGAGTTCCTGGTCTTCCACAACCAGGACGGTCTCGGTGCCGCGCAGACCCGACCGATCCGATTCCGGTTCGTCGCGAGGCGATGGCGGCGATTCGACCCGGGGTAACAGGATCCGGAAGCGGGTCCCGTGACCGAGTTCGCTCTCGACGAAGATCGATCCGCCGCACTGCCTGACAATTCCGTACACCGTGGCCAGTCCCAGACCCGTTCCCTCACCCGCCTTCTTGGTGGTGAAGAACGGTTCGAACATATGGGCTAACACGTCCTTCGTCATTCCGATGCCGGTGTCACTGACGGTCAATTGAACGTGCGGTCCCGGCTTCAACTCGGGATGGGGTTCGGTGTCGCTTTGCTCGAGGACGACCCCGGCGGTTTCGATCAACAGGGTTCCGCCGCTGGGCATGGCGTCACGCGAGTTCACCGCAAGGTTCATCAGGACCTGATGCAACTGCCCGGGATCGGCCAGGACACATCCCAAGCCGGGGCGAAGGACGGATTTCACCCGGATGTCCTCGCCGATGAGGCGGCCGAGCATCTTCTCGATTTCCGCGACGATCTCGTTGAGATTCACGGCTCTCGGCTGAACCACCTGGTTCCGGCTCATCGTCAGCAGTTGGGCCGTCAGCGCGGCGGCGCGTTCGCCGGCGACCACGATTTCGTTGATGCTGCCGCGGATCGGATCGGCCGGCGACAGTTCGCGGAGCACCATCTTGCTGTAGCCGTTGATTACGGTGAGGAGATTGTTGAAATCGTGGGCGACGCCCCCAGCCAGACGTCCGACAGACTCCAGCTTCTGCGCCTGCCTCAGGATCGCCTCGGTCTGAACGCGTTCGGTGATGTCGCGAGTGACGCCGAGAATGGCGCCGGCGCCCCCCTGGCCGTTGGGCAACATCATGGTCGACACCTCGGTCCGAATGATGGTTCCGTCCTTCCGCACCTGGTCGATTTGCTGGACTTGGGTGGGCGTGCCGCGGCCCAACCGGAAAGCCTCCATTTCTTCGGCGATGCGGCGAACCGCAAATTCGTAAGATTCGGGAGTCAGTGTAAACCGGACGGAGTTCCCAACGATCTCTTCGGGCAAGTACCCCAACACGCGCCGCGCGGAGGGGCTGACATAGGTGAACCGGTCGAACTCCAAGTCCAACATCCAGATGACGTCGGCGGTGTTTTCCGAAATGAGCCGATAGCGCTCTTCGCTGGCGCGAAGAGCGTCCTGGGCCCGGCGCTGCTCGAGAGCAATCGCCAGGCTTGCGGCGGCCCGTTCCAGGCGGGCGATCACGGCGGGTGTGAACCGTTCGGACCGGGGGTCGTGGAAGTGCAGCAGGCCGAGGGTACCCGCGGAACTGCGCAGAGGAACCAACGCGACGGACTCAGCCCGGCTGCCGAAGCAGGGGTTGCGGCAGGGCGGTTCCTCCCCGGAGGTGTGCGCCAGGAGGTTGGCCGCATTGTTCGTCCAAAAGGACCCGCCCGGAGTGAAGCACGAAAGACCCGGATCGAGCCGCCCGGACAGAACGATACTGCACATGCGTCCGGCTGCCGGGGAACCCTCCGAGGCGGGCACGAGTTCGCCGGCCGCGATCTGCTCGCATCGGAAGTTCCCGGCTTGCAGGACGCCGCGGGCGACCCCACAGGATTCGTGGGGCGGGCCGCCATCCCACAGCGCGATTCCCACGTGCTCACAGATTTGCCAGTCCCGTAGCAGGACGGCCACCTTTTCGATGAGCTCACGGGTATCGCCTGGCGAATTGAGCAGACGCAGGAGGGCCACCATCGCCTCGCGGTCCGACTCGTGCCTCTTGCGTTCGGTGATGTCGTCGAAGATCGCGACAAAATATCCCTTCTCCGCGCTGTAGACCGAGACGGAAAGCCAGCGGCCGATCGGTTTGAAATCGAATTCAAAGGATTCGGACTTGCCGGTTAGAGCCACGCGTCCCTGGATCTCAAAGAACTCCGGGACGGTCTCACGAATTCCCGGGATGACCTCCGTGACGCGTTTCCCGATCACGTCGCGGAGGCCGGTGAGGCGTTCGAAGGTCTCATTCACCTCCAGGGTGACAAAGTCCACTGGCTGGTTCCGATCGTCGTAGAGCATCCTGCAATAGGCGAGGCCATTCAGCATGTGTCGAAACAGAGAGCGGTAACGCCGCTCACTGATCTGGCCTTCCTCCTCGGCCCGCTTGCGCTCGGTGATGTCGATGTCGGAACCGCGGTAGCCTGCGAGTTCTCCGCGGGCGTCGAGGACGGGGATCCCGTGAGTCGAGACCCAAACGATGCGGCCATCCTTTGCCTGCACAGGGTTCTCCAACCCGCGAAGGTTTTCTTTCCGGGCGAAGATCTGGAAAGCCATCTCGATGAAAAGTTCACGACCCTCCTCGGGATGGAGATCGTAGAAGTGCCTCCGGCCGGCCAGTTCGTCGGGCCGATACCCCCAGACGGACTCCGAAGCGGGACTCACGTAGGTAAAGAGTCCGGCGGCATCCACCTCCCAGACAATGGTGCGGCTTTGTTCGGCGAGCGCATGGAAGCGCTCGTTGGCCTCATCGATCTTCCTGCGGGCTTCATGCGCGGCGGTCATATCCCGGACGATGCCCACCGCCTTCCACTTCTGTCCCTGCTCGATAGCCCCGAGCGAGAGTTCGATGGGGAATTCGCTTCCATCCTTTCGCCGCGCCGTCAACTCCACGATTTTGCCGATCTGGGGTCCCTGACCGGTCCCGCGAAAGACGGCCATCCGCGACTGAACCAGAGACTGTTGGGGGAAAGGCACGACGAGATGGTGAATCGACTGGCCCAGCATTTCCGCAGCCGAGTAGCCGAACATCCGTTCGGCCGCGGGATTACAGAGGATCGTACGGCCCTCTTCGTCGACCATGGCGATGGCATCAAGAGCGCTCCTGCAGAGCTGACGCAGGGTCTCCTCGCTCTCCCGGAGGGCATTTTCGGCGCGTTTTCGTTCCGTGATGTCGCGCGCGATGGTAACGGCGCCGAGAATAGCTCCTGCGTCGTCGCGCATCGGCGCGGCGGACGTTTCGACCGCGCGGCCGCCGGAGGCGTTCTCCACGGCGACGACGGTCTCGCCGCGCAAGGCGCGACAGGTGGGGCATGACCCGGCGGTGGCCAGGAGGGGGAACCGGTCGACGATCTGTTCGATCCGCATTCCAGTCGGGTCGAAGCCGAAGAAGGTGAAAGCGGCGGGATTGGTGCGGATGACCAGGCCGGAGGCATCGCAGACGAAGACGCCGTCGGTCTGGGCGGTGAACACAGTGTCGAGTAAACGGCGGCCCTCTTCGGCGGCGGCGAGGGCGAGGCGTAGCGCCTGCTCGGCCCGACGACGCTCGCGGCGGACCTCCGCGTCCACGATCTCGCGTTTCACGACTGGGCCCAGACGCGCCAGGCTGCTCTTCATCAGGTAGTCGTGGGCGCCCGCCTTCATCATGGCAACCGCAACTTCCTCGCCGATGGTTCCGGAAACCACAATGAACGGAATATCCAGGCCTGTCTGGCGAAGAGTTGCGAGGGCGGCGGGGGCATCGAACCGCGGCAAGCGGTAGTCGGCGATGATGACATCCCAAGGCTTGCCGGCGAGTGCCGCCCGCAGGGCCCCGGCCTCCTCCACCCGCTCAGCGCGGACGTCCTTCCATGTTTTCTCGAGAATCCGGACGATCAAGGCCGCATCGCTATCGGAATCTTCTACCTGTAGAACCCGCAGGACGTCAGGCATGAGGATCTCCCTCGTTCGGCGGTGGCTCATTCAGGACGAGCCAATACAGGCCGAGTTGCTCAATCGCGGCCGCAAACTGTGTGAAGTCGACGGGCTTGCGAACATAGCTGTTGGCCCCGAGATTGTAGCCGGCGGCGAGGTCCTGCTCCTCGCGGGAGGTTGTCAGAATGACCACAGGCACGGACTTGGTCCTGGGATCGCCGCGCATGCGCCGCAGCACTTCCAGTCCGGACACCTTGGGCAGTTTGAGGTCAAGCAGGATGAGAGCGGGTAACTCCGGACGGTCGCGTCCGGCGTAGGGACCGGAGCCATGGAGGTAGTCCAGGGCCTCCTGACCGTCTTCCACGACGACGAGTTCGTTGGCGATGCCGCTTCGTTCGAAGGCGCGCCGGGTGAGGTCGGCATCGCTGGGGTTGTCTTCAATGAGGAGAATCCGCTTGGGGGTAATCATCAAGGACCGCCAATCGTGAAATAGAAGGTGGCGCCGTGGCCGGGCTGGGCCTCAGCCCAGACACGCCCGCCGTGGCGGTGAACGATGCGCTGCACGGTAGCGAGGCCAATCCCCGTGCCGGGAAACTCCGAGGGTTTGTGCAAGCGCTGAAAGGCGCCGAAGAGAGCCCCGGCAAAGGCCATGTCGAAGCCGACGCCGTTGTCGCGAATGAAGAAGGCCGGTTCACCCGGGTTCCCGGTGCGGCCAAATTCAATGCGGGCTTCGGCATGGGGACGGGTGAACTTCACTGCATTGCCAAGGAGATTGGTCAAGGCGACATCGAGAAGCGAGGCGTCGCCAAAGGCGGCCAACCCAGGGGAGACGACGAACTCGACCGGGCGCGCGGGGTTCGCGTCCCGAAGCCGGGATATGACGGTCTCCGCAATGGCGGTCAGGTCGAGGTGGGTGCGGTTCATCGCAAAACGGGTAATGCGCGATAACTGCAACAGGTCGTCGATCAACTGCCCCATTCGTTGAGTTTCCGAACGGACCCGCTGCAGATAGCCAAGGGCTCTCGTGTCAAGCTGGGAGGCATAATCTTCGACGAGGGCAAGGCTCCAACCGTCGATGCCCCGCAAGGGCGCGCGCAAATCGTGGGATACAGAGTAAGCAAACGCTTCCAGTTCGCCGTTGGCGTCTTCAAGCTGAGCCGTCCGTTCGGCCACCCGGCGCTCCAACCGGAGATTTAGGAGGCGGACTTCTTCTTCCGCGCGTTTACGCTCGGTGATATCGGTGGCCAACGCCATGAATCGAGGCGATTCCCCGCTTTCGGTAGGCAGAACCGACACGAACTTGTGGACCCAGACCGGGTCTCCGCTTTTGCGGGTGTAGCGGCTTTCGTTCTGGAAGGACGTCACTTCTCCCCTAAGAATCCGCTTGTACTCCGTGAGGTTGGCGGCACTGTCCTCCGGGGGGATGAGCGAGGCGAACCACAGGCCGCGGAGTTCCTCCTCGGTGTAGCCTAGCAGGTCGCAAAAAGCGGGGTTGCCTTGTTGCAATCGCCCATCCCAGGTGGCGATCGCGATGCCCATGGGAGCATTCTCGAAGATGCTGCGGAAACGCTGCTCGCTCACGCGTAGCCTTTCGACCTCACGCTTGCGCGCGGTGACGTCTCGGCCCACGACGACGGCGCCAGCGATGCGACCGGCGCGGTCGCGGATGGGGCCGAAGCTGTAGCTTCCTACCCAGGATTCCCCTGTGTCTTTGCGGCGCAGAAGGTATTCGGCGTCCGTGGCGGTCTCGCCGCGCAAGGCGCGCGGAACGGCCCACATTTCGATTGGGGCCGTGGCGCCGTCGGGAAACGACACGTCGAGAATGGCGGGATACTCGGCGAAGGTCGTGGCGCACTGTTCTTTGCTCGTGAAGCGGTGGAACGTGGCAAAGGCATCGTTGAACTCCACGAACCTGCCCTGATCGTCGGAAATGAACACGGCCTCCGTCATGCTCGCCAAAGCCGCCTCGAGCCTGGCACGGCTTTCGAGGACGGCCTCTTCCGCCATTTTGCGTTCGGTGATGTCGATATTGACACCCATCAACCGCAAGGGTGCGCCGCCAGGATCGCGGAAGACCTGCCATCGTCCGGCGAGCCAGCGAACGGTTCCGTCGGGCCAGGTGACGCGCCACTCAGCGCCTCCCGCCAATCCGGTCGCGAACGCCTCCCGGACTCGCTCCACGGCCTGGGCGCGATCGTCGGGATGAATGAGACTTTCCCAGGCGGGCTGGGTGCGGGCAAACGAACCGGCCGACAGGCCGTACATCGATTCCAATTCCGGCGTCCATGTATTGACTCCGGTTTTGGCGTTCCACTCAAAGGTCCCGATCCGGGCGATCTGCTGGGCGAGGCGAAGACGCTCCTCGCTGCCGCGGGCCTGGTGGCGGTCGCGCTCCCGCTGTTGGATGTCGCGTTCAATGAGGATTCCGGCCAGCACCAGCAGGAAGACCAGTGCCGCGCTGCCCAAGCCCAGAAGCGTGTGGGTCCTGACCGCTTCCCCTTCCGTCGAGCCCGTGGCCAGGGACCGGCGTTGACTTTCTTCGAGAGTCCGTAAGGCGAACCGGCAAGCCTCGATCCGGCGGGCGTCCTCTCCGCCCCGCATGACGCGAAGAGCCGCCTCCATTCCTTGCGCGTCGAGGACCCGCATGGTCTGGCGCAGTCCGGAAACGGCCGCGCCGATGAGGCGGTCCGTTTCGTTCAGGCCGGACGCCTCCGCAATCAGTCGGTGAAGGGAATCGCGGGAAGAGTCGCTTTGGCGAATCGCCGATTCGAAAGCCTCGCGGTACCGCGCGTCGCCGGTCAGCAGATAGCCGCGATGCTCGGCGCCGGCCCGTTCGAGCAGAAGAGCAAGGTGTTGGATCTCCGCCAGCATCTGGGCCGTGTCCGCGACACGGCGGAAGTGACTCTTTTCACGCTGGAAATCCAGATAGACCAGCCCGGTCATGACGAACAGGACGATGAGAGCGCCGCCCAGCAAAGCGACTCGACGCAGAGCCGTCGTGTGCACGCGATGGGTTCGGGTGTGCGAACCGGTGGAAAAGGAATCCGTTCTCACCTATTACGACCTCGTCAGTCCGCCGGCTTGGGACGAACCCGAGGCCACCAAGCCGATTCGCGCGAACGCGCGCACAGCCACATTGTTCCCGGGTGGAGGATGGACAGGGAGCGCGAAGCAGGCACTCCGGAAGCCCTGGACGTTTCAGGTCGAGGACTAGTAGGATTGTAGCCTCCTTCTTGAACAAAAGGGAGCCCCGCCCGCGGTAAGAGAGTGACGCTTGCCGTGGCATGAGTCACGGGCTTCGCCCGATGGGCCGGCCAGGGGGCCGGCCCGCGGTCTTGGGGGGGACCGCCCCACCAAGCGTCTTCATTCGTTTAGGTGGGCAGCCGCAGGCTCATGGGGCCTCACTCATCGCCTCTGAAATCGTAGAAGACGCGGAGGAGGTTGCCGTCCAGATCGACGGCCGTAAACTCGCGCAGCTTCCACGGCTTGTCCTCGGGCTCGGAGACGATCCTCGCGTGGGTAACCTTCCACTGCTCCCAAAGTCCGTCCACTTCGGCCTTGCTGTCGAGATTGAGCCAGAGGAGGATGGGCGCTCGATTGCCGTAGTGCTCCCGGAAGGCGCCATTCGTGATAAACAGTCTGCAACTTCCTCTCGAGATGCCCGCAATGCCGCCTTCGTCGTCCCCCCAGTCGAGAGTGAAGCCCAGGTTTTTGACGTAGTATTCCGCGGCTTTGTCAACATTGACCGCGGGGATTTCCGGGACAGCGGCCGGGAACGTCATGGATTCGGCCTCATCGTAACATGAGGGTCCGGCGTGAACGGCGTTCTCTGAACCGCTTCCGTCGATCCTGTGTGGAACGATTCGGCCGATCACTTCGTGTGGCCGCCGAAGGTCTGCCGTCTGCGAGGACAAATGCGCGGTTGCCTGCAGTAAGATTTGCTCATGGTCCGTCAGATCGCCCCTCTGTTCTTCACGACCGATATTCCCGGCACGCTCGCCTACTACAAAGACAAGCTTGGCTTCCAATGTCTGGGAACGTGGCACGATCCGCCGGTCTATGCCATCGTCGCGCGCGACGAACACGCGATTCACTTCCGGTGTGCCGAGCCGCCGACTGCCAATCCGGACAAATATGCCGACGAACTGCTTGACGCGTACGTGTTCGTCGACGACGCGGACACACTCTATGCCGAGTACGCAGCTCGAGGCGTGGAATTCACTCGGGCGCTGGCCAACATGCCATGGAACTCCCGGGAGTTTGTCGTTAAGGATTGCGACGGCCGTCTGCTGGCCTTCGGCGCGAACCTGTAACTGGTTCGCTCTTTCCAGCCGCCAGCAGATGTCAGTGTGCGCCGCGAACTGGGAAGTCCGCGTTCGTGATGCCAATCGTGTCAGCGCTCGCCGGACAAAAGCCGAGTCCAAGCTAGGAGGGTCCAACCGATTTAGGTTTGGGCGCCAACGAGAGACGGACCGTCGCAAACGTGTGGCGCTTCAGGGCGAACTGCACTTGATTGCCCCGGATGGGCAGCGGCCGCAGATTCTCCTCGACTCCATTGACAAGGAACGCGGCGGCCAGCGGGAAAGCCGGCAGTTCCAAGGTGGCCGTGCCATCCTGGCCGCCAGTCTCGCGGACCCGGACGATGTAGCCGTTGCCATCCTCCGCCTGCTTGAACGCGGTGATGGCCCCATGCGTTGACCCGAGGGTCAGGAAGCGGCCTTCGGCGGCCGGCATGGGCCGCTTCACGGCCTCAACTCGGACGTTGCCCGTGTCGTAGTAGTTGTAGGCGATCAACGGGGATCGAGTGTCGCCGCTGAAAGCTCCGAGTTGCGATCCGGTGAGCGCGCGGCCGGTGGAGAGGAAGTAGCGGAACGTCATCTCGCCTCCCTGCGAGGCGCGGTAATTGGTGAACCAGTAGTTGTTGATCGGATACGAGAACACGTGGCCATTGGCGATGTTGAGATGTTTCAGCCAGTAGCCGCGATTGATGTCGGTGAGGGTGATCAGGGGCGAATCCGGCGTCGCCCAGGCGATGGCAAGGCCGGAGTCGCGGGCAACCACACCGTTCTGCGTGGTGAACCACTCGCGGCACGCTCCGGGGAGTTGATCGGCATTGGGGCGGATCCAGTTGTTCTGGATCTCGTAAGCCAGCTCGGGAGGAGACACGCGGAAGGGGAAGGCGAAGTAGAGGGCTTCCTTGGACCGGACCTCGTCCTTGCGAATGCGATTTGAGAAGTCGACACGGCGGATGCCGTCGTACACCGTGATCTCGGTCTCGATGGAGGGCACGTTGTGGGCGCGAGCGCGTACGCGAATGCGCTGGCCATAGGGAGTGACGGCGCGCTCGACCAACTCGGCGGCGCGAGGATGGGTGATCTCGAGTTGAGCCGGCGGGTGGATGGCCTGGTCGACCAGCAAGCGGCTTTTCTCGCCGCCCGTGACGTAGAGCAGTTCGTTGATCTTGTAGGGCGACCGGGCATCCACCAGGTCGCGGCCGGTTTCGCGGTCAATGAGCCTGGCGACGGCGCCGGTGACGGGATCGAGTTCGACCGCGTAGTGCTTCGACTCGATCTTCCACTGGGTGTTGTCGACCTTCTGGCCGGCGGGCATGGGCGACGATCCGTTGCGCACGGGATAGACGCGATAGCCCAGAGCCGGCACCTTTTCGGCGATGAAGCGCACAAAGCGATAGCCGGGCTGTGAGAAGACCATGTCCATCGGCACCGGTGCACCGGTCCGGGGATCGAGGATCTGCTGGTTGCCCGAAATCTGCGCTTCCACTACGTCGTCGCGGTCGCGCGGCTCGGTATTGAAGACGAACAGGGACGGCCCATCGACGCTGATGTTCTGCACCAGGCGGTTGAGCGAACGGGCCAGCAGGTCCTTGGCCGCCCAGTTCGCGCGCATGGCGAAGGAGCGTTTCACATCCCACTGGTCGAGCACCTCCTTACGGTCGGGCGAGGTGACCGATTGGGACGCGCCCCAGGTGTGTTCGTCGTAGAACATGACATTCTTCCAGGCCTCGCGGAACTCCTCGGCGGGATAGCGCATGCGGGGATCGAAAGCCGTGGAGAGCGCCGAGGCCATCTCGGCGGCGGGCAGCATGCGCTGGGAGTCGCGATTGAGCGTGGTTTCGAACGCGGAGGAGCCGGCGCCATCCTCCCAGTACGCGCCGGCGTCGCCCTTGAAGGTCGGGATCTTGGCGGCGTAGTGCTGCTTGACGTAATCGTAATAGTCGGAGTCCGTGGCCGGAATGATGCGCGGGTAGGCGTACTCCTTGTTCCAGCGTGCGATCAATTCAGCCTCGCCCTGTTTGATGGCGGCGTTGTCGGTGTAGAGCCCGTAGACCAGAACGGCGTCGAGCGGATACTGAGGGCGCCGGTAACGAGCCAGAAACTGGGGCACGGTCAGGATCATGCGGTCGAAGCTGGGGTTGTCGCCGGTCATCCGCGTCAATTGCAGATAGGAGCGGGAAAACCAGGTGATGACCTTGCTGCCGTCCGCGCCTTCCCAGTAGAAGGGAGAATCTTCATTGAGCGAACTGTGCTGCAGCAGGGGGGCCCGGGTCTGGTTGCTGCCGTTGGCGAAGCCTTCGACGCCGGAGTCCTTGAGCAGAGTGGGGGTGAACCAGGAATGCGAGGGTGCGTCGGTGAGGCAGGCAAAGCGGATGGGAATGCCGTTCCTGCGGCCGAGACCTTTTGCGAAGTAGAGCGAGCGGTAGAGTTCCTCTCCGGTGCACATGCCGGTCATCAGGTTGAGATAGAAGGCGCTGATGCCGATGCGGCCCTTGGCGGCGAGTTCGTACAACTGGCGGGCGCGGACGGGAGTCCGGGAGTTGACGTAATTCTCGGCCAGCCAGCCGTCCTCCAGATTGAACTTGTAGAACGGGAACTTGTAGATGAGGTCGATGACGCCGTCGGTGTTGCGGTTGTCGAGTTCCTGGACGTGAGGCTGGAGATCGGTGTAGCCGATGTCGTTGTGGATCTTGAGCCCGGCGAAGAGCTTCCACTGTTTCTCGGGCTGAAGGGTCCCGGCATCGGTCCAGATCTCGGCGCCATCGGTGACTTTGAGCTCGTATCTGGCTGGCTGGGCGAGGGCGGGGATGAGGAGGGGAACTACGCGCTCGCCGAAGTCGTAGCCGCCGGCAGGGGATTTCTCGCGGACCACCGACTCGCCGACTTTCAAGTCGACACTGACACCGCCGAGCGGCTTGCGCAGGGAGAGAACGACGTCGGCGACCTCGCGCAGTTGCCCATTCACGCGCTTGTAGAAGATAGACGGCACGACCTTCGCGGTGACGTCCGGACCCTCGCCGCCGGTCTTTCTCAACTTCAGGTAGTCGAAGAAGGCCATGGCGTTTCCGGCTGGCCCGAGGAAGGATATAGAGAGGTCGTTCGAGCCGGCGTGGAGGAGCGATGGGTCGATGGGCACCCGGAAGAGGTGCTCGGAGTGGATGGGCTGGCTGGAGGTGCGCTCGTCGAATTCGGGGCTGAAGACTGGCTGAAAGCGGTAGTAGCCGCGCTTGCCGTTCACGATGATTTCGACGCCCGACGGGCCACCGCCGAGCAGGAGGCATTTCATCACGAACAGCGGCGCGGCAGGAACCGCGGCCAGGGGGAATCGGATGGTATAGACGGCTTTGCCGGAAGCCGGGACCGCCTGCTGCTGGCGCCAGTCCCGGTTGCCGCTGGTTCCGGCCTGGTACACGAGCGAAGGGATCGTGCCGTAGGTGAATTCGTCGGACGTGTTGTCCTCCCTGCCGATGGACCAGATTTCATCAGGGTCGGACGGCTGAACGGCCAGCACCGGGGAGAAGCGGCGCGTCGTGAAGAAAGCGGCTGCCAGGAGGCAGGCGAAAAGGATGAAAAGACGAGTGCGCATACGAGACCTCGACGAGTGTCCGATTCCGATTGTGTCCGGTCGGTTTGCCGGAGTACAGGGTGGGGAGCCGAGGGATTTGAGCCCTACGAATCGCGTTGATGACCTCTACTCGTAGGCTTTCGATCAGCGGGCCGCGTTCTACCGGAAGCTGATTGCCGGCCCGGGGCTGCGAGGCGTTCTTCATTCCGGTCGCGACGACGGGCGGGCTAGGGCTCGAGGAACAGGGCCCCGTAGATCGAGTCCCAGTTCGCCTGGGGCTGCGCTTTCGGCAAGTCGTCCACAATGTCGCCTCCGTCGGCAAGGGTCGGACCGGTCTCTGGCGGCGCAAGGAACCACTGCAACCGCTCGATTTCGAACTGCAGCCACGCGCGCAGCTCGGACCCTTGCAGAAGGTGGCGGAGGTTCACAGTGCCCGTTGGCCGGAGCCGGAGAAACCAGCCGCCGCGGCCATTGTTTGTCTCTACCACTTCGCCGTCAACGGGTGAGAGGAATCGGACCTCCGACCCCTGGGTTCGTATCCGCCAGGCAGCGGCATTGCTCTCGATGGGCTCGCCCGGCGCCGGCAGCACGGCTTCGGCGGAATCGCCGATCAGACGCGCCGCCAGGTCGTCCAGTCCCACCAGCAGCGTTCCGTCGGCCTGTGGCTCGACCCACGTGTGGCCGCGATGATAGTAGCGATTCGCCGGACACGTAAGACCGAAAGTGTCGCCGGCATTCTCCTTCTCCAACGCGGCGAACCGGGCGTGCCCGGCGCAGTGCCGGCAGTCGAAGGCGTTTTCGCAGAGCCTGCCGGGCGCGACGCCCGTCATCGCGTGACGGCATCGTCGACAGTCTTCGGGCAGGTCCTCGAAGTCGGCATGCCAGCGGATCTCCGCCACCCTGCGGCTTCGCAGGGCGCGGAGAGCCCGAACCGTGGTGGCCGCCAGCGTCGCCAGGATGACCATGACTACTCCAGCGAAGGCGGTCAGAAAAACCAGATGTTGGGGACTCCAGTGGAATCCGTTAACGTTCGGAAACATAATTTGCCTCTTGGTGCAGCGCAAGATCGGCCTCATGGGGGAACAGGGGCAGGTACCGGAACGACACCGAGTACACGATGACGGCGTATGCGACTACCCCGAGGAAGACCGCGAACTCTTGCCAGTTGGGCCGATACGTCATGAACTCATCGAAGGGAAGCGTCGGCAGCGCCAGCGTCTGGAGGGTCAGCACCAACCGGTTGACCAGCACGCCGGCGCACGCGAGCGCCGATGCGGAAACAATCCAGGCGGGATGCTTCCACTCCCGGCCTCGCAGCAGGATCAACGCGGGCGCCAGGCCAAGGAGGACGATCTCCGCGAACAGGATCCAGGTGCCGAAGGGCTTCCACGCGTAATACTCCCAGGGCCGGAAACCCACCGCCCGCGACGTCGAGTTGAGCCAGACGAGCGTGTCCACACACTTTGCCAGCGTGTAGACCACCAGCAGCACGCCCGACGTGCGCGCCAGGACCACGTACGTTTCACGCTTCACCAACCGCCTCGCGCTAAGTTTCTCGACCAACCAGGTGGTGAGGATGAGAAACGACGGTCCCACGGCGATGGCCGAGAGCACGAACAGGAAGAACGTGGACGGCCAGATGCCGAAGCCTTCGCGGAACGCGAACGGCCGCCCGCGCAGGACGCCGTACAAGCCGCCCAGCGAACCCTGGTGGAAGAACGACAGGAACGTGCCGACGCCGGCCAGCACCGGGATGAGCTTGTGCAATTGAAACTCGAAGACAAGCGCCGACGGCGACTGGCGGATCTTGCGGTTCTTGCACACGATGGGCAGATACTCGATGGCCAGCACCAGCAGATAGCAACTGATGCAAAACGTCACCTCGGTCAGCATGGAGTGGGTATTCGGGTGCCAGAACGTGAACCATGCCCGCAGGGGTTGCCCGACATCGACCATCAGGACCGCGACCGCGCCGCTGTAACAAAGGAAGCCGAGCACGACGGCGCTGCGAATCACACCCTGCAACTCGCGCCAGCGAAGAATATAAAGAAGGAAGCCGGTGAAGAACGCGCCCGCGCCCATGGCGATGATGGCCAGGTCGAGAAAGATCCACAGGCCAAAGGCAAAGCGGTTGTCCATGTTGGTCTGGTAGAGGCCGTAGCGCAGGCAGAGCCACGTGGCGTAGACGCCCAAGGCTAGAAGCAGGGTCCAAGGCGCCAGCCAGAGCAGAAAGCGCGTGGTGGCGCAGCGTTCGATTCCGCGGGCGATCCAGGCTTTGTCCCGGACCAGTGGAGCAGGAAGAGCAACAGCAGAGTTAGCCACGGTTTGCCTCCCGGGAAGTAGAGGTGCCCCCCTCGCGAGCCAGGCGTCGAACCCACGGGCGCGACGACTGGTAGTGCACTTTGGGTGACGTTCCGAGCCGTTCGAGCCAGCGGAAGGTGTCGGGCTGGGCGGCGGCGCGCGCCACTTCGCTCGACGGGTCGTTCAAGTCGCCGAACACGATGGCGCTTGTCGGGCACGCCTCCACGCAGGCGGGTGTGTACTCGCCGGCCTCCGGCGCCCGGCGTCCGGCGGCCGCGGCCTTCTCTTCGGCGGCGTGCAACCGGCCCTGGCAGAAGTCGCACTTCTCGACGACGCCACGCATCCTGGGCGCCGCGTGAGGGTTAAGCGTTTGTTCCATGCCCGCAGGCCATTCCGGGTCGCGCCAGTTGAAGTATCGGGCGTGATAGGGACACGCGGTCATGCAATAGCGGCAGCCCAGGCAGCGCTGCGGCATCTGCTCGACGATGCCCGTGAGGGCGTCAAGTTCGACCGCCTGCTGCGGACACACGGCGGCGCAGGGTGTCTCGTGCTCGCACTGCATGCACATCACCGGGATATAGGCTCGCTCAGGCAGGCCATCCTGCACGGCAAACACGCGGATGGGCGTGATTCCCTTCCTCGCCGTGACGCCCTCGGGCGCGGGCGGAACGTTGTTCTCCGACGCACAGGCCACCATACAGGCGCCGCAACCGGTGCAGCGGTCGAGGTCGATCACCATTCCGTAACGGCGCTTCTTCCCGGTGGGGCGGTTGGTTGACATGGTCATGATCTCCTCAGGCGAGCTTGCGACAGGCGCCAACCCGCGTCGCCGGGCGCGGCGAACAAGGCCAGCGCCGCCTCGGCGTTCCGGCCTTCGACGGCGACTTCTACCAGGCCATCCGGCACGCCGGGATCGACATGCGCGGTCACCGCCGCCGAACCGGAGGGCGTCTCGACGATGGCGGTCTCGCCACCAGCGACTCCCGCCTCGCGGGCGGTGCGCGGGTTCAACAAGACCTCGCCGCCGGGTGGCCGCAAATGCGACTCGCGGGTGAGCTTGGTGGCCAGCGGCGGCAGAGGCCCGGCGGATCCCCTCCAGCCCACGGGGGCGGCAAGCAGGGGCCACGAGGGGTCGGCCGCCGATGGTGTCAAGGTCAAATCGGGCATCGCGGCGTTGACCGGTTTCCCCTGGCGCGCCTCGTCATCGACCCAAACCGCGCCGGCCTCGAGTTTCTTCCACAGACCGCCAGCATCTCCCGAAGGTTCCCAGGCGGCTTTAGCGAAGGCGAATACCCGCCCTCGGCGGGCCTCGGCGATGGCCGCGGCCTTCTGATGAAGCAGTTCGTCCAGCGTGCCGGGCGAGGGCAATCCGGCCGCGGCGGCCATCCGCGAGACCGCCTCGTCCGGGGCGACGACCCCGGCGGGCTTTGGATAAAGTGGCATGACGAGTCCCCAGGACGCGGAGACCTCGTCCGGCGGGGACGGAACATCGTCGATCGACTCGAATAGCGCGGCGACGGGGATCGTGAAATCCGCTGCCAGCGCCCGCGGGGTTCCGTAGGACGCAAACCGGATCACCGTGGCTTTCGGCGCGAGCCTGCTCTTCAGAACCGCGCCGGCGATCGTGCAGCCTGAGGTAGCCGAGTCGATCAACAGCACGTCAATCGACGCCGGCGGTACCTCCACCAGCGCGGTCTCGGGCACGACGCGACCCTCTGGCGGGCCGGGACTCACGATCCGCTCGATCAGGCCGCCGCGGGTCCCGACGTTTCCCAGGGCGAGATTCAGGGCGGCGATGGCCTGCTCGGTTTCTGCCGGAAGGGGCCCCGAGACAGGATCGCCTCCGCCGACGATCACAGACGGCCGGTGTTCGGCCAGCGCGCGGGCGGTTTGTACGATGTCTTCCGCGGGCAACCCGGTGAGGCGCGCCGCCTCTTCCAGCGAGAAGTCGTTCGGGAGCGCAGCCGCGATCTTCTTCTCCTGGACTAGCACGGAGATCAGGCCCAAGACGAAGGCGGTCTCCGAACCGGGGTGAAGCGGCAGCCACCGGTCCGCCAGCGCCGCCGTGCGGGACAGTCTCGGCTCGGCGTGCAGAAGGCGGATTCCGCTCGCGCCGCGGCCGGACCACAGCCGGATCATGCGGCCCGGCGTTCCCCACCCGTCGAGCAGCGGAGAACCGACGCTCAGGATGGTCCGGGCGTTCTCGAAATCGTAGCCGTATTGCCCTGGGCGTCCCCCGGTCAGGCGCGCAACGCAGTCGGGTGTCCCACGTTCCGGGAGGGGAGGAACCAGGTAGCGTCCGTCCGGGAAATTCGCCAGCAGGCGGCGGTAAACGAGCGAGATCAGACGTCCCGGCCGGTGATCGAGCACGGCGACGGTTCTTCCCTCGCTGTGGGCTATCGCAAGAGCTTTGGCCGCGCCCGCGATGACCTCGTCTACGGGCGCTTCGCGGCCGCGTAGCAACGCCGACCGCAAGCGGAGAGCGTCGAACGGCATCTGATGCGCGCCAAACCCCAAAGCGCAGAGGACTCCGCGGCTCACGGGGTCGCCCGGTACAGGCGCGAGGCTGAACGGGCGCCCGCCCACGCATTTGGCTTCGACCGCGCAGCCGGCGTGACAGAGCGTGCACGCCGAGTAGCGCGACGTGATCTCCCCTCGCGCGGGAGTGGGAAGCCACGGCCAGTTCTGCGACCAGATGGAAATATCGTCCAGCAGCTTCCAGGGAACCGGCGTCAGCAATAGTCCGGCGGCCGCTCCGCCGCCCATCAGCATTAAGTCCCTACGTGTGTTTTTCATGTGGTCTCCCGCCTTACCGGTGACAGCCCAGGCAACCGGCCTCGACGGAACGCTGTCGATGGCAGTCCTCGCAATCGCTCATCTTCATTCCCTCGCCGGGCCGCAGGCCGATCCTCGTCATGCGAGGGCCCCAGATGTCCCGGCTGTAGCCGCTGATCCGGTTTTCCCGATAGTCCCGGAGCCGCTCCGAGTTGCCCACGCCGCCGTGGCACTCGTCACACTTCATCGCGCCCACTTTTACGTGACGCGCGTGGGAGAACCAGACATTGACCGGTTGACGGGAATAGACCCGCCACGGCACCTCGCGCTGCGGTTTGACGAATCGCTCGACGAAGGACTTCTCTTCGGGCGTCTTGCCGGCGGGTTCGGCGTGGCAGGGAGCGCAGGTCTCCAGACGCGGAATGCCTGCGAAACTGCCGTCTTCCCGAAAAGGGTGGCAATCCGGGCACGCCAGGCCCGCCTTTTCCTTATGGACCCGGTGGCTGAACTGCGCCGGCTGCGGCTCGCTCCGGTACAACACCGCCGGAAACACCAGCCAGCTGGCGGCCAGCATCGTGCCGAACCCCGCAAAGAATGCCAACCCGCTACGAATGCTCATCATGACCTCATCCACCCTGCCTGGGGACCAAAAAATTCGTGAAACAGCTTGAGTGCTTCGTCCCGCGCCAACGAGCGAACGATTCCGGCGATCACGGCTCCCCCATCATTGGCGAGAGTCATGTCACCTGCGCGGCGCGCGGCCAGACCGTGCACGAACTCGGTCAGCCGCTGGACCTCGGCGGTCATCCATACGGCCGCCCGCTGTCCCTGTACCGTGGAATTGTCGACGTCGCGGCCCTGCTTGCCGGGCAATTCCCAGGCTTCGAACAGCCAACCCGCCGCATAGGGATCGCGGCAGGTTCGGGCCGGGTCCGCCCGGAGGTACGTGTTGGGCCGATTGAGCAGCACGGGCAGCGGAAAAACCATCGGCCAGTCCACGCCCTGCGCCGAGACGACCGCGCTGGGACGGCAGGCGCCGTGCGTGGTGATGAAATGGATCCGGTCCACGGTCCCGAGAACCCGCGCGAAGAATCCGTCCAGACCGATGTGGCAGATGCCGTCCTCGCCCAAGTCCAGCCACATGTGATTGGCCGCGAAGCGAAGGCGTGTGGGGACCGCGATGGAGTCCACGACCGGCCCTTCCAGGTGACGCTCGCCTCCGGCCACTCGCGGCTGCGCGATGGTCAGGTAAGTCTCGCAGTAGCGGTGAGCCTCGGTGCCGCACCGCGTCACCTGGGCTGGACTGTGGGGCACGTACGTCGCCGTCCGCGCCGCCGAACAGTATTGGACGCTGGTTTCTTCCAAGAACGGGCACCGCTCCGAGGGGCCGCACTCCGGGCCGTGCTCCAGGAAGGTGGGGCACTTGTCATGTGCCTCCGACAGACAGACATCGCCCGCCGTCCGCGCGGTCTCCTCGATCCACTTTCGCCGTGGGGCGGCGCTGCAGGTGTGCATCCTTGCTTCTTTCAGGAACGGGCAGGTCATGGGAGGCTCTCCCTACTTAGTCTTCCCCGGCCGGTGAGGCGATGCCGGGTTTTCCTTCACGGGCTCACCACCGTCGGCCATGGTCAGACCGAGGCCGGGCACTTCGAAAGCATGGGTTCCGCCATCGAAGGAACCGATCAGATCTTTGACTTCGTTGTCGATTGAGGTATCTCCCGCCCGCCGCGCGATCCGATTCCGGACCTCCACGGCGATGCCGAAGCCCAATACCAGGACGCAAATCAACGTCACCACGCCAAGAGAGAGGTTGGTGACGTTGAGCCAGAAAACTTGAGGATCATTCCAGTCAATGCCGAACATTCGGTTGCTCCTTGCCGCGGACGCCAGTCTGTAGGCATCCGTCCACAGGGGTGGGAGCAAGCGCACGGCCACAGTGGAACGCCCGGGGGGCCGGCGATGTAACTCGTGATCAGGCCGCAACTTCCGGCGTGAGTGTCGAGAAGGGGACGAGTCCGGTGGAGATCCGCGTGTCCGGATCGCCTACACGGACGGTCTGGAAATCCAACACGGGTGGAGACAGGGGCGAATGGTATCGTAAGAAGATACAGACGCAGTATGATGAATCGCCTGTCGCGAGACGAAGCCCTCGATCTGTTCGCGAGCGATGATCTGATCGGAATCGGGATGGCCGCCGACGCGGTCCGCAAGACGTGGCACCCCGAGAACGTCGTCAGCTACATCATCGATCGGAACATCAACTACACCAACTTCTGCACGGAGTATTGCAGCTTCTGCGCGTTCTACCGGCCGATGGGGCACAAAGAAGGATATGTGCACCCCAAGGAGGTGATCTTCCAGAAGATTCAGGAGACTCTCGACCTCGGCGGCACCGGCGTCCTGATGCAGGGCGGCCTCCATCCCGACCTCAAGATCGAGTGGTATGAGGACCTTCTCAGTTCCATCAAAAAGCGCTTCCGGATTCACCTGCACTGCTTCTCTTCGCCGGAAATCACCAACATCGCCGACGTCAGCGGAATCTCCGTGCGCGATACCATCGCGCGGTTGAGGGACGCCGGGCTCGATTCGATTCCCGGCGGCGGCGCGGAAATTCTGGACGACGAAGTCCGCTTCCGGATCAGCCGCCTGAAATGCAACACGCAGGAATGGGTGGACGTGCATCGCACCGCTCATTCGTTGGGAATGCGGACGACGGCGACGATGATGTTCGGCTGCGGCGAAACGCTGGAGCAGCGGATGAATCACCTCGACCTGGTGCGCCGTATTCAGGATGACACCGGCGGATTCACGGCGTTCATTCCCTGGTCGTTCCAGCGAGAGAACACCTCGCTCGGCCGCTTCGTGAAGGAGGAGGCGACGGCGGTGGAGTACCTGCAGACGCTCGCCATCTCCCGGCTGTACCTGGACAACTTCGAGAACGTGCAGTCGTCATGGGTGACTCAAGGGTTGAAGACGTGCCAGGTGGGGCTTCGGTTCGGCGGTAACGATGTGGGAAGCATCATGATCGAGGAAAACGTCGTGTCGGCCGCCGGAGCGCATCACCGGTCGACGGAGGAAGAACTGCGCCGCATGATCCGCGACGCGGGCTTCGTGCCGAAACAGCGTGACACGCTCTACCGCACGTACTTCCTGAACTGAGAATAGGAACATGACTGCCGCCGAAACGGAGCGGTTCCGCCGCGTCCTCGAGGACAAGCTCAAAGAGATCGACCAGTTTCTGGTGCACCAGGAGCAAGTCTCCGCGGAGGAGGAACCCGGGGACGAGATCGACCACTCGCAGGCCTCGATCGAGCACGACATGGTCTTCCAGAGCGCCGACCTGGAATCGGGGATCTACCGGCAGGCGCAAGCCGCCCTGGACCGAATCGGAGAAGGCACGTTCGGCATGTGCGTCCGGTGCGATCGGGCGATCGACGCCAGGCGTTTGGAAGCCGTGCCCTGGGCGGCCCGCTGCCTGCGCTGCCAGGAAACCGTGGAAAACGGAGAGGCAGCTTTGCGGTGAGTTCCGGAGCCGGGCCGGGCTCGTGCGTGTGATGATTCAGGTATGCTCGAAGCGCCCGACAAACTCGTGGAGGCCGTCCAGCGCGGCGACCGGGCGGCCGTGGATTTGTGGCTCGCCCAGAACTCAGGACTCGTCAAGGCGCGGACAAAACAAGGCCTCTCGCTGATCCTGCTGGCCACCTACTATCAGAAGCCGGAGATCGCCGACTTGTTCATCGAGCGCGGCGCGGAAGTAGATGTGTTCGAGGCGTCCGCCACCGGCCGGCGGGATCGCGTCGAGGCGCTTCTCAACGAGGACGCAACGCTCGTCAACCAGTTCTCCCCGGATGGCTTCTTCCCGCTGGGGCTGGCCAGTTTCTTCGGACACCGCGAGGTGGCGCGCCTGCTGATCGACCGGGGAGCGGACGTGAACCTCGTGGCGCAAAATGCCCTCAAGGTCGCCAGTGTGCACGCCGCCTCGGCGCGGCGCGACCCCATCATCCTGGCGATGCTGCTGGCGGCGGGAGCCGATCCCAACGTCCGGCAGCAAAAGGGATTCACCCCGCTGCACACGGCGGGATTCGAGGGCGACCGCGCCATCGCGGAACTGTTGCTGACGCACGGGGCGGACCCTTCGGCCCGCACCGACGATGGCAAGCTACCGGAAGATCTGGCGCGGGAAAAAGGGCACGGCACGCTGGCGGACGTTCTCGAGGAAGAGCGGCTGCTCCGCACCAACGAGTGAGGAGAATCGCTAGCTCTGGCGGTAGCCGACCTTCTCCAGAAACAAGCCCGACGCGGGCGCGGTCCACGCCGCCACGTCCAGTTTCGGATCCACCCTTCCGGACAACAGCTTTTCGAAGTTACCCATCGTAATCTCGCGTTTCCCCAGTTTCACCAGCACGCCCACCATCCGCCGCACCATCCGCCAGATGAAGTGCGAGGCCTCGATGCGAAACAGGATCAGGTGCTGCTCGCGAACGACCTCGGCGGAGGCTACGACGACGATCGGGGATTCCTCGGGCCTGGACGGATCCAGCGCCCGGAATGCCGTGAAGTCGTGACGCCCCACCAGCAGAGCCGCGGCCCGGGACATCAACTCGACGTCCAAGGGCTCCTTGACCCACCAGACGTAGCGCTTGGCGAATGCGCTCTTTCGCGTCGAGATCTGGTAAACGTAGCTCCGGATAATGGCGTCGTGCCGGGCGTGGAATTTCGGCGGAACCAGGGAGGCTTCGAGCACGACGATGTCGGCGGGCAGCGCCTCGTTGAGCGCCCGCGTCAACTGCGGCGGCGAGGCGTTCTTTCGCGCCTGCACTCGCAGGTGGGCCACCTGCCCGCGCGCGTGCACGCCAGCGTCGGTGCGGCCCGCGCCCTGCATTTCGACCGAGGCGCCGAAAAATTCCTCGGCCGCTTTCCGCAACTCGCCCTGGACGGTGCGGGCGTTGGGCTGCTCCTGCCAGCCGCTATAGCGTCCTCCGTCGTATTCGAGCAACAGCTTCCATGTCGCCATTATTGCCCGCGCGACTCGGTAGACGTCATGATCCTCAACGCGTCCTCTCTATCGGAAAACTGTCCACCATGGTGTCCGCGATTTTCATGAGAGCGACCACGGGCTTGAGGGTGACGATCGCCACGACTACTTCACCGGTAGCACGCGGAGCCCTGACGCAGCGGCGGCCTGGCGCAGGCGATGGTCTGCAACGGCGATCTCCTTGGACCTCGACGCCACCGCCGAGCCAAGATGGATCAGGTCCAAAGCCCTCAGCATCATTTGTCCCTGCCCCAAGTTAACTCCAAGGCGCTCAACCTCGGAATGAACTTCTTCCGATACGCCCACTAAAACGATCCTGCCACCACCGATGTCATCCCGGAAGCGCTGAAGGAGGGCCCTGACACCACCGACGTCGAGATCGCCGCTTTGATGTTTTCGTACCAGTGCACAGAGCGTCTCTGCACGCGCAACCGTTGAGGTATACACGGGCTGTTTGGATGCCAGAAGCAACTCCCAGTATTCCGCCGAATCTGATTCGCGAACGTAGAGCTTCAACAAGGCTGACGTGTCCCAATACATGGGCGGGTCAGAACCTGTCTTCACGGACATCGTCGAGGATCTTTGCCATTGGGGTATCCTTGCCCTGACGCAGATGCTTCCGGTTGAGCGCGCTCAGTTCTTTACGCCAGGCCATGACGTCCTGGACAGAGTCGGGCACAGCAACGCCAACCAGCTTCGCTCGTACCTTGCCGTTGACGGTGATCAGGATTTCCTCGCCTTGACTGGCCCGTTCGACCAACTCTGACAGATGTGCCTTGCTGTCCCGCAAGCTCCGGATCATGAGACCATTGTAGTCACAACCACGCAACCTCCCTCGAAGACCGCGTACGGAACTTCTCCTTCAGGAGAGAAACGATTCGCTTTTCTTCCGCGGTCGGCTCGTTCACGTAAGCTTCATTCAGTTGATCCAGGATCTTCCGGTCCCGTCGCGCGGCGAGGTAGCTTTCGAGCGCCATCGAGAACAGGCGGCTGCGGCCTACGCCGATTTCGCATGCGGCGCGATCCGCTTCGATGAGCAGGCCGTCATCGACGGATACGGCGATCTTCATCGGAATGTCAAATGACGTCGTCCGAACCTGCCGCCGCGACCGTTTTGCCGTCGATGGCCGACCGCAACTGCGCGATTTCCGCCTTCAGCGTTTCACTCATCGCGCTCAGGTCGGAACTGCGCATGATGAGGTTTGCTCCCTCTTTCGCCCAGTCGATGTGACTCTGCAGATCGAGCCAATAATGAACTCCGTAGCCGATGCCCCGCGCCCGGGTCTTGCGGCAGATCTCGGAAAGCGCTTCACGGACCTTCGGGTGGTGATACTGCTCCGGCACCCCGAGGCTGCACGACAGGTCGTGCGGGCCGATCTGCACCGCGTCGATTCCCGGTACCGCCAGGATGTCGTCTAGAGCTTCCATGGCCGGAACGCTCTCGATGTTGATCACCAGAAAACGGTCCTTGTTGCGCTCCTTCAAGTACTCGATCAGCTCCGGCTCCAGGGGAGCGCGGCCTTCCAGGTAGTCGTACAGGCGTTTGCCCTTGAGGGGCCGCCACCGCACCGCACCCACCAGGGCGCGAACCTGTTCGGGAGTCTCGATATAGGGCGCGAGCACCCCGCAGGCTCCTCCGTCCAGCACCATGCAGGCCTGGTAGGGGTCCGGCTCCGGAATCCGCACCATCGGCGGCAGACCCAGGGCTCGATAAGTGTGGCAGATCCAACTCAGGGTCTGGCGTTCGATGGGCGTGTGTTCGGTATCGATGAACACGAAGTCGATGCCGGTCGTTTTGATAAAGCCAGGCCATAGGGGCGATGTGGACAGGACGGCGGTGCCGTAGACGCTGTCTCCGCGCAAAAGCGCTTGGCGAACTTCTTTTCCGGTCATATAAGAGATTAGTCCGATCTTCGATGGGTCGCCTGGATGCCTCCCGCGCTGCGGCGAAACGGGGCGGGCTGAAGCCCGCCGCAGGCTGAAGCCTGCTCCACAAGGTGGCCGTCAGGGCGACATGACACCAGACTAGTCTCCCACAGCCGGAGAGGGAGCGACGGCCCCCCGGCCGCGCCTCTCCTGGATCCACGCCCGGGTCTGTTCGACCAGCGAATAGCTCACGGGCACCACCATTAACGACAGCATCAGGCAGAGTGTCTGGCCGCCGATGATGGTCACCGCAATCGCGGAGCGCTGGGACGCGCCGGCGCCGATGCCGATCGCAGTCGGGATCAGGCCGGCGACGATCGAGAGCGTGGTCATCAGGATCGGCCGCAGACGCACCCGGTTGCCTTCCAGGATCGCCTCGCGCAGCGGGTACCCTTGATCCCGCAAATGGTTCATGTGGTCGATTTGCAGGATTCCATTCTTCTTGACGATGCCCAGCAGCAGCAGCATTCCCAGGGCGCTGAACAGGTTCAGCGACCGGTCGGTGGCGATCAACGAAGCCAGCGCGAACGGGATGGCCAGCGGTAAGGTCAACATGATGATGAACGGGTGCACGACGCTCTCGAACTGGGCGGCGAGCACCATGTACATGAACACGCTGGCCAGCGTAAGGGCCAACACCATGTTCTTCGTGGTCTCTTCGAGCACGCGGACCTGGCCGGAGAATACCAGCCGGTAGCCCGGCGGGAGGCCCATCTCCAGGATGGCCGCCTCGGTGGCCTGAGCTCCCTCTGCGAGAGAGTGGCCGCGGCTGATGTTGCCATACACGCCGACCGCGAACTGGCGGTTGTACCGGTCGATGCGGCCCGGTCCAAGGCCGCGGCCGAGCGTCGCCACGGAATCCAACCGGATCAGGCCAAGCTTCGCGGAGGGAACCAGCAACCGGCTGAGCGCCGCCGGGTTGTCGCGCTGCTGCGGCAGCAGCCGCATCGTTACCGGGTACTGTTCAGAGCCTTCCTTATAGGTGGAGATTTCATCCTCCCCGGACATCAGCAACCGTACCGCGCCGGCGATGTCCGAGACCCGAACGCCCAGGTCCGACGCTTTCGAACGGTCGATCTGTACCTGGACCTCCGGGTTGCTGAGGTTCAGGGCGACCCTGACGTCCGTGATCGAGGGAACATTGGCCAGGGTGTAGTTGCACTTCTTCGCAAGGTCGGCGAGCACGCGCAGGTCCGGTCCCAGCAACATGCCGCGGATCGGCGAATACGAATCGCGGCCGCCCAAA
This sequence comes from uncultured Solibacteraceae bacterium, assembly GCA_964529305.1. Taxonomy (GTDB): domain Bacteria; phylum Acidobacteriota; class Terriglobia; order Bryobacterales; family Bryobacteraceae; genus CAZGUX01. The sequence continues at coordinate 29,183 of CAZGUX010000105.1, read as the reverse complement.
ACGTTGGGGAAATTGATGCGCGGGCGGGTGTACGGGTACTCCCGCACGATGGAACGAACCTTTTCCGCCATGTCTTCGATGTCGCCCCGTTCGGTTCGGTCCTTCAGCAAGACAGTGGTCGAGATACTGTTCACGCGATTGAAGAAGTTGAACGTCTGGCTCAGGACGCCGGTCACGCCGTCGATCTTGCTCAACCGCTCGGACATCTGGCGGGCCAGGCGCTCGGTGGCGTCGAGAGAGCTTCCTTCGGGCAACTCCTGAAAGATGGAAAGCTCGTTTTGATCCTCCTGCGGCATCCAGTCGCGACCGATGCGTTCGTAGAGCGGGAACGTCGACAGGAACGTGACCAGGCAGATGGCCATCACGACCCACCGGTTGGCCAGCGCCCACCGGAGGACGGCGAGATAGCCCCGGTCGAGCCAGGTATCGGAATGCCCGTGATGCTTTGGCTTGTCACTGCCCGGCTTCTTGCGCTTGATCAGCCGGGCGGTCAGCGTCGGCGTGAGGGTGAAGGCCACCAGCATCGACACCATGATCGAGATCGCCATCGTCCACCCGAACTGGTTGACAAAGCGGCGGGCGTATCCGGTCATGAAGGCGATCGGGACAAAGATGATGACCAGCGAGAGAGTTGTCGCCACCACCGCGAGGGCAATCTCGTTGGTGGCCTCGATGGCCGCGCGGATCGGAGGGTAGTCCTTCTCCTGCACAAACCGGACGATGTTCTCGAGCACGATGATCGCGTCGTCGATGACGATTCCCACGGCCAGCGTCAGCCCCAGCAGCGTCATCGAATTCAGAGTAAAGTCGAACAGCCGGATGAGCGTGAAGGTGGAGATGATCGACGTCGGGATCGCGATGAAGGCAATGAGCACGCAGCGCAAATCGCGGATGAACAGGAAGACAATCAGCGACGCCAGCAGGCTGCCCAGCACCAGGTGTTCTTCCAGCGAGGCGACCGAATTCTTGATGTAAATCGACTGGTCCTTGACGATATCAATGGCGATATCGGGTGGCAGGGCGGCCCTCACCTGTTTGAGCCTGGCCTTCACCGCATCCGCCACCTGGACGGTATTGGTGCCGGTCTGGCGCCGGATTTCCATGCTGATGCCGGGCCTGCCGTTGTAATGGGCAAAGCTACGGCGCTCTTCCATGCCATCCTCGGCGTAGCCCAGATCGCGAACGCGGATAGGCGCGCCGGCGACATTTTTGACGATGATGGCGTTGAAATCCGCGACTTCCTCGACGCGCCCCATGGTGCGCACGCCCACTTCCGACGGACCCCGGACCATGCGGCCGCCGGGTTGCTCGATGTTTTCGGCCTTCAGTGCCCGCTCGACATCCTGAGCAGTGAGTTGGTAGGCCGACATCTTGTCCAGATCGAGCATCACGTTGATCTGGCGCTTTTGGCCGCCGTTGACGTCGGCGCCCGCTACGCCGTCCACGGTTTCCAGAGCCCGGCGAATCTGCTTGTCGGCAATCTCGGTCAACTCGCGGGTGGAGCGCTGGCCGGAGAGGACAATCGAGAGAATGGGATCAGAATCGGGATCCGCCTTGACCACCGTGGGGGGCAGGACGTTGGGGGGCAGCCTCTGCATCGCCCCAGCGACTTTTTCTCGGACATCCTCCGCGGCCTCGCCGATGTCGCGCTCGAGAACGAAAGTCACGACCAGGTTCGCCATGCCTTCGCTCACCATGGCGCGCATCTCTTCGATTCCGCTGGTCGAGGAGACCGCTTCCTCCAACGGAAGAACGACTTGAGACACCACTTCTTCCGGGGTGGCGCCTGGCAGGCGAACGCGAACGTACACCGTCGCCGGATCGGTGCGCGGGAACAGGTCCACGCCCAACTGCCGGAACGACGACACGCCCAGCACCACCAGGAACATGATGAGCATGAAGGCGAAGACCGGGCGTTTGACGCAGATTTCAGAAAGCTTCAAGGACAGGCTCCTGGATAACCCTGGTAAGACGATGACTCAGGGTCCAGAGTTACCCCGCACCGCCGACAGTGTATCAGGATGACCCGGCGGGGGCGGCGCGGGCCCCCGGGGGAATCCCGCGATGGCCTGGAACCACTGCTGGTGGAACCAGTTACGCTCCGGAAGCCTAGCGGACGGGCTGCATGATGATCTCCGGGGACCGGCAGGTGTCGCGCACGCTGGCGCCACAGGCTCGCAGCCTGAGGTCTTTGGTCAAACAGGCGCGCACCTCGCTCAGGAAGCGGCCTCCGCACAGGACGCGAAGGCTGCCCGTGGGCATTCCCGGGTTGGCCGAGGCGAACTTCGCCCGGATCGAGTCTGGAGTCACGGTGATCTGGCGAAGAGGGGTTCGGTACTCTTCAGGGATCCGCACGCTCGCGTGAACCTTGCGGACCAGATCGAAATAAGCCCCCGGTTCCAGGCCGCTGCACGTGCCGTGCATCGTCCACTCGTGCTGGATCAGGCGCGGGCTCGGCATCAGGGGCAGCATCCGGTCGACGATTGCAGGCGGGACCGTGCGCGGGCCTGCGCAACCGGCCGGATAGCCGCGTTCGAACTGGGGCCACAACCCGTGCACAACAAATCCGAAGCGGCGGCCTTCGCCGCATTGGATCGCGTCGCGCGCGCCCCCTGGGCCCGAGCAGTATTGGGGCGACCACGACAAACTGAGAACGTAGTAGTCGAAGACTCCCGGAGGGGCTCCTGGCCCCTGCCGCTTTCGCGATTGGGAACTGGCCAGGAGAGCGGTCAGGCCAAGGGCGACGGTCAACGCAGCCAGGGCAAGGCGTCTCATCGCGGCCATGGTAGCAGCCACCGTATCTTTTCAGGGGTCTCGCGGTAAACAGGAATAGGAGCGACGGTGACCGACGTGGAGTTCCGAACGATCTTCCGGGAGCACAAAGACGCCGTCTATGGATTTGCCTGGCGCATGACGGGATCGGCGGCGGCGGCCGAGGATGCAACGCAGGATTGCTTTGTGGCCCTGTTGCAGGATCAGGCCCGCTTTGACGCCGGGCGCGGGTCGCTCCGGGCATTCCTCATGGGCGTGGTGCGTAACGTCGTCCGGAAGCGCTGGCGAACGGAGAGCCGATGGGACCCGATCGACGAGGAGTTGTTTGTCGCCGAACCCCTGGATGTCGAGCGAATGGAAACGGTGGACCTGGTGGCGAAGGCGGTGCAGTCGCTGCCGCCGCTGCAGCGCGAGACCTTGATTCTGGCCGAGTACGACGAGATGAGCCTACAGGATGTGGCCAGGGCCGTCGAGGCCGAAGTCGGCACCGTAAAGGCCCGGTTGCACCGGGCGCGTGAAAACCTGCGCCGAATGCTGGCGCCGCTAAGGAGACCCCCATGCCACCCCTGAACGATGACGAATTGCGGGATCGATTGCGCGAATGGCAGGCGCCGCCGGCGCCGGCGGGCCTGGAACAACGAATTCTCACTGCGGCGCGGACTCCCAGGAAATGGGCGTGGGTGCTGTGGTTGGTCACGGGTTCGGTACGGGTGCCCGCTCCGGTCTGCGTTGGGGTAGCGGTTGCTCTACTGTTGCTGGCTCTTCAGGTCTGGCCCCTGGCCAAGCCTGGAGGTCCTTCCGTCAACGGATTCCAACCGGTCGAAGAACTTCGGCCGAGACTGATCAGGACAAGTCGATGAAACGAAATTGTGTCTTGTTGCTGATGCCCTTCTGCGGAGTCGCCTGGGGGCAGGTGCTGATGGGCGGCAGCGCCAACGTCCGCGGGGTCTCGTTCTCGTACGAGACGCGCCTGGAGCCGCCGCGCCAGGAAAGACCGAAGATCTCCGGCGGCGTCGCCGTCACCGACGCCGCCGTTCATCGAATGATGTGCGATTTCCAGACGACCCGCTATTTCGGCTATGACCTCACCATGGAGTCACTGGGCGGCGATCAGTATCGGTTCACCTTCTCTCCGCTGAGCAGGACGCCGCGGCAGATCGAAGAGAGCTGCCCTCCGCAAAAGGGCTGGGCGTCGATGCCGCTTCCCCGCATGCCGGCGCCGCAGATCTACCGCGGAGGCGACGTGATCGCTCTGGACCTTCTGGTGAACCCGCAGACGGGTCAGAAGGTTGTTGACTACATCACAGTCCAAGGGGGACAGGGCAGGCACATTACGGCTCAAGGAAAGGCCAAGGACTTCACAGTGGAAGACGCGTCGTTCGAGGTGCAATCTCCCCGATTGTCCATTAATGGCAAACCGTTGGATGCCCCGGGAACCGAGAAAGGCAGAATCTTCGGGTCGCCGCTGATTGTTCTGGTGCAAGGACGTGGCCGGTTCATCATTACACTTCAGTCCAGAACCGACTTGGGAATGTTGAAGGCTGGCGAAGTCCGGGGCAGCACGATGACCTGGCGCTGGGGCGAGGAAGAGTTCGTGCTCAATAGTGACGGCAGGATCGCCCCCGGCGACGGCGCCTACAATCTCTACGTGTTCCTCGATCCGAAGTTCCGCGAGGGCGGCTACGGCCCGTTTGTCACGGGGACGGGCGGAAACCTGGAGAACATGCTGCGCAGATAGCTTTCGGCCGCATCAAAACCGGGACGCGTGCTGTTCCCTGTTGCGTCAACTCCCCAGATCTCCCAGGTGCCGGAGTGATTGGATTCGAAGACGATGGTCTTTCCGTCCCGGAGAACGGGGGGCCATCGTCTCCCGAACGGGGCGTCAGGTTGCGCGCCTAGGTCCCAACGATCTTCGCGTGATCAATCCAAGTTGACTCGCGTCCAGCAGCACAATCAGACTCATGAAAAGAACTTGTAGCCTTCGGGTCGATCTTCGTCCAGAGAACGGCGCAGGGCTTCGAAAGTCTCCTGCTGTTCCGTCTCATCGCCGTGCATCCACTCGTCCAACAGTCTCGCTAACGCGGACGGGTCCGGCTTCGAGCTACACGCAGATTCCCGATGCCGAGGCATCTGCTGTGGCTGGTCGTGTTCGGTAGCGTCCGGCATTCCCTCAATCCTGATTCTACTCGACAACGCTCAGCGTGAATTGCCTCGGCTCCCCGCGGCGAGCAACTCGATGATCCGTTCCGCGTCATACACACACCCTCCCCACGTGCCGCCGCTGGCGTTCGTGAGGGCGGCCCACAGCCGCGTGTCCGCCGGCAACTCTGAGTCCTCGGCCAGGTCGGGGTTCAGCGGCCGCGACGCGAGTTCCGCCGTCCCCCACTCCACGCCGTGAACCTGACCGCCTGTTCCCACCAGGTCCAACGAGCCGTCCAAGCGGTTGCGGTCGATCACGACCTGGATCAGATCCCCTTCGCGTACCTTGCCGATCGGCCCTCCGGCCAGCGCTTCGGGCGTCACGTGGCCGATGCAGGCGCCCGTCGAAACGCCGCTGAACCGGGCGTCGGTAATCACCGTAATCTGCTTGCCGAACGTCAGGTGGCGAAGCGCGGAAGTGATCTGATAAATCTCTTCCATGCCCGAGCCCATCGGGCCGCGGCACATGAGCACGAGCACATCGCCGGGCTTCAGTTGTTCCGGCCCCGTGCCCTTGATCGCGCCAATGGCGTCGATCTCGCGGCGAAAGACCCGGGCCGGCCCCACCTTCCGGTACACTCCATCGGCGTCCACCACCGACGGGTCGATCGCCGTGCTCTTAATCACCGACCCACCCGGAGCGAGGTTGCCTTTGGGGAACGTGACGGTGGAGGTCAAGCCCTTCGCCGTCGCTGACGACGGATCGAAGATCACATCGTCCGGATTCACGCCATCGCGATCGCGCAACACCTGGCGCAACGCCTGCCGCCGCTCGGACGTCTCCCACCAGTCGAGCATCGCGCCGAGCGTCTGGCCGGACGCGGTCAACACTCCCGTCTCGATCAGTCCGGCCCGGCGCAGGTGGAGCATCACTTCCGGAACGCTGCCTGCCAGGAAGACCTGAACGGTCGGGTGGCCCTTCGGCCCGTTCGGCAGGCAGTCCACCAGGCGCGGGACCTGGCGATTAATCCGGATCCAGTCGTCCACGGTCGGCCGCTGCACCTTCGCCGCAAAGGCAACCGCCGGCAGATGCAGAATCAGGTTGGTCGAACCGCCGAATGCCGCGTGGGTGATCATGGCGTTGTGGAAGGCTTCGGGTGTCAGGATGTCCTTCGTCGTGATCCCTCGTTCTTCCAGGTGCAGAACGGCGCGCGCCGAACGCCGCGCCATGTCCAGCCAGATGGGATGTCCTGACGGCGCCAACGCCGAGTGGGGAAGCGTGAAGCCCAGCGCCTCGGCGACCACTTGCGACGTCGCGGCCGTGCCCAGAAACTGGCAGCCTCCTCCGGGGGAGGCACAGGCACGGCACAGGGCCTCCGCCGCATCCTCCAGCGTGATCTGATTGTGGGCGAAGCGCGCCCCGACGCTCTGCACTCGGCCGGCGTCTTCGCCTTCCTCCGCCAGCAAAGTGACCCCTCCTGGAACCAGGATGGTCGCCAGCGTGTGTTGCGCGGCCAGGGCCAGCATCATCGCCGGCAGGCCTTTATCGCAGGTCGCGACGCCGACCACGCCGCTGCGCGTGGGAAGCGATCGGATCAGCCGGCGAAACACGATCGCCGCGTCATTGCGGTAGGGCAGGCTGTCGTACATGCCGGTCGTGCCCTGGGTCCGGCCGTCGCACGGGTCCGTGCAATAGGCGCCGAACGGAACCGCTCCGTGGGCCGCCAGTTCCTCAGCCGCGGCCTTCATCAGCAGGCCGACCTCCCAGTGCCCGGTGTGATAGCCGAGAGCAATAGGAGTTCCATCCTCGGCGCGAACCCCTCCGTGCGTGCTCAGAATCAGGATTTCCTTGCCGCCCAGCTTGCGCGGGTCCCAGCCCATTCCCGCGTTCTGGCTCCAGCCGAACAGATCGCCCGAGGGGCGATGCAGCAACATGTCCGCCGTGATGGGAACCGCTCCCTGCGGACCGGGGACTTTCGAGCGAACTGCATAGATCGACGAATCGCCGCTGTCGACTAGCGAAGAAGAATCAATGGCCATATGCGCCTCAAGTGTATCAGGCAAGTTTTTGTGAAAGGACCCGGCGGCTGCAGGCATTTCGACCAGGAACGGCGCTGGGCACTTTTTCCGGAACAGGGGCGTCTATGCCTCTAACCGGGGCGCGCCGGGCGAACAAGGAGGCTTTCCAATGAAACGATGGGTTCTCAGTGTGTGCGCGCTCGGTGCGGGCGCGATCGGGTGGCTTCAGGCGGGACCGGCGCGTCAACCGGCCCCGAACGACAATCAGTCCGCGGCCGCCGTGGCGCGCGGTGCGGCATGGCTGGCCTCCGTCCAGGGCAGCGACGGCGGATGGGGCCAGGACGGCGGCGCGCGCGTCTTCGCCCGCCAGGGCGAACGCCTCGAATCTCAGGCCAACGACGTCGCCAACACGGCCGTCGCCGTCTCGGCGCTTCTCCGCGCCGGCAGCAAACCCACGTCGGGACCCCACCAAACCCACATCCGCCGGGGCATCGAGTTCATCCTTCGAAGCGTGGAAGCCAGCCCCGCCGAAGGGTTGGCCGTCACCGCCGTACAGGGCACGCAAATCCAGAGGAAGCTGGGACCCTTCATCGACACGTTTCTCACCTCCCGCCTCTTGTCGGAGGTCGACGGGACCATGGGCTCGGCGGACGTGAACGCCCGCGTCCGTAAGGGTCTGGAAAAATGCGTTCGCAAGATTGAAATGAATCAGCTTCAGGACGGAAGCTGGAACGTTTCCGGGGGCTGGGCGCCGATCGTCGGCACGTCCATCGCTTCGCAGAGCCTCGACACGGCGCGCCGCAAGGGCGTCAAGGTGGAGGAAAAGGTAATGGCCAAGGTGCAGAATTACACGCGCGAGAACGCAAGGGTCGCGGCCTCCGGTGGCGTGGTGGGCGGCGTCCCTGGCGGCGTGCGGGGTGGGGTGGTTGGCGGCATCGCGAGCGCGGCTCCGGCCGCGGCCGGCGTCCCGCTCTACCAGCGCGCGCAGGAACTCGAACAACTCAGCCGCACCGACAAAGACCGCAAGGCCAACGCCAAGGAGATCCGCGCGATTTCCTCCGCACTGGCCGACGAGCGATTCGTGAATGGCTTCGGCTCGATGGGAGGCGAGGAGTTCTTCTCGTATCTCAACATCAGCGAGAGCCTTCGGCGCGCCGGTGGGCCGGAATGGGAGAAGTGGAATGGCCAGATCCAGTCAAAGCTCGTGCGATTGCAGAATCAGGACGGAACCTGGGCCGGGCATCACTGCATCACGGGCCGGGTCGCGGTCACGGGAGCGGCGATCCTCACCCTGAACGCCGATCGCGCGCCGGTGCCTCAATCATAGAGGGCTGCCTGGGTGGGGCGGCCATTCAGGCCGCGGCGCGCTTCAGCGCGCCCCGAGGGGTTCTCATCAGGGTCTCAGCTTGCCGGCGAACTCGAACACCCGGCCAGCACCGCTGGTGGTCCTCGGTTACACAGGTGGCCGCAGCGCCGGGCGGCCCACAACCGTCGCCCGGCGCTACCTGGAGAATCAATCATGGAACGACGGGTGTTTCTTCTTTCCCTCACCGGTATGGCGGGCTGCGCGACCTTCCGCACAGCCCCGCTCCGCCGCGGCGCCGGCTACCTGCTGCGCCAGCAGTCCGAGGACGGCGGGTGGCACAGCCGCCGCTACGGTCTGATGTCCTCGGGCCAGTCGTTGACCGGCCTGGTGATCAACGCTCTCCTCGATTCGGGGGAAGCCGTCCCGAGTCCGGTGCTCCGCCGCGCGGCCGAGTTTCTTCGCCGTCACACCAGCGTCGACGGGGCCGTCGGCCTGGCCGATCGCATCGCGGCCGACTATCCGAACTACGCAACTGCCCTCGCCGTGCAAGTAGCGGTTCGCGCCAAACCCGAGGGCTGGCAGGAATGGACTCACCAGATGCTTTCCTACCTGCGGCTCCAGCAATATGCGGAAGCCAACGGCTGGCAGCCAGCGGATCCCGCTTACGGCGCGTGGGGCGTCGGCGGCGAGCGCCGCTATGCGCCCTACGCCGGGCATCTCGACATCTCGATGACGCGCCGGGTCCTGGAGGCCTTCGCCGCCGCCGGCACGCCGCCGCGGGACCCGGTTTTTCAGAAAGCGAGCATCTTCCTGTCGCGGTTGCAGAACCCGGACGGCGGGTTCTTCTTCTCCACCGTCGTTTCGGATGCAAACAAGGCGGGCCGCACGCAGAGCGGGTTTCGCAGCTACGGCACCGCGACCGCCGATGGCATCCTCGCCCTGCGGGCGATTCGATCGCCCGAGGCGGATCTCCGCGCGAAGAACGCCCTTCACTGGTTGAGTGCGAACCAGAGCCCAACCGGTGTCCCCGGATTTGATCCGGCCGAACCCTGGAACGAGGGCCTGCGCTACTATCACGCCGCCGCGGTTGCGCCCTTGGGGGTCGAGTCACCGCTCTCGCACCTCCAGCGCGGCGACGGTTCGTGGGCCAATCCGGAACCGCTCGTCAAGGAGGATGATCCGCTGATCGCAACCTCGTTCTCGATCCAATCGCTCGGCGCACACAGGTGACCAGGCTCGCGGGAGTGGCCGGGCCGGTCTAGAATCGGATAGGTTTCACCGAACCCGAGGAGGAGATTCCCATGACGCCACGACGGAGTGCAGAGCGGAAGCGGCCGGGGCGCCGTGCGTTCCTGCGCTCCGTGGCCGGCTGCCTGAGCCCGTTGGCGGTAGTGAAAGCTGCCGGGAGCCGTATTGCCGAAGTCGAGACCATCGCCCTCCAGGACCCGGGAAAGTACGGAATGACGGTGGTCCGGGTCCGAACCAGCGACGACGTCGAGGGGATTGGACAAGCCGAAAGCCCGTCGCTCGTGATCGACGCGGTCATCCGGACGCGCGGAGGCCTGGCGGATCTGCTGAACGGGGAAGACCCAATGCAGGTCGAGCGCCTGTGGCAAAAGATGTACAACGGTACTGGCTTGTGGGGCCGGCGAGGGGTCACCATCGCCGCGATCGGAGCGGTGGAGACCGCCCTCTGGGACATCGCCGGAAAGATCGTGAACAAGCCTGTGTCGGAGTTGATCTGGCGGTCGTTCGCCACCGTGAAGGCAACGGCGCAGATCAAGGAAAGAGTCCGGCCCTACGCGACGGTCTATAAACCCGGGGACACGGACGAGGAGATCCGGGCCCGGTTCGGAGCCGCCGCGCGCGCGGGCTTCCGCGGCGTCAAGTTCGAGGAGATGCCGAACGGCTTCGCGCACGTGAGCGTGAAGAACGACGCCCGGCTGATCCGCCTGGTGCGGGAAACCATCGGCGACGATGTCGACCTGATGATCGACGTGCAGAACGTCTGGAACGACGTCGGGCGCGCTGTCGAGACATGCAAGGCCATTGAACCGTACCGGATTTACTTCCTGGAAGCGCCCTTTCCAGCGGATAATCTGGCGGCCTACCGGCGTCTCGCCGAAAGCGTCGATATCCGGATTGCCGCGGGAGACTGGGGCTTCACCAGCCGCTTCGACTACATCGATTTGATGGAGCGCGGAGGAGTCGATATCGTGCAGCCGAGCACGGTGAGATCGGGCGGGATCTCGGAGATCGTGCGCATCGCGGAGCTGGCCTATCAGCGAGGACTGCCCTGCATCACGCACTCGTGGAACCAGATGGTCGGGGTGGCCGCTGCGATTCATATTGCCGCCGTCGTTCCAAACATGCCCTACATCGAGTTCCCGCTGGCCTATCCCGCGTCTCCGCTGGTTTCGGATCTTCTGGATCCGCCCCCGGTCGTCGATCGGGAGGGTTGGCTGGAGGCGCCGAAGCGGCCTGGACTCGGGTTCACGTTGAACGAGAACGTGATCCGCCGCTACCGTGTGCCGCCGGGCTGAAGCGACCATCAGGGCCGCGGCCGGCGTTTCACCACGTCCACCTCTTGCTCACGCGCGCGGCTTCGATCAGGAGGCGCTCACTCCTGCGGCCGGATCTGGATCTTCGTTGCGCTCGACACGGATGCCTGCGCGTCGAACGCCTCGCGGAACCGGTCGATCGGATATGCCGTCACCGCCAGTTTCTCCAAGCCCATCCTGGGCAGCAGATGGACGGCGCGTTCGTGCGTATACGGGTTGATCACCGAGCCGATAATCGTGATCTCGCGCACGAACACGTCGAACGGTCTGACACGCGCTGTTGCCTCCATCGGAGCGACGCCGAACACCAGGATCTTCCCCGCGCGGGCGGCCAATTCAATCGCCAATTCGAAGGTCGCCGGCGAGCCCACCGCTTCAATCACGGCATCGAACCCATGGCCCCCGGTCAGATCCCGCAGTTGCTCGCGAGAGTGCTCCGAGTTTGGATCGATGGCATGATCCGCGCCGAATTCGATGGCCGCTACGCGCCGTTGGGGATTCGGCTCGCTCACCACAATGGGTGACGCGCCCGCAAGCATTGCCAGCCTCGTCAGAATGAGGCCGGCCGGCCCTGCGCCCAGGATCAGCAGCGGCGCCCCCGAGCGCGGCGACAGGCGGTCCATCCCGTGAACGCAACATGCCAGCGGTTCGGCCATACAGCCGATCCGCGCGTCAATGCCTGCCGGTAAACGGTATGCCGTGCGCGCCGGCACCACCACCGCCTCCTCCAACCCTCCGTTCAAGTGCACGCCGAACGCCCGTTTTTCCAGGCAAAGGTGCTCCATGCCCAGACGGCAATATCGGCACTCGGTGCAGTAGACGTGAGGTTCGATCGTCACCAGATCGCCCTCGTGGACGCCCTTCACCGACGATCCGGCCGCCTCGACGACGCCGGCAATCTCGTGGCCGAGGACTACCGGACGAGCGGCGGGAAACTCGCCCCGCAGTATGTGGGTATCGGTACCGCAGATGCCCACAGCCACCGGTCGAACTCGAATATCGAGGGGACCAGGTACGGGCATCGGCATCTCCTCCAACCGCAGATCGCCGGGGCCGTGGAAGCGAATCGCCTTCATCTCGGAGTACCTTGGGAAAGAACCGAGTTCTTTACGAGAAGCCTCATCATATGACACGCCCGCCGCATCGCTCAAGGGTCGTCTGTATCGGCGTGGCGACTCGGGACTATATCGCGGCGGCCCGCGAACTGCCGGGTCCGGATGGGCGAGTCCTCGCTGACGATCTCGTCGAGGCCGGAGGTGGACCCGCCGCGACGGCGGCGGTCACGCTCGCGCGCCTCGGCGTTCCGGTGAGTTTCATCGGCAACGTCGGCGAGGATGAACTCGGCCTCCGCATCGCCAACGATCTCACCTGCGAAGGAGTGGAGACCTCGCTCATTGGCCGCATCGCCGGCGCGCGCTCCCCTTCCAGCGTGATCGTGGTCCATCGCCCGACTGCACAGCGGTCGATCGTGACGTTCCCAGGCTCCTGCGGCCCGCCGGAGTTGACTGCCGAGGCGCTCGAAGCCTGTGCCGGCGCCGCCTGGATTCACCTCGATCAAGCCGGGTACCCGGTGTTGGCGGCTCTGCGGAAGGCTGGCGTCCAGACGGAGGTCTCTCTCGATGGCGGTAACCCCATTCCCGAATTGGACCTGTCGGCCGTCACGCTGTACGCTCCCAACGAGGCGGCCCTTCGCCGCGAGTTTGGCGGCGAGCCGTTGACCCTTCCTCTCCAGCGGGCCCTGGACTGTGGCCCGTCCACCGTCGCCGTCACTCGTGGGGCCCGTGGGAGCGTGGCGGCGATTCGCGACTCCGCCGCCTCCCCACACATTCGAATCTACGAGGCCGGGGCTGTCGCCGTGGAACCCATGGTGAGCACGCTCGGCGCGGGAGATGTCTTCCACGGCGCCCTTCTGGCGGCAATGCTGGAAAAGGAACTGGCGGAATCGTTGCGCTTCGCCAACGCGGCGGCAGCCTTGTCGTGCCGTGCGCTGGATGGCCGGTCGGCCATCCCCTCGCGGGGGGAACTGGACCGGTTTCTTGCCGGCGGGGTTCCTTGATCTGTCCGCTATCGCGACCCGGACAACCTGCGTTCGATTTCTTCCCTTTCGAGGCCCTCCACCTCAATCACCTTCGACCGGCTGGATCTTCCGGTCACGATCCGGATCGACGAGGGAGCCACGTCGAGAGCGTCGGCGAGAAGGCGCACGCATGCGTCGTTAGCCTGGCCTTCCACCGGCGGAGAGGTGACCTTGAGCAGGTAGGTTCCTTCGCGTTGACCCGCAATCTCAGCCCTGTTCGACCGGGGTGTGATTCTGACGGAAATTCTTGCCATCGATTCCTTCTCTGGCCCGCGGCAGCGGGTGAGAACAGCTTGCTCATCGTACCGCGCGCGAATCCTGTGAGGAATCACGGTTTGCGGGCGGAGCGCGCCTCGAAGGTGGGCGACGTTCCAGAATCGGATTGGCCGGAACTGCCGAAGAGCCAATTGCCCAACTGCCGAAAGAAGTTGCTATCCGCGGCTTCCAGAAGTTCCTGCTGGAGGTTCTTGAGCTCGTCTTCCTTTTGACTTATCTCCTTCTGCAAATCCTTTCGCTTGTCTTCCGCCCGGGCACCAGACCGGGCCGCGAACGCGCGGTCCAGGGCCCCCACTGGGGTTGGCAAACGATCAACAGCTGCAGACCTCGAATACGATCCAATTCTCACCAGGTGACGTACCTCCCGCTCTCTTATCGCGCACAAAGGTGCGAACGTTGCCTGGGAAGCGGACATGGGGAGAGCAAAACATGGGGCGGCGTCGACGGAGGACGCCGCCCCGAAGAGGAATCTAGAAGTAGATCTTGCCCGCGATCAACACGCGCCGCGGGTTGCCCGATTGAGCCGTAATCAGGCCAAATGTCCGGTTCGAGATGACAGGATCGGGATTGGCCGGGTTCATGTGGTTGAACAGGTTCTCGAACTCGCCCCGGATCTGCAGGTAGCGCCCTTCCTTGCCCAGCCCGAAGTTCTTCGAAACCGCGAAGTCCCACTGGCTGAAGCCCGGCCCACGCACTCCCTGCAAGGTGGATCCCACATCCCCGATCTCCATGTCCTTGACGTAACGGAAGCCGGACGAAAGCAGGTAAGGCGTCAGGTTCGCCGATCCTTCCAGCGCCTGGTGGCCGTCGATGTCGCTCGCGTACGGCACCCGTTGATCCGCGAAACGCGGCCGCGTGTGCCGGCCCTGGCCGATCGAGATCCAGTTCCGGCAGTAACTGCCACCGCAAACCACCGCGAACGGTGAGCCTCCTCGGAGCGTGGTCGTGCCGGCAACGTTCCATCCGCCCAGAACGCCATTCACTAACTTGGCGCCCATGTTGTCGGTAGCGTTCAGGAACCGGCGTCCTTTTCCGAACGGAAGCTCCCAGAGGTAATTGATCAGACCTCGATGCGTTATGTCGAACGGCGCGATGCCATACACGTCGTCCAGAGGCAGTTCGGCCTGAGGATAGCCTTGGCTGTCGCCCGTGCCGCCGGCGCCGGCGAAGTGCATGCCGGCCCGGTTGGCCCCCATGCCGCCTCCGGTCTGGAGCGCCTTGGAGAAGGTGTAGTGCCCCAGCACGCTGAGTCCCTGCGAGAACCGGCGCTGGATCTGCAGATACGCCGAGTGGTAGTTGGACCACGCACGCGGCTGATTGTAGTAGTCGATCTCGCGCAGCAGAGGGTACGTCTGCAGCACGCGGCCCAGCGGGATTTGCTTGCCGCCCATCGTGGTCGCTTCCCCCAACTGGCCGTAGAACGGATTGTCGACGTTCGTGTTCAGCGCATTGCCGAGCGGGACGCCCAGCACGTGATAGGCATCCGGGACGCTCTGCAGGAAGAGGTCGAACGGAAGGTCGCGGCCGAAGTTGCCGTTGTACGCCGCTTCCGCCACCCACACGTTTTGCCCGGAGCCGAACTCACGCTGGAAACTGGCCGTCACCACGTGCTCGTAGCCCGGGTACTGCTTGTAGGCAGGAACCACGAACCAGTTGCCCAACACGCTCTTGTTGAGTGCGGTCACATCCGTCGTGTACGGCACGTAGCCGGTGCCGCCCGGCATGGGGACGGTGAAGGTGAGGGGATACGTCAGGCCCAGATCCGAAGTTCCGTCCTGCATCAGACGCGCCTGATCGCCGTAGCCGATGTTCAGGGCAGCGCTGTTGAGGTAAGTGTCCCCGGTCATGGTCATCCAGTTCAGGCCATAACCAATGCGAAATACGGTTCTGGGCATGAACTGGTAGGCGAGCCCGATGCGCGGACCGAAATGATACGGGTACTCTTCCTGGAACGTCCGCATTGGGTATTCCTTGGTCCCGAGCCTTGCGGCGCGGCCGTAGATACCATTCTTCATCCAGAGCGGTTCGGCGAACGAGATGCCCGCCTGCTTTTGAACGTTGGCCCAACTCCAGCCGGGATTGGGTGTCCAGTCCCACTTGTAGTTTTCGTCCCAGGCGATCTGCCGGTCGAAGCGTTCGGTGCGAGGCGGTTCGAAATCCCAGCGGACGCCTGCGTTGAGCGTCAGCTTCGAAGTGATCTTGAAGTCGTCCTGAAGGTAGGCGCCCCAATAGGTCTGCAAAGAAGCCGGTCCGGACAACTGTGTTCCCTGGCCCCAGTTGGCCTTACCCAGCAGCCAACTCGCGAAGCCCATGCCGGTTCCCGCGACGTTGTCGTAATACTGCGTGGTCATGCGGCGATCGGTGGTGATGTCGACGCTGCCGCCGGTGTTCAGGTTCGAGTAGTAACGCCGGTGCTCGACGCCGGCCTTGAACGTGTGCTTGCCCCAGATCTTTTGGAAGGACACGTTGCTGTTGTAGGTCGTATCGAAGACGTTGTTGGTGGATCCGCCGCCGAGGGTATTGATGGTGTCGCCCGTGCCCAGGGTCGGGACGCGATTCTGTGTGGTGCCAAGCAGGTTTAGCACCAGGTTCTGATACGGCCAACTGCTCGCGTCCACATCCACTTGCGTTCCCGAGAGTAAACACGGCGCATGGCGCCTGCGCGCAGGCTCAGAATCGACGTTGGCGTCAAAAGGTAGGTATGTTCCGCCGCAATCGTGTGGGCGGTCGAGTAGGTCACGCCGACGGTCTGCAATTGGCTCAACCAGCGGGGACTGGCCGACTTGTCGTCGTAACGCGTCACGGTGATATGAGTCACGTGCGTCGGGTTCCAGTTCTGGTCGATGCGCCCTGTCCAGCGGTCATTGCTGTAAGGGTTAGTGGTCGAGCCGACGAAGTTCTGGTCGTGACTCGAGTTCGGCATTGCCGCGCGGTTCGGCTGAGGGTAATAGCCCAGGTAGATTTTCGCCATCGGATCGATGCGAGTCTGGGGAATCTGGTTGCCCGGGAACGGGTCGCGCTTCACGCGATTGCCTTCCAGCTTGCCGGTGAGCGGATCGAAGATCTGCACCTTTACACCCGCGTCGACCAGGCTTTGCGAGAAGTCCCCCTGGCGCTCGAGTAACGACGGAACACTCGCCAGCGCAGCGTTGCTGCCGGTGTTGCGGCGGGTGCCTTCGTAGTTAAAGAAGAAGAATGTCTTGTCTTTGCCCCGGTACAGCTTTGGGATGGTGACAGGCCCGCCAAACGTGGCCCCGAAAACGTTGTCGTGGAAAACACCCTTCTTGCGGCTGAAGCGATTGGAATTCCAATCGTTCGAGTTCATCTTGTCATTGCGGAAGAACTCGTACCCCGAGCCGTGAAACTCGTTGGTGCCCGACTTGGTCACCAGCACCAGCGCGCCTCCGGACAGGCGTCCGAATTCCGCCGACAGCCCGTTGGTGATGACCTTGAACTCTCCAATGGCTTCCCGCGACGGGTAGGATGCCGGAACCGAATGGTCGTAGCCGGTGGTCAGCGGCACGCCGTCCAGAAAGTACTCGGTCTGGCCGGTGCGGCCGCCATTGATCCTCAGATCGCCGATGCTGCCCGTCACATTTGGCGTCAACGTCGCAAATGCCAACGCGTTGCGATCGTATTGCGGCAGTTCCTGCATCCGCTTGTTGTCGATGACGAGGCCCATTTGCGCATCTTCCGTGCGCAGCAACGGAACCTCGCCGCTGACGGTGACTCGTTCGGCCGCATTGCCGATTTCCATGACGAGTTCGAGGCCGATGCGGTCGCCTACCTGCAGTACGACGTTGCCGCGCTCCAGGTCCTTGAATCCTTGAAACGAAGCCGTCACCGTATAGGTGCCGGGAATCAGGTTCGGGACGGTGAACCGTCCCTCAGTATTGGTCTGGGTCGAAGTCGCGACATTGGTGGCGACGTTTCTGATCGAGATGGAAGTTCCGGGCATGATAGCTCCGGATTGGTCCTTGACCTGTCCGCTGACGCTCGCGTTTCCGGTTTGGGCACTCAGAATCGCGGAAGATGTAAAGAACAGGACGAGGGCGAGAACTACCCTGATAAAGACCCTCATTTCGTTTCCCTTTGAGCCACAGGGCAATCACCCGAGGGCCGGACGATTCGCCCGCATGACCCCTATTGATCCGGCTGAAGTATACACCTGCCGATTTGCAAGGGTAAGCCCCATGCCTGGTTTCTCGAAGAGGCGGGGTCGCGCGGCGGGTCAGGGACGGAAATAGGTCGCCTGGATGGTGGTCACGAACTCGGCGTCTTCGCCCCAGTAAACGGTAAACACGCTGCCGTCGTCCAGCGCGATCGCCGTCGGATAGCCGAGGTTTGAACTGTGCAGGTCGTCGCGAAGGATGATTTCGCGGTCAATGTCCCAGGTGCGGCCTTCATCGCGGCTGAGGCAGGCGCGGATTCCGAAGGGCTGGCGGCGATGGCCGTACACCGTCAACAGGCGGCCGTCGCGCAGTTGGATGAGGTCGGCCGGGAAGCCCCAGATCGGAGTCTTCCACGGCTTCGACCAGGTCTCGCCTCCATCGTCGGAAGTGACCTGATAGAGATGGAAGCCGCCGCCGGACGTAGTGCGCAGGTGCGCAACCAGGCGTCCGCTCGCCAGGCGCACCATGGCCGTCTCGTAAAAATCGACGTCCGGGTCGCGGGCAATCTCACGAGTCTCCTTCCACGTTCGCCCCCCATCGCGGGAAATCGAGACGAACGCCGCGCTGCGGCCGGGTTTGATCCGGCCGGACGAGTCGAACTCGTTGCCCATCGGCGGCCCTTCGAGTTTTCGCTCGCGAAAATAGTGCAGGTAGAACGGGTCGGCGGCGGCCAGCGGGAGCAGCACTTTTCCCTGAGCCAGTTCGACGGGACCTCGCGGGCTGTAGCCGCTGATGTAGGGCCTGGTCGAGACCTCTACCGACTCGCCCCACGTCCGGCCGCCATCGCGAGACCGATGCACATACGTTCCCCCGTGCGCGACGATCCACGGATACGGATCCTTTCGCACCACCCCCAGCAGGTCGGCTCTCTTCAGGCCGGCTTCGAGGGGATAGAACCTGCGCTGATAAACGCTGGCCAGCAGGTCGCCGTTCGCGAGCAGAGTGAGGCCCGGATTCTCCACGCCGCTCCACTCGTAACCGGGGAAGACACGGGGCGCGTCCCAGGCTTCTCCGCGATCGCGCGAGCGGGTGATGACGTTGCGGTATTCCGGGTCGTGCGGAGGATGCATGTAGTTGCGGGGCGAGTATTTCCCAGGCTCGCGCATGACGCCCAGGTTGAACGCCACCAGCCACTCGCCGTCGCGGTTCACGCGCACCGAGGGCCCCAGAACATACCGATTGTGGTCCCGGAACACGGTAGTGTGCCGCACGGCGGATTGGGCGGGAATCACCGCGGGCAAGGCCAGGGTGGAAAGAAAAGCGCGTCGTGTCGTCATCATGCCGTCGGCCCGCTAGTCTATCCCATCCCGAGCCGCTGCGCGGTTCGGGGAGGGATCCGGAGTGAAATGGAAGTTGCCTGTCGCGAGTGTCCCCGGATTCTCCCGCTGTACCGTGAGTCTCGC
The DNA here is from genome assembly GCA_964529305.1 of uncultured Solibacteraceae bacterium. Lineage (GTDB taxonomy): Bacteria > Acidobacteriota > Terriglobia > Bryobacterales > Bryobacteraceae > CAZGUX01. The sequence goes on along the minus strand of CAZGUX010000105.1, from coordinate 10,458 downwards.
GATCCGGATGAGACGCGCCGCATTTGTTCCACAGGCCGAATCCGCGTTACCATGGAAGCTCCAAACGTCATCACCGTACCTCGGCCCCAAAACCGTGATGAGTCCATCTGTCTTCAGCAGGATCCGTCAATCCCTCGTACTTGCCTTTGCGTTTTCCTGCGCTCCGGATTCGCCGGCGGCGCCCCTGACTCTGGGTCAGGCGCTCGACTTGGCGGTCCAGAACCATCCTCAGTTGCGCGCCGGCGCCGCCCAGGTGGAGGCCGCGCGCGCGGGAGTCGTCACGGCGAACGCCTATCCGAATCCTGAAGTTGGAACGCGCGTGGGCGGTCAAGACTATCGCGTGCCCGGCAACGTACGCGGGTTCGTGACATCGTTCACGTTCAGCCAGCCGCTGGAGTTGGGCCCCCTCCGTCCAACACGCCAGCAGTTGGCCGAGCGCGGCCAGGAAAGTAGCGAGTTCGCGCTTTCAGGAACTCGATTGTCGGTGCTCTCGGGAGTTCGCCGCGCATTCTATCAGGCCCTGCGGAAGCGCAATGAATTCGCCATCCTGACCGAGAACCTCCGTCTGGTGGAGGAATTCCGGAAAAGGATCCAGGTTCGCGTGGATGTGGGCGAAGCGGGGCGGTTGGAGTTATATCGCGCGGATGCCGAAGTCGCCTCGGCGCGCACCGCCGCTAACGCCGCCCGGCTGCAGTATGTCGCGGCTGTCGCTCAACTGCGTGCGGCGATTGGGGCGCGATTCGACGCCGATATCAGCCCTGAAGGCGGGCTCGACCCGCCGCAGCCGCTGCCTCCGCTGGACGAACTTCGACGTACCGTGATCGAGCGTCATCCTCAACTGCAACTGGCGCGGTCGGAAGTGCGGCGGGCCGACGCTCGGCTGGCTTACGAAACAGCGTTGCGCCGGCCGCAGCCGTCCCTGATCGTAGAGATGGACCGCCCTCCGGACACTCCCACGTACCGTGCGGGAATCAACCTGCCTCTTCCATTCTGGAACCGCCGGGAAGGCCCCATCGCCGAAGCCGTCGCCCTGACGCGGCAGGCGAAGGCGATTGCCGAGAGCAACGAACTCCAGTTGCTGGCCGCGCTGACCGGCGCCTACGAGCGCTATGAGGTGGCCACCTCGCAACTGGCGGCATTTCAACAGGGTCTGCTGCGAGAGGCCGAAGAAGGGCTCCGCGCCGCCGAGACCGCCTACCGTCTGGGCGAGCGCGGCATTCTCGAGGTCCTGGACGCCCAACGCATTCTGCGCACGGTTCGCCTGGACTTGATGAATGCCCAATACGACCGGCAAGCCGCTCTCATCGACCTGGACGAGTTGCGGGCCACCAACCTGATCAAGGGAACACCATGAACCGGACTTTGTGGGGTGCCGCTGGAATCGCGTGGATGATACTGACCGCCTGCACGAGCATGTCCACGCCCGTTCTCGAGGAGGCGCCGGAAGCGGCCGTCGAGAGCGATCCGTTGGAGATCAAAGCCGAACCGAAGCTGCTTGCCCGCATCCGAATCGCGGCGGTGCAAACCACGGAAGTGGGGACTAGCTTCACGGTTGCCGCCCGAGTCGCCGTGGACGAGACGCGGATCACGCGCGTCAGTTCCCCCGTGATGGGCCGCATCTCTTCGCTCAGCGTGAGGGAGGGCGACGAAGTGAGGCGCGGCCAACTGCTCGCGCTCCTGCACAGCACCGGCCTGTCCGACGCACAACTCGGATTCCTGAAGGCGCTTTCGCAGAAGCAGGTCACCCAGCGAGCCGTCGATCGCGCGCAGGTGCTATTGAAGGCGGACGTGATCGGCGCGGCGGAGTTGCAGCGGCGCGAGGCCGAATTCGTCGAAGCCACTGTCGAACTCGATGCCTCGCGGGACCAGTTGTTGCTGTTGGGAATGTCTCCGGAAGCGGTGGAGGAGTTGCGCCGGACCCGCACCATGAACTCGGTGTCCCGCGTTCTGGCCAGCATGGATGGCACGGTGATGGAGCGCAAGGTCACCATCGGGCAGGTAGTGCAGCCCGCGGACACGATGTTCGAGCTGGCCGACTTGTCCCAGGTTTGGATGGTCGCCGACGTACCCGAACAAAACGCCGGTCACCTCTCGGTGGGGCAGGTAGTAGAGGCGGAGGTCGCGGCGCTTCCGGGCCACACGATTCACGGCAAGCTGGCCTTCGTTAACTCGACCGTGAATCCGCAAACTCGTACCGTGATGGCCCGCATCGATCTTCCCAATCCGGCGCGCCGTTACAAGCCCGCCATGCTGGCAACCATGGTGTTGAAGGAGCACCCACAGCCCCATCGTGTGGTGCCGGTCTCGGCCGTCGTGCGGGAAGGCAATGACGAGTGCCTGTTCGTGGAACGCGGGCCGAGTACGTTTTTGCTTCGTCCGGTGAAGCTGGGCGCCGAAGTGGGCGGCCGCCGCCTCCTGATCGAAGGTGTCGAGCCCTCGGACAAGATCGTGGTGGAAGGAGCATTCCACCTCAACAACGAGCGCCGCCGCCGGGCTGTCCGGGGCGGCCAGGGTTCCTAGGCCGTGCTCGAGTTCATCGTCAACAGTTCTCTCCAGCAACGCATTGTAGTCGTGGTGCTGGCGCTGATCGCGGTTGCATTCGGCATCAACGCCACGCAACGGCTTTCCGTAGATGCCTTCCCCGACGTCACCAACGTTCAGGTGCAGGTGGCGACGGAAGTTCCGGGCCGTTCTCCCGACGAGGTGGAGCGCATCGTCACCATCCCGGTAGAAATTGGCATGACAGGGCTGCCCGGCCTGACCGAGCTTCGTTCGCAGAACGAACCAGGGCTCTCGATCGTGACCCTGGTGTTCACCGACGAGACTCCGGTCTACTTCGCCCGGCAACTCGTCTCCGAACGCCTCGACGAGGTCCGCAGCCGCCTGCCCGCGGGCATCATGCCGGTCCTCGGGCCCGTCGCCACGGCGCTGAGCGAGATCTACCAGTACACCATTGAGCACCGGGACGACGGCGAGCGCCCGCTTACCAAGGAAGAGCTTGTCGAGCGGCGCATCATTCAGGACTGGGTGGCCCGCCCGCTCCTTCGCTCCATTCCCGGCGTGGCGGAGATCAATTCCACCGGCGGCTACGTCAAGCAGTACCAGGTAGTGGTCGATCCCATCAAGCTGCGTTACTACGGCGTAACCATCCACGACGTCGGCGAGGCGCTGGCGCGAAACAACGCCAACTCGAGCGGCGGGATTCTTCCGCACGGTCCTGAGATTTACCTCGTTCGCGGCTTGGGGCTGATCCGCAATCTGGAAGACATCCGCAGCATCGTGCTGAAAGAGGAGCGCACGACTCCGGTCACGATCCGCGACGTGGCGGAGGTGAAGATCGGCGAGGAAGTCCGCTACGGCGCGATGATCAAGGGCGGCTACACGGAGTCCGTGGGCGGCATCATGATGATGATCGCCAGCGGGAACGCCAAGCAGATCGTGGAATCGATCAAGGCGAGGGTGCAGGACATCAACACGAAGGGCATGCTTCCAGGCGGCCTCAAGGTCGTCCCGTATTATGACCGCTCGGAGTTGGTCGATGCTGCTCTGGCCACCGTCAGCCGTGTGCTGCTCGAAGGGATTGTCCTAGTCGTTGTCGTCCTGTTTCTTTACCTCGGCGACCTCCGTTCCAGCCTGATCGTCATCACGACGTTGATCGTGACTCCCGCGCTGACGTTTCTGGTGATGAATCACTACGGCCTCTCGGCGAACCTGATGTCCCTGGGCGGGCTGGCGATCGCCATCGGCCTCATGGTGGACGGCTCCGTGGTGGTCGTGGAAAACGTCTTCGCCCAGCTTGGCCACACGCGTGGAGCGGACCGGCTGACAGTGGTTCGCAAGGCGGTCATTGAAGTTGGCACGCCGGTAGTGTTCGGCATCTGCATCATCATCCTGGTCTTCCTGCCTTTGATGACTTTGGAAGGGATGGAAGGAAAGATGTTCGCTCCGCTGGCATATACCATTGCCGTCGCCCTGGGCATTTCGCTTTTGTTGTCGCTGACGCTTTCGCCTGTGCTTTCGTATTACCTGCTGAAAGGCGGCGCCGAGCACGACACAATCCTGGTCCGCATGACCAAGACGCCCTACCAGGGTGTTCTGCGTTGGGCTACGCACAACGAAAAGAAGACTGTCGGCGTCGCGCTGGTGCTCTTTGTCGCCACGATGTCGTTGTTCCCGTACCTGGGGACTTCCTTCATCCCCGAGATGAAGGAAGGAACCATCTCGCCGAACGCGGACCGCGCGCCGAATATCTCGCTCGATGAGTCCATCAAGATGGAGATGGAAGCCCACCGTCTGGTGAAAGATCTCAAGGGCGTGAGTGGTGTGGTGTCCCGCCTCGGCCGCGGCGAATCGCCCGTCGACCCCGCCGGCTACAACGAGACGGATATGATGGTCCGGCTCACACCATACCAGGAGCGAGGCGACCTTACTCAGGACATCATCGCGGATCAGATCCGGGAGCGAATTGCCACGCTTCCAGGCGTCAACCTGGTGATGGCGCAGCCAATCTCGGACCGGGTCGACGAAATGGTGACGGGCGCTCGCGCCGACGTGGCCGTGAAGATCTTCGGCGACGACCTGGACGCGCTCATCCAGAAGGGGAATGAGGTGGCTCGGGTGGCCAGTGGCATTCGCGGCACCGCCGACATCAAGGTGGACCGGGTGAGCGGCCAGCAGAATCTCAGCGTAACGATCGACCGGCAGGCGATCGCCCGTCATGGGTTGAACGCGTCGTACCTTCACGATTCCATCGAGGCCGCGGTGGGCGGCAAAGCGGTGACCGAGATCTATGAAGGCGAACGGCGCTTTCAGGCGGTGGTCCGCTTTCCGGAAGCGCTGCGGGACAGCGCGCGCGATATCGCCAGCATGCTCATCAACGCTCCCGGCGGCGCGCAACTCCCGTTGGGCAGCCTGGCGAAGGTCGAGATGAAGGAAGGCGCTTCCCAGATCAAGCGGGAAGACGGGAAGCGGCGGCTGATCGTGGGCGTCAACGTCCGCGACCGCGATCTGGGCGGCTTCGTCGCGGAACTGCAACGGAGCGTGCAAAACAAGGTCAAGCTCCCGCCCGGTTACTACTACGAGTGGGGCGGGCAGTTCGAGAACATGGAGCGCGCCCGCCGCCACCTGATGGTGATTGTCCCGATCACGGTTGGCGCCATCTTCTTTCTGCTGTTTCTGCTGTTCCGTTCCCTGCGCCCGGCCGCTCTCATCATCCTGGTGCTTCCTTTTGCCTCGATCGGCGGAGTGGCCGCGCTCTACTTCAGCGGCGAATACCTGTCGGTACCCGCATCGGTCGGATTCATCGCATTGTGGGGAATCGCGGTGTTGAACGGCGTTGTTTTGGTCTCCTACATCCGCACACTGCGGGAGGAAGGTGTCCCCAGGCGGCAGGCCGTGTATCAGGGCGCGGTTGCCCGCTTCCGCCCTGTGATGATGACGGCTACGGTCGCCGCGCTGGGCCTGGTGCCGTTCCTGTTTGCGAGCGGCCCAGGTTCCGAAGTGCAGCGTCCCCTGGCCATCGTCGTGATCGGAGGACTGATCACGTCCACGCTCCTAACGCTGGTGGTGGTGCCAGCCCTTTTCGGTTTCTTCGACGAGACTCGGGAAATCCCTGAGCCGGAACCTCAATTGGCGGAATCGTGAGCGTCTTCCCGGGCCGGGTGGAGGGAAAGGGACATGGGGCGCCGCCCGGTCATCGGCAATTCTAATCCCCTGAGCCGGCGATTCGGGAAAAGCCCGCGATAAGTTCTGCTTTCTGCTCCTGGTTCAACGGCACATGCGGAGGGCGGGGATCGCCCAGTTCGATTCCTTGCCGGCCGGCGAGAGCCTTCACCGCCGCGAGAAAGGGGTAGCTCTCGAGCAGACGGGCCACCTCGATAATCCGCCGCTGCAGGGGCAGCGCGTCACGAGGGTTGCCTTCGCACGCCAAGCGCCGGACGTCCACAAAGAGGTTGGGCATGACGTTCGCGAGCGCCGCGATGGCGCCGTGCGCGCCCATCATCTGCGTGGCCAACAGCATCTCGTCAACACCGGTCAAGACATTCTGACGGTCCGACCGTTGGAGAACGGCGTAGGCCAGATCTTCGGCGTTGACGCCGGAGAACTTGACTCCCGTGATTCCAGGCAGGTCCAGCAAGCGCTCCAACACCGAATACGCGTTCAGGCAAGGCACGGCCCCCGGGTTGTAGTAGATCAGAAAAGGCAGCGGATGCGCGGCCTCCGCGATGGCCCGGAAGTGCGATTCAAGGGCCGCGGGGCCGAACGGCGCGCTGTGCGGAGCCAGGCTGCTGATGCCATCCGCTCCCGCGCGCACGGCGTGGCGCGCCAGTCGAACCGACTCGGCCGTCGAGCCGCTGCCGACGTGCACCAGGACTTTGCCTCTGCCCCGCGATACCCGAATCGCGGTTTCCGCCACCGTTTCCCGCTCGGCCGCGGCCATCAGAAGTCCCTCACCCATCACGCCGCACACAAACTGTCCTGAGGCGCCCCGGTCGTAGAGATGGTGGACGAACCGCTCATACACCGCCGCATCAAAGTTGCCGTTCGCATCGAAGGGGGTGAGCGTGGCGGGGTAAATGCCTTCAAATCGGGTCATGAGGGCAGGCTCTCCAGGAAGGTGGCAACCGCTTCGCGGAACTGGGCCTCATGCCGAGGGGTGTCCTCCGATTTCGAGACGACTACGCGCAGAGTGGCATTGGGCAGGGCCGAGGCATAGGCTTCGGCGAATTCGAACGGATGCACCGGATCGTTGTGGTTGCCGATCACCAGCGCAGGCGGTGTCAGCCCACGAAGTTCGTCGAGCGAGTGAAACGGAGTCGACGCGGGGATGTGCCGGAAGCTGGCGATCAGGGCCGATTCGGATCGATCGGCGAGAAGGCCCCGCAACGACTCCGCGGCGGCTGGCGCGGTGATCTGATATTCGAGAAAGCGCGGGTGTTGGAACAGTTCAGCCAAAGCGCCTTCGCGGCCGTGGCGTTCGATGAGATCGGCCACGAACGGAAAAATCGAGAGACCGGGCGGCACCGGTTCGGCCAGCCAGGCGGGACGCGAGAGAATCAACGCGGTCGCTCTTTCGGGATGCCGAAGCGCAAATGCCGTTGAGATGGCGGCGCCCATCGAAACGCCGCCGATCACGGCGCGATCGAAATCCGCGGCATCCATCACGGCAGCCATGTCCTCGGCCATGTCTTGAAAGGTCAGGGTTGACGGATCACCGGCGTCCGGAGTTCGCCCGTGCGTGCGGTTGTCATACAGAAGCAGCCGCAAGCCAGACGCGCCGGCGAACAACGTCTGCGCGTTCGCGAGTTGTCCGCCGAGTCCGTGGCTGAAAACCACGGGGCGGCCTTCGCCGGAGCACTCGTAGTAGACCGGCACGCCGTGAGAGGTGGCAAAGGGCATCTAGCCGATTCTCCGTCGCGCCACAGACCCAGTGGCGCGCGCTTCAGCGCGCACAGGGACTTTAGTCCCGAGTTCCCGGGCCGGCGAGCGCGGCCTTCGGCCGCGTGGAAGCGCGGGCATCTAGAACGCTCCCTTCGGCGCGAGCGCGATCAACCGGTCGCGGCAGGGCGCCACTTCACTTTCGTCCAGGTCGTGCATGATCAGCGAACCCGAGAATCCCGATTCGACCAGGAGGCGGAGATAACAGCCCCAGTCGATACGGCCCGTGCCCGGCGCTACGCGCCGAGGGTGATCCGCGACCGGTTCGGCGGGAACGATGTCTTTGGCGTGCGCCATATGAATGTCGTTAGCCACCAGGCGGAAGGCGTTCTCAATGACCGAGGTCGTGTCCCCGATATTGTCGTGATTGATCAGGTTGGCCGGATCGATCAGAACTTTCAAGCGGGGCGACGGCACTTCATCGAGCAGGCGGCGGGCCTTCTCAGAAGTGTCGACGACATTCACTACCTCCGGCTCGAAGACCAGCGTGACGGCCGTGTCCCCGGTTGCGTCCATCAGCCGCTTCATCGTGTCGATCATGTCGGTCCAGGCGTCCGGTTGGGAGTTGTCCGGATGGAAACCCCACATGTAGTCCGGATTGCGCGTTCCGGTGCAGAGCGTAAGGGTGTCCGTTCCGAAGGCGGCCGCGTGACGAGCGATCAGGGCCACGCGGCGGATGCCCTCGGCCCGTTCTTCTTTCACAGGGTGGATGGTGTTGAAGGTCCCGCCAACAGCGGCCAGGTGAACGCCGCGCGTCCGGAAGATGTCTCCAATCCGGCGCGCGGTTGCTTCGTCCAGAGTTGGCGGCAGGCTTTCCAGGCCGGCGTTGGCCAGGTTCAACTGCATGGCCTTCATTCCGTCGGCGCAGGCCTGATCGACGATTTCCGCGAGCGAGTCTCGCCGGTAGGTTCGTGCCATGGTTCCGAGCAGCATTCGTTTCTCCTTGGGACAGCGCCGGTCGGAGACCGGCGCCACGAGTAACTAGGGCGCGATCACGACCTTCAACACTTCCGAAGATCCGGTGGCCTTGAACGCCTCGTGAGAGTCTTTCAAAGCGAAGCTGGTGGTGACTACCGCGCCGGCGTCCAGACGCCCGCTGACCATCAGGTCGAGGGCGCGGGAGTGCGTGTACGGGTTGTTGTAGGAACCCCGGATCGTGATCTCGTTGTCGTTGACCCAGAACGGATTCAGGTCGATGTTGTTTTCCTTGGCGCAGACGCCGTACAACATCACCGTGCCGCCGCGCATCACGAGCGGCAGCGTCTGGCGAATCGCGTGGACGCTGCCGGAGCAGTCGAACACTACCTCCACTCCGTCCGGATGCCGGTCCCGAATCGCCTTCACCGGATCGTCTTTGGCTGGATCGATCACCCAGGCCGCGCCCAGCTTTTCGGCACGCCGGATTCGGCCGGATTGCGGTTCCACCATGATCACTTCGCTCGCGCCGTACAGCCTCGACAACTGCAGCATGATCGCGCCCATCGGACCCGCGCCGAAAATCACCACTCGGTCGCCCGATTGCACGTTCGACAGATCCATGCCGCGCAGGCAGCAGGCAACCGGTTCGGCGAGGGCCGATTGTTCCAGCGGATACTCTTTCGGCAATTTGTAGGCCTGGGCGACGGGGACGACGCTGTACTCGGCAAAGCCGCCGGGAATATTCACGCCCAGCGCGATCAGGTTCTTGCAAAGATGCGCGCGGCCGCGCCGGCAGAAAGAACAATAGCCGCAAACAATGTTCGGATCCACGGAAACGTGATCTCCCACCGTAAAGCCGTCTACCTCGTCTCCAACCACTTCCACGACGCCCGAGTACTCGTGGCCGGGAATGATGGGCAGGTTGGCCGGATACACGCCGTGAAGGATATGCGGGTCGGTGCCGCAGATGCCGCCGGCCGCCACGCGGAGCAGCAACTCACGAGGTCCAGGCGTCGGCTTGTCGGTTTGTATCAGCCGCAGAGTTTCAAATTCAGGAATCTGTAATGCCAGCATATTCTCTGTTCTCCTCAGAGCACCGGTCAACCTGTCTCGCGTCACGAACACGCTTCAAGGGCGGGCTAAAGCCTGCCCCACCCATTAGACTTGAGGCCAGGCTCCGAAATACCCGCATACCTCGGCGGCGACCGTCGTCGCCGTCTTCATCGACTGCCGTGCGGACTCGCCCCGGCCTCGCTCAAACAGCCATCCGGCAATGAAGGCGTCGCCGGCGCCCAGCGTATCGACGGGCTCGATCGGTCTTGCCGCGACGTGAAACCGCTTGCCTCCGCCGCTGTAGACCGATCCCGCGGCGCCGAGGGTCACCACCACTTCCGGGATCCCGCACTCATGAAAGAACCCCAGCGTCTCATCCAGCGCCCGCTCGCCGCAACCGTCGCCGCGCGAAACGAAGGCGATGCCCAGATCGCGGCCGCACAACGAAGCCAATTCCGGTTCCACCAGTTCGCTGAAATCCAGGCTCACCGCCGCGCCCGCCGAATGGAAGGTGGCCACTTCCTCGACAATCCGGGGACACGCCTCCCACCAGGAAATGTTCCACGCCGTGTAGGCAGAAGCGTGTATTAGCGGATAGTCACAAATCATCTCCATGGCTTCGGGGGAGAGCGTTTGCGGGCACTGCACCCCGACCCGGTCGCCCAGTACGATCCGCTCGCCGTCCCGGACCTCGATCCAGGTGACAGCGCTTTCTCCGGGATGTACGTCCACCCGCGAGCAATCGACGCCACGGGTTTCGATCGATTGGCGGATCAGGGCGCCGGCTTCGTCGTCTCCCACGACGCCCAGGTACGCGGTGGAGGCGCCAAGGCTGGCCAGATGCACAGCCACGTTGACCGCGTTACCGCCGACGAAGCGCGCCCGCTCGGGCCTCTCGTAGACGTCCAGGCAGTTGTCGCCGTACACCGCAATCCGGGGAGGAACCATGGACTAGAAGAACGTGTCGCCTTCCACGTAGGGAGTCACATGCATGTAGTGATAGTGATTCAGATCCAGTTCGCGACGGCAGGCGGCTTCATAAAGCAGCCA
>CAZGUX010000104.1:0-5779 GCA_964529305.1 uncultured Solibacteraceae bacterium | reverse complement strand
TGACGCGCGACAGCTATTTCGGCGAGATTCCGCTTCTGCTGGTTCAACCGGAACGTTAACCAACCGTTCCGGAAGCTGGGAACGCGAGGGATCGCTTCCCCACGGCCCGAGAAGCCGCAATGTCAAGCGTCTCGAGCCATCGCCGTGCTCCGGAAAGGGAACAAACTTCCACGGCTTGGCGTTATACTTCATGAGAACGACAGAGAGGAACCATGGCTCTTCGCGACTTCCTGAAAAAGCAATTCATCGACGTCATTCACTGGACCGAGCCCGAAGAGGGCATCCTGGCGTGGCGCTTTCCCATGCAGGACATGGAAGTCCAGAATGGCGCCAAGCTGACGGTTCGCGAATCGCAGATGGCGGCCATGGTGAACGAAGGCCGCTTGGCCGACGTCTACGGACCGGGTCTCTACACCCTGACTACCCAGACCATGCCGGTCATGACCAACCTCATGAACTGGGACAAACTGTTCCAGTCGCCGTTCAAGACCGACGTCTATTTTTTCTCCACCCGCATCCAGACCAACCAGCGCTGGGGTACGCAGAACCCCATCACTATTCGCGACAAGGATTTTGGCGCGATCCGCCTAAGGGCGTTCGGCATATACTCCTACCGGTTGGCGGACCCTCATGCCTTCCACACCAAGATCAGCGGAACGCGTGAACAATATGGCGTGGCCGACCTGGAAGGGCAGTTGCGGAACACGATCGTCGGCCGCATCACCGACGTATTCGCCGAAAGCCAGGTGCCGTTCCTCGACATGGCGGCCAACCAGGTGGAACTGGGACAGAAGCTCGAAGAGTTCATCAAGCCGTACTTCCTCGAGTTGGGCCTGGCCCTCGAGAACTTCGTGGTCGAGAACCTGTCGCTACCCGAGGAACTGCAGAAGCGCCTCGACGAGCGAATCTCGATGAACATGCTGGGCGACATGCGGCAGTACACGCAGTTTCAGGTGGCGCAGTCCATGCCCATCGCCGCGGCCAACGAGGGCGGCGGCGCCGCCGGAATCGGAGTGGGACTGGGCGCCGGCTTGACCATGGCGCAGCAAATGATGCAGTCCATGAACCCGATCGCGCCGCAATCCGGTCCCCCGGCGCCCGCCGCCCCGGCTCAGGCCGCTCCCGCGGCTCCGGCTGCGGGAGGAGGCGCCGCTACCAAGTTCTGCATGGAATGTGGGAAAGGCATTCCCCGCGCGGCGAAATTCTGCCCCGAGTGCGGGGCCGCACAAGCAGCGCAATGACGGGTTGCGAGTGGGTGATCGACGCCGGCGGCTGCCGGCCGGAATCGCTGCGCGATCCCGGCAGCCTGCGGTCTCTCTTCGCTCACCTGATCGCCGAGTTGTCGCTGCACCCGGTGGAGGAAACGCAGTGGCACCAGTTCCCCGGCCCCGGCGGAATCACCGGTTTGTGCCTGCTGGCGGAATCCCACCTCTCCTGCCATACCTTTCCCGAATTCGGATCGTTGTGCCTGAATCTGTTTTGCTGCCGCCCCCGGCCTGATTGGGACTTCGCGCGCTGCCTGGAGGAGCGCTTCGGCGCGCGCCACGTGCGCGTCCGCCGCATCGACCGCGACTATCGCCATGAGCCAGAGAACCGCCAACTGTCCGAACTGCGGAGCGCCGATCCAGTTCCTCTGGTCTAGCGCGGTGCAGACCACCTGCGAATACTGCCGCTCCATCCTGGTGCGGCACGACGTCGACCTGACCAAGGTGGGTGAGGCGGCGGATCTGCCTCCGGACAGTTCTCCCATTCAAATCGGAACCGAAGGCCAATGGGCCAACAAGGCATTCGCCGTCGTCGGCCGCATCATCTACGAATACGCGCACGGCACGTGGAATGAGTGGCACCTGATCTTCCACGACAACACCAGCGGCTGGCTGTCGGATGCCCAACTCGAGTACGCGATTTCCTTCCTGACAAAACCCAAGGAGACCCTGATTCCCGCCGAGCGGGTGACCCGCCAGCTCAAGTTCGATTGGAACGGAGCTGTCTACGAGGTGACCTCGGTCACCACCGCGAGATACCGCGGAGTGCAAGGTGAGTTGCCGTTCGAGTATTGGGACAAGTCCGATTGCCGGTTCGCCGACCTGCGGACCGGCGACGGCCGCTTCGGCACCATCGATTACACCGAAGAGCCGCCGCTGCTCTTTCTCGGCCAGGCCGTCGAGTGGGACGAGCTGAAGCTCCGCAACTTCCGCCAGTTCGAGGGGTGGAAATGACCACCCCCGCGGCGAAGACGGTCAAAGGACTCAATTGCCCCAACTGCGGGGCGGCCGTCCAGTTGCGGGCCTTCGAGCACAGCCTGACCGCGGTCTGCATGCAGTGCCTTTCCGTCATCGACACTCGGGATCCCAATCTTGCCGTTCTGCACCAGTTCAAGGCCAAGCAGCGGATCATTCCCAAGATTCCCCTCGGTAGCCGGGGGCTTTGGAGAGAGCGTCTTTATGAAGTGATCGGGTTCCAGCAGCGGACCATCGACGTCGAGGGCGTCCACTACAGTTGGTACGAGTACCTGCTGTTCAATCCCTACTTCGGATTCCGCTACCTGACCGAGTACAACGGCCACTGGAACGATGTTCAGACCCTCCGGCTTCTGCCTGCGATGAACACCTCCAAGGCCAAGGTGCAGGCTTTGGTGCGGGGCACTTCGTTCACCCACTTCTCAACGGCGGTCGCGCAAACGACGTACGTGCTGGGCGAGTTTCCGTGGCGTGTGGAGGTGGGCGAAACGGTCAAGGCCGCCGATTACATCGCGCCGCCCTTCCTGCTGTCCTCCGAGTTCACCGACGTCGAGACGGTCTGGTCGCTGGGGGAATATGTGCCCGGGGCCGACATCTGGAAAGCCTTCAAAGCGCCGGGGGCTCCGCCCTCTCCCATTGGGACCTTCGCCAACCAGCCGAATCCGTGGGCGGAGAAGGCTCGCTCCCTGTGGAGGTGGTTTGGATTCTTCGGACTGATCGGGTTGATCGGCCTCCTGTTCGCGTACGCGTCCATGCAGGACGCGGACGTGTTTCGCGCCCGCTACCTGTTTCGGCACGGCCAGCCGGAGGCGTCCTTTGTCACGCCGGTCTTCCCCCTCGAAGGGCGTCCTTCGAATCTCGAACTCTCGGTCCGCACCGATCTGGCCAACAACTGGGCCTATTTCAGCTTCGCGCTGATTGACGAAAATACGGGAACGGCATTGGATTTCGGCCGCGAGGTCAGCTATTATTTCGGGCGCGACAGCGACGGCTCGTGGACGGAAGGTTCGGCCGGGGATACGGTCTACATCCCCTCGGTGCCGGCGGGCCGGTACTATTTGCGGATCGAGCCGGAGATGGCGCCCGGCGCCTCGGCCATGACCTATGAAATCGATTTGCGCCGCGACGTCCCTCGCGCGTCGTTCTATTGGATCGGGCTGATCCTTCTGGTGATTCCGCCGGTCTGGGTCTGGATCCGGAAGTGGAGCTTCGAGAGGGGCCGATGGCAGGAGAGCGACTACGCGTCCTCGTCCTCGGGCGATGACAGCGAGGGAGACGACGATTGAAGCAGACCTACTTTGTTTACGCATTGCTCGTGATCCTGACGGGCGGATACGCCCAGTACCGCGGCTGGAGCATGCTCGGTGTGGACGAGGTGAAAAACGTGCCGAAGACCGTGCGCGATAATCCGGGAGCCTACCGCTCTCACTATGCTGGCTACAGCCGCTATCTCGGAGGCAAGTGAACGCCATGGAATTTCATGTGATGTCGCTGATCAACGCCATCGTGTATGCCTTTCTCGGCATCGTGATCTTTGTCGGCAGTTTCATGTTTGTCGACTATCTGACGCCCTACGACCTCTGGCGGGAGATCGTTGAAGAAAAGAACATTGCGCTCGCGATTCTGATTGGCGCCGGATCGCTCGGGATCTGCATCATCATCGCGGCGGCGGTTCACTAGAGCGGTGACCGGAATTCCGATCGAGTGGCGCCGGTCTCCGACCGGCGAACCAACGTCGCAGGCCGCGCTTCGGATGGTCGCCCGGCGAATGATCAACTGATGTCCGCTGCCCTCTTCATCTCCGTATTCCTGATTGCCGCCTGTGGCCTGATCTACGAACTGATCGCCGGCACCCTGGCCAGCTATCTGCTCGGCGACAGCGTCTTCCAGTTCTCCACCGTCATCGGCAGTTATCTATTTGCCATGGGCGTGGGAAGCTTCCTCAGCCGGTTTATCGCCAAGGGCCTGGTGTCGCAGTTCGTCACCATCGAGTTGGCGGTCGGGCTGGTTGGGGGCTTTTCCTCCTCCATCCTGTTCCTGGCGTTCGCGTACACCCAGAGCTTTCGTCTGGTGTTGTACCTGATGGTGCTGGTGATCGGGATTCTCGTCGGCCTCGAGATCCCGCTCCTGATGCGGATCCTGAAAAACCGCTTCCAGTTCCGCGATCTGGTGGCGCACGTGCTGACGTTCGACTATCTGGGGGCGTTGGGAGCGTCGCTGTTGTTCCCCATACTGCTCGTGCCGAAGCTGGGAATGGTGAGGTCGGCCCTGCTGTTCGGGCTCGTCAACGCGGGGGTCGCGTTGTGGTCCACGTGGTTGTTCCGCGAGCAGATCGGCGCGCCCGGCTTGCTGCGGGCCTCCAGCCTGGCGGTGATCGGCGCACTCTCGTTGGGGATGGTTGGCGCGGACCGGATCACCGACGCGGCGGAAGGTAGCCTCTACGCCGACGAAGTGATCCTGTCCCGCACCACCCGCTACCAGCGCATCGTGCTCACCAAGTGGAAAGACGACCTGCGCCTGTTCCTGAGCTCGCACCTCCAATTCAGCTCGCGTGACGAGTACCGTTATCACGAGGCGCTGGTCCACCCGGGTTTGGCGGCGACCGCGGCGAGGCGCGTCCTGATCCTCGGCGGGGGCGACGGCCTGGCCGCTCGCGAAGTGTTGCGATATCCAGGGGTCGAATCGATCACGCTGGTCGACCTGGACCCGGAAATGACGAAGCTGTTCTCGACGAATCCGTTGTTGAGCGAGTTGAACCAGGGCTCGCTACGGTCGCCGAAACTACGGGTCATCAACGCCGACGCTTTCCCCTGGCTGGCCGATACGGACGATCGGTTCGACTTCGTGGTGGTCGACTTTCCCGATCCGACCAATTTCTCGCTTGGCAAACTCTATACGACTGCGTTCTACCGCCTGCTCCGGCGGCATTTGAGCGAGCAGGCGCTGGTGGTGGTACAAAGCACGTCGCCCTTGTTTGCGCGTCAGTCGTTCTGGTGCATCGTCAAAACCCTGGAGATGGCGGGGCTGCGCGTGTATCCGTATCACGTGTATGTCCCCTCGTTCGGCGAGTGGGGATTCGTGCTGGCCGGCCTGCACGCCTATGAGCCTCCGCTGGCGCTGCCGGCGGGTCTCCGTTTCCTGACGGAGGACAATCTGGCGACCCTGTTTCACTTTCCGAAAGACATGCAGCGGGTCGACGTGGACCCGAACCGGTTGAACGACCAGGCGCTGGTTCGCTATTACGATCGCGAGTGGAGCCAGATCGCACACTGATGATTCGCGCCAATCAAGGGAACGAAAAACGCGCCTCAGCCCCGAGCGTCGGCGAGGGGGTTACCCTTCTTCGGAGCCGCGACCGGAAGGGAGCGGGCAAGCCACTTTCCGCACGGTTTTTAAGCGCCGGTCGGAGACCCATAAGCGCTAAAATAAGGATTGCCGGCCGACCACCTTCCGCGCTAGTCTCAGGGCATGAACGCACTTCTTGAAGACTGGCCGGTCTTGCTCAGTTTGTTTCCCCCTAACTGGGACGAACTCGGCCG
>CAZGUX010000103.1:0-72704 GCA_964529305.1 uncultured Solibacteraceae bacterium | reverse complement strand
GACCGTGACCATCGACGCTGCTCTGGAAGTCGGCCAAATGGAGCAGACCGTCGAAGTCACCGATATGGCCGGCCTTCTCCAGAATTCCACTTCCGACCTGGGGACCACGATTCAGCGCAACAAGCTCATGGACCTCCCGCTCTTTGTCGGCGGCAACGTCCGCAACCTGGAGCAATTCATTTTTCTGGCGCCGGGAGTGACTGGCGATACCAGCAACACGCAGATCAGCGGTTCACCCAACCGCGCCAAGGAAGTCCTCATCGACGGAATCGCCTCCACCGGCGTGGAAAGCGGCGGCGTAATTCCCGGAACCACGCGGCCTTCGGTGGAAACCATCGGTGAATTCAAGCTGCTGCGCGCGAATTTCAACGCCGAGTACGGACGAACCGGCGGCGGCGTTCAGATCTTCACCACGCGCTCGGGCGCGAACCAATTTCACGGCGGGGCTTTCGATTACCTTCGCAACGACAAACTGGATGCCCGCGGCTTCTTCCAGAGGGTTCGTCCCGTGAACCGGCAAAGCGAATTCGGCGCCTCCCTGGGCGGCCCGGTGCTGATCCCCCGCCTCTACAATGGACGGAACCGCACGTTTTTCTTCTTCGTCTACGGCGGATTCCGATTCCGGCAGGGCGCGTCGAACACGCTGCAAAGCCTGATTCCGCTCGATTACCGTCAAGGCGATTTTTCGCGTTTCGCCGGGATTCTCTACGATCCGTCGACCAACCGGCCGGCCGCGGCCGGTATCGCGCGCGACGTTTTCCCTTCCAATCGCATTCCTCAATCGCGTTTCAGCACCGTTGCGCGGAATATTCTTCCGCTTCTACCGAACCCGATCGACAATTCCCTGTTCAATAACTTCATCAGCGTAGGCCGGGGGTCGACGGACGCGGATCAATTCAACGTCAAGATCGATCACGCCTTTACGGATACCAATCGCATCAGCGGCTACGTGTACCGCGATGCGATGGATCAGCGGGAGCCGGAACTCATTCCCGGGCCAACCACTCCGGGACGCATCACCGGCAATCGCAATATCTGGGGACGCCTGACGCACGACTATGTGTTCTCTCCGTCGGTCCTGAACCACCTGAACGCCGGCTTCACCCGCTTTCTGGTGACCATCGACCACCTGACGCTGAACGAAGACTGGCCCAACCGTCTGAAACTGGCCGGTGTCAACACCGGCTCCAACAACGCCTTCCCGTGCGTGGAGTTCGTTTCCGCCGGCTATACGCGGTTGGGCGATCCCAACTGCAACGCTCGTGCCCTGCAGACCAACAACGCGTTCCAACTCAACGAGAGCCTGAGTATGGTGCGGGGCAGCCACAGCCTCAAATTCGGCGTCGACTACCGGTTTCTGGAAACCAACGGGATCGACAATTTCCAGGCTCCCGGACTGTTTCAGTTCAACGCCCAGGAAACCGGCCTGCCCGGCCAGTCGAGCAGCGGCAACGCCATCGCGAGTTTCCTGCTGGGCAACGTGAACCGCGGATCCCTGCGCGTGTTCGGATATTTTCCCCGCAACCGTTATCAATACCTGGCCAGCTACGCCCAGGACGACTCTAAAGTCACTCGAAAGCTGACCATTAACTACGGTGTGCGCTGGGATATCTTCCTTCCCCGGTACGAAAAGCTGGACAACCTCTCCACCTTCAATCCGTCCATTCCCAATCCGGGAGCCGGCAATCGGCTGGGCGCGCTCGAGTTCCTCGGGAGCGGCCCGAACCGCAACGGCCGCCGGTCGTTCGCCGATACCGACTACAAGGCCTTTGGCCCGAGGCTGGGCATCGCCTACGAGTTGACCGCGAAGACCGTGCTGCGAACCGGCTACGGCATCTATTACGCGCTGGGGAACGCCAACGCAGGACTCCGCGATTCCCTCCAATCGAGTTATGGCTACATCGCCAATCCGGTTTTCGCCACGCTCGATCAGGGGCTGACGCCGGCGTTTACCTGGGACACCGGGTTCCCGCAGAACTTCGTCAAGCCGCCCGTGATCGATCCCACGGCAGCCAATGGGTCCGACATCCGCCTGATCGGCCGCAACGACGGCCGGGCGCCCTATTTCCAGAACTGGTCGTTCACCGTCGAGCGCGAGTTGGCGTCGCGCGTCAACCTGGAACTGACCTACCTCGGCACCAAAGGATCGCGCATCGGCAACGGCCTGATCCGGCTGAACGAACTCGACCCCGGCCTGCTGAGCCTGGGTACGCTGCTGGCCCGGGCCTCCAACTCACCGGAAGCGGTTGCGGCTGGGATTCGCGAACCCTACCCCGGCTTCCGCGGATCGGTGGCCCAGGCCCTACGGCCCTATCCTCAGTATCTGGACTTGTTGAACCGATCGAATCCGGCCGGCAGTTCCAGCTATCATGCCTTCCAGACCCAGTTCTCCGTGCGGGCTTCCCGCGGACTGGACGTGCAGATGGCGTACACCCATGCCAAGACCCTCTCCGATGCCGACATTCTGGCCGGCGGAGGACCGGGTGGCCAGACCACTTACAACCGCCGTCTCGAAAAAGCCATCGCGACCACCGACGTGCCGCATGTCTTTGCGCTCAGCTACAGCTATGAACTCCCGTTTGGCCCCGGCAAACCCATGCTCAACCGCCAGGGAGTGAGCGCGAGGCTGCTGGGCGGGTGGGTGCTGACCGGAATTCATCAGTATTCCGCGGGTGTTCCGCTGCTGCTGCAGGCCAACAATACTCTGCCGCTGTTCACCGCGGCGCTCCGTCCCGATGTCGTCTCCGGGATACAGCGGGCGACGAGTATCAGCGGCTTCGACCCGGCCCTCGACCGCTGGATCAACCCCGAAGCCTTCCGCGTCCCGGCCGCCCTGCGGTTCGGAACGTCGGCGCGGGCGTATACGGATCTGCGCGCTCCCAACCTTTACAACGAGAACTTTGGCCTACTCAAAAAGTTCGCGCTCAACGAGCGATTCACCGTCACCCTCCGCGCGGAGTTGTTCAACGCGCTCAACCGGACGGTATTTGGCGCGCCGCAGAGCAATGTCAGCAACACTTTGTTCGGACGGATCACGGCGCAGGCGAACACCCCACGTCAGGGCCAATTGGCCTTGCGGCTCGACTTCTAAACGACGGAGACGTTCATGGCGAAACAGGAAACAGCTACGCTCGCGGGTGGGTGCTTCTGGTGTCTGGAAGCGGTCTACGACCAGTTGGAAGGCGTCCTCTCGGTGGAGTCGGGGTACATGGGGGGCAGGAACGCCAACCCTTCCTACCAGGAGGTCTGCGGCGGCAGAACCGGCCACGCCGAGGTGGTGCAAATCCACTTCGACGCGGAGGTCCTCTCCTTCCGCGACCTGCTGCACGTTTTCTTCGAGATTCACGATCCGACCACGCTGAATCGCCAGGGCAACGATGCCGGGACGCAATACCGTTCCGCGATCTTCTATCATTCGGAAGAACAGCGCGACACGGCCGGCGAGGTGATCCGGGAACTGGAAGCTGCCGGCACGTGGCGCGATCCGGTCGTGACCGAAGTGTCTCCGGCGTCGGCGTTCTACCGGGCCGAGGACTACCACCAGGAGTATTTCGCCAACAATCCGATGCAGCCCTACTGCCAGTTCGTGGTCTCGCCGAAGGTCCAGAAGTTCCGCAAGAAATTCCCAGGCCAGGTCAAACGTTAGGTGGCCTGAAGGGCGCGCCGGTCACAGTCGCAGTTCCTTTGCCTTGGCTCGCACCGCCTCCCACACCCCGTGGTGGGGTTTGAGGCCCTCGCCGTCGGGCAGCAGGAAGTTGGCGGATTCGTACACCAGAAAGCTGGCGAAGCGGCCGTCGCGCCGGATCCGCTCCAGATCATCGACATACTGCGCGGCGGAAACCCGCGGCGCAAAGGTGTAGCGATTGTAGTGCAACGGGATCGAGCGCCGGCGGCACTGCTCGATGACTTCCAGCGAGAACTCGTCCTTCAGCACGAACTCCGGAGTGTACTGGAAGGTGCGTAGCGTGGCCTCGTCCGCCAGTCCTTCAGCCAGCCAGCCCCGCCAGTCGAACTCGATATTCCAGGGATACGCCAGGCGGCGGCTGGGCCGAGGGTCGGACCGCAGGAACTCCACGTTCAGGTGAAGCTGCATCTTTTTGCCGCGCGCGCGAATCCGTTGCCGGGCCTCCCGGAGAAACCGCGTGTATTGCCGGCTGCGATGCTTCGCAATGGCCTTCGCGTCCGTCCCCGCCTCCCGCACGACCACGTCATTCCAGCCGTACGCGAAGGGATCGTCGGTATGGGTGCAGTGGTTCTCGATGCGGAAGTCGATGCCATCCACGCCCGTCTCGAGAATGCGGGTCACCTCGTCGAGCCAGAAACGGCGGACCTCGGGTTGAGATTCACACAACGCCGCCGGGAGATACTCGTTGCGTCCTCGCGCCAGCGCCACAAATCCCAGCTTCCCGTCGCGGTTGGGAGCATCCAGCGTGACCACCGTCCGTCCGAAGCCGGTATCGAATTCCACGCCCCAGTTGCGGAAATCGATTTGGTCCGCGCACCAGACGGAACTGCGTCCGCCCACGCAGCCTCCGGACGCCGTCGTGATCGGCACGGGCCGCCCCTCGGAGAACGCCTCGAGCATCTCGGGTGCGCTAAGGCGGAAGTCGCCGGGCCCCTCGCTGCAATTGGTCGTCACGAGAATGAACTTGTCGGTGAGGTAGAAGCCCTCCAGGGTCAGGACCCGGAGAGGGTCGCCCCTTCGCGCGAGAGTGCGTCCTTCGAGGTCGCTGAAATCGCGGGGAGCGGCTTCCACGGTATCGCGGAAATCGAAGCGGACTGGCTTTCGGGTGTAGCGGAGATTGCGGCCGCTGGTCCAGATCTCGAGTTGGTCCCGGCCCACTCGCGTCGGCTTCGTGTCGGTCTTCCACAGCCGGAGGCGATCGACCGGCCACGCCGCCAGGCCGGGCGGCAGATCGTCCTGACGCCGGCGGATCCGCCACTCCGGATGCTCGCGCACGGTCTTCATGACACAGGAGACCGATGCGCCGAGGTGCGGGAGACGGCCCCACCGCCGCGCTTCCTCCGATCCTTCCGGGAACAGCATCGACAGCCCGGTCTCCCACGGTTTGAAGAACCCGTAGATTTCCAGGCCGTGCCGCCGCGCCGCCTTCACCGCCACCCCGAGCGGATTCTCCAGCGCCTGGATCGTCCCGGTCATGTGGGCGTCACCGCGTCCGCCGTAAGGCGTCCAGAACCCTTCCGAGCGTGCGTCTCCGTAGTGCATCCAGTAAACGCGGCGGATTCCCATTTCCCGCCACAGGCGCATCATCGCGTCGATACGGCGAGGCGTGTAGACCGCGGCGGAGGCATCGTCGACAAAATCCACGACACCGCCCAGGAAGAACGGCCGCGGCGCCGCCGCGGCCGAAAGGAGGACACTTCGACGGGAGATCATCCGGTCAGAGTATATCCGGTGATGCGGGGAGGCGTGCGCTAGGCTGGAAGAAAGCGATGGAGACGTCGGTCGTACCCGAAGCCGCGGTAGCGATTCTGCATGCGGCGGCGCCGGAGGAGTCGGTGCTGTTGATCCGCCGCGCGCGCCGCGACGGCGATCCGTGGTCGGGCCACTGGTCGTTTCCGGGCGGCCGCCGCGAACCCGGGGACACGGACCTGGTCGATACGGCCTTGCGCGAACTCCTCGAAGAATGCGCCATCGTGCTTGGGCGGGAGAGCCTGGAGTCGGCGCTGGAGGTGACGCACGCCGGCCAGCACACGGGCCGGTACATCTGGGTCGCTCCGTACCTGTTCCGGCTCGCCTCGATCGCGGACGTGCGGCTGCATCCGGGAGAGGCGGAGGAGGCGCTGTGGCTGCCGCTTTCGGTGCTGCGCGACGAGGCGCGGCGCGTGGACGATGCCGTCCCCGGCTTGCCTGGCGGGCGCAAGGTTCCGGGCATTCCCCTGAACGGCGTTGCGCTATGGGGTTTTACCTATCGCGTGCTGTGCGACTGGCTGGACATTCCTTGCCCGCGAGGGGTGTGAGCAAATTCTGCAATGGGGAACGATGTCATCCCCCAGCGCCCGCCATCGTCGCCCGCGCCCCTGTGTCGTGTATGTGAATGCCACCGGCGTCTGCCCGCTCGCGGCCCGACCCCCGGTACGGCTGATGCGGGCCGCAATCATCGGAACTACTGCTCGCCCGTCCGGATGTCCGGCCGCCGCCGAGCACGTATCCGAACCCCGGCCGGAAGGCCGGGGACCAGCGTTCCCGGCAGGCAGAGAGATCGGGGAAGCTGTCTCAGATTGTGGGAGAGCAAAGCGGCCGAGAGCGCTTATCCGAACCCCGGCCGGAAGGCCGGGGACCAGCGTTCCCCGCGGGCAGAGAGATCCCCGGGGAAACTGTCTCAGATTGTGGGAGAGCAAAGTACCTCGGCTGTTCAACCGGTAGGGATCCTCGTATAGGCGGAACGCTCTGCGGGCGGGACTGACGGTAACGGTGGAGGCGTGGCGATAGTCCAGCGCGGCGGTCCACTGGGAAGGGTCAACAACTAGGCAGAGTTGGAGTTGGGGCCGTGGCGAAACTGGTACCATGCGGAGCGCTGGCGTGAGCTGTTGGCGACAGCGTGGGGGAGGAGGCCATTCGCGAACGTATCCGTGGGCGACGGCGCGAGGATTGCCGTTTGGGGGAGAAGAGTCACGCCCGCGGCTGGAAGAAAAACAGGCCGGGAAAAACCCGGGACGGTAACCGCTTTGCAGACTCTTTGAGGGCCTCGCTGGGTGCAGACCCAGTTTTGTGGGCTCTTATTCCATCCGGTCTTCCATGACAACAAGGGTCAAATTTTTGTTCTTCGATGATTCTCAACAATATAGAGAAATCAGGATTCTGTCTCCCCGGACGCGTCTGTAGCCTCAGGATAGAGAGCAAAACGCATGCGGCACAGTTGCCGGCCTCGATCACCGGCCCACATTCCTCATTCCACCATCGGTGCGGCCGGACCCGGTCTCCCGATCGCCTGTCCTGCGTTGCGACTGCCCCGGCAAGCTCTTTCCATCGTCTTCCGTGAACCCACCACCTCGAGCGGGGCCCCCGCGCGTCCCGAAATCGACTTTCGTCCTTCCTCTCAACAGGTTCGGGCTACCCACCATCACCTCCGGTCCGGTGCCTGGCACCTTAGCCCTGTTTCGTTATGGTTCGATTCAATTCAGCCTGTTGCTTCACTCCAGACCACACAAAACACACCACTTACCGTGATTGTCCCGCCGTTTTGTTTCGAAAAGAAAATCTCGTTACGTACACCGGGGCAGTTCACGCGTGAAACCCGAAAAATCCGGGACGTCCCATCGCGTTTCCGGGTCGCCGCCCGGCTTTGCGGGTCGCACCATCCGTCGACTTTCGGTCCAACAGGAGCGCCAGTTCCAGCCTGTAAGGAACCTTCCCGAATGGCTCGTTTGCCTGGCTGGGTCCCCCGGCCGTCAGATCTTCTCGGCGATCGACTTGGCTTGCAGGAACAACAGAAGATAATCGGGGCCCCCTGCCTTGGAGTCGGTCCCCGACAGGTTGCCCCCCAAAGGGTGGGCGCCGACCATCGCTCCGGTGCACTTGCGGTTCACGTACAGATTTCCGGCGAAGAAGCGCTCGCGCGCTTCTCTCACGTGATCCGGATCGACGGAGTAAATCGCGCCCGTGAGTCCGTAATCCGAGTCGTTGGCCGGGGCCAGCGCCTGTTCGAAATCGTCCGCTGGGGTCACCGCCAGCCTTAGCGCCCCATCCAGCCACCGTCGACCACCAGGATCTCGCCGTTGACGTAGTCGGACGCGGCGGAGGCGAGGAAGACGGTCGCGCCCTTGAAGTCGTCGGGAGTGCCCCATCGGCCCGCCGGTATGCGAGCCAGGATCTGGGGGTTGCGAACCGGGTCGTTTTGCAGAGCAACCGTGTTGTCCGTCGCGATGTAGCCCGGCGCGATGGCATTGACCTGGACGTTCTTCGACGCCCACTCGTTGGCCAGCGCCTTAACCAGCGATCCGATGCCTGCCTTAGCCGCGGCATAGCCCGGAACCGTGATCCCGCCCTGGAAGGTGAGAAGGGAAGCCGTGAAGATGATCTTCCCGGAGCCTCGCTCAATCATTTTCTTGCCAAGTTCCCGGGCCAGCACGAAGCCGCTGGTCAGGTTGGTCTCCACCACCTGGTCCCACCATTCGTCGGGATGCTCGGCCGCCGGTTTGCGAAGGATCGTGCCCGCGTTATTGACGAGGATGTCGATGCGGGTTCCCTCCAACTGGCGGAGGAGGCTGTAGACGTCGGCGCGCTTCGAGACATCGCACGCCAGGCCGCGGAAGGAGCGGCCGAGCGCGGTGACTTCGCGTTCGATGCCGCTGCCGGAGGTCTCCTGCGTCTTGCTGGCCCCAATGATGTCGGCGCCGGCTTCAGCCAGCGCCAACGCCATTCCTTTGCCGATGCCGCGGCGGCAGCCGGTGACCAGCGCGGTCTTGCCGTCCAGACGAAACAGATCGAGTACGCCCATGTTTTATGCCTTGCAATCGATGAGGATTTTCATCACCGGGCCCCCGCCCTCCAGTTGATGGACGGCCTCGGCGACGCCTTCGAGCGGCTTGACCCCGCTGATGAGTTGCCGCAACGGCAACCGGCCGGAGGCGGCCAGGTCGATCGCCGTTTCGAAGTCCTGATGCTCGTAGACGCGCGCGCCGCACAAGCGCAGTTCGCGCCAAAAGAAACGGAACAGGTCGAGCTTGGGTTGCTCGGCGAAGATGGCGACAATGACGATCCGGCCTCGGGTGCGGACCAGTTGCGTCATCAGCGACGCGCCCGCCTGCGAACCGGTGACTTCCATCACTACGTCGGCGCCGGCTCCACCAGTCTCGTCGTTGACGAGGGTGGGCAGGTCGGCCTCCTTGGGGTTGACGGCGCGAACACCGAGTTGGGAGGCGAGTTCGATGCGATAGGGATTGATCTCGGTCAGCAGAACCCTTGCGCCGCGCGACATCGCGACCAGCGCGCACAGAACGCCGATAGGTCCCCCGCCCTGAACGACGACGTAATCCTGCGCGGTGATTTCCCCAAGACGGACGTCGTGGCAGGCGACGGCCACCGGTTCGATCATCGCGCCGAGTTCGAAGGAGAGATTTCCGGGAAGCCGGTGCAAGGTGTGGACGGGCACGGTCCACAGAGCCTGGAGCGCGCCGGGAGAATCGATGCCGATGAACTTGAGTTTCTGGCAGATGTGGCTGTGGCCGGCTCGGCACGCCGGACACTGGTTGCAGGGATCGAGCGGCATCACCGTCACGCGGTCTCCCGCCGACCAGCCCGCGACCCCTTCGCCCACCGTCTCGATGACACCCGAAGTCTCGTGCCCGAGCACTTGCGGGAACGTGACGCGGTGGTCCATCTTGCCTTTGACAATATGGAGGTCGGTTCCACAGATGCCGACGTGCGACACGCGGATTTGCACCTGGCCGGGAGCAGGGGCGACGGGCGTGCAGACGCCCGTCTCAATTCGCTCGCTACCCGTATAGAACGCTGCTTTCATAAGCTTTTCTTGTGGCGCGGACGTCAACGCCAGTCTCATTGTAGTCCGCCTGCCCCTTCTCAAACAGCGGGCCGCCGTGATACGATCCCCTCCCAAATGGCCCGAAAGCCCCCCGGCGGAGAACACCGGTTCGTGTTGTGGTTCGGCGGATTCTGGCTGGCGTTCGGCCTGCTGTTTCTGGGAATCGGAGTGGGAGCCGGCGTTCAGAAGGCGCGCGAGGCCAAGCGGTTCGAGACGCACGGCAGCACGGCCCGCGGCATGGTGCTCATCAAGAGGATTCACGACGGGACGGCGGACGACTCCTCGACGGGCCACTACGTGGAGTTCCGCTTCGAGACAGCCTCGCGGGCCCAGATTCGCGGCTCGGCCAAAGTCGACAGCGGCACCTGGGCGAAGCTCGACGAACGCGGGCCGATTGACGTGAGATATCTTCCCGAAGCTCCCCACCACTATCGCGTTGCCGGCCAAAGTTCGGGTTTCTTTCTGCCCTGGCTCTTCGGCGGTCTAGGCTCGATCTTTACGGTGTTGGCCGTAGTCATCCTGGTGGCCGGATTGCGATCGAAACCGTCCCGGAGGAAGCGCCGTGCCTGAGTCGCCATCGCTGTGGAAGCAGATCCGAAGGTCGATCCTGTTCTGGATCGGAGGCGGCTTTCTGGTCATCGGCCTGTTCTTTGTTGGCGTGGGCGTGAAGGACCTGGTGCGGACCTCGCAGTTGGCCCGGAGCGGGGAGTCCGTGACGGCGACGGTCATCTCGAAATCAATTCAAAAGGCCAAACAGGGAGGGAATCGCCGGACGCGGTACCAGGTCCACTATCGCTTCCGGACGGTGGAGGGGCAAACGATCGAGAACACGGTGGAAGTCGACGTCGACCTCTGGGAGCAACTCGCCCCGGGCTTGCCGCTGACGGTCACGTATCTGCCTTCGACGCCGGGCACGCAACAGGTGGACGGTGCGACGAAGTCCGAGTTCGGCGTCGTCGGTGCGAGTCTCGGCGCGGTGTTCGCCCTAGTCGGGGGATTCCTGTTCCGTCGCACTGTCCTGGGAATCCTGCGCGAACGCCGATTGTGGCGTGTGGGCCGCAGGGCGGAAGCGACCGTGACCGAAGTCGAGGAGACCAACCTGGAAATCAATGGCGTGACGCAGTGGAAGGTCCGGTATTGGTATGCCGACCACACGGGCCACGAACACCAGGGGGCCAGCGGGCACCTGCCTCCGGAAGACGCTCGAGCCTGGAAACCCGGGGACAAAGGCGGCATTCTGTTCGATCCCAGTCTGCCTCACGAGAGCCTGTGGGCGCCGCAAGCGGTCGAGCGGGACGAACCCACGGCGCGCCGGGGTAGAATACGCGACTGGCTCACCATGGCCGGCATTCTGCTGGTGTCCATCGTCATCGGCGAGACGCCCCTGGTCAAGGCGATCGAACGCTATCTGAACCTGCATCGGACGGTGTGGCTCACCGTGACCATCACGGCCGCTGGACTGGGGTTGGTCGTGTTCATGGGAAGCATGCTGGTAATGCTCTTCCGGGAAGGAACCTCGCAGGATGAGTTCACGCTCCACGCCATGGTGGACGCCTGGCGAACGGGCCGCTGGCGGGAGGCGGTGTGGCTCCGCAGGTTCGTCACCGTTGCCGGGGCCCTGACGATGGCGCTCGGCCTGTTGGCGATCTTCTTCGTCATTGGGCCGGGCTGGATCAAGGTACTCGTGGTGGGCGCGGCGTTGTACGCGATCGTCAGGATGCGGCAGGGCCGGACCGCGTGTGGACCTCGCGGCCGAGCCGAATGACAATCTCCGGAATCGCGCGGATGTCGGCCATCGCGGTGCGGAAGTTGACAATGCACATCCTGAGCGCGAACGTGCCGTTGATCAGCGCGTTGGACAGGAACAACTCTCCGCTCTTCTGGATACGCTCGAGCAATTGTTCGTTCAGTTGATTCAGGTAGGGATCGGCGCGATCGACGCCGCGCGGCACATAGCGGAAGGTCGTGATGCTGAGCCCGTGCGTAAGCGCCTCCAGTTCGTCGTGTCCCTGCACCTTGCGGTAGAGCGCCCTGGCCAGCGCGATGTCATCGGCGATCATGCGGCGCATGCCTTCGCGGCCGGCGGCCCTCAGCGCCATCCATACTTTCAACGCGCGGAAGCCGCGAGAGTTCTGCGGGCCGGTCGCGTAGAAGTTGAGGGGCGCCTCCTCGGCGTCCGCCTCGAAGTGGTAGTAGGCCGGCGAGTAGTCGAACGTGTCGCGTAGCGCGGCTGGGTTGCGCACCAGGGTGCAGCCCGCTTCCACGGGAGCATACAGCCACTTGTGCGGATCGAGGGCCACCGAATCGGCCAAGGAAAGGCCTTTCAGGTCGGCCGAAGCGTCCGGCAGCGCCGCGGCCGGCCCGCCATACGCGCCGTCGACGTGAAACCAGAGATCATAGGCTCGCGCGATCTCCGCCAAGTCCGGAAGGGGGTCGACCGCGCCCGTACTCACCGTTCCGGCGGAAGCGCTGAGGAAGAACGGCCGTCCGCCCGCAGCCAGGTCGTGCTCGATCGTCTGCCGAAGGGCGGCGAGGTCGATGCGGCAGCGGGCATCGCACGGGATCCATCGAATCGCATCGGTGCCCAGGCCGAACAGGTCGGTGGCCTTTTGAATCCAGGTATGAGTCTCTTGCGAGGTATAGGCCAGCAGGCGTCCGCCCGAGGCGACCCCGGCGGAGCGAATCCCGGGACCGGCCTTGGCGCGCCGGGCGGCGAGGAAGCCAACGAAGTTGGCCATATTGCCGCCGCTCACCAGCAGGCCTCCCGCACTCGACGGGTAGCCGATGAACTCGGCGATCCAGCGGATGGTCTGCAGTTCGATCTCCGTGGCGATCGGCGCCAGGATCCAGGCCCCGACATTGGGGTTGAGGGCGGAGGCCATCAGGTCGGCGAGGCAGCCGATGGGCGCGGGCGACGACGTCACGTAGCCGCCAAAGCGCGGGTGTCCGTTAAGCAGAGAGTGTTCCACCAGCAGGCGCCAGGCCGACTGCAGCACCGTGCTTTCGTCTTCACCATGCTCGGTGAAGGTGATGTCTCCCAGAAGGGCGCGAACCTGCGCCGGACTCTCACCCGGGGTGACGGGCCGGCCGTCCCAGGATTGCAGAAACTCGGCCACCTGGTCGACCAGTTCGTGGCCCAGGCGGCGGAACTGGTCCGGCGTCATGTCGAGCGGCGCTGCGCGTAAGTCTTCGGACATCTCTCCCAGGGTAAAACGGAGCCTATCGCTCCGCGATCGCGGGCGCTACGATGACCGCGGGTTGAACTCCATGACTCGTTTCCTTCTACTCCTATTCATCCTGCTCCAATGGCCGGCCGTGGCGGAAGATCCCGCGGCCGAGCGCATCCGGCGATTCAACGACTGCAAATTCGGCATGTTCATTCACTGGGGGCCGTATTCGCTGGCCAGTGTGGAAGCGTCCTGGCCCTTGATGCGGCCCGAAGCAGGCACGCTCTCCGAGGCGGATTACCGGTCTCTGCCCGCGCGCTTTAATCCGGTCCGTTTCGACCCGAAGGCGTGGGTGAAGCTAGCCAAGGCGGCCGGACAGCGGTACATGGTCTTCACCTCCAAACACCACGACGGCTTCGCGATGTTCGACTCGGCCTTCACCGAGTACAAGATCACGCGGACCCCATACGGCAAGGACATCGCGGCAATGCTGGCGAAGGCCGCGCACGACGAAGTACTGCCGTTCGGGTTTTATTACTCGCCACCCGACATGCATCACGCGGCCTATCGCGACACGGCCAAACCGTCAAGGGAGAACTGGAAAGGCGAGGCGTTCCGGCCGGAATGGCCGCTCTATTTGAGCTACATGGAACTGCAGCTTCGCGAACTGCTCACCCGCTACGGCGACCTCTTCGTCATCTGGTTCGACGGGCTGGGCCTTCACGAAAAGTGGGACGGGGTCCGCTTCCACAAAATGATTCGGGAACTCCAGCCCCGCTGCCTCATCAACAATCGCATCGGGCCCATGGGCGACTACGCCACCCCCGAGCAGCGGCTTCCGAAGGGCATTCCCACCCGCCATTCGAAGGTCGCCAACTTCAGCCCCCGCGATGAGGCGCTCGCCGCCGAGCCACCCAAGCCCGAGGACTTCCAACCCTGGGAGACCTGCATGACCATCAACGGGACATGGGCCTACAACCGGAACGATCTGCGCTACAAGAGCACGACCGAGTTGATCCGGACCCTGATCGACGCGGCCAGCAAGGGTGGCAACTTCCTGCTGAACGTCGGCCCCACGCCGGAAGGCGCCATCCAACCGGAGTTCGAAGAGAGGCTGCTGGCCATGGGCGAGTGGCTGAAGGCGAACGGCGAATCGATTTACGGCACCACCTACGGGCCGCTCCAGTCGCTGCCGTTCGGACGAACCACAGCCAAGGGCCGAACGGTGTACGCGCACGTGTTCGACTGGCCGTCGGCTTCTCTTGAGATTGCAGGCCTGAAGCACCGGGTGCGGCAGGTCAGTCTTCTGGCGTCCAAGAAGCCGTTGAAATTCACCCAGGAAGGGGATCGGCTGAGGATCGACACCACATCGGTGACGCCCAACCTCCATGCCACCGTCCTGGCCTTGGAGGCGCGATGACATCCAAAGAGCGCGTTCTCCGCAACTACTCGTTTCAGACGGTCGATCGCTTCACCATTGACTTCTGCGCGTCTTCCGATGTCTACGCGCGGCTGCGCGAGCACTTCGGTGTGGCGGACGACCTGGCCCTGATGGAGCGCCTCCACGTGGACTTTCGCTACCCGAAACCTCGCTGGATCGGTTTTCCGCTGGTCGACGAGCAAGGGCGCTCGCGCGACTATTTCGGCATCCCGCGCGCCGGCGTTGGCGACTTCGGCTACGCCCTGGTCCATCCGCTGGCGGATGTCCAAACGGTTGCGGAGGTGGAAGCCTACCCGTATTGGCCCTCGCCGGACATGTGGGACTACGAAGCCTACGCCGAAGACTGCGCGCGTTTCGAAAGCTATGCGGTCCTCGGCGGGGTCTGGGGATGGTTCTTCGAAGCGTCCAGCGAACTCGTGGGCATGGACCGTTTCTTCCTCTTGATGCACGACCACCCGGAGGTGGCCCACGCCATCCTCGGCCGCATCGTGGACTTCATGGAGCGGGCCTCGGAGGTGATGTTCGAAAAAGCGGGAAAGAACATCGACATCTGCTTTACGGGCGACGACTACGGGTTTCAGAGCGGCCCGATGATGAGCCAGCGGCTGTTCGACGAGTTTGTGCGGCCCTATCTCGGCAGAATCTACAATGTCGGCAGACGGCACGGCAAGCCCGTGATGCATCACTCCTGCGGCAGCGTGGCGCGCTGGATTCCCTCGTTCCTGGAGATGGGGTTGAACATTCTGGAGCCGGTTCAGGTCCGCGCGGCCGGAATGGATGCGCGCGAACTCGCGGCGAAATACGGCGGCCGGCTGTGCTTTCACGGCTCGATGGACACCCAGCAGACGCTGCCCTTCGGTACGCCCGAAGACGTGCGCCGCGAAGTGAGAGACCGAGTCGCCACCTTCAAGCCCTACGGAGGATTCACGATCTCCCCGTCCCAGCACCTGCTGGCGGATATCCCCACGGAAAACATCGTCGCCATGTACGAAGAAGCCTGGGAGTCCGGCCGGCTATGTTGATTCGCGGATGAATCCACTTGGCCCGGTACACGCGTAGACGGGCTATAGTAGTCTGACGCGCCTCTTCGTATGCCCCTTACTCGACTTGTGGTACTGGCTCTGCTGTGTCCCATGGTGGTGTGCGCCCAGTTCGACTCGCGGGCGGCCGAGATCGAGGCCGAGCGACAGAAGAAATCGGGAACCGTCGCGCCCGAAAAGAATCCGGGCATCGAGCGGGACCTGCTGTGGATCAACGACCAGAAGATCATCGAGAGAATTCTGGGCGGGCTGAACGGGCTGCGCATCAAGTTAGGCGGCCTCCCCGTGGCGCAGGGCTTCGCAGTGGGACCGGAGTACGTGCGCGAGGATCTCGCCAAAGGGCAGATGAAATTTCGCGCCTCCGCCGTGGCTTCGGTGGCGAAAGCTCTCAAGTACGACCTGCAGTTGACCGCCCCCCACCTAGCCGGCAATCGGGTGTTTGTCGACCTGTACACCACCTACGCCAACATGCCTCGAATTCAATACTACGGGCCGGGGCCGGATTCGAAGAAGACCGGACGGAGCGACTTCCGGCGTGAGACGACCGAATTCGACGCCGTCGCGGGAATCAAGCCCTTCCGGTACCTGAGCCTGGCCGCGAAGGGCGGGTACCTGATGGTCAATACGGGACCCGGGACTCACCCGAACTTTGCCTCGACCGAGCAAACCTTCACCCCGATTTCCACACCCGGCCTGGACCGCCAGTCGGATTTTCTTCGCGGGGGAGGATATATTCAATACGACTACCGCGATATTCCCGGAGGCCCCAGGAAAGGCGGGAACTACCGGGCCGAGTATACCTATCATTCCGACCGTACCCTGCATGCACATTCGTTCAATATGGTCGACCTCGAAGTGCAGCAGTACATCCCGTTCTTCAATGAACGGCGCGTGTTTGCCCTGCGCGGTAAGACGGTCCTGACGGATGCCGGCCGAGGCCAGCAGGTACCGTTTTACCTGCAGCCCGTGCTGGGCGGGTCGGAAACGCTGCGAGGGTTTAGGCCGTATCGCTTTTATGACAACAATCTTCTGGTTCTGAACGCGGAATACCGGTGGGAATCGTTCAGCGGCCTCGATATGGCGGTGTTTGTCGACGGTGGAAAGGTATTTGCGCGGACCGCCGACCTCAATTTCAACGACCTGGAAGGTTCGGCTGGATTCGGGTTCCGGTTCAACGTCCGAAATAGCGTGTTTCTCCGGATCGACGTTGGCTTTAGCCATGAAGGCTACCAGATCTGGTTCAAATTCAACAACGTGTTCTGAACATGCGCGCCCTGTCATCCATATTCGTGCTCCTGGCCGCGATGGCTCCCGTGAACGCGGCGAGATTCTATTCCGACGATCCGCTGATCGACGAACCGGCGCCGATGCGGGTCGACAAAGCCGCCCGGCGCAAGGTCGACGACATGTACGACCTGTTCAGCCACACGCTGGCATTGCCCGGTGAGCATCCGGCCAAAGGAAAGACGATTCCCTCCCGCGCCGTGACGACGCTCGGCGAACCCCTGAACGGCGCATGGTACCAGTCCCGCCACTGGACCCGGCCGATGACCGTCGACGAGATGGTTCGCGGCCCTGGCATCGGCCACCCGCCCGAACCCGGCGGACCGTGGAGCGTGATCGCGGCGAAGAACCAGGGTGTGACGCCGGGCTTCCGGATCCGGGACTCCCACGGCAGCCGCTATGTCCTGAAATTCGATCCGATGACCAATCCGGAAATGGCCACGGCCGCCGATGTGATTACGTCGCGATTCTTCCACGCGTTCGGGTACCACGTTCCGGAATACTACCTGGTGGCGTTCCGCCGCGATCAACTCGTGATTGACCCAAAGGCCAAAATTCCGGACGCCCGCGGTACGGATCGGCCCATGACCAGCCGTGACGTGGATGAGATTCTCATGAAAGTGCCGCGCCAGAAGGACGGTACGTATCGCGCTGTTGCGAGCCTGTTTTTGTCGGGTCAGGACATCGGCCCGTTCCGCTTCTACGGGACACGGCGTGACGATCCGAACGATACGGTGCCGCACGAGCACCGGCGTGACCTGAGGGGCCTGTTCGTCTTTTGCGCCTGGCTGGGCCACGAGGACTCGCGCGCTGTCAATACCCTCGACATGCTCGTGGAGGAAGGCGGCCGCAAATACGTCAAGCATCACCTCATCGATTTCGGTTCGACCCTTGGCAGCGCGAGCACGAAGGCGAACGGCGCCCGGTCCGGGAATCAGTATCTGTTTGCCTTCAAGCCCGCCGTGGCTGAGATCGCCACCCTGGGCTTTTACGTGCCGCGTTGGGCGCGAGTCGATTTTCCCGATCTGCCCTCCGTGGGCCGGTTCTCGGCGGACATCTTCGAACCGGAGAATTTCAGGCCGGAGTACCGCAACCCCGCCTTCCTCAATCGCCAACCGGACGATACCTATTGGGCGGCGAAGCAAGTGATGGAGTTTACCGACGAACAGATCGCCGCGATCGTCGCAACCGGCCGGTATAGCGACCGGCGGGCCACGGAGTGGGTCACCAAGATCCTGATCGAGAGGCGCAATCGCATTGGAAGGACCTACTTGACCAGGGTGCTGCCGCTCGACCGGTTCGAAGTCCGCGCCGGCCGCCTTGAATTCGAGGATCTCGCGGTCAAACATAAGATTGAGCCATCACGCCAGTATCAGTGGACCTGGTCGGAGTTTGACAATCAAGCCGACCGGCACTCACCGATTGCGGGAGCGGCTTCGGCGGAGGTTCCGCGATCGCCGGGGGAGTTCGTGTCCGCGAGCATTCATGCCGGCGATGCCGCGAAGTCCGTGCGGGTCTATCTGCGGAGACGGGGTGCCGATTGGCAGGTCGTGGGTATCGAACGTTCCTGGTCGCGCTGACCTGGTGCCTAACCGGGCTGGCCGCACCCTTTCATGTGTACGTCGGCACGGTTGAGCCGTCGGCGGTCGTGCTGGCGTGGGGGACCACCTCCGGAGCCGGCAACACGATTGGCCGCGATTCCGAGCCGCTTGCCTCCGCGGTTCTGCATATTGGCGACCGCCAGATCGCAGCCAAACGTAACTGGCTGCGCGTCGAGGGTCTGAAGCCCGATACCGAGTATCCGTACGAATTGCGCGTCAACGGGGCGCGAGTGGGCGGCGGTACGGTGCGAACATGGCCGGTTCAGTCGGATCGGCTGGCCTTTTTTGTCATGGGCGACTACGGCACCGGCAAGAAGCCGCAATACCGGATTGCGGCCGAAATGACCAAGGAGTTCACGGCCCGGCAGTCCTCCGGGAACCCCGTTCGATTCGTGCTGACCACTGGAGACAACATCTACGCCGACACCGTGGCGGGCATTCCCGTCCGGAACTCCGGCGACCGTGATGTCGATTGGGAGAAGAAGTTCTTCCGCCCCTATCAGGAACTGCTGGCGCACGTGCCGTTCTACGCGAGCCCCGGCAATCACGACGGGAACGAAAGCGAATCGCACGGCGACCTGCCGGTGTATCTCGACAACTTCTTTTTCCCCGGCGGCCAGCCGGCCCGCTTCTACAAGTTCTCGTTCGGCGGCCTGGCCGAGTTTTTCTCCCTGGATTCGACGGAGAACCGGGAGGTCGGCCCGCCGGAACCCTTCTACCGTCCGGAAGGCGAGGAATCGGAATGGCTGAAGCGGGAACTCGCCCGCTCGCGCGCGCCGTGGAAGATCCCCTACTTCCATCACCCGCCGTTCACTGCCGGCCCCCGGCACCCTCCGGCACTTGATGCGTTGAAGCATTGGCTCGAATGGTTCCAGAAGGCGGGAGTCAAGATCGTGTTCAACGGGCACGAACACAACTTCCAGATCAGCAACGCCACCGAGACCGGATCGATTACGTACGTGATCAGCGGCTCCGGAGGCGAACTGCGATCCAAGAACGTGCGGAGACGCCTGGTGGCCGCGCATATCGCCGGTTGGTCGCCGCAGAATCAGTTCCTGATCGTCGAGATCGAGCGGCAACTGATGCGCATCACCCCGCGATCCTGGGAACCGGTCCGGGTGTTGGACCGGGCGGGCAAACCCGTGCCGGTGCCTTTCGTCGTGAAGAACTGAAATCAGCCCGCCAACTCGGCCTTGCGGAAGTGAGAGGTGGTTCGCACGGGAAGGGGCAGGCTCACACTGACCGTAGTGCCTTTCCCCTCCCGGCTGTCGATGCGGATGTCGCCGCCGTGTTCGTTGACGATCTGGCGCGCGCCAAACAGGCTCCAGTTGCCGGTGCCCACTTTTCCGTGATTGACCCGGAAGCCCGGATCGAAGATCGCGGCCAACTCGCGTTGCGAAAGCCCCCGGCCGTTGTCCTGGATCTGGATCTCGACCTCGTGATCCCGCTGCCGGGTGGCCACCACCACCAGGCCGCTGCCCGGCGCGCACGCCTCCACCGCATTGTTCAGCAGACTGGTGAAGACGGCGCTGAGCTGCTGGGGACGGCAGGACAGAGGCGGGACCGCGGCGAATCGCAGATCCACCTTCACTTTTCCCTCGAACAACCGGCCGTGCAGGGCCACCACGTCGCGCAGCAGGCTCGCAATGTCGGTCACCTGCACCTCGGCGCGGTCGAGATTGGTGTAGCGCTGCATCCTGCCCACGATGTCGCGCAGGCGGTCGACCGATCCGATCATGGAGCGGTACAGTTCCTGCTGCAAGGCCAGGAGCCGCTCGCGCTGGTCTTCCTCGGCCGCGCCGATCCGAGTCGCCAGGCCGGGTAGTGTGCTCACCGCGCTGCGCAGCACGCCCAGCGGTGTATTGAGTTCGTGGCTGAGCGCGGCCGCCAGGCGGCCCATCGACGCGCCGTTTTCGGCGAGCAGCATTTGCGATTGCGCCCGGCGCAGATCCATGGAAGCGCGCAAGGCCGTGATGTACGACCGGTAGTTGGCCGCCCTCTGCTGGTAGACCACGGCCGTCAGTGCCGAGGCGATCAGCGTGATCACGGCCATGAACACGTGGTCGTATGCGTCGAGTTCCGAGTTGGCCAGACTATGCACCCGGCGGAAGAATTCCAGGGCCCCCAGGTAGTAGACCCCAATCCCCGCGCCCAGGGCCAGGGTCTGCCAGGGCGCCAGCGGCATCACCGCCACCACCAGCATCATGAGCCCGGTGATTCGTCCGGGAATATAGTGGCCTGTCCCCGGTACTTCGACAACGATGAAGAGGCCGGAAGTGACGATGATGAGTCCGGCCACATACACCGACAGCAAACACACGGCGCGCGATCGTTCGTAGGCCCAATCCAGGCGGCTTGCCCCCAGTGTCAGGATGCCGATGGCGATGATCGCAATCCCCTGGTACAAATACACGCGCAAGGCAAGCGAACTCCGCAGCACCAGGTACTGGGCGAGCATCATCACCAAGGGGATGATGATCTCCGCCGCCGCCGTGATGCGAAGTCCGAGGGCGCTCAGGCTGAGGATCTCCTGGGCAAACCCGGGGTCGGATTCGGCTCCCTGAGGATTGATGAATCCCCAGACGCGGCGCAGCATGTCCTTTATTATCGCCCGCGAACCCAAATGGGGCTCGACCAGGCGATGTTGCCGTCAGCCTGCTGGACGCGCACGTACCAGTACGTGGTGGCGGCAGGCGTTAACTGCCGGTCGCGCCACCGTATGCGGAACGTGTCGCTGTGGGGTTCCGCGGCATAGACGTAGGCAGGCGGTTCCTGGCCGATGCCCCGGATGATATCCACTTGGCTAATGGGCGCGGTACCCTCCACCCGGATCTGGAGTTCCGGCGGTTCACTGGCCTCGAACTCGTCGCCCATCAGATGGTCGGCCGTCCGGACGACCAGCACGATGTTGTCCGTGGCCCCATAACTGTGTCGTCTCCTGAAGCCGTCCAGAATCGCGGACGGGGAGTTCTGTTCGGCAAACACGACGCCAAAGCTGATATGAGTGCTCACATGGTCGCTGCTGCACTGGAAACCCAGCCGATGGCCCTGCTGCAGCGCGTTCCAGATGAAGCCCTTCGGTCTGATATCGCCGCCCTTCGGAGCCTTGGGAGCCCCAGCGTGCTCGTAGCTGCGCCGCATGCCCTGGAAGACCTCGACCACGGGTTCGGCGGACGGGTCATTATCCCGCCAGTCGGTCCCGCCTCCGTCGGTCGCGCTGGTGTGCGGCGAGGAGATGCCTCCGAAGTGGCGCAAGTAGGCATA
Source organism: uncultured Solibacteraceae bacterium (assembly GCA_964529305.1). Lineage (GTDB taxonomy): Bacteria > Acidobacteriota > Terriglobia > Bryobacterales > Bryobacteraceae > CAZGUX01. Next base: position 51,401 of record CAZGUX010000103.1, on the reverse strand, counting down.
CAGCATTCGAGTGTCACTGCGTCCTGCAAACGGCGCCAGTGCGGCCGGAATCCCTTTCGGATCGGCCGTCTCATATCGCGGCAGCGGGAAAACGCCGCGGCGGTCGAACATCACATTGCGATGCCCGTTCGGATAGGGTAGCGACCGCTCGTAGGTGTACATGGGCGTGAATACGGAAGGGGCCTGATACATCTCGGTCTGCTTCTGAATCAGCCACCACGGGTACTCGCCGTAACCGCCATCGTGGTCTCCGTTGCCGATCCAGTCCGCGGCGGCGACGTCGAGTCCGTAGCGCCAGACGTTCTCATACGGCCCGTCGTACCAGTCGCGATGCGCCGACAATTCGGTGTGGCGGTGAAACTCGCCGCGCAGCAGGCGATAGGTCCGTCCCCTTACCTCGACGCGAACGTCTCGAATGCGCTTGACCAGGGCCCGCTCCCGGATGGCGTCCGCGGATGCCTTGGTTGGAGAGACGGACACCGGAGTCAGTTCCCATTTACCCGCCGCCGGCGGCCCTGCCAGCGAAGTTGCGTACAGCCGGGACTGCCGGTCGAATTCGATGGCGTGCCGCAGGCGCCCGTCACCCGCATAGACGGCCAGCATTTCGCCGGAGCGCTGCGCGGCCAGCGCTGGGCGCATGTCCAACGTGTGGTCCGAGGAGGCCAGCTTCTCGGGCGCGGTCCAGACCGAGCCTGCATACGACGTCGCGTAGCTCACCCAGTGCTCGCCTTCGCCCACCAGGTCGCGGTGCTTGCGATAGAGCAGCCAGAGACGCCCGCCGGGATCGAACCCGATCCGCGGGAAACTGATCCGTACCTGGGCGGGAAGCGTCTGCGTCGCGGTGGGTTCCACCGGCAAGCCGGAGGTGGGCTCCTGAAATCCGGCCTCGGTGTAGACCAGCAGGCGAGTCCGCATCTGCAGGTGGAAGGGGATCCCGCGGTTGTTCTCCCACGGCCGGCCGAAGTCCTTGCCCCAGCCCTCGCCGGACTCTTCATAGGCGATCCACACCCGGCCGCTCGAATCGCAGGCCAGGCTCGGACGCGCTTCGAACTTCGGCGAGGCGGCGACGGCGATCGGCTCACCGGCCGAAGACGAGTCGATCCGCCGCATCGACACATCATAATTGCCGTGCTCGTAGCCGTCCCAGGCGACGTAGACCCGGCCGCGCGAGTCCGCCGCGATCGCGGGATTCCACTGGTTGCCCGGAACGGTCCAGCGCTCGGTCCGGGCAAAGCGGGAATCCCGTTGCGCGCGGACGGCGATGTCGAAGTCCGTGCCGTTCCACGACTGCCACGTCCACCAGACCTGGCCGCTGCGATCGGTGGTGGAGGCGACGTTGAAGTCGGGGCCCGCGTTGTCCGAAACGCGCTCGAGCGCATCCCATCGGCCGCGGTAGCGCCGCCGGAAGATCTCCCAGTTGCCGTTGTCGCTTTGTGCCCAGGACACCCAGACCGCGCCCTCGCGGTCGACCGAAACGGCGGGCCGCCACACGTCGCCTCCGGACTCGGTCACATCCAGCGGGACCGACCACTGGTCACCCTTGCGGCTCACCAGGCGGATCTGATCGCCGTGTCCCTTGGGCTCGAAGGCGCTCCAGTCTCCCTTCGCCACCGCCGCGTCGAGTTCCGGGCTCATGTACTGCTGGGGAACCCGGCTGGCGCGCCGGTAGGAGGCGTACGCGACCCAAATCGTGCCGTCGGGGGCCGTCGCGGCCGCCGGAAAGTCATCGTCGGTGGAACTCGCAACCACGGGTTCGCCGGGCCGGACGCGCTGGACGCTGGCCTCGCCGTCGAGGTAAAGCGAAGCTTCGGTCTTCAAGTCGGCGAGACGGAAGGTGAACGCGCCGGCTTGGGTCGTGACCGTCACGCTGCCGGAGGGCGGCGCGCTCACCCGCGCGTAGACTCGCACGGGGCGTCCGGCCAGCCTGCGTAGCGTCCAGCGATCGCCCTGAAGTAGGTCGCCGTTCTGGAGGCGGGCGTCCAGTTTTTGGAGATTTCCCGAGGACAAGGTGATGCTGCCGGTCCAGGCCATGGGGCTGTTCGGGCGGAGTCCGAACCGCAACTCCAGCAGCACCTCTGCCTGGCAGTTCGCGGCGCGCGGCATCAGGAGAAGGGCCGCGACAGCGGCGATCAGGGCTCTTTGTGCGGTAGACGTCATCGACCCTGCGATTCTATCGAATCGGCGCAACGGGAAGCCGGCCGGCCGCGCCGTCGCGACCGTAGAGTCTATTCACGAAGTGGCCCCAAGGGCAAATACGTCCACGGCCGTTTTGCACAATTGTGGAACGCGCTGGCCCGCACGACGGGTCACCTGTGGCAGAGTCGCTTCTACTCCTGCCCGATGGAGTGGCCAGCCGTCGACCGTGTCATTCGCGATGCCGAACTGAACCCTGCCCGCGCCGGCCTGGTACGCGATCGACGGGCCTATCGCTGGTCGAGCGCACGCGCGCATCAAGGCGAACCCGATGAGTTTCACCTGCTGGATGGAGAATGGTGGCAGGACAACAAGAGCGTGGTTCGAGTTCCTTGGACAACCCCGGACGCTGACTCGGGGGGCGACCCACACCCCGCCGGCCCCTGGGTTCGGCAGCGTTTGTGGCAGACCTGGAACGCCGGCTGGGGAGGACACTCCAACCAAGGCCAGGCGGAAGGCCGCCGAAAGCGAAAGTGCTGGCCGCGACTTGACACGACATCGCGCACGCGAGAAACATCTAAACGTTCCGTCTGTCCCTGGTTTCCTCCGCTCAGGCCGCGCAGTTTGATGCGAGAGGTATGCTATGAAATACGACCACTGGGCGCGCGAGCGGGAACTCTCGATGAACCACCCCTTCGCCATTCCGGCATCGATCCGGCCGAGTTCGCGGCGGGAATTCCTGCTCCGATCGGCCGGGCCGTTCTGCGTCGGCGCGACGGCGCGCTCCCAGCAACCTGCGAGGAGAGAGATCGTTTACGACCTACTGATCAAGAACGGGCGGGTGATCGATGGGACGGGGTCGCCGGGAGTGGTCGGCGACGTGGCGATCGCGGGCGACACGATCGCCGCGGTCGGCGCACTGGACGGGTCCGCGAAGCAGACCATCGACGCAACCGGTCTCACCGTCACTCCCGGCTTCATCGACCTTCACACCCACTCCGACTTCCAGTTCTTCGTCGACTCCACCGCCGACTCCAAGATCATGGACGGCGTCACGCTCGAACTCGTCGGCAACTGCGGGCTCAGCTTCTGCGCGCCCCTCATCGGAAGATCGAGGGAGGACCTAGATTCGCGGGTCCGCTGGTACGCGACCGGCTGGAAGCCGCATTGGACCAGCTTCGGGGGCTACATGGAGGCACTGGAGAAGACGGGCAAGACCCTGAACGTGGTGACGCAGATCGGGCACGGCACGGTGCGCAAGGCCGTCCTCGGGATGGAGACGAGGGCCCCAGACCCCGGAGAGCTGCGTCGCATGCAGTCGCTGGTCACCGAAGCTCTGGAGGCGGGCGCGCGGGGCTTCTCCACCGGGCTCTCGATGGCGCCCGGCGTCTTCTCGATGACCTCTGAGGTCATCGCCCTGGCCCGCGAGGCGGGCAAGCGCGGCCTCACGTACTCGACCCACGCGCGCGACTCGGGGGACGAGGGCGCGGGCCTCTACGTGGCGCTCGAGGAGGCGCTCGAGGTGGGCAGGCGCACAGGGACGAAAGTGCAGGTCTCGCATCTGAAGTGCAACGGCTCGACGCGCGGGACCTCGGCCAAGCTGCTGCGGCGCATCGAGGAGGCGCGAAACGAGGGGGTGAACGTGGCCGCCGACCAGTACCCCTACATCGCCGCCAGCGGTCCGATGAGCGGCAACGTCTACCCGCGCTGGGCCGTCGAGGGGAGCCGGGAAAAGGCCCTGGAACGCGCGAAGGATCCCGCCCTGCGAGCCGAGATCAGGGCCCACCTGTCCGAGCGGGCGTCGAGCATCGGCGGGTTCGACCGGCTGATGGTGGCGTCGCACCCGGCGACGCCGAAATACCAGGGCATGAGTATCCCCGATATCGCGAAGGACATGCGGTGCGAGCCGGCCGAGGCGCTCGTCCGCCTCTTCGAGCAGTACGACACGCAGCTCATTCTCTCCGGCATGGCCGAGGCGGACGTGGACCGGATCGCCGCGCACCCGCTGGTGGCCGTGGGATCCGACGGCAGCTCGCTCAAGTCGACGGGACCACTGTCGGCGGGGAACCCGCACCCCCGCGGCTACGGCACCTACGGCCGCTTCATCAGGGTGATGGTCCGCGAAAAACGGCTCGTCTCTCTGGAGGAAGCGGTGAGGAAGATGACTTCACTGCCCGCAGAGCGGATCGGCCTGACCCGGCGCGGCCGGCTCGCCCCCGGCTACTTCGCCGACCTCGCCGTGTTCCGGGCCGAGGCGTTCACCGACAAGGCGACGTTCACTCAGCCGCACCAGTACTCGGCCGGCATGGAGCACGTCCTCGTCAACGGCCGTGCGGTCGTGACGCACGGCAAATCGACAGGCGCCACGCCCGGCCGGGTCGTGAGGCGGTCGGGGGAGTAGAGGGAGAGCGGGAAAACCCGGGGCAGTAACCGCGTTGCAGATGTCAAATTGGTGCCCCAAGCCGCGACGAAGGGCCCCCTTGCCGTAAGGCTACTTCCGCTTGCCGTCGATGGCGGCTTTCAACTGGCGGTAGGCCGCGCCTTCGTAGTTCAGCTTCACCCGCTCCAGGCCGTCGGACTTCGGATCGGCCGGCCGCGGACCGGAGCGTTTCAGGCACCGGCCTAGCATGACGGTGGCGTTCTGATCTTCGGGCGCCCGCTCGAGGACGGCGCGAAACGCCGGCGCGGCCTCGTCGAATCGCTGCTGCTTCCACAGCGAATAGCCGGCGTTGAAGTGGAAATCGGGATCGGCATCGTCGCCGGCGATGGCCTTTTGGAAGTTGTCCACGGCATGGGGGTCGCGGCGGCGCGACTGGGCGGCGCCGAGGTTGTTGAAGACTTCGTTGAGAGGGACTCGTTCGGAGACCGCGCGAAAGGCCGCCTCGGCGCGTTCGAAGTCGCCGGTGAAGTACCGCGAGAGGCCCAGCCAGAACTGCGCTTCGGCGTAGCGGGCATCTTCGGCCTTGACGCGCTCCAGCCACTCGGGGGCGAAACGGTATTCCTTGCGCTGGGCATAGAGGCGGCCGAGCTCAAAGCAGGGGGTCGCGAAGCGCTCGTCGAGCCGGGCGGCCTGGGTGAAGAAGCGGATCTTCTGGTTGGCCGTGGGGGCCAGAAGGCCGCGAATATGGTTTTCGACCGCGTCGACCCGGAGGGATGGGCGGAGGCGGCGGAACTCGTCCTCCGCCGGCGTCGCGGGACCGGCAAAATGGCGCAAGGCGAGATAGGAGAGATGATTCTGGAGCGAGGCCAGATCGCCCATGCCTCCGATTTCCAGCAGTTCGCCCGATGGCTTCATCTCCCGCAGGTTGAGCATGCGGCACGTAATGCGGAGGGTGCGCTTCTCCGCCGCCTCACCTTCCTGACCGGGAGCCAGTTCGTATTGGCCATAGACGACGTCGGTGGCGTCGGCGACCGAACCGAGCTTGAACACGGTGGCGGTGGTTAGCCGGACATAGGGCGGCACGGAGAGGCGGCGGAAGACCTCCTGCCGGTCTTCGCGGCCCAGCACGACGATGCCGTGTTCGTCGAGGGCGGTGCGGACCGCCTCCGAGATGCTCTCGCCGACCCAGTTCAGATCGGGCTGATTGGACAGATTGAAGAACGGCAGAACCAGCGTATTGTCGGCGCGCGCCACCATCACTGTGGCGAGCACCAGCAGCAAACCTCGCATCGTTTCCGAGTGTAGCAGCGAGGCCGGTGGTACAATCCGGGACTTGTCCGACCCTGTCCGCCTCAAGCGATCGCTTGGCCTGTGGGATCTGATCTTCTACGGGATTCTGGTGATCCAACCTACGGCGCCGATGCCGCCGTTCGGGGTCGTCAGCCAGTTGTCGGAAGGCCACGCGGCGACGGCGATTCTGCTGGCGATGACGGCCATGCTGCTGACCGCGGTGAGCTACGGCCGGATGGCCGCGGCCTATCCAAGCGCCGGTTCCGCGTTCACCTACGTCGGCCGCGAGATTCACCCGACTTTGGGGTTTGTCACGGGCTGGCTGCTGGCGCTCGACTATCTGCTGAACCCGCTGATCTGCACCATCTGGTGTTCCAAGGCGGCGATGAACGCGTTTCCGGGCACGCCTTATGTAGTGTGGGCGCTGTTCTTCGCGGGGCTGTTCACGTGGCTCAACCTGCACGGCATCCGGTCGAGCGCGCGGACGGCGGAAGTGCTGGTGGCCTTCATGGGCATCGTCATCATCGCGTTCTTTTTCGCGGCGGTACGCTACCTGGCCGGCGAGCCAGGTGCTTCGATTGCCCGTGCTTTCTACAATCCGGCCACGTTTTCGTGGAGCGCCGTTTCCGGCGGGACCTCGGTCGCGGTGCTGACCTATATCGGATTCGATGCCGTGTCGACCTTGTCGGAGGAGGTCGAGAACCCGCGCCGGAACGTCCTGTTGGCGACGGTGTGGGTTTGCCTGATCACCGGAGTGCTTTCCGTCACGCAGGTGGCGCTGGCGCAGGCCATCTGGCCGGACTTCCACAGCTACCCGGACGTGGATACGGCGTTTGTCCACGTGGCCGGGCGCGCTGGTGGCGACTGGCTGTTCCACGTGCTGAACCTGACGCTGCTGGTGGCGACGGTGGGGTCGGGCAGCGGAGCCCAACTGGCCGGCGCGCGGATGCTCTACGGAATGGGTCGCGACGGGGTGCTGCCGCGCAGGTTCTTTGGAGCGATCGACGCGAAGCGGCAGATCCCGCGCAACAATATTCTCTTCGCCGGCGTGGTGGCGATCGCCGGAGCATTGACCTTGAGCTTTCAACTGGGCGCCGAACTCTTGAACTTCGGCGCGATCGCGGGCTTCATGGGGGTCAATGCAGCGTCGTTTCTCCGTTACTACTGGCGATCGGAAACCAGGCGCTGGCACGACGGCGTCCTGCCGATGGGCGGGTTTCTGATTTGCCTGCTGCTGTGGGTCCGGCTTCGGCCGCTGGCCTTGGCGGTGGGGGGCGCGTGGATGCTGGCCGGAATCGGGTATGCCGCGTGGAAGACGGGCGGATTCCGGAGACCTCTGGAACTGGCGGAGGCGCCGCCGGAGGAGGCGTAGGTAGGCACCAGGGCGGCGAATCCTCGATCTACATGCCACGGGAGCCGGCCGTGCGCTCTAGGGCAACCCGAATACGATCATGGTTCCTCCGGCGGCGAGGGCGATTTGTTGTTTGCCGCGGAAAGAATAGGTGATGGGCGCCGCGGCGATCCCGCCCCCCGTCTGGAAGCGCCACAGCACTTTTCCTGATTTGGCATCGAACGCTACAAGATAGCCGCTGCCGTCGCCGGTGAAGACCAGATCGCCCGCGGTGGCCAGCATGCCGTTGGGGGCGCTCTTCAGCTCAACACGCCAGCGCGTTTCGCCGGTCGCCGGGTCGACCGCGATCGCCGAGCCGGCTTCCGGCTCGCGCGAGACCGGCCCGACCGTGCTCAGTTGGTACCACTGCCCCTCGACATATTCCTGATCGGTCTTGTAGTAGAGGTGGCAGCCATCGGTCGAACCAAAGTAATAAAGACCGGTGCGAGGACTGTAAGCAGTGGGCTGCCAGTTGTGTCCCCCGCCGAGGCCGGGACAGGAACGGTTGCCCTCCTCGGTGGGTTCCTGTCCGGGGACCAGGATGGGCCGTCCTTTGGCATCGAAGCCGGAGGTCCAGGTGACCTTGGTGTAGGCCTTGGTGGCCAGCAGTTTCCCATTGGTTCGGTCGAGGGCGTAGAAGTGGCCGTTGCGGTTGGCCTGTATCACGGCTTTCACCGGCTTGCCGGCGACGGTGAGGTCGACCAGGGGCAGGTCTTCGGTGGCGTCCCAATCGTGAACGTCGTGAGGTGTGAATTGGAAGTGCCATTTGAGCTTCCCGCTGTCCGCGTCCAGCGCGATGATGCTGCAGGTGTAGAGGTTGTCGCCAGGGCGGACGTCGCCGTTCATGTCGGGGCCAGGGTTCCCGGTTCCCCAGAAGATCGTGTTCAACTCGGGGTCGTACGAACCGGAGACCCAGGTGGAGCCGCCGCCGCGCCTCCAGGAGTCGCCTCCCCAGGTTTCGCCTCCGGGCTCGCCCGCCGCGGCCACGGTGTAGAACCGCCAGGCACGTTTGCCGGTGGCCGCATCGTAGGCATCCAGGTACCCCCGCACACCGAATTCGGCGCCGGAGATGCCGACGATCACTTTGTCCTTCACCACCAGGGGCGCGACCGTAAGAGAGAATCCTTTGCGGTAATCGGCGACCTCGGTCTCCCAGGCGACTTTGCCACTGGCCGCATCGAGCGCGACCAGGGTGCCCTGGAAGTTGACTTTGTACAGGCGATCGCCCCAGGCGGCGAAGCCGCGATTCGGGGTTCCGCAACAACCCTTGGCGCCTTGCGGCACCGGCTTGGAATAGCGCCACACCTGGCGGCCGGTCAGCAGGTCGAGGGCAAACGCGTGGTTCAGCGGGGCGGTGAAATACATCATCCCGTCATAGACCAGAGGCGTCGCTTCCATGTTTCCGGGTACGCTGGTCTGGAAGATCCACTTGACGGCCAGCCGGGAGACATTCGAAGCATTGATCTCGTCGAGATCGCTGTAGCGCCAGGCCCGATAGTCGCGGCCATACATCAGCCACGCGCCCGGCTCGGTGCGGGCGTCCCGCAACCTCGGGCCGGTGACTTGCGCCGAAGCCAGAGGCACGACGGCGATCCACACGAGGAGCAGTTTCATCTGCGTTTCTCTCCCAACGCCGCCAGGTAGGCGAGCAGGTTTTCAAGGTCAGCCCCGGCCAGGACGTGGCGGTAAGACGGCATAAGGGAGCGCGGGCGCGGTTCGATCGCGCGAACGTCTTCCCGCACGAAGGAACGAAAGCGGCCGCCGCGGTCGATCATCTGGACCGAGAAATTGTCGCGGCTGCGCTCGACACCCTCGAGGACGGTTCCATCGGTCTCGGTGACCGCGACGGTGGAGTAGCCGGGAGCGATGTCGGCGTCGGGATCGAGGAGGGATTCGCGCAGGTGCGGCAGGTTTCGGGATCGGCCGATGCGGCTGAGGTCGGGACCGAACCGGCCGCCGCGCAGGTCGACCTGATGGCATTGTCCGCATCCGCCCTTGCCCCAAAACAACCGTTCCCCCGCCGCCCGGTCTCCTGACACCTTCGCCGGGGCAGGCTGGCTGGTCGCGCGGATGTAGCTGATAATGCGCCAGATACCGTCTTCACCGAAGGTGCCCGAGTAGCCGGTCATGTCGGTGCCAGGCACTCCGTTGGCGATCACCCGGAGCAGGTCGGCATCGGTATCTCCGGCCTGGAAGGTGCCCCGAGTCAGGTCCGGGCCTCCGCGTCCGCCTTGCGCTTTGATCCCATGGCAGGGCCCGCAGTAGATCCGGAACATTCCCTTGCCGGTCTCGGCGGCCTTCGAGTCGCCCGCAAAGGGATTGGTCTGGGCTTGGGTGAGGGCGGCCAGGAACAGAAGCGCAGCAACCGGCTTCATGATGATGAGCAGCATACTGCCGCAAAGGAATCAGGGTCAATAGAAATGAAGTCGCTTGACAAAAGATGATTTGTGGATAAAGATATCCACTAATAGCCATGTTCTCTCAAACTGCGGAATACGCGTTGCGGGCGGTGGCGTGGTTGGCGCAGACTCCGGGGCCTCAACCGCGGCACCAGATTGCCGAGGCGACTCAGGTGCCGGTGGATTACCTGGCCAAGGTGATGCGCCAATTGGGACAGGCCGGATTGGTGACGGCGGGCCGGGGATTGCACGGTGGATTCGTGTTGGCGCGAAGCGTGGACGAAATCTCGATTCTCGACGTGATCAATGCCGTTGATCCGATCCGTCGCATTCATTCGTGCCCGCTCAAGCTACAGTCTCACCGGCTAACGCTGTGCCCGTTGCACCGGCGTCTGGACGAAGCCGCCGCCCACATCGAAAACGTATTCCGCCAGACCCGTCTTTCCGATCTCATGGCCGACCCGGGCGATGTTCGTCCTCTCTGCGAAGGGAGAACGATTGGCTTGATGGACCTGGCGGCGGCAGGAGTTTCGTCATGAAGAAGTGGCTCCTGATTCCCACCGTTGCGGCCGCCGCGCTGGCGCAGAGTTCCTACATTTTGGGGGTCGATGACCCCGTCATCGGCTACAACAACAACCAGGATCTCGAGGACCCGGTCGCGCGCCTCCAGCGGCGCATCGACCGCGGCGAAGTCCGGCTCCGGTGGGACGATGTGCACGGTTACCTGCCGAGCGCGCTGAAGCATCTGGGCGTGCCGGTCTCGTCGCAGATGCTGGTCTTCTCCAAGACCAGCTTTCAATTGCAGCGCATCACGCCGCAGACACCGCGGGCCGTCTATTTCAGCGACGACGTTTACGTGGGTTGGGTGCAGGACGGCGATGTCGTGGAGATTTCCTCAGTCGATCCGCGCAAAGGCGGGATCTTCTACACGCTCGACCAGACGCCGGCCGGCAAACCGAAGTTCATCCGGCGCGACGAGTGCCTGCAGTGCCACGCCTCCCCGAAGACGCAAGGCGTGCCCGGCCACATGCTGCGCTCGGTCTACACGGCGACGGACGGCTATCCGGTGTTTCAGGCCGGAGGCTTCGTCACCAACCACGCCAGCCCGATGAAGGAACGGTGGGGCGGGTGGTACGTCAGCGGCACCCACGCCAACGACGTGCACATGGGCAACACCTTTCTGCGGGAGAAGAACCCGGAGGCGATGGATCTGACCCAAGGGGCCAATGTCGTGGATCTGGCCAAGATTGTGGATGTGCGCCCGTACCTGACACCGCATTCGGACATCGTGGCCCTGATGGTGTTGGAACACCAGGCGCACTTGCACAACCTGATCACCAGGGCTAACTACGAAGCGCGGATCGCGCTCGAAGTGCAGGCCTCCATGGACAAGGCGCTGGGGCGTTCGGGCGAGTGGACCGATTCGACCAGGCGCCGGGTGTTCGGGCCGGCCGAGGCGATGGTGCAGTATCTGCTGTTCAGCGACGAAGTGCCGCTGAAAGGCAAGGTGCGGGGTACTTCTGAGTTCACCAGGGACTTCTCGAAGCAGGGGCCCCACGACCGCAAGGGGCGCTCGCTGCGGGATCTGGATCTCGAAAAGCGTCTGTTCCGCTACCCGGCCAGCTTTCTGATTTACAGTGACGCGTTTGATCAGTTGCCGGCGGCGGTCAAAGAGCACGCCTACCGGCGACTGTACGAAGTGCTGAGCGGCGAGGACGCCAGCAAGACCTTCGCTCATCTCAGCGCGGCGGACCGCCAGGCGATCCGTGAGATTCTGCTCGACACCAAGCCGGAGTTCCGGGCGTATTGGGAAAAGCGCGAACCCGCGGAGACGACGCTTGCGGAAGGGAACTGAGAGCGGGTCGGGTGCATCACTGAGCATTGCAGCCGCGCCAGCGCCGGGTCGAAACAAGCAGCCGCACTGGGCGGCAACCTGCCTCAGCCAGCGCTACCCGGCCCCCTTCCATTTGACACTCCGAAGGTATATAGAGAGGGCATGAGGACCCTCAGCCGCCGTCATTTTCTACTCGCTTCTTCCGCCCTCCCGGTCTCGCTCTGGGCGGGTAATCGCGGAGGGGACAAGATTCGATTCGGATTGGTGCCGTCCACCCACTCGCGGCTGCGGCATCCGGCGAGTCCGGAAGATCCGCTCGACTACCCCAAAGTCCGCGACATGGTGTGGAAGGCCATCGAATATGGCCGGCCGCGCGCCGGTAGCCTGGAGGCGAAAATCAAGCCGGGGTCGTGGGTGGTGATCAAGCCCAATATCGTTGGACTGCGGCTGAATCCGTTCTACCGGACCGGCGACGTCACCGACTTCCGCGTCACGAAGGCCGTGCTCGAATATGTCGCCTCTCGTTCCAAGGCCGCGCGCATTACCGTGGCCGAGGGCGGCAGCTACCGGCGGCCGGGCGACCCCGAAAAAGACAATGTCTGCACGCAGGACGGGGTGCATGTCGACGCGCGCACCTTCGATTGGGGAGCCGAGGAGTTCCCGGGGTTCCGGGGTTCTCTGGGCGAGATGATCGCCGAAACGCAGCGGGAGTTTCCCGGCAAGAAATTCGACTACGTCGACCTCAGCTACGACGCCATCCGCGATCCGGGCGGCAAGTTCCGGCGGATCGATGTGGCCAGGTCGCCGAACGGAGTGGGCGCTTTCGGCGGGCGGCCCGACTATTTCGTCACCAACACGATCTGCAACTGCGATTTCCTGATCTCGGTGCCGGTGATGAAGGTCCACCTGCAGAGCGGGATCACGTGCTGCCTGAAGAACTACGTGGGCACCGCGCCACGCGAGGCGTACGCGATTCCGGGCGCGTTCCACAATGCGAACCTGCACAGCCAACACTCGGTGGAAGGCCGCATCTGCCCATTCATTACGGACCTGGCCTCGTTCCACCCGCCGGATTACGTGGTGGTGGACGCGTTGCGCGGCCTGCAATATCACGAACACAACATCGACATCGCCGACCAGATGATCCGCAGCAACCTGATCTTCGCGGGCGAGGATTCAGTTGCCGGCGACGCGCTGGCCGCCCGCCTGATGGGTTTCAACGAGCAGGATATGGAGTTCCTCCAGATGGCGCAGCAGCGCGGCATGGGGACGCTGGATTTGCGGAAAATCGAAGTCGTGGGCGAGGAACTGGACCGCTATGTGCGGCGGTGGGGAAAACCGAAGAACTGGTACGGACGCGGCAACCGCGAGTGGCGCCTCACGCGGGACCCGAACGCGCCGCTGTCGTCGTGGGCGAAGCAGACGATTCCGACCGATACGCTGCACTTCGACCCGTGGGCCGGCGGAAGCGTGGCCCCGGGCACCGTGTTCGGCGCCGCCGTGAAGGTCCAGGCGGAAGGACACCGCAAGTCGTTCCTGTGGGTCGGCGCGCGGGGCAAGGTCACGGCGACGTTGAACGGCGAGCAGGTGATGGCGGCGGAGAACCGGACCAAGTACCGCATCGGGCAGTTCCAGCAAGCCGTGGAATTGAAGCCGGGCGAGAACCTGCTGACGTTCCGCGTGGAGGCGCTGCGCGCGCCGACCGACCTGAGCGCGTTGCTGGTGAGCCCGCACAACGACGGCGATACGGTGGAGGGCATCCGCTGGATGGCGTAAGCCTGATCATCCGTTCGGCCGGATTTCAGTCGCCGAAGAGTGTCTGCTGGGGGCACTGGTGCGAACGGGGAGGGTCGAACTCCCATGCCCTTGCGGGCGCTGGAACCTAAATCCAGTGCGTCTGCCAATTCCGCCACGCTCGCACGAAGAGACGTGATTCCGCTCCAGATTGTAGCATCCGGCCAGCCGTCTACCGCTTGCGGGAGAAGGCCCATTTCAGCAGCGGCGGCGTCATCAGCGTGGTCGCCATCACCATCACGATCAGCGCCGAGACCGCGGCGGCGGGCAGGACCGGCTTGCCGGACACCAGCAACGATCCCCCCAGTCCGACAAAGATCAACCCCACTTCGCCGCGAGGGATCATGCCCAATCCCACCGTCAGCCGGTCGAGACCGCGTTCGACGACGCCCAGCGCGCAGACTTGCTTGCCGGCCACCGCGGCCACGGTCAATAGAAATGCCAGCCCTAGCGTGCCTCCTACTCCGAAAACCGCCAGGTCCACTTTGAATCCCATCATCACGAAGAAGACCGGCACGAACAGAGTCGAGATCGGCTTCACCAGCGTCGCGATGGGCAATTCACCGCGCTGCCGGTAGAGTTCATAGTCGCTCTCTTCCAGCACTAAACCCGCGGCGAAGGCGCCGACGATGGGCGCCAGGCCCACCCAACCGGCCAGAGCGGCGAGCGAGAAACAGTGCGTGATCGCGATGATCAGGCCAACACCCGGGACCCGGAAACGCGATCCCCAGCGGGCCAGGTTCACCTGGATCAGGCGGCTCAGGACAATGGCCGCGGCCAGGAACAGCACCGACTTGGCGATGATCCATACGACCGGACCGGCCGCCACCTGCGCCCGGCCGGTGGCCCCGATCGACGTCACCAGCCCGGAGACGACCGCCAGGACCACCAGGCCCAGCACGTCGTCCACGACCGCGGCGCCCAGAATAATGCGGGATTCCTTGGCTTCGGTCCGGCCCAGGTCCTTCAGGACTCGTGCCGTGATCCCGACGCTCGTCGCCGCCAGCGTCGTACCCACGAACAAATGGACGTACCAGGCTTCCGCCGGAAGGAACCAGGCCGAGACCCAATACCCCAGCGCGCTCGGAGCCACCACGCCTACCGTCGCCACGATCAGCGCCGAGAGCCCGACCTCCGTCAATTCCTTCAAGTGCGATTCAAGACCTACTTCAAACAGCAACAGGATCACGCCCAGTTCGGCAAAGATCTCGAGATCGCGGGAATGGCGCGCCGATTCGGCGAACGGGATTCCCACCAGGTGGAGATTGCCGATCAGGACTCCGGCGAGGAGTTCTCCCAGGACGGCAGGCTGGCCGAGGCGTTCCATGCCTTCGCCGGCGATCTTGGCGGCGGCCAGCAGCAGGATGAATTGGAGCAGCACGACGCTGATCGAAGGCTGCCCTTCGACGGCGCCGAGCGCGGCCGGAGCCCCAACCAGAGGGAGTAGGAGTAGAAGTGGCATCCGGCCGCGCGGGGATCTTTTTTATCCGGCAACGTCGCCGCAGAGGGCGACTTCGAGGCCCATCTCGCGGAAGGCCGACGCTTTGGCCGCGAGCGCCAGTCGCGCGCCGGCAAGGTCGGGAGCATACGCCACCTGAATGTGATTCGACTTGTGGCGGGCCATCAGTTGATCGCGGCTCACGCCGCGCGTGACGGCGTGCATCACCGGCCACTGCGGCGTGGTGATGTTCCAGCGGCGCTCGGTCTCCTCTTTCGGCAACTCGACCACTTGGGCCAGACCGAGATCGGCCTTCAGGACTCCGTCATCGACAAACACCCGGCTCCACACCACCTCGCCCGGCTTGCTGACGCCTTTCACTGTGCCGCCGCCCAACCGGAAATACATCGGCGGTTGCCGCTCGCTCACCGTCCCGGCGTAGCCTCCGATGAAGTGTTGCGGCGGGGCCGCGCCCGAGATCTCGAGCACCCACACGAACTGCCCGTTGTACTCTTCGCCGTATCGGACATCGTGGAGCGTATTCTCCGGATCGAAGCCCAGAGAGGTCCAGATACGATTGGTCACCAGGCCGTCGAGACCGGCGCACTCGTCGACTTCGTTGAAGTGAGGTAGCGCCTTGCCTTCGTACAGCACGCGGCCATTGCCGCGAGCGGTCACCGGAGGCCGGTCGACGTTGTTGAGCAGACCTTCGGCCAGGTCCGACGCCGGGGCCAAGTCTTTCAGGCCCTGCTGGTATTGAATGCCGATGGTGTCGCAACCGAAGTCGTCGGCAATGCGGAGCGCAGCGATGTACATCTTGCACTGGTCCAGGATCTGTTCGGGGGTCAGGTCGGTCTCGGGGTTGGGGCCAAAGCGGAATTGCATGCCTTTGGCATCCAGCCAGGAGCGGACGGCGAGCGCCTCCGGGTCCGGCACGTTCTGCATCTCGGCGTAGAGCGCCGACTGGCTCAGCCGTTCCTTGAACACGCCGGTGCGGTGCAGGAGTTCGTCGGGGATGATGGCGTTGTACATCCCCATGCAGCCCTCGTCGAACACGCCCATGATGGCCTTGTTGCGGCGAAGTTCGGCGGCCAGGCGCGCGCCCAGTTCGCGAGCCTTCGCCGGCACGCCGGTTCCGTCGAACGGCCGCGCATGACTGGTGTCGTGAACCACCGCATGGCCGTTGAGCCACTTGGTGAGGTTGGAGACGAAGAACTCGTCGGTGAAATCGACGCTCCAAAGCGAGCTATAGGAAACGCCGGCCTTGGTGAGCGAGCCGTTGAGGTTGAGCATGCCCACCAGGCCAGGCCACTGTCCGCTCCAGTTGGCGACGGTGAGGATGGGACCCTGATGGGAATAAAGACCGTGTAAGAGATGATGGCTATACTGCCACACTGCTTCGACGACGACGAGCGGGGCGTCGAGCGGAATTGCGCGGAAGACTTCCATTCCGCGGCGCTGGCTATCGATGAATCCGTGCTGCTTGACGGGGTCGTATTCGTGTCCTCGCCGGACATCGAAGCCCGCCTTGCGAATGGCAGCCATCACCGCTTCCTCGGCGTGTTGCTGGGCAGGCCAGCACTTCTGATTGGCGGAGAGACGCAAGTCTCCATTCGCCACGAGGACGACAGGTTGGGGCATGCCCCAATTCTATCGTGGTATGTTGAAGAAGACAGCCCTCGCCATTACTCCGCAAAAGTCGGGCCGGTAGCTCAGTTGGTAGAGCATCAGACTTTTAATCTGAGGGTCGCGGGTTCGAGCCCCGCCCGGCTCACCATCCAAGTCAATCAGTTGAAGATCGATGGACCCGCCTCCGGGCGGGTGGTGTGCCCACTTTGGTACCAGCCTCATCTAGATTTAGAACCGGGCTGGGCGTAAGAACTGAGCGCTGAGTCGCATGGTCGAACTCCGATGGGTAGATCTGATCGAACCTAAACGTTCGCTGAGTCTGACAAGGCCCGAGGCACCGCACCAATCCCCCGGGCCACTCTCCGCTGTTGGTTGCTGCTACTGTAGACCCCGCCATTGCCTTAAAATCAGCCTATGCAGCCTGTACTTAGTGACGACGAGGTCGACCGGATTGTCCGGGAGCAGATTCACGTCAACCACCAGGCGATCGCGATGATGAAGGGCTGGATCTTGAAGCACTTCTCTGAACAGCCGGGGAACACGGCCAATGTGATTCGGGAGGCGCTTAAAGAGACGGGCGCTGAAATGCCGAAGTTGGTCAACACTCGACAGGACGATGCGATCCAGCAAATTCAGAAGGTCGGCAACTATATTTCGTGGTATCTGAATGCTGTCGAAGCCGTTTGGCAACTTGTCCATGCCGGCACCCTCTTTCCCAACAGCGCTATTGACAGAATTGGACTGGACGTGACGCTCACTACAATGAGCCACGGCAGCGGTACAACCGGGAACCATGACTTTAGTTGGGTGCAGCCGGTCTTTTTCCCGCATACCGTCTGGCGGTCCAAGTGCGACACCACGGGTTTCCTGTTGACTGACCCTGACCTGTACTTGCAAGACCTGATGCCGCTGGTACCGCACCCCGAAGTTCAGGAATCACTTAAGGAGGCCGTGAGATGCTTCCGCGCGGAACTGTACATGGCCTGTATAGTCATGCTCGGCAAGGGTTCGGAAGGTGCGTGGATTGAATTAGGCAAGGCCTTGGCGGACATTCTCCCGCAATCAAGTCCATCGGCTAAATTGCGAAGTGAACTGGATGATCCTTACACGTCTTTTGCGAGGAAGTTGCGGGCGATCCACAATCACTGGGAATCGAACCACAAGGAATACAAGACGCTGCGGAACGTCAGCGGTGTTACGGTTGACGACTTGCGAATCGCCCTGTCGTGGTCAGACACGCTTCGGGACGCCCGCAACGTCATTCACTATGGCAAGCAGCCTTCGTTCCCACACGACTGGGAGCATGTCGCATCTGTCCTGTTGACTGGATCTAAGCACTTCCGGACGATGTATGAATTGTACAACGCGGTCCGAAACATACCGACGATTTGAGTGCGCTCGGCCCGGCGGTGCAAGTTCAGAAATCCACGCTGGACGGACCGGCGATCGCCGTAGTAGCCTGCAGTTTCACGCAGGTCTTGTCCACGAAAGGAGGACCGGGATGAAGAAATGGCTCGTGACGGCGGGTGTCGTGGCCGCGGCGGTGGTGGTGTGGATGCTGGCTGGACAGAGAGTCCAGTTCATGCTGGGCGGCGCGCTGATCAACGCCGGATACCGGTTGCAGGACCGGTTGGAACGGTATGACTTCGCGCACGAACACGCGACCCCGACCGAAGTTTGGGAGGAGTTCCTGGCGCAGAACAAAGCCGCTTCTACGGTGCGGGCGGCGTTCCCGCGGTCGGTGAGGCACCCGGTGGTCGCCCTGGTGGCCTGCATGGACGGAAGACTCGACACCAACGAGATCGCCGGGGACTCGCGACGATATTACTACGTGCTGCGAATTGCCGGATCCGTTCTGTCGCCCAAAGAGGAGGAGATGCTGGAACTGACGGTCGCCAACGGTGTCGAGGTCGTCGTCTTCACCACGCACACGGACTGCGCCGCGGAAAAGGCGGCAAAGAACGCGGATTCGCGAAAGCTCTACCCCAATCTCGCGGCCGCCGTCGACGAGCGGGAGATGCGCTTCAAAGAATTTCAGAGCCGGCCCGTCATCGCCTCGCGGATCAAAGAGGGACGGCTGCTGGTGAAGTGGATGGATCTGGATACCGTCGACGAGCACGTTTCGCCGCACCAGACGCAGAAATAGCCCCTCACGCGCAGCTCTACCGATCCGGCCGGTAACGAAGAGAAATCTCGACCTTCTCCACTTGAATATCGTGTCCCGGCCGGAAGGGCTCCCGGTCCAGCACGCGGATTCTCACCGAATTCCGGCCTTTTTTCAACTGGTTCGCGCGCAGCGGATACTCGAATCGCAGCAATTGTTGCGCCGGATCGATGCGGTAGTCGCCGTTGCCGCCGGAATTGGGTTGGGGCTTCGGCGAAAAGATTTGTGGATCTTTCCACGCCGGGTCCGCCGCCGGAGCCTCGAGGGGTTGATCGTTCAGCAACACTTCCAACCGGTCGCGCTCGGCGGCTCGAAACAGAACCAGCCGCAGCGACGCGGCCCGGAAGCGCGCGCCAGCGGCCGCAGCGTCGTCCGAGACACGGATCATGAAGCTTTCCGGCCGCCCGTCATTCGCCAGAACGACTGGAAGAGGGGCCGTATCGTTGCGGCCGAAGAAACCTTCCGCCCAGGGATATCCGCCGCGGCGTTCGATAGCAAACAGCTTGTCCTTGAAGGCCATCGTCTGGGCGGTGCCGACCTCGTGATAGGCCTGCTGTTGCGAGGCCGGTCCGGCGAATCCGCGCACGCGCGTGGCCCACTCGCCCGGCGCGGACGCCCAGTTGAACGTGGAGACCGAATCCGCTCCCTGCTCCCACCAGTTGGCAAAGACACCGCGGAAGAACTCGATCGGCGGATAGCGATATCCATCGGTCGCGTGATGATCGTCGAGGCACGGCTGGAGCTTGACGTTCGAGCCCGCCGTCACGCGGCGAAACGCCTCGATGTCGACATCGATCGAACGGGAGCCCAGCGTCAGGATGTCGACCAGATTTTCGTGTGTCCACGCTTCGATGTCGAACCCATCCACGCGGCAGCCCTCCAGGGTCCTTGGCACCTTGACGCCCAGCAGAAGAGGCCGCCCCGTGCGCCGCTCGACGTCGAGCAGCATCGAGCGCGTCATCCGCAGGAACCCGGTGACGTGTTCCCGCATTTCCCATTGCTTTCCCGGGGGCAGACACGGGATGTGGCGGGCGAAATCGATGCGGATGCCGTCGAGCGGATAATTCTCCACCAGTTCGCGCAGTTGACGGACTTTGTACTCCCGGAGTCCCGGCGCGGCGGCATTCCAGAGCCCCTGCCACCACCAGGATTTGATCACCCAGTCCGGATGCTCTTTCTTCAGGGGGTGCATCCGCTTCATCTCTAGGCCGCCCTCGGGCGCGATGTCGACCTCGCTGAAGCGGTGGTTCCACAACACCTCGAGGTTGCGCTTCCGGCAGGCGCGGACCAGAGCATCTACCCAGTCGAAGCCCGCCGCGCGCCACTTCACGATCTGCGTGTCGCGGGAGGGCGGCATGACTTGGCTGGGGTAGACGGCCCAATCGCCCAAGCCGATATCCCAGAGGATCGAGTCGATCTGGCTTCCGGGTTCGTCGACGTACGCGAATACATATTTCAGCCACTCGGCGGTGGGGAGCGCCACGTGCCGATGGTCGGCCGCGTCGTACTGGACGGCGATGCGGCGCTGGCGATTGACGGCCTTGCGGTGAGCGTCGGACAACTCGAAGGGAGGAGCGGAGAGCCCAGCCTGGCACAGCACGGACAATAGCCACACGAATCGAACACCGCGGAAGACCATGCGACCTTTGTACACCAAACCCGCGGCAGGGTTCAGGATCGGAGCGCGCTAAGAATCAGCGTCAGGACATGGCCCCACACCGCGGGATCGGCCTCCATGCGGGCGTGCGCTCCGCCAAGGATGCGCCGCGCCCGGGTCTCCGGCGGCGAGCCTGCCGGAAACAGCATGAGATAGCGGTAGCGGTAGTTGCCGAGAATGCGCGTGCGCAAGGGATCCTCCGCCCGAATGCGGCGTACGCCCCGGATGGTGAGCGGTTCCCGCTGGTACAGATTGGCGGCCTGCGCCACGTTCGACGGAATCACCTCGTCGCCGATGCCGACGCTGTCGATTTGCACCGTCAGCAGAACCGGGACCTCGATCGTTGCGAGGCGCTTCGCGGTCCACACGGCTGCCGATCCTCCCAGGCTCTGTCCGTACAGCACCACCCGCGCCTTGGCGGCTTCGGCGGGATTGAGCCTCCCGTCGCGGTTGAAGTCAAAGGCCTGTGTGACGAGCTCGACGGCGCGCTCGCGGTGGTGATTCTCCACGGTTTCGGCGAACACTCCGGGGAGGCGCAATTCGCGAAGTTGGAGCGCCGTCTTGCGAACGCCGCGATTGGGATCGTCCCATCGCTCCCAACTGCCCAGAAACCCGATCACGAGCGTGTCTCCCGGCTTCAGGGGTTGGGGCGTCTGAAAATCGGCGGGGGTCTGGGCGCGCGCCGCGCTCGCTGCAATCGAAATCAGACACAGCAGACGAAGCCCCACGCCGTATGGGAGACGCATCGCCGCGCCGGCGGGTTTCATGACGGCGGGTCAGCGCAGCCGCAGCCAGTCGGCCAACCGCGCCGGCCAACTCGACACGGCATAGTCGGTGGAGGCAAGCCCCAAGCCGTGCGGGCCTCGCTCGTAAATATGAAGTTCCGCCGGGACGCCGGCCTTTCGCAGAGCCAGGTAGAACAGCACGCTGTTCTCTGGCACGACTCCACGGTCCTGGTTGGTATGGAACAGGAACGTCGGCGGCGTTTGCGGCGTCACCTGGCGCTCGTTCGAGAGCGACTCGACCAGGGCCGGATCGGGAGCCTCGCCGAGCAGATTGCGGCGGGAGCCTTTGTGGACGTACTCCTCAACGCTGAAGGTCATCACCGGATAGGCCAGGACGGCGAAGTCGGGCCGGCAACTGACCCGCTCGACAGGGTCGTCGCCGGCGTCTTTTCCGGAGTCGAAGTGCGTGGCCGCTGTGGACGCCAGGTGCCCTCCGGCGGAGAATCCCCAGATGCCGATTCGATTGGACTGGATGCCGAGCGATGCCGCTCGCGCCCGAACCGTCCGGATCGCCCGCTGGGCGTCCTGGAGTGGCGCAGGGTGCCGGTAGCGAGGGCCCAGCCGGTACTTCAACACGAAGGCGGCAATTCCCTGGGAGTTCAGCCAGCGCGCGATCTGTTGTCCTTCATGATCGACGGCCAGGCCGCCGTACCCTCCGCCGGGACACACAACCACCGCCTGCCCGTTCAGGGAATTGGGCACGTAGGCGGACAACGTGGGCTTGTCCGCGTCTTCGGTCCCGACCGCTCCCGGCGCCCCGGCGGGCCAGAGGAGTTCCACGACGGGTTCTGCCCCAAGCTTGGGCTGCGCGCATAACGGCACAAGAGGCAGAACCGCGAGAAGGGCACACGGAAGAGGACGCACGACTGGCAGGCTAGCGAACTTCCGGCCCCGGGCGCAATCACGGCTTCAGCCGCGTGAGCGGATCGCCCACGACGATGTTCTGCCAGCTGAGAACAGGGATGGCGGAATAGAAGCTCTCCGCAAGGTTTCGTCCATTCAGGTAGTTCGGGAAGAGGTGATCGGGCCTCGGCGTGAACTGCAGATACGGCTCGTCGATGTGTCCGGAACAGCCCGTGACGCCTTCGTGGATGTAGTCCGACGTCAGGGACTGGGGCGAGTGGGCGAAGTAGTCCCTCGGCTTGTTCCAGGTCGAGAGATTCCAGTTGTCGGGCGGGCGGGCAAAGGTCCGGCCGTCGGTGGACACGAATTGCGTCGCGATCGCGCCCGGCAGCCATTGGAAGCCGGTGAACCTGCGCTTTCGGTTGGGGTCGTTCGATCCCCACGAGCCATGACCGATGACGTTGCGTTGATCGTAAAGGACCGGCGTGGACGTATCGAGAATCACCCTTCCCTGGGGCAGACGGCGGGCCGCCTGGCGCAGCCACGAATTGCCGGCGTCGTTGTTGTCGGCCTTCAGGTCGAGAACCACCGTTCCGCGGTTGCGGGCCTCGAGAGCGTGATCCATCAGGTTCTTGATGTCGACGAAATCATAACCGGCCAACCGCGTCACCAGATACAGGCGAAAGGCCGGGTGTTGAAACTCGCGACTGGCCCCGAAATACGGGTTCGGGACGGAGCCCGCCGTTGCGAAGCGCTCGCCCAGCAGTTTGGGATAGAGCAGGGTCAGTTCGGAATCCACCGCTGCTCCGTCCGCCGACGGGCTGTCGGTGGTGCCGCGCACTCGCAGGGGCACGCCTTGAGTGATGACGAGATACAGGATCTGTTGCGTCAGCCCCTTGTCTCGCAGAAACATCGCGAGGGGCTGCTCGATTTCCTGCTCGTAGACGGTTCGCGTGACGGTTTCTTCCACTGAAGTGTGCAGGCGGCACAGATGGGCGAGAGGAATCGACCGCACGCGGACATAGTATTCGGCGATCCGCTGCGAAAGGGGAGACGCGTCGTTCGCGACGACCACGACGCTTCGCGGGCCTTGCGCCCGGAGCGTCCAGGCAAGCAGCAACAGGATGACGGCGTGCCGTTTCACTGGAGGGATTTGAGGTAGTCGAGAATCGCTTCCGCGTCGTCCGCGCGGAGTTTGTAGGCCGGCATGGGAGGGTCGGCCGGCTTGCCCGAGGGAGTCAGGCCGGTCATCAGGTAGTTCAGTAGGGATTTCTCTCCCCACTTCATCCACAAGCGCCCCTTCCGGGTCAGGTCCGGGGACGTTTTGTGCCACCCTTTTACAGGCTCCATCGGCTGAAAGTCGAGGACGGCGCCCTTGAGCCACCGGGAGCGATCCAACTGGCCGTCGGGTCCCTTGGGCGTATGACAGTCGCCGCATTTGGCGACTTCTTCCACCAGATACTTTCCGCGTTCGAGCCTGGACATCTGGGCGGCCATCATCGGGAGACCGAAGCAGATCGTGATCGGGAGGGCGGCACGAAAGGTCATGCCTATCATCGTAACCCTTGCGGCCCTGCACTCGGGCTGCGCGCGAACCCAAAAGAGGGAGTGGAGGTGCGGACTGCGAACCCGTGTCAGACTCACGGGTCCAAACAAGCTACGGCAGATTCCTCGCGACGTGCGGGCCGCACCCCACGGTCCTTTGTTACAATTGCTACCAGACTCCTGGCGCCAGCGGAAATCGATATTTTCTATCGCCACCATCCAAAATGTTGAGTCCTCCCGGCCACGTATGGATCTCGATCAACTGCACACGTTTCTCGAGATTGTCCGGCTGAAGAGCTTTTCGAAAGCCGCGCAGACGTGCCACCGGACGCAGCCTGCGATCAGCGCACAGGTTCGCCAACTCGAGTACGAGTTGAAGACGTCCCTGTTCGAGCGATTCGGCAGCAGGATCACGCTCACCACGGCCGGACGGATCTTCGCCGGTTACGCCGAGCAAATACTGGCGCTCCGGCGCCAGGCGCAGGATGCCATCAACGAACTCGACCGCAATCCGAGGGGCGAGTTGGTGATTGCCGCAAACGAGGCCACCTGCATCTACGTTCTCCCCGAAGTCTTCGCGCAGTTCCGCCGCGAGTTCCCGGCCGTGCAGTTGCTGGTGGACCGGTCGTACGCGTCGCGGATCTCCGAGGCAGTTCTCGACAACACGGCCGATTTCGGCTTTGCGCCGCTGCCGATTGCCGAGAAGCGGCTGGAAGTGATCCGCGTGCACTCGGATGAAATCCGGCTGGTGGTGCCTGCCGGCCACCCCTTGGGCGACCTGGAGACCGTGGCGCCGCGCGACCTGCTGGGACATCCGCTGTTGCTTCCCAAGCAGGGCATGACGCGCTCCCGGCTGAACGGCTGGCTGGAAATGGTGGAGGATGAAATGATCATCTCCATGGAACTGGACTCCACCGAGATGATGAAACGTTTCGTCGTCGCCGGCTTGGGTGCGGCCTTCCTGGCCATCACCACGTGCCGCGAAGAGTTGCTCAACGGCCGCATGCAGGCAGTGCCGCTGGCGCCGGACCCGATGGTGCGGCGGCTCGGATTGATATACCGTAAAGACAAAGCCTTGTCGAAGGCGGCGTTGGGGTTCATCCGCGTGACGCTGGATCAACTGGGCGAACAGGCGGGAGAGCCAGTCGCCGTGATGCCGGACGCTGGCGTAAGGTAAGAACGAAAATGGTCTGCCCGGAGTGCCGAAGACATTTCGCAGTCGAAGACGCTGCCGTCTGTCCGTACTGCGGCCTGACCATCGCCGACGGCGTGGTCAAGAGCTCAGCCATCATGATCTCCTCGCGGGAGGCCGAAGGGTTTTACCGCTCGATGGAAGAAGTGCCGGAGAGCGTACGGTCGAGGTTGATTGAAAGCACCGGAGGACCGGCGGCCCGGACGATCATCATCGCCGACCGGCGCTTGCGGCCGAGGGTCAAGCCTCCGGTGGCTCAAACGCGTTCCCTGAAGCGAAGTGGCCCGGCCCCGCGGGTGGCGGCGCCGGTTTCCCGGCGGTTCCCCCTTGCGCTGGGAGGCTGGATTGGATTGGTCGCGGTCGTGGCGGCGTCGCTGGTAATGCTGATCGTCCTTCTGCTGGACTGACTGTTCTCAAATTCCCGGCCGGCCCGTCGATAAGAAGAGGGGTGAGAGCACCCACCCTTTCGATCGCCGAGAATCAAACCGGCTTGCTGACCGTACTGGGAAGCGATCGGGACCCGCAACCCGTCGAACTGGGGAAATTGTCGGGAAATCGGCTCGACGTGACGTTGGCTGCGCCCATGCCGTTGGAGAGTGCGGTCAAGGTGGAGTGGGGACAGTTCTTCCTGCTGGCGGAAGTGTGCCGGTGCGAGGAGCGAGACGGCGCCTATCAAACCGGCCTGCACCTGATGGGCGGTCTGTTTGAAGCAGAGAGCCTGCGGCGATTGAGCGACGTCGTCTCGGCCTGGCAATAAGCGTATGCCATCATGGGAGGGACTATGTCCGTCCCTTCTTCCAGTGCGCCGCGCGCCGTCATTTTCGGTTGCCGGGGCCAGCTAGGCGTTGAACTCGTGCGCGAGTTCGAAAGCCGGGGCTACGATGTCACGGGCTTCGGCCGCACCAGCGTCGACATCACGGATCGGGAGCGCATCGAACATAGTCTCGCCTCCATCGACCCGCAGGTGGTTCTCAACTCCGCCGCCTACAATCAGGTGGACGTCGCCGAGCGCGAACCCCAAGCCGCTCTGGCCGCCAACGCCCTCGGCGTTCGCAATCTGGCCATTGCCTGCCGCCAGATCGATGCGTTCTTTGTACACTTCTCCACCGACTACGTGTTCGACGGTACGCTCGGCCGCCCCTATGTGGAAACCGACCTGCCTCATCCGCTCGGCGCCTACGCCGTTTCCAAGCTTACGGGTGAACTGTACGCGCAAGCCTACCTCGACCGACCGCTGATTATCCGCACCTGCGGGGTGTTCGGACCCGCCGGGGCCCGGACGCCGCGCGGCAACTTCATCGAAACGATGCTCCGGCTCAGCCGAAAGGACCAGCCGATCCGAGTGGTCGAAGACCATGTCGCCTCACCCACCTACGCCCCCTGGCTGGCACAGCGGACGGCAGACCTGGTGAACCGCAGGACGTCCGGAGTGCTTCACCTGGGCGGAGGCCATCCGGTTTCGTGGTTCTCGTTCGCGCAAATGATCTTCAACGCGGCGGGCCTTCAACCGACGCTGATCGCGACGAACGAACGGGAGTACCGCACGGAAGCGCGGCGTCCCAAGTATTCCGCTTTGTCGAACTCGAAAGCGGATTCTCTGGGAATCTCCCCCATGGGCCCGCTCGACGAAGCCATCCGCGACTACCTGCGGCTCCGAGAGACGATCAGCGCGCCAGCCGCAGCGCCCAGCCGGCGCGAGTAACCGGTCCCGGTTGGAGCGGACCCGCGGGAGGCGGTAGTTTCGCGCGGCAGTCCGCCCACGCGAACGGAAGATCGGGGTGGAACCAGTTGCGGTGATCCACCGCCATCCAGCCTCGGGAGACGGCAAGTTTCACGGGATCGTCGGTCTTTTCACCAAAGAACGCCGCCAGCGATCGCGCCGCCTCGGCCCTGGTGAGAGGCGCTTCGGGAGAGGCGTGCAAACCCGTCGGATCGATCGGATACCACCCGCGCATCGCCGCCACCTGGATCGCGGCAAACGCCGGGTGCGACGGCGCCAGATCGTCGAACCAGTAGAGCGGCACCCCTGCCCGGGCCAGTTCTTCTTGCACCCGTTCGTGCGCCGGGAGCGCGCCTCCGGTTTTCAGCGCGAGGGCGGCGACCATTCCCGCGGCTTCGCCGATATTCCACTCCACCGGATGCAGCCGAAAGGCTCCGTTGGTCAGATGGGTAACGCCGAGGTTCTTGCCCGCGGGCAGGAAGTTTGTGACTCCTTCCGGGATCAGCGTGGACATCGGAATCTGAAACGGCTTGGGCATCATCATGCGGCCGCGCTCGTTGGCGCCGCAGGGATGGATGTCCACCATATAGAAGCCTGTGCCGACGGAATCCGGAAAGAACCGCGAGCGAGGACCCTGCTGATAGTCCGCCACGATGTCCTGCTCGACCACTCGGCCTTTGGCGCGGAGACGCCGCGACTCGCGGATGTAGGGATACTTCGACAATCCGTCGGGGCTGCCCATCATATCCGCGCGCAGTCGTAATTCCGGGTAGCCGGAGCCTTTGCCGTCGTCTCGAGGGACGTCGTTCTGCAGCCAAAAGAGAAACGCGAGCGACACCTGCTTGGCCGCCTGTAGAATGCGGGCGACGTCGGCCGGCTCGCGGTCGAGCACAGACTCGGAATGATAGTCCTGGCGCGGCCAGTTGATCAAAGCCACATCGTTCGGAACACCGGAGGCGAACTGCCGGGCCGCGAGGACCCGTCTCCACGGGAAGACCGGCCGGGGCGACATATTGTTGGGCACCGGTGGGTCTTCGCCAAACATCGCGTAGGTGAACTGACCGCGCCACCCGTACTCGACCGGATAGTTGAAGCGGAAGGTGAACGGCTGTGAATCGCGGATGCGCTCGTAGCCCGGAGGCTTCGCGATGCGGTGCTCCTCGCCCGGCCGCCGCTCGATCACGAACGGATAAGTGAAACTCTGCACGCAGGCCTGGTTGGCCTTCTCCGTCGCGTGCGGTTCGCCGGTTTCGCTTTTGGGCTCGGAGCCTGTCACGTAGGGAACCTTTGCCAGCGGCAGCAGGTCGCCCATTTCGGTCGCATCCAGAACAAACCGCGGCCGGAACCGCAAGACGGTCTTTGTGTCGAAGCGATAGGCCAACGCGGAGACGATCTTTCCCCCGGCGACCTCGAGGTGCGCGATCTGGGTTCGCGGAAACAGTCGAATGGCGGTGTGCTCGCGAAGCATGGACTCCACCGCGGCAACGCCTACGGGCGGTTCGAAACAGAGCGCGGAGACATAGCAGGCTCCGGGATTGAGCGCTCGAAACGCTGCGAACTCGGGTTTCAGGGCGGTCTTTTCGCGATAGTGGCGGCGGATGCGCTCGCGCAGGTCGTAATAGGAGCGCGTGCCGCCGGCGATCTCGATGAACTTGTTCTCGTCCAGCGCGGAGACTCCGCCGGCGGTCATCTGCCCGCCCACCCAATCGGTTTCCTCGGTCAGGCAGACGCTGAGTTGGAGCTTCGCCAGGGTGATCGCGGCAGATACGCCTCCCATGCCCGCCCCCGCCACGAGGACATCACATCGTTCTTCGCCAACCTGCACAGGGACAGTAAAAGTCTCGAGCGCGGCTCGCCAGTCTCCGAGCGCGGGTACCTTCTGCACGTCGACGAGAGTGTAGGTTTGGGCGTTCAGGGTGAAGGCCGCTACCAGGAAAAGAAGAGATCGCATTGTCGAAACCGGATTGTACCGCCTATCCACTCTGGTTCGAGCCGAGCGCCGGTCCAGCAGCCTGCCGGCCGCGGTTCGGATCGTTCCTCAATCCCAGGGTAGCCCGCCGTACAGGCGGCAACCGGGCGAAACCCTGTCCAAGTAGTTGAAAATCCGGTGTCGATTTTTCGTAAAGCCTCGTGAACGTAACATGCCGCGAAATCTGTTGCGTATGTGTTGCGGATAAGCGGATAAGTGTTGCGGATAAGAGCGCATTTGTTGCACATGTGCGAAACACAACCCGAAGCAGTTGTTGAAAACAGGGGTTTTAGTGGATGGGTTCGCCTTATCCGCAACAATGCGCCACAAGTTTGGCGGATAAGGGAGAGATTGATTTCTTCTTCAATTATTGCACAGGTCCGGTGGTGATTTCTAGACCTTCGCTCTTAAGTGCTTGAAGTGAAAGAGGCAAATGTCGGAACGGGTCCGCGAGTCCCTTGTGGACCCGGGGATGACCTGTGCTACAGCCTTGGACCATTTCTGTCGAATTTTAGGATATGCGGCCTTTTCTTTTCCTCTTCATGTGTCTGAGTGTCGCTGGCGAAGCGCAGGACGCCCGCGATCTCGTGGGCGAGGTTCATACCATTCTGTTGAAAGGAGCCACAAGGGGCAGCCTGGTGGTGTCAGTCCGCCAGCCCCCGGGACGAGGCGACCGGTTCGGGGTCGGGACGGATACCGATCTGGTGACCGTTTCCCTGGTCACCCCGGATGGCCGCCGTATCACCGCCGCCTCGGCCGAGGCGAACGGATTCACCTGGTCGGCGAGCCCCGTCGAGCCCCAGATCGGTTCGACCGATGGAGGCTCAATCACCGTCATTGGATTCACGCGTCCTGGTCCAAACGGCAACTACACGGTCGAGTTTGCATCCCGGCCCCTGCCCAAGACGGCGTCGGTCGGGGCCTGGTTCATGTCGGAGCGGGACGAGGTCAACTATCTGCTCAAGGGATTCGATGGGATTCACCGGCTGGGACCGGTTTCCCTCGGTCCTTCAAAACCGTCCGAGAACCTGGTCTGGACGCTGGGCCGGGACGAACGCGGAACCGTGATCGACATCGTGGTGACGGATGAGAACGCCCGAGTGCAGGTGAGCCTGCCAAATGGCGAAGTCCTGACCCCACAGACGCCCAAGCGGCGAGACTTCGAGTGGAGAACGCTGGGCTCGCGATCGGAATTTGACCCACCGGGCTCGCTGCTCGGGTTTAGCGGCCTGCTGCTGCCCCGCGAGGGCCGCCATCATGTGATCAGCCTCGCCGCTGCCGGAAAGGGAACCTACCGTGCGCAGATCCAATCCAATGGCAGGGCGATGGAGGCCGAGGCACTGGTTCTGCCCATGGAGCGCATCCTCAGCGGTCCCCCCGAAGGAACGGAGAAAGTGGCAAAGGCCCCCGACGGCGAGGTCCGGATGGAGGCCATCGGGCTTCCCAACGGTTGCTTTGCAGGCGACAGGCTCGAGTTGGCGGTGCGATTGAAGGGCGATGCGGTCCCCGGTCCTGTGCGTTTCGTCGTGAAGGTGGAAACGCGGGCGCCATTGCCCCACCCGGGAAACGGCCCGCAGGAATACGCGCCTCCGCAAGTGGTGGTGACACCGGTTTCGTTCACCCGCGCGGCTGACGGGTGGTATCGGGGTGCGCTGTTTCCGAAGAACCACGGCGTGATGCGAATCTGGGTGCAGGCGAGCGGCACTACGGCCTCGGGCCGGGCGTTCTCGAGCGAGACATTGTTCGGGGGAGTCATGGTAGAGCCGGTGGTGGCGACCTTCGTTTCGCTCAGCGAGCGGGTGGTCGACGACAACGGAAACGGCCGGCCGGACCGGCTGGAAGTGACTGCTACGCTTGACGTCGTCCGCCCGGGCAAGTACGAAATGCGCTTTGACGTCCTGGGGGCGAATCCCGCAGGCGTGGGCGGCAGCGGCCAGGCGAAGCTGGCGGCGGGCCGGCAGAAGATCACAGCGTCCGTTGCAGCAAAGGAACTATTCGAACAATTGAAGGACGGCCCCTATACGATCACGCGAATTCAGTTATACCGGCCCGAAGGGAACTCATTTGGAAATTTCGTGAAAACCACCAACGCCGTGCTGACTACCGGCACGTACCGGCGCGAGCAATGGGATCGCGGCGCAAACTTCGGCGAAGAAAAAGTAGTGCTTCGGCCGCTCAGGCCAGGGCACGGCGGGAAATACACGGCGCTCGAAGCGGTCTGGGAGGCCACCACACAAGGCGGTTGGTGTACATGGAACGGAAGTCTGATCCAAGGTCAAACACATGTCCATCTGGTCCAATCCGGCAGCTTTCCGCCAGGCCGGCAGCGGCTTGCGTTCGAGTTCGATGCGCGCCCCTTCGCGAAATCGGCCAAGGGGGAATGGCACTTCAGCGGCAGCGCCTATTGCCAGGGTGACGACGGAGAGGGGGCATCGGTTCACCTGCCGGTCATGCTCGATCCCCGCCAGTTTGACGCGAACGCTTCGTCGCTGCGCGCGTTCTCCCAGACGATGATGAGGGTGGTGATCGGCCAGGAGTTTCCCGGAGGCCGTGCAAGGCTCGAAGTGGAGGGTCCATCGCCAAAGTCGGTCACGTACCGGCTGACGAGCGTCCCCGCGGGACTGAAGTCGATTCTCAAGGACGATGACCTGAACGTTACGGCAGGCGACACGATCGCCCCCGGGCGCTACTACCTGGGCTTCGAGGCCACGGCCGGGAATGGGAGCGGGACTGGACTGGTGGTCGCAGATGTGGTCCCGAAGACACCAGCGGGAAGGAAACCTTCCAGATCGATTGATTGACGCTATTGACGAACCGGGTCCAGCCAGGTCGCGCCGAGAATGCGGCAAGGGGCGACTTGGATCGCTTGCTGATCGTCAAACTTCCTCGAAGAAATGTGCCGCGTGGCTGGCGGCATTGTCGACCACGCATGGCACGATCGGCTGCATGAGGTTCGCAGCCGGTCATTCTCCTCGAACGAGTAGGCATAGTTCGGCTGCGTGACCGGCGTCGCGACGGGAGAAAACCGGCAAAGCGGTCCGCTTTGCGGATTTCCAGTGGGTTTCAGCGCCCTGTTCGGCTTTTGAATGGGGAAAACTCGCAGTGCGCACTTCCCGCTGTTGTCGGCGGCGAGAGGTGGAGCCATTCTCGGCGGGATAAGGCGGTGCCACCGACACCACCGCCAGTGCATTGGCGGGGACGCGGTAGGCACTCTACATTCAGATTCTAAAGTAGCGGTCTTGCGGAATGGTGCCAAGCCGCAGCAGAATGCTTTGCAGCGTCAGTGCTCTTGCTCATCGTCGCTGAATCGTTCCGTCCTGCCTGGGGCGCGAGGACAGATCCAACCGGCAAAGCCGGCTACCAATGGATCGCTGCGCTATTGCTCGGGGTGATTCGACGCTCACGTTCTCGTTGACGGCGCTGGAGGGTATCGGTCTGTAGTGCTTTACTCTCTCCTGAAGGCTCGCGTGCTGCGGGAAGCCGGTCGGATGACTGAGAGGGTAGCGGTGTGACCTGGCAACGCAAACACCGTCCACTGGTTCCCTTATTCCGCCGGAAGTGGCTCCCTTTTATCCCGCCGGTAACATCCCGCCGCCCGCCACCGTGCCAGACTTCTGTTCGGCACTCGGGGTCAACGACGGCCCCGGTTCGCCGCCCCGGTTCGCCCAGGATGAACTGATGCAAAAACTGAAACCTGCACGACACCGCCGAGATCGTACTCTGTGCGGTGAGGAAGAAGATCATCGCCCAAGGCCGATTCGTGGGGCGTTGCATAAGATACTTGCCGCGAGGCGGCAACAGAACAACACTGCCGCCCCCAATCAATCCGGCAAGCCACGGCCGATCGCTTCCCTGAGGAAGCCGGCCCGAGTATCGGTCACCCGAAGACTCCCTCAGAAGATCAGCTTCAACCCCAACTGGATATTGCGCGGATTGTTCTGCTGGCCGGTCAACTGAGTGTAGGTCGGGCTCAGGATGCTGGTATTCAGCCCTCCGAACCACACGCGGTTGAACGCATTGAGCATCTCCAGACGGAACTGGAGCTTGACTCGTTCCTGGTAAACATAGGTGTTCTTGAGGAACGCCATGTCCCAGTTATTCATGGCCGGGAAGCGCAGTCCGCCCCAGTAGTATGGAAGGGAGCGTCCAGTAAACGCGGGCAGGACCGACATCGAGGCGCCATTGAACCAACGGTCGATCGTGCGATTGTCCAGCTCCGGACTGGTGCCTGTGGCCACCGCCGCGGGCAGCGCGACGGCCTGTCCCGTCTGGTAGATGTACAGGGCGCTCCACTGCCACCCGCCAATGATCTTGTCCAACGCTCTCACATCGGTCTTGTATGAGCGCCCCTCACCGAAGGGCGCCTCGAAAATGATCCCCGCGGACACGCGATGCGGATTGTCGAATTGACCTGTCATCTGCGGCGTAAAGGTGTCGCTCGTTTCCACATAACGCAAGCTTTCGAGTTGCTTGGAAAACGTATATGCGAGTTGAACGCTCAGTCCGCGCTTCAGTCGTTGGTTCACGCTCGCCTGGAGCGAATGATAGTTGCTCGTTCCACCCATTTCACGAATGTGATTGATATTCAGAAAGTGGGGATAGGGGTTTAACAACTGGGCGACGGTAATAGTGGGACCAGCCAGGGGACTTGGCTGGGGGATGAGCCCCTGGAAGGGATTGGGAACCCTCTGGCTGAGCCGCGCGCCCAGGGAGAAGTACTTCTGGTCGAATGCGCCACCGGTGCCGTTGGAGACGTTGTTGAGTTGGCGCCCGCTATCGCCGGAGCCCGAGGATACGACCAGATTACTGGCACTTTGGCCGACGTAGTTGACCTCCACCTGTAGATCGCTGGTAAGCATTTGCTGGATGCCGAAGCTCCACCGGTTATTGCGGATATTGTCACGGCGATACTTGTACAGGGAAAGCGATTGCCCAAGGAACGTCGCAAGCCCAAGGCTGGAGCCCGTCGGCGGCGTCATGCCGTTGGGGAACGGATCGGTGAGTGTGTGATTCGGAGTCAGACCACCATCAAGGGTACTGACAACATCCGTGTTCGAGAGGAACCCGGTCACATTGACGAACGGCTGCCACCATACGGAGTAGAAGATTCCAGCGCCGGCGCGCAGGACAGTCCGTGGGGTCAGGCGGTAGGCGACGCCGATGCGAGGCTGCCAGTTCTTCTTGTCCGAGATCGTGTTCCGCCGGTTGTCCGGCGTCGCGAAAATCAGTCCGCCCCGCACGTTGAAGTTTGCAGGTGAGAGTTCGGCGATCGGATTAGCCGCGTACGCCGCCTTGGCGGCCGATTCAATAGGGCTCGCGACGTCGAAATCCAGCCCAAACGCGTTCTTGTTGTAGCGCTCGGTA
The DNA here is from genome assembly GCA_964529305.1 of uncultured Solibacteraceae bacterium. GTDB lineage: Bacteria > Acidobacteriota > Terriglobia > Bryobacterales > Bryobacteraceae > CAZGUX01. The sequence continues at coordinate 17,875 of CAZGUX010000103.1, read as the reverse complement.
GTACCCAGCATCAGGTCGTAGCGAAACCCGAGATTCAACGTCAGCTTCGAAGTCACTTTGAAGTCGTCCTGAAAATACCAACCGTAAAACGGGGACTGCGTCGCGGTGGCCGCGTTGAGGCTGTTGAAGCCCGACCCTATGTTCCCAAGCAGCATGCTGGCGATGCCGTTGCCCAGATTGTTGCCGGGCTGAAACGCGTTGGGTTGGGTAAAAGCCCGGTTGAAGGTGTACTGGCCGGCGGGGCGGTTCGCGCCCTGGGAGTTGTTCTGCTTGACCTGGCCCTGGAAGCCCCATTTCATATTGTGGCCGCCGGCGATCTTTGTCACGCCCACGTTGTACGAGAACGTGTTCGTGTGTTCGAACCATCGTCCTTCACCCGCTCCGATGTAATAGATATCGGAGTTGTCAAAACGCGGGAAAATGTCCTGCTGGAACTGGCTGACGAACTGCTGCGACCAGCCAAGCTGGGTCTTGTCGAAACTCGGATAGGTCCCCTGTTGGGTCCAGCGGGTGAAGCCTCCTTGAGCGGTAATGACCGTCGTCGGGTTGAACACATAGGCATCGCTGAGGCCGATCGAGGTCTGCGCGCGATTGTTACCCACGAGTTCTCCCACTCCTTTGCCGCCGATGTCCCACGGTGTTGGATTGCCCGGGAAGCCTTGGTTCTGCGACCAGCGGACAAAGAACCGGTGCGCCCCAAGGTTGGGATCGATTCGCAGTGAATAGTTTTCGCCGTCGTAGACTTGCGGCACCTGGCTGAAGTAGTTGTTCGCGTTGGTGAATGGGTCCCCGAGCGAGGTAGGAGCAGGATACCGGTTCAGGACATTGCGGGCGATGGCGTTCAATCGGGCCGCCGGAATCTTACCCTCGGGGAAAAGCTGGCGGAGTCCAGCCGAGGTCGTCGTGAGCGGGTCCGCAATCTGAAAAGGCACACCCGCCGCGTTGTACGTCTGGCTGAAGTCTCCCTGCTTCTGCAACTCCGTGGGGACAGTAAACCGGTAGGTGATCGGAGTGCGCTGACGGAGGCTTTCGAAGTTGAAAAACCAGAACAGCTTGTTCTTTCCGTTAAACACCTTCGGAATCACCACCGGACCGCCCATCGCCACGCCAAACTGATTGAACCGGAAGACCGGTCGCGGGCTACTGTTCTTGTTCCCGAAGAACGAGTTGGCGTTCAACTTGTCGTTCCGGAAGAAGTCGTATACGTTCCCGTGGAACTCGTTGGTGCCGCCTTTGGTGGTCACGTTGACAAACATTCCGCCGCCATGGCCGTATTCGGCGTCGAGTGCGTTGGTCTGCACCGTGAATTCCTCTACGGCGTCCACGCCGGGAATATACGCCACGCGGTCCGAGATGTTGTTCGGGATCCCGTCCATCAGGAACTCGTTCGTCCGGTTGTTGGCGCCGGACGCGGACGTGTAGGAAACCCCGTCTGTGTCGATCAAACCCGTGGTCACATTGGTAGCTCTATTGTTCGTAACGCCGGGGGCGAGGTTGACCAGCATTAGAACGTTGCGGGCCAGCAAGGGCATGTCCGTAACCGTACGCTGCTCCACATTCCGGCTGACGGCAGCCGTGGAGGTTTCCAGAAGGGCCGCCTGACCGGTCACCTGTACCTGCTCGGTGACTTGGCCAACTTCCAGCGTGAAGTCAGCGGTCGAGCGAATGCCGGTTCTGACCACCGTCTCCTGGGTTCCTTTCTTGAAACCGGACTTCTCCGCGTTCACTTCGTACCGGCCTGGATTGACTAGTGGGAAGAAGAAGTAGCCGATTTCATTGGTCGCCGCGGTTCGGCTTTGGTTGGTATCAACGTTCCTGAGGGTGACGATGATACCGGCCAGGGCGCCCCCGGTGCTGTCCTTAACGGTCCCGTCCACGGTTCCTACAGGCAGCACTTGGCCCACTGCCGCGGAAGATGACATGAGGAAGTAGAGGCAAGCGAGGACTCTCTTCATGACTGTATCCCCTTCTGTGGCATGCTTCCGGCACGCCACCGTTTGTCGTAACGATCTCAACTCGAACACTCTTGGCCGGCAGCGAGTATTCCCCTTCTACCTCGTTGCCGATGTTCGCCCGGCAACCTGCGCCTTCGGCTTTGGCAAGAAGCAGCTTCCTTCCAGAGCCCCAATACGACACCAGAGACCTCGAGGTGAACCCCGGCTTCGTCCGCCATCGGGGACTGCCTATCTGCCAAACCTGAGTGGGCTTCGGTTCGAGTCTAGAGAGTGGCTGTGCAGAACACCTTTGGATATCCTTGATTTCTCCTGGTGTTTTCCTTTGCCGAGCCGAGCAACGGCCCAGCCAGGCCCCGATTCGCAGGCCGCCAAGCAGGAGTGAGACCCTTTGGATCACCGCTGGCAATAGGGCCAAGCCCCAATCGGCGCCAGACGTGCCGGCGCGGGCGTTGCCGCGCTCCTGCTATCTGGAGAAAATTGTGCTCAACCGTTGAAGCAGGTCACGAAACCGAGGGTCGTCGCGCAGGAGGTCGAAACGGCGATCCAGGTGGACAAACAGAATCTGCTCGTTCCTCGCGCGGTCGCTTTCCAGGAGGGACTCAATGGCCTTTTCCCGTTCTCCAAGCGCTGCTTGAATCAGGGCCACCGAATAGGGGTCCAGCGCATTGTTTGAACCTGCTTCTGCCAGGAGGGCCCGGGCGTCGTCGAGCTTCCTCAGCCTTCCAAGGATGTGGCCGAGAGACCCTCGGAAGCGTGGTTCTGCCGGGAGCATCGCTGCCGCCAGCCGAAACTCATTCTCCGCTTGGTCCAAGCGGTTCATTCGGGTGTGACACAAGCCTCTGACCCAATGAGCTTGTGCCTCGCCTCGAGGATCCTTTGCGTGGGCGATGTGGAGGGCCCGTTCGGTGCTTCTCAAAGCATCGTCGCAGTTCCCGGAATCGTAGGCTAGTAATCCTCGTTCGGCCCACATGCGGCTTGAATCGGGTTGCAGGGTCAATGCCCAATCGACTCTTTGGATGGCGTCCCGGAAGTTCTGACGGAGGCGCATCAGGTCCGCGTATCGCTGCACGGCCACGACGTCCCTGGGGCTGAGATCGATCGCCCGTTTCACCTCGCTTTCCGCTGCCTCGATATTGCGTTCGGCGTGAAGGTAGATCACGCTCAGCAGAGAGTGCGCATCAGGCAGGGTATCGTCCGAGGCGACGGCCCGGAGGAGTTCGGCCTTTGCCTCGAGCAGGTAGTTTAGGTTCCCTTCTGCGCGAAACCGCTCGACCAAAGCGTCGGCGCGCCCTACCCGGCCGCGCGAAAAGCTCGAGTTTCTCGAGATCACCTCATCGAACAATTGCAGGGCCTTGCCAAGGCTCGCGGTCCGATCTCCAAACCTCCACTTTCTCAGGATGTTCCGGGCTTGGAAGTACCTTTCAAGCGTCCCGTCGTCAGCTAGCCGCCCGGCCGTACGCCAGGGCGACTTCCCGGCGAGTTTCTCCTTCAGCGACGCGCTGATCCGCTGAGCGATCTCACGCTGGAGGGCGAGCGAGTCCTGGCTGGTCTCGTCATACATTTCCGCCCATAGGTGATACCCATCCGTCGTGTCAATCAACTTGGCTGTCACCACGAACCGCTCCCCTTGCCGGCGGACACTCCCCTCCAAGAGGGTCTTCACCTTGACCGTCTGGCCCACAAGCCTTACATCTGCGGCTTTGTCTTTGAACTGGAGCATCGACGTCCTCGCAGGCACTCTGAGCCAGGCCACCTTGGCCAAGCCCGCGGTAATGTCTACCGTCAGTCCGTCCGCGAACTGTTCCGTGACCGCGTCTTTGGCCAAGCTCACGATCGGGAGGATCGCGACTGAATCCATTCGTTCTTCCCCTCTTGCCGTCCCTCTTTCGGAGTGTGATCTCCACGCGGAAACGCCGGCAGCGATCAGGAGGACAGCCAATACAAGGGCAACGGGGTGCGTCAGGATCGGACGCTTCTGGTTGAGACGTCCGGATGAAGCCGCCGCAAATTCGTCAACCGGCTGCTGGGGCTCGTTACCAACCGTCAGCGCGGGAGCCGGTATACTCTGCTTGTACTCGACAACCTGGGAGATGAACCGATAGCCTTGCCCTGGGACCGTCTCGATGTACTTGGCTCCTCCCTGCGACTCTCCCAGCGCCTTTCGGAGCAACGCGATGTTGTAGGCGAGATTGTTCTCTTCAACGAAACTGCCCGGCCACAACCTCTCGATAAACTCCTCCCTGCGGACCAAGCGTCCGTGATTCTGCACCAGGAGGCAGAGGGTATCGAAGATCTTTGCCCGCAGCTTCACTGCCTCGCCATCGCGGTACAGCAAACGCTCCGCGACGTCAAGACGAAACGGACCAAAGCCAAAGACGGTTCCGGTTTCCGGTGTCATTGCCGCCAAAGAAAAAGACAATCAAGATCTAAGGTCGAGCAAAGTTCGGAACCCTGCTCTTGCGGGCTAGACTATCGTATCCCCGTCACGCCCTAATCTCTTCTGATGATACGCCCTTACGTTGCGGCTAGTGTGCCGGCCCGCGTCCAGCCCCGGCAAGTCCGCGCAGGCACATCTCCGAAGTGATCCTCGAGAGAATGAGCAAAGTTCCTCCCGAGGTCATGGCCGCCATGCCCAACGACGGCGCCAGCCAGCACGCTCATTACATTTATGGCTTTCCCAAGGGCGAAGAATGAAAGTCTTCGCTGATCCCTTCTACTTGATCGCCGTGACCGATTCTACAGACAACGCCCATGAACGCGCCCGGCGCATCACGGACGAGATTGTCACGAGGGACGAGGTTCTTGCTGAATATCTGACGTTCTTTTGTGCCGCCCCGGAACATATCCGTAGCGAGGTTGCCCTGACCGTGGAGGACCTTCTGCAAGACCCGGCGGTGAAGGTGATTCCACAAAGCCGTGAATCGTTTATCGCTGGGCTTACACTCTACCGGGCCCGCCCCGACAAAGGCTACAGCCTGACGGATTGCGTTTCCATGGCGGCAATGCGCCGCGAAGGCCTGAGCGAAGCGCTGACCCATGACCGGCATTTCGAGCAGGAAGGTTTCGCCGTCTCATCCGTTTCCCGCTCGGGACCTCGTACCGCGATCTGGTGAACCTGATCTGCGCTGTCCCCAACTCGGCCCTGAGACGCGGCTCTCAAAGAAATGCAACCCCACCGCCGAGAAAACAACCCGAGGGCTATCCCTCGGGCTTAGAAGGTGTGAAGAATGGTGCACCGGCCACCGCTCCCTGAGCGGCTCCGAAGAACCCGCGGGCTTAGAACCCGTGCGGAAATTGGACCGCCCGCTCCCTCCGGTCGCGGTTCGGAAGAAGATGGATCCAACGTCGTCCCGGGTCCGTCAGCGGGCGGCCCGGAGATCGGCGCCGATGCGCTTACCGACCGCCAACGAGGCGGATTCCAGTCCCTGCGTCACCGCGCCCGCCAGCCACTTGCCCGGCTCCGATTCCCAGAATTCCGTCAGTTGTTTCAGTTGCTCCTCCGGAAAATCCCTGAACAGGAACAACAGGTAGACGATCGCGGCGTTGATCATCACCGGCTCATAGGTCTGCTTCACCTGCAACAGAGCTGGGTCGAGATCCTTCGGAGTAAATCGCATCCCGGCGGGCAGGGACGGGTTCAGGGCCAGCGCCGTTTCCCGAACCACCGCCATCGTGAAGGCGACTTCGGCGGGTGTTACCTGTTGGGCTGCGTGCAGGCGATGAATCCACTCCAGACGCGCCCGCTCCGGCGGGCTGGCGCGGAGCCCTTCGGCGAACTCGGATAACTGCCGGCGCCGTTCGGGTCCGGAGATCACCGTCACCGCCAGTTCCGTCTTCAGGGCCACGGGGGATTGCACCCACTTCATCATCGCCGTCATCTTCGCGGGATCGTAGCCGGCGGCAACGCGCTGCGCGATGTGATCGCGAATCACCGACGGCTGCCAATGACGGGCGACAATCGTACGCAGTTTGGCGGTATCGATCTGCGCCAGCCGGGTCTTGTCCAGGAACGACGTGGGGTTGGTGGTCTCGAGGAATCGTTCCATCTCGGCGACGATGCCGGTGCGCACCAGCGACAGCGTCAGGAAGTCCTGTGGGCGGTCGGACGGGGGCGGCGCCGGCGGGGGCAGATCGCCCGGGCGCACTTCCCGCACCTGGATCTTCGCCGGCTCGATCTCGCGGATACGGATCCTGGCCGGTTCCACCTCGCGGACCCGCACCGCCGGGGCCCCGGCCTCCGGCTTCTCGAGCTTCGCCGGTTCGATTTCGCGCACCGGGATGGGTTTCGGCGCCACTTCGCGAATTCGAATGGGGACCTTGGGCTCGCGCGGCGTGGGGGGCGCGGGGGCCGTTGACGCGGGCGGGGGCTCTGCCGGCGCCGGAGGCACGGCGGTGTTGCTTTGCGCTTTGTCCGGCTGCAATTGTTCGCAGGCCACATATCCCATGCGCCTGGTTTCCCCTGCTTTGGAAATCGCGCACCAGGTGATGTCGTCGCCAAACATCACCAGGCCGATCACCACCGCGTCGCCTTTCGACAACTGATAGACCTGGGCGCTCTCGGCCGACATCTTCACGAAGACGGGCAACTTGTCGACGCTCACCACGGCGCGCGCGCCCGCGGACTGTGCCCACGCCGCGCCTGCAAAGACCGCGGCCACCGTGGCGAGAGTCAGGAAGCGGGGGATCATCGGAGAAACTGCTCGCCCGCGGCAGAGGCCACCCGCCACGCCAGGGAGGCAAAGCCGGGCGGCACTTTCAAATCATGACCGGCGCGCTCAACTTCCAGAAACCGGACTCCTCCCGGAACGGCGGCAAACGCCTGGCTCAACTCGGCCGGGCTGCCGAATGTGTCCTTTGTGCCGTGCACGACCAGGCAGGGAACCCGGATCGCGCTCAAGTGGGCGGTTCTCAACTGCTCGGGCCGGCCCGGAGGGTGCAAGGGATAAGAACTAAGCAGCAGGCCCGCCACGAGCTCGGGCTCTTCGGCCGCCAGCATCGAGGCCTGGCGGCCCCCATACGAGTGTCCTCCCATCAGGATCCGCTCGATGCCCTGAGCCCGCATCCAGGCGGCCGCGGCGGCCAGGCCCTGCCGGTCCCGCGCCGCTTCATTCGGCCGGGGCGGTCCGGTACGGCGCGCCTGGCGGTAGGGCAAGTCGCAGCGCAGGGTGGGAATGCCGGCCATGGCCATCGCCGCCGCCAATTCGCAAAGCCAGGTGGAACTGGCGTTCGATCCGGCGCCGTGCGTCATGACCAGGCCGGTCCCGTTCGACGGGCCGGCCCAATGCATGATGCCCGATACGCGGGGAGCCTCTCCGGTTTGCCAATCGATGGTTTCGGTTCGCACTCGTACTCACTTGCCCGCAAATCCGAGTTTGGCCAGCGTCGCGGCCGGTTCCTCGTCTTCAAACTGCGTCAGAAGTTGTTTCTGGTAACCATTCTCCAGGGCCACGGCAGCGGGCGTGCCGGGGAACGGAAACGTCTTCTTGAGAATCTCCAGGTCGTTGGAGAGCACCGCCGGCAGCCCTGTGGCTTCCAGAAAGCCGGGTCCAAACCGCGGCTGCACGGTCGGGACGCCCACCACCTTCGTTTCGCCCCACTGGAGTTGAGCCATCCGGCGCGCAGCCTTCAGACAGTGAGTGCATTCGGGGTCGAAGAAGTAGATGAGGATGCGTCCCTCGCGCAGCGGAAAAGGCTTCCCTCCCGCCGAGATGGTGGCCGGCGCCTGTACGCCGTGATGCCGAGTGACAGCCACGCCGTAGGATGCGAAGGTAAACACGCACACGACTCCGAGGATCACCGCCGCATTGCGCAGTCCGTGGGAGGCCTGGCTCCAGCAGGCGGCGACGAGGGCGAAACCCAGCATCAGGCCGTCGGCGACGAAGAATCCCGGCCCGACGGCGCGCTTGATCCAGGGAAAGCAACTGCACTCCTCGCCCTGGAGGACGCGATAGTGAAGCCCCACGTACACCATGAAGACCACGAGCATGGCTGAGATCATCCAAGCGCCCCAGCGCCGGAATCGCGGAATCAACACGAGGACGGCTGCGAAGGTCTCGGCGATGCCGAGACCGATCGCGGCCGGAACACTGAGAAATTCGGGAACTCGCGCCTGAGCCAGGCGGGCGGCGGCGGCCGGGGCGTCGGTGATCTTCCACACGCCCGCGACCAGGAACAACGCACTCACGATCACCGCCGAGGCGGTGGCCAGGAAGACTTTCCATCCGGGCATCTCGATCGCAGGGAGCGCTTCGCCCGGATGGGCGATGCTGTCATCCATGTTTCTTATTCTACGCGGGACGCGCCCGCCACGACTCGGGCCCTTGGCCGCAGGCTCCTGGCGCAGCGGAACCCCACGTTCGGACTCCTTTCTCCGGGCCGGGCCCAGCTACGGTGCGCGCAGCTCAAAGACTTTGCGACGTCTGCCCACGACCCTCCCCGCAGCACGCGATACTGGCCATCGGATGGTCCGGGAGGATTCCGCTCCGGCGCCTGCTGGTAATAGTCGCGTCCGTACCAGTCGGCGCACCACTCCCAAACGTTTCCCGCCATGTCGTACAGGCCGAAGTAATTCGCTTTGAACCGGCAAACCTCGCCGGGGCCGTCGACCCGATCGAAGCGCGCATCGCCGGAGGTGATCTCGGCGCCAGTGAGGAACCGGGCGCCTTCGGCCATACCGCGGCAGGCCCGCTCCCACTCGGCCTCGGTGGGGAGACGCTTTCCGGCCCAGCGTGCGTAGGCTGCCGCATCATCCCAACTCACGTTCACCACCGGGTGTTTTTCCTTCCCTGGCGGAATCCGGCCCTGGGGCCAGTGGACGGGGGCGCGATGCCGTTTCGCCTGGACAAAGGCGGCATACGAGGCATTGGTCACTTCGTGCTCGTCCAGGTAGAACGGATCCACGTAGATGCGCCTGACGGGCTTGTCGTCCTTCAACACGTGCGGAAACCACTTGGTCTCGGGATCGGGATCGGCGTGGCTGCGTCCGCGCAGATAGTCGCCCGCCGGGACGAACACCATCCCGGGTTCGGCCGCGAACGCACTGACCGCGGCGAGGACGCTAACCGTAAATCTCGGAGATCTCATCCGTGGGAATGTAGCCGTTGGGGCCGAGCGGATCGACGTAGGGATACGAGCGCCCTGAAGGCGTGTCGTGGATTTCTTTTGCCCAGTCGATGCCCAGCGCGGAATACATCGTGGCCACCACGTTCTCGATGCGAGGCTGCTCGCGGTGGTCCCAGCCCGTCTGGGCGCACTTGAACCCGCCAGAATCCGACGACCCCAGGATTCGGCCGCCGCGTACGCCCGCGCCGGCGAACATCGCCGGAAAGACCTTGTTGTGGTGATCGCGGCCGTCGGCGGCGTTCAGGGGGCCGGGCGTCCGTCCGAACTCACCCATGCACACCACCAGGGTTTCGTCGAGCAGAGTCTTTTCGGGATCGGCCTTCGATCTTATGGAAGCGAGATCGTCAAGCAGGCTCGCGAAGGCGGGATCGTACTCGCGGCACAGCACGTAGTGGTTGGAGGCGGCCCCGCGGTCCCAGATCTTGGTGTGGTGATCCCATCCGGTGTGGCAGATGTGAATGTAGTGCGTCCCGGCATCCTGCGCGATGAGGTTGCGCGCCAGGATGGAGGACGTGGCCACGGCCGAATCGCCATACCGCTTGCGGTCTTCGGGGCTGATGGCGAACGCCACGGGCCAGCGGGGATCGGTCAGGAGCCGATGGGCGGAATCGAAGAACGATTCGTAGCCCCCCATCTCCTTGCCGTAGCCGGCGAGGCGCGGCCTCTGCGCGTCGCGGAGTTTTTCCAGCAAGCGCCAGCGTTCCTCGATCAGTTCGACTGCTTTCAAGTCGAGCGTCCCGCCCTTGGTGGCAGACTCCGGATTGATGTCCACCACCGAGAACCGAGGCGGAAGAAATCCGGTGGCGAGCGCTCCGGCGGCCCCGTGCTCGAGGTTGAACGAAACGTAGGTTGGGAAGGTGTCCGCCGAGCGACGGCGGCTCTCCAATTCCGTTGCGATCACGGAGCCGATGGCCGGGATCTCCCTGGCGAAGGCGAGGTTCAACTGCCGGCCTGTTTGCACGTAATACTGGCCGCGGAAGTGGACCTCCTCATGCGAGAGCATCGACCGGAGCACGGCGAGTTTGCCCGCGTGCCGGCTGACTCGCGGATAGAGGAGTTGCGAGAGGTAGAGGTCGCCGTGGACCTTGCGGATGTCCAGGTCTTTCGGCGTGGCTGGGTTCTCTTTGAAGTCGAAACCGTCGACGTGGCTCATCGCCCCCGACAGTTCGTAGAAGATGACGTGGCGGGCCGTGCCTCGGGGGTTTGCCTTGCGGGAGCTGGCGAAGGCGGGCAGAGGCCAGACCGCGTCGGCGAGGGCTCCGGCCAGTCCGAGGCCGCCGAACTGCAGCAACTCGCGCCGCGTAGGATAGAGGTCGCCGACTGTACGGAGCTTCATGGCGTCACCTTAGGAACTTCTTGAAACAATGCTGCCATGGCAGACGCCATCCCTTCGCCGTTTACTCGATGGTCGCCGGTCCCCAATCGATATAGGATGTACGATCCGCAAGGCCGGGCTACGCCCGGCTGGGCGAACTGAAGTTCCCCTGCACGCTGGAAGCGTGCGCCACCAGGCGGAAAGGCAAAGCGGCATGGTGGTTTCATCGCCTCACCTTAGTGGTTGAACAGAAATTCGGCCTGGTTGATCAGGGCCCATTGCAGGTTCTGCGCGCCGTTCACGCGGCTGGCCGCCAGCGCCTCCAGCCCGATCGTCTTCTCCCGTTCGGACGGCAGGCGCGAGAGCGTGGCCAGGAAGAGCTCCTCCACGACGCGCGCGTCATCCTGCTTGTAGGTGTCGAGCAGGCGCTGCACCCGGCTGTCCTTTTCCGCAGTCACGCGCTGGTTGACCACCGGTGTGTTCATCAACACCAGAGGCTGGAGCGGAGAGCCACTGGGCGTCCGCGGCGGATTGCTCCGGTTCGACTGTCCGAATGCCTGCATGAAGTAGCGGACGTCCGTACCGCCCCCAGGGCCGGAAAGCTGCATGGCGAGCGCCATCTTCTCGCCGCCGTACTTGAAGTCGCCCGGCCGGCTTGTGGCTGACGCGATGGCGTCGTGCACCTCTTCGGCGCTCAGCATGCGCACGAACTTGCGGGCATAGTAACGCGAGTACGACTCCTTCCACTCTCCGTCGAAGCGGGCCGAGAGGGCGTAGGCATTCGACCTGGCGATGGTTCCCAGCAGGCGGCGGAGGCTGTAGCCGTGCCTGCGGAGATCGTCCGCCATCGCGTTGAGCAACTCCGGATGAGAGGGCTGCAGGTCCCAACCCTTCGGAAGGTTCGCCGGATCCTGACGCGCCAGATCGAACTCATCGTAGGGATCCACGATGCCGAACGTCATCAGGCGCGACCACAACAGGTTCGCGCCCGCACGGGCGAACTGCGGGTGCGACGTGATCATCCGGGCCAGTTCTTCGCGGGGTTCGGCGCCGGGCTTCGGAGTCTCGTCCGTCAGGATGAACTTGGGCGTCGACGGTCCGCCGAATCGCGGCACGCGGATCATGCTGCCGCTCTTCGTCTTGTAGCCATCGCCGGCATCGTCGATCAGAAACTCGCCCGAGATGGGCTGGCCGTTGGACCAGTACATCATGTAGCGGGTGTTGCCGAAGAACGACGCCAGTTGAAAGAAATCCGTCCGCTTCCTGCCGGACAGGTAGACGTTCACCTTCTCGAGATGGCCTTTGCCGTCGTGGCAGGCGACGCAGGAGAAGTTGACGCCCAGAAACACGCGGCCCCACAGCAGGACCAGTTCATCGTGCGTGTCGAGTTGATGGACCATGCCCCAATCGCCGCCGTCGTCGGGATAGGGCTTGCCCTGCACGTGCTCGCGCGCGATGACATTGGAAGCGGCCACGACGTGGTTACTCTTGGCCGATGAGGAGATCATCGCCCGCGCCCAATCGTCGTACGGCCGGTCGACTCTCAGGTTTTCCTTGACCCAGTAGTGAAAGAGATTCTGCCCGCGCCCCATTTTGCCGTTGGCGCGGAAAAGGTCGAGGAAGAAGTAGGCCCATTTGTCGACATAGGCCTCGCTGTCGAGCAGGCGGTCGACCAGCTGGTCGCGCTTGCGGGGATCGCGGTTGGCGGCATAGGCGCGCACATCTTCGGCCGTGGGAATGCGTCCGGTCAGGTCAAGCGTCGCGCGCCGAAGAAACTCCTCGTCGGAGGCAAGCCCGGCGCTGGGGATGCGGTCGCGCTCCAACTTGCCGAAGATGAACTCGTCGATGTAGTTCCGCCGCGGCACGCTGCCGCTTTGGGAAGCCCCTGGCGGCAGAGCCGCCGCAACCCGTTCGGTCAAGCCTCCGGCTTCGCGGCTGGGCTTGGGTGCGAACAGGGGGGCATGGGTCTGGTTGAACTTCTCCGGAGGCAGAGCCTCCGTCCTGGCCGGCCGCGGCCGTTCGCCGGCATTTCCCAGGGACACCGCGAGCAATCCTGCGCACATCAGGCTGCGGAGCATGGTTTCCCTATTAGAACGCCGCCAGGGGCGCTTTGGCAACAGGCTTGTCCGCTTTCGGGGGAGCCCTTGCCAGGACCGTCCGGCTGACTGATAGCCTGTACTCATGGTCGGCCGGGAAAGGCTTCTACCGAGGGTCGGAGCGATTGTTCGTTTCCGGCATGTGGAGTGCCCCCCGTCTCCGGCCGATTACTTAGTAGGGCGCAGCGCAGGGGCTGTACCTGGTCCATCGATGAGACAGAGTCGACTGGTTGCGGTCGGATTGGTCCTCCTCGGTTCCAGCCTTTGGGGGGCGAAGCAGTATCCGTTCCGTCACTACCATCGCGATGACGGGCTGGTCAAGGATTCCGTGCGGTGCCTGCTGCAGGATCGCGACGGCTTTCTCTGGATCGGGACATCGGAGAACCTTTACCGTTACGATGGCCAGCGTTTTCACTCATTTGGATCGGAATCCGGTCTTCCGGAAACGGGGGTTCGAAGCCTCCATGAAAGCGCGGACGGCACGTTATGGGCAGGCACTTTGCACGGGCTCGCGTACCGGAAGGGAGATCATTTTGAGGCCGTCACACTGCCAGACGCGTTCTCGGTCGATCAGGATGGAGCCATCGCCTCGGTGGGCCAAACGCTCTATGTGGCCGGCTCGTCCGGAATACTCGCCGGCTCGTCCTCCCGGAAGGGGCCGTTCCGCCTGATGAAGGTCCCACAAGACGCCGGCGGCGTCTCCGTTCAGAGTTTACACGTGGACCCGGACGGAACGGTCTGGTCGACCTGTGGGAATACGGTCTGCCGCCTGGGTTCGAACGGGCTTGAAACATTCGGACCGAGCGCGGGTCTGCCGAGGGGGGAGTGGCGGTCCGTTCGGCGAGATCGGGACGGAACTCTGTGGGTTCGATCCCGCCGGGAGCTGTGGTTCCTGGCGAAAGGAAATAAGGAGTTCCGGCGGTTCCCCGAACCGCTGCCCGTGGCGGGGGTGGTGGCGTCACTCAACCTCGACCCGGGCGGCCGTCTGGTGATTCCAACGCGGGTGGGGGTCCGCTTCCTTTCGGGGACGCCCGCCCCGTGGCTGAAGGAGGAGCATGGCCTGCCGGCCGAGCCGGTGAGCAATACTCTCTGGGACCGCGAAGGGAACCTGTGGCTCGGCCTCGAGTTCGACGGATTGGCCAGGCTGAAAGGGCAGGGCAGGTGGGTCTCCTGGACAAAACAGCAGGGGCTGAGCTCGAGCATCGTGTCGGCGATTCAACGCGATCCGGCGGGACGCCTGTGGGTTGGTACCCACAATGGCCTCAACCTGCTTGCCCCGGGAACCGGGACGTGGCGGTCGTGGACGAGAGCGGACGGCCTCCCCAGCGACGAAATTCGGAGCCTGGCGGCGGATTCGCAAGGGGGGCTGTGGATCGGAAGCGGCTCCGAAGGGTTCGCGAGAATGGAAACGCGGACGGGGGCCATCCAAGCGATGGGGTTGGCTCAAGGGATCGGGAATCAGAGCATCGTCACCCTCGACCTGGACGGCGAGACCCTCTGGGTGCTGACGCGCGGAGGAGTATTTCGCGGGCCGGTGAGGGCCCCGTGGCGGTTCGAGCAGGTGGACTTCCCCGAGGTTGACGGGGACCGTCAGGTCTATCGCATTATCCGGGCCCATGATGGGGTACTTTGGGCAGCCGGGCGACAGGGGCTGATGCGCCGGCAAGACGGAGGATGGCGTGTGATCGGCACGGAATCGGGACTACGCCACCGCCGGCTGGCGTTCCTGACCGAGGCGGCCGATCACTCGATCTGGGTGGGCTATGGAGACGTTCGCGGCGTCTCCAGGCTGGACTGGCGGGGTGGCACTCCGTCGGTGACCCACTACAGCGGGCCAAGCGTCCTGAGTTCCGACGACATCAGTTTTCTCGGCGCCGACCCGCGTGGCTATGTGTGGGTCGGGACAGAGAACGGAGTCGATGTGTTCGACGGCCGGGACTGGCGCCGGTTTACTTCAGAGCACGGCCTTCTTTGGCCGGACTGCGTCTACAACAGCTTGTGGCTGGACCGGGATGGTGACGTTTACATCGGCACCAATCGGGGGTTCTCCGTTTTTCGCGCGCCCGGACGTTTTGAAATGCCGGCCGCGCCCGCGGTGTTTATCACCGCCTTTGGTTCCAGTCGATCGAATTGGAGCGATCCCAATGTTCGGTGGCGCGATCAGCCGACCCGGTTCCACTTCGCGGCGCCGTCGTTCGTGAACGAGCGGGACCTTCGATTCCGGTATCGCCTTGCGGGCAGCGGCGAATGGGTCGAAACCGAGCGCGGCGAGGCGTTGTTCGAGCGGATGGATCCCGGTAGCTACTCGTTCGAAGTCGCCGCGCGCCGGATTCCCGGACCGTGGAGCCTGGAGTCTGCGCGCATGGACTTTCGGATCCTTCCCTCCTGGTGGCAAACCTGGTGGTTTCGAGTCGGCACGTTTCTCGCCGGTGTTGCCGGTGTCATGGGTCTGTGGACCCTGCGCTTCCGGCGCCATCTCGCACGCCAGATCGAGTTGGAGCTTGCGGTCGCCGCCCGGACACGTGAGATCGAAGTCCAGAAGCAGGAAATCGAAATGCTCCTGGACGCCGCCCAGGAAGTCAACCGCTTGAAGAACGAATTCCTGGCCAACGTGAGTCACGAGATCCGAACGCCGATGAATGCGGTGATTGGCCTGACGCAATTGACGTTAAGCACCCCTCTCACCAGCGAACAGAGAGACTACCTGGAAACGGCGGACAACTCGGCCCGCTCGCTGTTGCATCTGCTGAACGAACTGCTGGATTTTTCAAAGATTGAACAAGGCCGAATGCCGCTCGAGAAGATCCCGTTCTCTCTCAAAGAGGTGATGGATTCCGCGGGGGCGACGCTCGCGGCGATCATTCAAGGTGCACAGGTTGAATATCGGGCCGATCTCAGTCCGGCGGTTCCAGCGATACTGGCCGGCGACCCAGTGCGGCTGCGGCAAGTCTTGCTGAACCTGCTGAGCAATGCGGTCAAGTTCACCCGAAAGGGCTGGGTTTGTCTCCGCGCAGACCGGGTCTGTCCCGACGGCGGCGAATGGCTTCGGATTTCGGTTCAGGATACCGGCATCGGAGTCCCAAAGGACAAACAGGAGGTGATCTTCGAACCGTTCCGTCAGGCGGATGGGTCGACTACCCGGCTCTACGGAGGAACGGGACTCGGCCTGGCCATTTCGAAGCGAATCGTCGAGGCGATGGGTGGAAGAATTGGCGTCGAGAGCGACCCTGGAGCGGGAAGCACGTTCTGGTTTGAAATACCTCTCGAAGTACCACCTCCGCAAGCGTCAGATCAGGCGGAGAGGCCGGTGGGGAACGGGACGGCGGCGGGAACCGAAGCGGCCCTCGATCTGTGGCCCTCGCGTCTGGAGAGACCGCATTCCCCAACCTCGGCGTCCGACACCCCTAGCCTGTTATGAACGTCCGCGGTGAAGAGAGCCCCCCGGGCGGGAAAGGGGTGCGAGCGAGTGGAAGGGATGAAGTCTTCGCCTGGCGAGCGCCGTTGGACCGCAGTGCGCCGGAGTTGGCCGCCTGGAGCGCACTGCTCTCGGCCGCGGAGCGCGAGCGCGCCGAACGCTTCCACTTCGAGCGGGACCGTCGACATTTTATCGCCGCTCGAGCGATGTTGCGGACGCTGCTGGGCGCCTACACCGGTGTTGCCGCGGAAAACCTGGCGTTCCTCTACGGCCCGCAGGGAAAGCCATCTCTTGCCTCCGCCGCCGGCGTAGATCCACGTCTACGGTTCAACGTCTCCCACTCGAACGGCGTCGCGTTGTTCGCCTTCGCCAGCGGGGCCAGCGTGGGAGTCGACATCGAGTTCATGCGTTCGGGCGTCGACTGCACCGGAATCGCCATCAATTACTTCTCGCCTCGGGAGCGAGCCGTCCTGGAGCGGCTGCCAGCGCCGGTTCAGATCGATGCGTTCTTCGCCTGCTGGACTCGAAAGGAGGCGTACATCAAGGCGCTCGGCGGCGGCCTGTCGGTGCCCTTGGACCGATTCGACGTTTCGTTGTCTCCCGAAGAGCCGGCGCGGCTTCTCGAGGACCGCGGAGATCCGAGCGCGACGCAACGCTGGGCGATGTACGACCTCGACGCCGGCAAGGAGTTTCGCGCGGCTCTGGTGGTGGAACGCCCGGGGGCGACGCTGCGGTTTTCCGAATGGGGCGCCTCCTGGCCTCGGCCCTTTGAGTAGGCATCGCGTTCCACCGAAGCCGCCACGTGCGAAGCATTTCTACCCCAGCCGAAGAAAGTAAGAGCCCGTACTTCGCTGCTCTTCGGGCGAAGGAATTCCCGCGTCGAGATCCTGCGTCCTCTGGCGCAACCAGGCCGATGGATGACGGGCGAGAGTGGGCCGATCGACTTTCCAGCAAGAATAGCGGATTCGAACGGGAGACCGCTCGCTTGCGCTCGCGGCACGGTCGCTGTTGTTGAGACAGCAGGAAACTTCATACCGTGCCGCGACGGTAACGGAGCGGTTCGCGGCCCGAAAACGGAATTTTGCGCCGGAAGGCAGCTATAGTTCTAGGCGAACGACAGGCCCAACTCCGCACCCACCCGCCGGATATAGCTGCTGCCCTCGGCGTACTCTTCCGCCGACTTCAGGTGCTCGAGCATCAGGGGGGCGTCCACCGCCAGCCCGGAC
This sequence comes from uncultured Solibacteraceae bacterium, assembly GCA_964529305.1. Lineage (GTDB taxonomy): Bacteria > Acidobacteriota > Terriglobia > Bryobacterales > Bryobacteraceae > CAZGUX01. Next base: position 746 of record CAZGUX010000103.1, on the reverse strand, counting down.
AATTCCCGCAAGTACGCGCGATAGTCAATCTCCCCGCGGCCAGGGATGACCTCGCGGAAATGGACCTGCAATTCGACCTGCCACGCCACGTCCTTGGCGTGGCACGAGGTGATCCACGGGCCCAGCTTGCGGAAGCACTCGGCAATAATCTCGCCGTTGGTGTACAGACGGGACGGGCTGTTGATGAGGTTGCAGACATCCAGGTGCACGCCAAACGCCGGACGGTCGACGGCGCGAATCAGGCTCACGTACGCGTCCGGACTGTCCGGCAGACTCCAGCCCATCATCTCGATCGTGAACCGGGTTCGCTTCGGTTTGATCTCGTCGATGACCCGGCGGCAGTTTTCGACCGTCGCGTCGAAGAACTCGCGGCTGAGGTTGCGCGGGTGAGGACCGTACCAGTGCTTGCTGTCGAAGGACCCGGCGATATCGACGCAGCAACGGGCGCCCACGGCCTCAGCCAGGGCCAGCCGTTCGGTGACGTAGCGCAGGTTGGCTTTTCGTTTCTCCGTGTCCGGATCGAGCATGTTGACCCAGGCTCCTACTTCGGCGATGGCTACATTCTCGGCCGCGAAGGATTTTTCGATGGCGCGGGTCCGCACCGTGTCGCCGGGCTTGGCCGCGGGGCAATAGGCGGCGCTATAGCCGAGACGCCGATGTTCCCGGGCGAGTTCGGCCGGGTCGTCCGACTTCAGGTAGATTGGCCCGCCGAGGCGAAGGGCGAGGGGTCCTTTCGCCGAGGCCGT
>CAZGUX010000102.1:0-24986 GCA_964529305.1 uncultured Solibacteraceae bacterium | reverse complement strand
TCGGAACAAGGTTTGTTGCCCGGGGATGTTCTTCTGACGCCTGTGGGTGCATTGAGAGACTTAGAATCCGCAGATCACCGGCGTGTGTTTTCGGTTCGGTTCCGCAGTGGTCGCGCCGAGCGTTCGGTAGGGTTGTCTTTTCGGCCGGTTAGCGGGATCATAGACCTAATGGTCCTTAGTCTGCGGCATCACGGCTTGGATACGGAGACCGATTCCGGGGAGTGAGCCATGTCAACGCTCTCTACATTGGCGCGCGTAGCTCTTGTGTTGGTCATCCTCTCTGGGGCGTTGCGAGCTCAACGCCCAGAGGCTCCACCGGTTTCAGAACCCCTCACGGCGATGGAACTTCTCGAAGAAGCCGATGTGGTCGCTGCATACTTTACTCCTGCCGAGCGTGGCGGCCTGCTTCTGAGTCTTGCCACCGCCAGCGGGACTAAGAAACCTGAGCGCACTGAGGCTTGGGCGTCTGAACTCTTTCAGATCTCTACCCGCCAGTTGGACGACAGCTTGTACCGCAGGGCGATGCAAAAAAACGCCCTTACCGCGCTGGCCACGGTCAACCCCTTGCGGGCCGCCGAGCTCTACGAGTTTCAGGATCCACCCGCTAAGCCCTTGCCAAACGAAGATTTTCGGACCTTCGGAACCAGGCAACTGTTTCCCCGCCTATGGGCCGTTCAGGGGGCGGCCTCAGTCGAGCGGATTCAGCACATTGCGACGTGGCTCGGAACCACCGGGCAGTTTCCCTACTTCGCAATCGCGGATCTGATGCCAAGGATCGTTGAATGGGACCGCGACAAGGCCAACGAGTTGTTTGGCCTAGCCTCCTATTTTTACGAACGCGATCCTGGCTTTTTTGCCGCAGCGCGTGAATATATCGAGTTTCTTCGTCGAAGCTGGAAGATTCCTGACCGAGCCATAGTGGGTGCGGCAGTTCAACAGGCGTGGAGTTCGCTGGACAAGATTGAGAAAGACTCAAACCGGCACCGCCTGCGGTATGAAGTGTCGTGGGCCGGCGGCTCAGCGACGTTCGCCTCAGAGGCCGATTTCCTACGGGCACGCTTGTTCCATATCGTGCGGGAGATTGACCCGGCGTGGGCCGAACAACTCCTGAAGAAAGACAGCGCCTGGAAATCCCGGACCCTCCCGGCGGAGGACACGGGCGTCCGGATCGCGGCGGCGGCCAGCGTCGAACCGGGAACTGCGGAAACCAGGGTCCAGTCGGCTCTGAGTGGGCACCGCGCCTTGCAGGCAACGCTTCTTGCCGAGAAGGACCCACAGGGGGCATGGAAATTGGTGAGTTCACTCGACGATCCGGAGCAGAGGCTGCTGGGCCAAGCGGCGGTTCTCCCGGCGTACGCCAAGGCACAGGCGGCGGAGGCTCCCGGTCCGATCGCCGACCTCGACAAGCGCCTGGAGCAGATGAAGCCAACGCCGGCAAAGCTAAAGATCTTGGTAGGCTTGGCAGGCGCGTGCTTCGCGATAGGCCGCGAGCAGGACGGCGTCCAGTACTGGGACCAAGCCTTTGATTTGGGCGAAGAACTCTTCTCGCAGGATCAGAGGGCCAATCCGGGGAAGTTGGCGTACGCGTCCAACGGCTTCGACGAGGTTCTGAGACTGGCGAAGATGCGCTCGTCCTCGCCTTCCCTCCAGTTGGCGACCGCGACGCGAATCCGGCAGATGAACAGCGCGGTCCTGAAGGCGCGGGCGCTGGTCGCGCTGGCTGAGAGCATGCATGCGGCAAGCGGGGGCGCGACCCAAGCGAGACGGTAGACCAGCGCATGCATCTGAACAACGGCAGTTCGCCACCGCCAATGACCTCAGGGTGGATCGGTTCGGACTAGGGGTGTGCAACCGTGGACGTCGGCATCCACGGCTGGGAGATTGAGACTAACTGCGTCCAAGTGGGCTTATGCTTGTCACTGCGGCGTCGCAACACCAGCCGCTCGCGCCACCTAGTGGCCGAACCGCTCCAGCGCTCGCAGATCCCCCGGGCACCGCCTTGCTGACGGTGTCGTCCTTCCGCGGCACTTTTCTGCGGGTGAGGTCGCAGCCCTCCAAGCCTGCAACGGGCAGCGCGCCCGCAAGTTCCCATCCATGGTCCCTTCTGATCGTCCGGGGTACCGTCCCGCAATCCGCTGGTGACGACTCACCCCGAGTCGTCAGCGCTGAAGCGTGCGCCAAGTGGGGACTTCGAAGAATTCGATAAGATCTCTCGTATGGTTCTACGACGCATGTTTCTGAAGGCCGCCGCAATCGCCCCGGCACTGGCAGCCCCACCCAAAGACGAAATGAAGGTATTGGACTATGGTCTGTCATTCCTCTCGGGCAAAGCCGAGTGGAACGAGGTACGGTTCTGGGTCGAATCGCGGACGAGAATCATCGACGACAAGACCGGCAAGTCCGAGGACTACTATCAGTGCGGCGCCTGTAAAAGCGAGAATACGTTCGCTCCGAAGAACCTGTTTATTGCGGACAACTATGACTTCACGCCGATCTTCGGACCCGAGCATACCGTGCTCTTTCGGCGCAAGGCTTCGCTGAACCCGAACTACATGGACGTCCGGAAGACCTCCGACGCGTGGGGCGGTCAGATTTACCGAACCCGCGAAGCCAAGAGCGCCGAACTGCTCACCTCGAACGAGAAGATCCGGAACGCCACGCATGCCGGATGGCCGTTGGTCGCCCAGACCGAGATCGCCAACGCGCAGACCGGACTGCGAGCCATTATCGAATACCCGGTGAAGACGATGAACATCGAGGACCGCAAGAACATCTATCAGGTGGACACGGGTCCAGTGGCCTATCCCGATCTGAGCCGGCGTCGCGACCGTTGGATCGATTCGATTTCACTGGCCTACGTGGCGTTCAATGTCCCCGGTTTTGCCGACTTCGTCATCGAGGCGGAGACCCCTGTCAAAGAGGGCGGGCGCGAAGTAGCCAAGATCCGCCATTTCTCACGGCTGGTCACCCATGATGCGAAGAACCGCCTCTACGGCTGCCGGGTCTAAGCTCCATGAAGATTACCTCGATCCACGATGGCGTTGTGCCGATCCGGTCGGAACTCCGCAACGCCTACATCAACTTTTCCGAGATGACCGTCTCGGTCGTCGCCATCCATACCGATGTCGTGCGGGACGGCAGGCCGGTGACCGGGTACGGGTTTCACTCCAATGGGCGGTATAGCCAGGCGGGCATCCTCCGGGATCGCCTGGCGCCCAGACTGACGGCCGCGAGCGATCTGCTGAACGAGGAGGGAACCAACTTCGATCCGGCCAAGGCGTGGCGGGCCATGATGAGCAACGAGAAGCCGGGAGGTCACGGCGAGCGGTCCGTGGCTGTCGGTACCCTCGACATGGCGTTGTGGGACCTGGTGGCGAAGATCGACGAGAGGCCCTTGTGCCACCTGCTGTCTGAGCGCTACGGGAAAGGGGCGGCCGATGAAAGCGTCTACGTCTACGCGGCCGGCGGCTACTATTATCCGGGCAAGGGCATCACGCGGCTGCAGGACGAAATGCGGGGATATCTGGACCAGGGCTACACGACCGTGAAGATCAAGATCGGGGGCGCGCCGCTCCACGAAGATCTGGCGCGCATTGAAGCCGTATTGGCCCTCCTGCCCGATGGCGGCGACCTGGCCGTGGATGCCAACGGGCGGTTTGATGTGAAGACCGCGATCGAGTACGCGGAGGCGCTGAACCGTTATCCGCTCAAGTGGTACGAAGAGCCCGGCGACCCGCTCGACTTCGACCTGAATGCGGAAGTGGCGCGAGCGTCCCGGAATCCGATTGCCACGGGCGAGAATCTCTTTTCGGTTCAGGATTCGCGAAACCTGATCCGGTATGGAGGAATGAACCCGGAACGGGACTATTTGCAGATGGATCCCGCGCTCAGTTACGGGTTGGTCGAGTACCTGCGGATTCTCCAGATGCTGGAGAGAGCCGGGTGGTCGGCGCGGCGATGCATTCCGCACGGCGGGCACCAGATGGCGCTGCCCGTGGCCGCGGGGCTTGGGCTGCACGGCAACGAGTCGTACCCGGGCGTGTTTGAACCATTCGGCGGCTTTGCGGATGGGATCCCGGTGGAGAACGGGCGAGTGCGCCTGCCCGATGCGCCCGGTATCGGAATTGAGTGCAAGCAGAACCTATATGAGGTGTTTCGCGAGATGTAGGTGTGCTGCCGCCGGCCGCGTTATTTCAGCGCCTCGTTGATCTCGATGTCGCGCCGGAGGACGTCGGTCAGCAATTCCGAGAGGCCAATGCCTTTCTGCTCCGCCTTGCTTGCAAAATACTCCCAAACACTGCGTTCAATGGACGCAGGCAGGAAAACCTTGGCGGTTGGCGGAATGTGATGGAGTCCTCGAACCCCCTTGCTGAAGTCGACTTCCGCAGGCATTTCGTCATCGTCCATGGGTTCGTTTGTCATGACCTTTCCTCGTAACATCGCCATTCGGCGGCTGTTGCCTTGCGGGCGGAGATGAGTCGAATCTTAGTGATTGCGCTCTCCGACTCGCTCCACAGGTAAACAACACAAAGCATCGCGCCGTTGTTCGCCCAACCGATTGAGATCCAGCGCTCTTCCCCATTGCCGTGATCCAGATCCGCAACCGTGAGCAGCCTCGGATCCTGAAAGACGGTCGCCGCAAGTTCGAAGAACACGCTGTGCTTGCGCACATTTGCAGCAGCTTTGCTTTCATTCCAATCAAACTGAAAACGTAGTGCGTCCAAAACCCATTCTCATGTACCATGCTACTTCACGTTTGCCTGATGCTGCCTTAGTGGCCTCGCTTGGGTACCCAGACAGCGCGCCAACGCATCGTCAGGAAAACTGAAACGAGTATAAGCCCGCGTTGCGCACCTCAAAGCGCAACCGTACGAGTTTGCCGGCCAGGCGCCTGAGGTCGGCACCCCTCCAAGTCACGGGTTGGACGCCGCTGGCGAACAGTGGCTCGCAGCGTTCGACGCTGAAGCCTTCGATGGGTCCACCCGACTGATCGAACAGCGCGACGCGCACCTCCGCGTCATCGAACGTCCGCTTGCGCTGCTTCGGCGGACCGGCCTCCGCGCGATTCAGGTCCACCGGCACCGAGCATTCCATGTCGATCATCAGGCGCGATCCGAAGAACCGGACCTCTGTTTGGGCCTACGTGAACTGGATCGAGTACAAAGCGCAGTTGCGCTGCGCCAGGCGCAACCGGACGGGCTTGCCCGCGAGACGGCCCAGGTCCGCACCCTCCCACGACATTTCCTGTTTACCACCGTCGAGCAGCGTTTTGGATTTCTCGAGCGTGAAGCCTTCGATCACGCCGCCGGACTGATCGAGCAACTGGGCCTTCAACTCGCATTCGTCGAAGTTCCGCCGGGTCTTGCCCCGGTCCTGCGGATTGGAAGCGTCGATGTCGATCAGCAGTTTCGATCCCGTGAAGAACATCGGGCGGGTGACGATCGTGGCCTGATCGGGTCCCGCGAGCAGCCCGACCCACCTGTCTTCGGGCAGCGTGGCCATGGCGATGGAGACGGCGCCGCGGCCGAAACGATTGATTTCGCCGTGAACCCCGCTGAACGCCCCGTAATACAGCCAATGCTTGCCGGCGTGCGTGATCGGCCCGCTCATGTCCTGGTAACCGGCATCATAGGTCCCGATCTCCCCACGCACCATAAAGGGCGTGGTCCGGTCCACCCACGTCCAATGGAAATTGTCGCGGCTGCTCAGCAGGTAGACGCCCCAGGTCTGTTCATGGGTTTGGTGGACCATCAGGAACCCGACGTAGAAGTCGCCGCAAGTTCCCGCGACGAACTGGCCGTACTGAAAGTCAACGCGGTCTTCTCCATCCGGCGCCAGCATCACGCGGGTCGGCGTCCAGTGGATGAAGTCGTCACTCTCGGCATAGCCGATGGTGCGGATGTGCCGGTGGTTCCCGTTGCCATTGATCTCCTTCGCGAGGGGATGTCCCGGCCGCGGATAGGCGACATACTTGTTCTTCCTCGCGTCCCAGCCGAAGAGCATGGGGGCGTCGGCGATATCGCGGTTGTGGCGAATCACCGGGTTGTGCGGATAGAGCTCCCAGTGCAGGCCGTCGGGCGAGAATGCGATGGCCGCCCCGCCTTTGGTGTTGGCCGGCTGGCCGTTTTCCAGTTCGCCAAAAGCCTTGAAGCGCTTCCTGGGGTCGGTCTCGTGCGGGTCCTTGATGACGTTGTTGAAGGTGAGGTCGATCTTGCGGTCGAAGGCGGCGAGGATGTTGTTCTTCTTCGAACCGTTGTACTCGTAGATGCCCAGTTCGGGCTTCTCCCACCGGTAGCCGTCGCGGGAGAAAGCATAGCACCAGCCTTGATGGTTGTTCTTGAAGACCCGCGGCAGGTACCACATCTTGAATAGCTTGTCGTCGGGATCGTAGAGGCTCGACTGCGCATCCAGTTGCACACCGGGCAAGCCGTCGGGTGTCTCCAATTCCCAGGGTTTGTCGGCCACCAGGATGGGATTCTTCGAATACTTCTCGGGCCGCCAGACGAACTTCGAAATGCGGCTGTGCTCGGCGAGCAGCAGATCGTCGAGGAAGAGCTGTTTCCGATTGCCGACGTCGATGATGCCAGGGGTTCCGGGTCGCGCGGTAGTGAACAGGGGACCGGCCTGAGCGCCGGCGGCTGCGAGCGTCCCGGCGGCGGTTCGTATAAAGTCTCGTCGGTGCATATGTTCTCCTCGCCGCTCGCTCCACGTCCGAACGGCCGACCCATAAACCCTCCTGAGTCAAAATTTCGGGGTCTGATTGTGGACAATACTACAATCCGAGGCAGCGTCGCGGTCGGAGCGCGGCTGGAAGGGACCGCATGTTCTGTTCGGAGCGTCCCCGAGGCGAGCCGTGCTGGATTTTAACGGCAACTTATCGGTATGATAACGGCAACTTGCCGGCATCCGGCTTGCCCGTTGAGATCGTGAATACCAAGACGAAAGACCGGACGGCCTTCAACCCCGTTTTTGCCATCACGCCCGCGATGGCCGGTGGGCTGATGCGGATCGAGGCGGTCACGCAAGCCATCGGGACACTGCCGATCACACCGCGGGTCTTGTCAAACCTGCGCGAGACGGCCCGCCTGTTCTCCACTCACTACTCGACGATGATTGAAGGCAATCGCCTGACTCAGGAACAGGTTGCACAGGTGATCGCAAAGGACCAACACTTTCCGGGACGGGAGCGAGACCAGGATGAGGTCAAGGGCTACTACGCGGCACTCGACGAAGTGGAGCGCATGGCGAAGCGAGGTGAGAGAGTTTCCGAGGCGGCGATGAAACGGCTGCACGCCTTAGTCATGGGAGGAGGCAAGACACGGGTAAAGCCTTCGCCCTATCGCGATGGGCAGAATGTGATCCGTGACGCCCGCTCGCAGCGAATTGTCTATCTGCCGCCCGAAGCCAAAGACGTTCCGCGGCTGATGGAACAACTGATCGCCTGGATTCATCGAGCCGATGACGTGCCGGTGCCGATCAAAGCCGGAATTGCCCACTATCAATACGCCACGATCCATCCCTACTACGACGGCAACGGACGGACAGCCCGCCTTGTGACCACACTGATCCTCCACCTGGGTGGGTACGGCCTGAAGGGACTGTATTCTCTCGAGGAGTATTATGCCCGCAACTTGAAGGCTTACTATGAAGCGTTGACGGTCGGGCCCTCGCATAACTACTACTTGGGCCGGGCCGAGGCCGACATCACGGGGTGGATCGCCTATTTTATCGACGGGATGGCTGCCTCCTTCGAGGCTGTCCGCGAGCAGGCCCAGCGCGAGGCCGAAAAGGGCGGCCGGGATCGATCGAAGGTGTTGCGCGATCTGGACGCCAAACAGCGGCGGGCCTTGACTCTGTTTCGGAAGTCGCGGGAGATTACGGCGAAGGACGTTGCAGGCTTGTTCGGCTACAAACCGAGAACTGCCGCGTGGCTGTGCCGGCGATGGCTGGAAGCGGGCTTCCTGGAAATCACCGATCCGGCCAGGAAATCCCGTCGTTACCAGCTAGGCGGCAGGTACGCAGCCATCGTGGAGGAAGGCGATCAAGGGACCGTCACGAAGTGACCATTTTCGACAAAGCGGCTTCTGACAAACTATACCTATAACCCCAACAGTCCGCGCCGCGCTTCGGCAAATTGCGCCGGCGCGAGATGCTCCGCGATGACCGGGACATCCTCGGGCAATGTACGGATCAGCTCCAGAAACAACGGATAGTTCATCTCTCCCTTCATCGGGCCCGGCAATTGATAGGTGGCCCCATCGGCGTTCAGGCGAAAATCCTTCAGGTGGACCACCTCCACGGAGCCGCGCAAAGTACGCACCATCTCCCTCAGGACACGATCGCGCTCGGCGTATCGCGCCGGAGGCGTCAGGTTCGGCGGATCCAACACCGCGCCGACCGCCGGCGGCAACCGGTCGAGCAAGCTGCGTAACGACAGCGCGTCGGGACAAGCCAAGGTGATATACGTTTCCAGGGCCAGCTTCAACCCTGCGTCTTTCAGCCTCGGAAGGTGAGGTTCCAGAAATCGAACGATCGACTCTTGGGCGCCGGGGGCGAAGTTGCGCTCGTCCCGTTTCATGAGGTCCCGCGAGTAGCTGCCGGTCCAGGCGATCAGGCGGCCGGCGCCGATTTCGCCCGCGTAGCCGATGGCCCTCGCGAAGTCCTCCGCCCGGGTCGCCATCAGAACGGTCTGCGGTTGGAGACAGTTGACGTACGCGCTGAGCACGTCGCACTGTAATCCTTCCTGGCGGATCCACGCGGGTAGCGCTCGAAGGAAGCCGGGTTCCACACGGTCCCAGGGAAAATTCACCTGGACATGGCGGAACCCGGCCTCCCGCGCGGCAGCGAGCGTCCTCCGGGCCGGCCCTTCGGCCGCGCCGAGCTGGCACATGATGCCCAGCCGGTCCGGCCAGCCCCGAATCGCCAGCGCCGCGGATGCGAGAAAGCCCCGGCGGGTCACGTGAGTTTCCACGGGGCGCGATAGGCCCGCGTCACCAGGGCGTTGGCCGCATCGTTGCCCACGGCACGCCCGGCAACCGCGTCCCACTCTATGCGGCTCTTAGAACGCAGAGCCACGTTGCCGAGATGCGCGACGGCCGAGACGTGATGGCCGACCTCCAGGTTCTCCACCGCCGCCTGGCGAGATTTCACGCAATCGAGAAGGTTCCGCGCGTGGTTGGCACGGACATTCTCTCCGGCCATCGCGGTGCGCTTCATCTCGATTACCGACGCGCGTTTCTTCGGCTCGGCGATGATCTCCCAGCCCTTGGCGTCGAGAATCAGGGTTGCCTCCGTGCCGGTAAACGCGACTCCGTGCTCGCGCCGGTCCGGGCCGAGGCCGCACTGGACCTGGTGTTCCCAGATCATCGTATAAGACGGGAAGTCGTAGACCGTGATTTGCGTATCGGGCGTCTCCGTGTTGTCCTTCAGCGCGTACTTGCCGCCGGAAGAAACCACGCTCTTCGGCCACTCCGGCCCCATCGCCCACAATGCCAGGTTGATGAGGTGCACGCCCCAATCGGTCATCAAGCCGCCCGCGTAATCCCAGAACCAGCGGAAATTGAAGTGGAAACGGTTTTTGTTGAAGGGCCGCAAGGGCGCCGGACCGAGCCACAGGTCATAGTCGACTCCCGGCGGCGGGGCCGCGTCCGGCGGATCGCCGCAATCGGTGATCCAGTCCAGATACGCGGTGCATCGCACCTGCCGGACTTTGCCGATCTTGCCGGCCTGGATCATTTCCACGGCTTCGCGATAGTGCTCGCCGCTACGCCAGTGGGTGCCCATCTGCGCGATGCGTCCGTACCGCGCGGCGGCGTCGCGCATCACGCGTCCTTCTTCAATCGTGGGGGCCAGCGGCTTTTCGACGTAGACGTCCTTGCCTGCTTGAAAGGCCGCCAGGGCCATCAGCGGATGCCAGTGATCAGGGGTACAGATCACACAGACGTCGACGTCGTTGCGTTCGACCACGCGGCGAAAATCCTTGACGGCCCGCGGGCTCTTTCCGCGCAGCTTTTCAAGACGTCCGGCGGTGGCGCCCAAATGCGCGTCGTCGACGTCGCAGATGACCGCGATTTCCGTTTCGGGGTGAGCGAGGAACGCGTTGGAATCGCCGGCCGAGATTCCGCCGCAGCCGATCAAGCCAATCCGTACCCGATCGCTAGGGGCGACTTTGGCGGCAGCAGCGCGGGCGGCAAAGGCAGTGGAGGCCAGCGAGGCGCCCAGAAATCGCCGGCGGGAATAATCGTACATAGGAGTCCTCCTACGGCCCGAAGTATACCGCCCGCGTTTCGGGAAGGATACCCTCCGGGCGGGCGGCAAAGGGGCCGCGGGGTGGCCTCGTCTATCGGGAGGCCGCAGAGGTAATCGAGTTCGGGAGCCAGGGATGGGATTCGCCCCTGCAGGCCGGCAAGCCGCGCCTCCAGGTCTCCTCTATTGGCTTCCCATGTCACCCGATCCACTCCCGCCGCCGCCCGCCTTTTCAAGCTGAAGTAGCTACCGCGAAGCAGATCGATCGTCACATGGTGAAGCAGGGCCGTAAACCGTAGTCCCTTGTCCTTCCCGGCTGCTTGTCGCACACGGTCCAGCCCGTTTGGCTCGCTCCCCCGACTGTGTGTCCGGCACGAGTGAGACTCTTCGGTGTTCTCCTGGGCAGCGGCCTTCCCTCCACAGGCTCCCGGCACCTTCCGAAGCGTTCGTTCGGCTGCTTCCCACAATCCTGTTTACTTTGGAAACTGCGGCGGACGATGGCTCCGAACCGCGGGTGCCGTGAAGGCGGATGTGAATGAGGGCCCTACGCAACCCGCGCGCTTTACACCCGCGGTTCGGAGCGATGAGCGCCGTGACTGCTAAGTGAACAGTTTGACGCCAACCAGGCTGAAAGCGTGCGCCGCGGCGTAGGGGAAAATCTCGCTGAATATTGTCGACAGGTGGGCAAACGTGGTAAGACTTCAAGATTCATGGTCAAAAGCAGAGTTCTCCAAAAACTGAAAAGCGGGGATTGCGTCCGGGTCGCGGGGCAGAGCCGCCTGATGGATCCCTGGCTGACGGAGGTGATCGGCTGGAGCGGGTTCGACGTCATCTGGCTCGACCTCGAACATCGGGCCTTCGGGTACGACAAGATCGACCCGATTTCCCTGGCCTGCCGCGCCACCGGCATCGACCTGATGGTCCGGATCCGCAAGCACGGCTACGACAGCGCCATGCGCGCCCTCGAGTTCGGAGCCAACGGCCTGATGGTGCCCCACTGCCGCAGCGCGGAAGAGGCGCGACAGTGGGTGGAGTGGGTGCGCTTTCCTCCGCTTGGCAAACGCGGATTCGATGGCGCCGGCGCCGATGCCCGGTACGCGATGGCGGATCCGCATGAACACGTGAAGCACGGTAACGAGGAGGTCTTCCTGTTGCTGCAAATCGAGGACAAAGAGGCGGTCGAGCAGATCGATGAAATCGCCGCTGTGCCAGGCTTCGACATGCTGTTCATCGGCCCGGGCGATCTGACCCTCAGTTACGGCGTTCCGTTTCAGTTCAATCATCCGGTGATCGAGGAAGTCTACGAGAAGGTAGCCGCGGCCGCCGCCAAGCACGGCAAGTGGTGGGGCTCGACGAGCGGAACCCCGGAGGCCGCACAGAAGATCGTCGACCGGGGCGGCCGCATGTTCACCTGCGGCGGAGACCACGGCTGGCTGCTGCGCGGCATCAAGGACTCGTTCGCCAACTTCAGCACGGTCTCGGTTCGAAAGTAGAATCGCGATGCCGGCCGGCGAGACCGGATACAAGTGGCGATTGGTGGCGCTGTTGTTCGGCGTTGCCATGCTCAATTACGCCGACCGGACCGCCATCACCACGGTGTTCCCTCTCCTCAGGTCCGACCTGAAGATGACGGACGTCGAGTTGGGCGCGGTCGGTTCGTTCTTCCTATGGGCGTATGCGCTGGCTTCGCCACTGGCCGGATCGCTGGCGGACCGGATGTCGCGAAGCCGGTTGATCGTCGGGAGCCTGGCCGCCTGGAGCCTGATTACCCTGGCCAGCGGCCTGGCTGCCACCACCTGGCAATTGTTGGTCCTGCGCGCGTTGCTAGGTTTCGCCGAGGCGCTCTACCTGCCGGCGGCGATCGCGCTGATCGCGGACTACCACCCGGTCACCACGCGGGCCACGGCGATCAGCATCCATACCGCCGGCCTGAGCTTTGGACTGGTGGCGGGCGGCACCGCGACCGGCTATCTGGGCGAGAGCTTCGGCTGGAGGCCGGCGTTCTTCCTCCTCGGCGGCGCGGGACTGCTGATGGCGGTCGCGGCCTGGTGGTGGGTCCGGGACGCCGCCGAACCGCGCGAACTCTCACCGAAAGAATCGCCCTCCGCGGTGGCGAGCATGGTTTCCCTGATGCGCATCCCGAGCTACGCCATCCTGATGGCGCAAGCCATGCTGGTGGCGGTCGCCAACTGGATTTTTGTCAACTGGCTGCCGCTGTACTTCAAGGAAGCGCATTCGATGAGCCTGGGCGCCGCGGGATTCACCGGGACCTTCATGATGCAGGGCGCGGCAACGGTGGGGGTTCTGGCCGGCGGCGTCCTTTCCGACCGGTATGCCGGTCACCAACCGCGCCGGCGGATGTTGCTTCAGAGTGTCTGCTGCTTTGTGGCGGCGCCGTTTCTCCTGGCCTTTCTGGTTCAGCCCGGCATCGCGATCCTGAATCTCAGCATTTTTGTTTTTGCGTTTTTCAAGCGGATCGGCAGCACCAACGAACTGCCGATCGTTTGCGACCTGCTGGAGCCCAGGTTGCGGTCGACCGCCATCGGGATGATGAATGCCACCAACTGCGCCTCCGGAGGAGTCGGGATCCTCATCGCCGGCGCGCTGAAGTCCACGCTGGGCCTCGATGGCATTTTTGGCGGGCTTTCGCTGCTCATGGTTCTTTCCGGACTGATCACGCTGGCCGGCTACCTGTACTTTTTCGAGCGCGACCTGCGGCTCAGCGCGACCGGACGGCTCCAGCCGGCGCCCGTACCGGCCGCCGCGCCCCAGGCAAACTGACTTCATCTTTGAGGAGACTACCAGTGGAACAACGACCCCTAGGAAACACGGGAATGGCAGTGAGTCACATCGGACTCGGCACGGCGACGTTCGGCCGTGAGATCGATCAGGACCAGGCCTTTCGGATTTTGGACTATGCCGTCGAGCACGGCGTCACGCTGTTCGACACGGCGGAAGGGTATGGCGGCGGCCAAGCCAAGGAGTACCGCAAGAAGTACCTCGGCGTGGACGACCAGCGGGAGGTTTCGCACGAGATGCATTCGTCCGAGAAGATCATCGGGCGCTGGCTGGCCTCCCGCAAGTGCCGCAAGGACATCGTCCTGATGACGAAGGTCAGCACCAACCACAACCGCGCCCATGTCCGCGAGGCCCTGAGCGCGAGTCTCGAACGGCTGCAGACCGACTACACGGACATCTATCTCTACCATTCATACGACGAGGGAACGCCAGTGGAAGAAGCGGTGACGGCGATGAACGATGTCGTCAAATCCGGGCACGTCCGCGTAGGAGGGTGCAGCAACTACAGCGGCGAACAATTAACCGCGGCTATCGACTACGCCGAGCGCAACGGGATGGCTCACTTCGGGGCGTTGGAAAACAGCTACAGCCTGGCAGCCCGGGAAATCGAAACCGACGCCATGCCCGTGTGCCGCCAAAGAGGGGTTGGAGTGGTGGCCTACAGCCCTCTCGGCGCGGGATTCCTGGCCGGCAAATACACGCCGGACCGCAACGTCCTGCCCAAGGGCACCCGCTTTGATGTGATTCCCGGCCATATCGACGTCTACTTCAGTGACACGAACTTCACAGTTGTGAAGCAACTTCACGCCATGGCGGAGCGGGTGAACGTGCCGCCACTGCGACTGGCGATGAGGTGGGTCCTTCAGAGTCCCGACGTGGCGACAGTGCTGGTTGGCGCCCGTACCACGAGTCACATCGACAATGCCCTGGAGGCCAAGTCCATGGACTTTCCAGCCCATTGGATGGAAGAAATGAATGCCTTTGGCCGTAGCCAGGCCTAGTTCTTGACAGTTGCCCGGCGCGTGCTGCATACTCGGCAACACGCGCTTGCTTTACGGGTTCCGGCCGTGTCGTCGGGTCTCTGTCGTATCTTGAATCAAGGTTTTTGGAAGAGGTAACCATGCACAACAGCCGTTTTGTAGTTGTCGTTCTATCGCTGATCCTGGCAGCCGGAGCTCAGGCTCAACGAATCACCGCCACGCTGCTCGGCAACGTCAGCGATGCCAGCGGAGGCGCCGTTTCCGGAGCCAAGGTCACCGCCCGTAACACGGAAACCAACGTGACGCGTGATACGCTTTCCGACGACCGCGGCAACTACATCATGGACTTCCTGCCGCCGGGTCACTACGACGTCTCGACGGAACATCCCGGATTTTCCAAACGCACCACCTCCGGCGTGCAGTTGCAGGTGGACCAGAGCGTACGGCTGGACGTGCAGCTACAAGTGGGCGAAGTGATCCAGGAGGTTTCGGTACAGGCTTCCGTGCCCCTGTTGCAAACGGCGAATTCCAGCGTCAACAGCGTCATCGAACGGCGCCAGGTGCAGGACCTTCCTCTCAACGGACGCCAGTTCCTGCAACTGGCGCTCCTGGTTCCGGGAGCTGTCCCCTCGCCTCCCGGAAGCCGCCAGGCCTCCGAGCGCGGGACGCTGTCTTCCTCGATCAACATCAACGGCAACCGCGAGGGATCGAACCTGTTCCTGATCGACGGCACGTTGAACACCGACCCCAACTTCAACACGTTCGTGATCAGCCCCAACGTCGACAGCATTCAAGAGTTCCGCGTCGAGACCAACAGCTACTCGGCGGAGTTCGGCCAGCAGGCGGGCGGGCAGATCAACCTCATCACACGTTCCGGAACCAACGATTTGCACGCGTCGGTCTACGAGTACCTGCGCAACTCGGCGCTGGATGCCAAAAACCTGTTTGACCGGCCGGCTCCCAACAAGATCCCGCCGTTCCGTCAGAACCAGTTCGGAACCGCGGGCGGCGGCCGGATCATCAAAGACCGCACGTTCTTCTTTGGCAGCTATGAAGGCTTCCGAGTCGTCAAGGCGCAGACCGCGACAGCGGTTCTGCCGAACGCGGCTCTCCGCGCGGGTGACTTCTCCAATCGCCGGGACTCGGCTGGGGTCCTGACCCCGATCTTCGACCCGTTCTCCACGCGCAACAATCCCAACTTCAACGCGAGCCTGCCGGCGTCAACGAGCAACCCGCGGTACCTTCGCGATCAGTTCCCGAACAACGTCATTCCCACAGGGCGGCAGGATTCGGTCGCCAGGGGGATCCTCAACTATGTCGACGTGCCCAACCTGGATTCGTTGGCGTTGGGTTTGGGGCGCTTCCTGAACAACGAATCGCAACGGCTCAACTATGACCAGTTCAGCATTCGCGTCGATCACACCCTGGGCCCGAAGGATCAGTTGTTCGGCCGCTACAGCTTCTCGGATGAACAACTCTACGCCCCGGGCGCGTTGACGTCTCAGGCCACCCGGCGCGAGCCGCGGCCGCAGATCGCCACGGTGGGTCACACGCACATCTTCAGCCCGGCGATCGCGAACGACGCCCGTATCGGGTTCACGCGCCTCCGCCTGAACATCGTCAACAAGAACGCCTTCACGGAAAACATTCCCGCCAAACTGGGCATCGAGGGTCAGGAGGGCCTGCCTCCTTCAGCCTGGGAAGTGCCGAATGTCGCGTTCTCGAATGACGGCATCACCGCGTTCGGCGGCGCCAACTTCGGCGTTCCGACGGTGACGCGGGACAACACCTACCAGTTTCAGGACACCCTGTCCATCACGAAAGGTTCGCACAACCTGAAGATGGGCATTCAGTACAACACCTATCAGCTCAACAACGCCACGCTGAACTTCATTCTGCCCTCCTACGGGCTCCGCGCCACGCCGCTCACCGCAGATGTGAACAACCCGGTGGGCACCAGCCGCGGCAGTGAATTTGCGGACTTCCTGCTGGGAATCTCGCACGTCAATCAGGTCACCTCCGGGTCCGGGCAGGTCTACCTCCGCCGCAAAATTGTGGCGCCCTGGTTCGAAGACACCTGGCGCGTCAACCGCGATATCACCGTGACCTTGGGCCTTCGCTGGGACTACATCTCTCCGTTGACGGAGCAAAACAACAAGATCGCCAGTGTCTATGTTGCCAACCTCAATGGACGTCCGTTTCCGACCCCCATCCAGGCCGGCGTGAACGTGCCGGGCTACGGCGAGGTGCCGCGCGGCCTGTTCGATGCCGATTTCACCAACTGGGCGCCGCGGCTCGGAATCGCCTGGAGAGTGAAGGGATCGACCAAGACCGTCGTGCGCGCGGGCTACGGCTTCTTCTACGACGCTCAAATCGGCAACACCACGGTTGACCTCGTCCGGAATGCGCCGTTCCAGGTCCGCGTGATCGCCGATCTTCCCGACTCCATCTTCCCCTACCTGTCCCTGCGTCAACTGCTTCCTACGGGCGCCAACATCAGCCCCAGCTACTTCGCGATCGGCCAGGAGGAAGGCGGTAAACTCCAGTTCCCGACACCGTACATCCAGCAATGGAATTTCAGCCTTCAGCGTGAACTCGTACCCAACTGGGCCGTAACCGCGGGGTACGTGGGCTCCACCGGGCGGCATTTGACCTTCTCCGGGATTGCGAACATTCCCTACCCCGGCCCCGGCGCACTCAATCCCCGCCGTCCCTGGGATCCACAGCTCAACGCGATCTTCCAGACCGCCATGCCGCGCGTCAACAGCTACTATCACGCGCTGCAACTGAAGTCCGAACACCGCGGCTGGCACGGGGTGACGATGTTGAACTCCTATACGTGGTCGAAGTCGATCGACACCGGCACCGAGATTCGCGCCGGCGGCACTGCCCAGCAGTCCATTAACAACTGGAACCTGGACGGCGAGAACCGCGGACGCTCCACGTTCGACATGCGCCAGCGCTTTGTCAACAGCATGGTGTACGCCCTGCCCTTCGGGCCGGGACAGCGTTGGATGACCGACAAGAATGCCCTCAGCTACATCGCCGGCAATTGGCAGGTCAACACGATCATCTCCCTCAACACCGGGCTTCCGTTTACGATCTTCTCCGGCGTCGACACGGCCAACAGCGGCGTGGGCAGCCTGATTCATCCCGACGCCATCCCCGGAACCGAAACCAGGCCGAGCAGCCAAACGGCCGACAACTGGTTTAACCCAGCCGCGTACACCAACGCACCGGATTGCCGGAACGAGGCGACGTTCCGCTCCCTCGCCAATCCCCTTGTCTGCTTTGGGAACCTGGGCCGGAACACGTTCAGCGCCCCCGGTCTGGCGAACTTCGATTTCTCGCTGTTGAAGCAGTTTCCGATCACGGAGCGGCATCAGATCCAGTTCCGTACGGAGTTCTTCAACCTCTTCAATACGCCGCCGCTGGGCTTCCCTGTGACCAACCTCACCTCAACCGCCACCAGGGGTAGGATCTTCGGCGCCGGTACCAGCCGCCAGATTCAATTCTCTCTGCGATATTCGTTCTGACCGGTCCCGGATCGATGGGGCGGGCGATGCTTTCCGGCCCGTCCCATCCGATCCCCAAGCCGGAACAAGGTCCAGCAGTACCGGACCTCGATAGGGCGAATCACCTCTTGTCACAAAGGCCTCCCGGTGATATCCTCTTTATAGTCGTGGAGTGATTTAGAACCGCTGTTCTGGGTTCAGCTACTTGCAACCACGTAAAAAAGTGCTAAAGGCGTATCGGTCAAAAAGCGGTAAGCCGACCCTGAGGCCTTTGGAAGCTGGTGCCAAAGTTCTTAGGGTTTTTTGTTTGACCGGTCCGCTGGATGCTGGAGGATCTTGTGAGCGTCTGGCGTAATTCTGAAGCCATCCCAGCCCTGTTCGGCTCGGACGGCGAGTTGATCTCTGTCTCCATCTCCGTCGCGGAACGCGACCTGGAGTCCCTGCTCGAAGCTCTCGCCGAAGTCGATTTTCCGGTCAACCCGCAGATTGTGCACTCGAACGGAAGCGGGCGGACAGTGGTCGAGTTCCCTGCCTACTCGAGCGGTCTCGACCAGGTCCGGTCGGTCCTGGCACGGCACGGCTTTGATCAAGGGCAACTGCGCGTGTCGGGAATTCTGGAGCAGTTCGTTTAGACCGCCTGATCCTTCGCGCTATCGATTGTACTGCGGAGTCACGCCACGCAGGCGCGCCCAGACACGGTCACAGGCGTCCACGGTTTCCTGGGTCAGCGGGCCCTCAGCCATCGCCCCGACGTTTTGTTCCAGGTGCTCCATGCGGGAAGCCCCGAGGATCACGCAATCGGTCGACGTATGGTGCAGAAGCCAATTCAGCGCCAGGCTGACCATCGACCGGCCGGCCTTGGCGGCGATTCCCCGCAACTGCTCCACCGCATCGAAGTCGGCCTCGTGCCAATATCGGTCCAGGTACATCTTGTTTCCGTCGAATCGGGTTCCCCCGATCGGCCCTTGCCGGTTCTGCTTGCCCGTGAGCAACCCGCCGGCCAGCGGGTTGTACACGATGGTCGAGATGCCCAGGCGCCGGCACATCGGCACGTATTCCTGTTCAATGCCGCGGGCGATCAGGTTATACATCGGTTGCGTCAACCGGATGGGCTGGTAGCCGTTCTTCGCAGCCAGGCACTGCATCTCGCACACCTGCCAGGCCGCGTAGTTGGAACTTGCCGGGTACCGCACTTTCCCTTGCCGTACCAACAGGTCCATCGTCTCGAGCGTTTCTTCGATCGGCGTTGCGTAGTCGGGTTGGTGCAGATAGTAGAGGTCCAGGTAGTCGGTTTGCAGGCGCCGGAGTGACTCCTCGATGCCCCGCAGCATCGCCGCGCGGGAGAGGCCGATCTCATCCGGCCCCTCGCCCATCTTTCCGCGAACTTTGCTTGCCAGGATCACTTCCCGGCGCCGCCCCTTGAGGATGCGCCCAACGTACTCCTCCGAGACGCCAAAGTTGTAAATATTCGCCGTATCCACAAAGTTGATGCCGAGATCGAAACACCGGTCGATGATTCGTCCGGCATCGGACTCATTCACCTGCGCGCCGAAGGTCATCGTGCCAAAGCACGCACGCGACACAGTCAACCCGGTATGGAGGAGATTTCGCGTTTGCATGAGAAGACCCCATTTTACCGGTGCCGGGAGATTCATGGGGAATCGTGGTCGACGCGACGTCAACGCGCTCTTGATCTGGCGCTAGAGTCTGTGGCCCAAACTCGGGTACCCCTGCTCGTGCTCGACCATCCGGTCGCCACGCCGCGGAGGACCCTGATGCCGCGTCACCAGGCAGGGTAACCGCAGAACTTGGTCGGCGGCAGGCGCCGCCGGGCGCGAAGTCCGTACCGCCACGACGACCGCATTGTCACGCGGCGCGCGGCGAATCGCTTCGCAACCCATCTCGCTCGTTCAGGTACTCCTGGAGCAGGTGAATCGCCAGGTCTAACTTCTGCCGCCGGGAGTACAGGGCGGCCAATTGATCACCAATCGGTTTTACGGCCACTGGGGAGGTAGCATTCGTGCTCATGACTCTATTGGTACTAGGCCTGACCCATCTTCCACAATTCCCACTTCGTGTTCTTCTCACGCAATGTTGTGGGGCATCGGTCCCTTTTGATGAGGGTAAGGGCGACTAGACGGTTCTGGGGGACCGCCATGGTAGGATCTAAGGAGTTCATCGTTTTTGGCTCCGAATGGATCTCCTCCAAGGGCTCAACCCTCCCCAGTGTGAAGCGGTCATGCATGTGGATGGTCCGCTGCTGATTCTCGCCGGCGCAGGCAGCGGCAAGACCCGTGTCATCACCCACCGGATCGCCCGCCTGGTCCGCGATCTTCATATTCCCGCCTCCGCTGTCCTCGCCGTAACCTTCACCAACAAGGCGGCCGAAGAGATGCGGCAGCGCGTGCGCTCGCTGCTGGAAGGCTCCGTTGCTTCGTCCGAATTGAATCTGTCGACCTTTCACTCGTTCTGCGTGCGCTTGTTGCGCCGTGACGGAGACGGCCTGGCCCAGGTGCGGCCGGGTTTCACCCGGCGCTTCAATATCTACGATGACGACGATCAGTTGGCGCTGATCAAGGCCGCGTACCGGCATTTGGGCCTCGACGACACCTTCATGAAGACACGCGCGCTGTTGTCGATCGTCAGCAACGCCAAGAACCAGCGGCAGACGCCGGACGAAATGCACCGTTCCGCCAAGGATCCCCGTATGGCAAAGGCCGCGGTGGTCTACGACGAGTACGAAAAGGGCTTGCGCAACGCCAACGCTCTCGACTTCGACGACCTTCTGCTCGAGACCGTGCGGTTACTCCGCGTCGACGACGCGACGCGCGAACGCTACAACCGGCGCCTGTCCTACCTGATGATCGACGAGTATCAGGACACCAACCGGACGCAATATGACCTGATCCGCCTCCTCAGCACCGGACATGACAACGTCTGCGTCGTCGGCGACGAAGACCAGTCCATCTATAGCTGGCGCGGCGCGGATATCCGCAACATCCTCGATTTCGAGCGCGACTACCGCAACGCACTCGTGGTCCGCCTGGAGCAGAACTATCGCTCCACCAAAACCATCCTGGCGGCGGCCGGGGCGGTGGTGGCGAACAACACCGAGCGCAAAGGCAAGACTCTGTGGACCGAAGCCGGCCAGGGAGAGCAGGTCTCCCTCTACGCCGGCTTTGACGCGGAAAACGAGGCCCTGTTCATTGCCGATACGATCGACGGCATCCTGCGCCGCGACCCCGGCCAGCACATCGCCATCCTCTATCGCACCAATTCGCAATCGCGCCAGATTGAAGAAGCGCTGCGCCGGTATGGACGAAGCTACAAGGTCGTGGGCGGCTTCAGTTTCTACCAGCGTTCGGAGATCAAGGACATCCTCGCCTATCTCAAGGTGGCCTTGTCCCCCCAGGACTCCATCAGCCTCCTCCGCATCATCAACACCCCGGCGCGTGGAATCGGAAAGACGACCGTCGAGCAGATTGAGCGCTACGCTCTGACCCACGAACTCAGCGTCTGGTCGGCGCTCGAAGGGATGGTCGAAGAGCAGCACTTCGCGGCGCGGGCACACGCCGCGCTGGCTGCGTTCCGAAACCTGATTCGCGAACTTTCGGCCATGGCTGCCGAGCGGCCGCCTCACGAAGTGATCAAGCACCTCCTGGAACGCAGCGGCTACCGCCGCATGCTGGAGCAGGAGAACACGGACGAAGCCCGAGGCCGGGTGGAGAACCTGGACGAAATTCTGAACGCGGCCCTCGAAGGCAGCGAGCGCGGCGAAACCCTGAGCGACTTCCTCGACCACGCGGCGCTGGTGGCCGATGCCGACCAGGTGGACGAACACATCCAGATCAATCTCCTGACCCTCCACAACGCCAAGGGCCTCGAATTCCCCGTGGTCTTCCTGGCCGGTATGGAAGAAGGCCTCTTCCCGCACATCCGCTCGCTCGATTCCAACGCTTTGCTCGAGGAGGAGCGCCGCCTTTGCTACGTCGGCATGACCCGCGCGGAGAAGAAGCTCTACCTCACGTGGGCGCGCTACCGGCGACGTTTCGGAGGCGGCGAGCAGGAGCGCTCCATTCGCTCGCGCTTCATCAAGGAAGTGCCGCCGCACCTCCTGGCCGAGGTCAACCCCAGCGAACCAACGGTGGCGCAGGTCGACCTGACCGCCGAGCGGCACGAGGTTCGCGAGTCCGTCCGCCGCAATTTGTACACCGGAAAGACCTATAATTCTCTAGAGAACATCTCGCAGTTCTTTGCCGACCGGGGAAAGTCGTTGACCCCGCCGGGGAAACCCTCCAGGGCGGAGCCTCCCGCGGCAGCGACCGCGGCGGCTTTTGCACCCAGACCGCCGGCCGTTTCTTCGCAGGGCGCGGCGCCGGCGAAGAAAACGGGGACCCGGCCCGGGAACGTGATCGACCATCCCAAATACGGGCGCGGCACGATTGTCCGCCGCGAAGGCGATGGCGAGGACGCCAAGTTGACCGTGAGTTTTCCGGGCTATGGACTGAAAAAGCTGATTGCCAAATACGCAGGATTGAAGAACGAATGAACACCAAGAAAGTCACCGATCGCCAGGAACGCAAGACCCTCAAACGGAAAGCCCGCAAGGAGGCCCCGCCGAAAGCCAAGCGGGCTTCCGGCACGGCCCGCGGCTCCATGAAAAAGAAGGTTCGCCACATGACCAAGGGTCAGCGGAAGCGGTAAGATAGCGGGACGCTTCAGGCGTCCTCATGTCCTTCTTACGCACCAAGAGCATCGACAGACTCATCGCCGCTGCCGAGGCTCCCGAAGCCCGGCTCAGCAAAACTCTCGGGCCCTGGAGCCTCACGGCTTTGGGCATCGGCGCGGTGATCGGCTCCGGAATCTTCATCCTGACCGGTACCGCCGCGGCCGGCGAGACGCTGAGCTTTCACTCGATCCTCCACGCCCCCGTGCTCGATCTCCTGTTGAACGGCCCTGATGCCGTCTCGACGATCGGACGCCCGGGGGCAGGTCCGGGCATTTCGTTGTCGTTCCTGCTCACGGCCATCGTGTGCGGGTTCGCGGCGCTGTGCTACGCCGAACTCGCCTCCATGATCCCCATCGCCGGCAGCGCGTATACCTACGCTTACGCGACCCTCGGCGAGATCTTCGCCTGGATCATCGGGTGGGACCTCATTCTCGAGTACGCAGTCTCCAACATGGCGGTCGCTGTCGGCTTTGCCGCCCACGTCAACGACCTGCTGGAGAGCCTGTTCGGCATCCACCTCCCCGAGAAGTTGAGCGGCCCGGTCTTCGCCAATGGCGCGCTCACCGGCAACTGGTTCAATGTTCCCGCTCTCGTCATTCTTTTGATCCTGACCTACATTCTGGTGATCGGAGTCCGCGAGAGCGCCGGAGCCAACAACCTGATGGTCATCCTCAAAATGGCCGCCATCCTCGTCTTCGTCTTCGGAGCCGCCCACGCCGTCAAGCCGGAGAACTGGCGCCCGTTTCTGCCCAACGGCTTCTCGGGCCTCCTGACGGGTTCCGCCATCGTCTTCTTCACCTTCATCGGGTTCGATTCGGTATCCACCGCGGCCGAGGAGTGCCGCAACCCGCAGCGTGACCTGCCGATCGGGATCATCGCCACCCTGATCGTCTGTGCCGTGCTCTATATCTCGGTTGCCCTCGTGTTGACGGGGGTTGCCAACTACACCACCCTCAACAACGCGGCGCCCGTGGTCAACGTTTTGAAGCAACTCGGTTATGAAGGCATTCGCCGCATCGTGGGCATGGGCGCGCTCATGGGCATGATCTCGTCTCTCCTGGTCTTTCAATACGGCCAGGCTCGTGTGTGGTTCGCCATGTCGCGCGACGGCCTGCTTCCGTCCCCGTTTTCCCGCGTCCACCCGAGATACCGGACGCCCCACCTCAGTACCTGGATCGCGGGACTGGTGGTCGGCATCCCGGCCGGTATCTGGGACATCGGGACCTTCGCCGACCTGGCCAACATCGGCACGCTGTTCGCGTTCATCGTCGTGTCGGCCGGAGTTCTTGTGCTGCGTCGGGCACAGCCCGAGCGTCCCCGTGGATTTCGAGTTCCCGGATCGCCGTATATCCCTTCCCTTTCGATTGCGACGTGCCTCCTGCTGATGCTCGGTCTGCCTCTGGAAACATGGGTCCGCTTCGTCGTGTGGCTGGCGATCGGCCTGGTCATCTACTTCCTGTTCAGCCGGAAGCACAGCAAGCTTGCCGCCGAATCGCAGTGAACTTCACGCCGCGCACGGTTACCGTTTCGCTAGCGCCGCGTTCGTCCTCGCTTCGAACGCGGCGGCTTCGCTCTTGCGTTTCAACTTCCGCAACACCAGGGCATAGTCGCGGCATGTCGCCTCCGTCAGCGCGTGGCCGGGGCCCAAGGCCGCCTCCCGGATCTGGACCGCCCGGCGGAGCAGGCCTTCGGCCAGCGGGTAATTCCGCTGCGCAAAGTAGACAGCCGCGAGGTTGGCGGCGACGGAGGCCACCTGCACGTGCGCCGGCCCGAGTGTGTTTTCCAGGATGCCAAGCGCTCTCCGGTAGTGCTCGATCGCCTCTTCCGGACGCTTCTGCTCGCGTCGAATCCAGGCCAGCGTGGTCAGACCGACGGCAACCTCCCCATGGTCCGGTCCGAGCGTCTTTTCCAGAACGCCCAATGAGCGCAGGGCCAAGCGTTCGCCTTTCTGCAATTCCTGTCCCATGACCGCTATTTCGGCGAGCTTATTGAAACTTTGGGCCGTTACCGGGTGATCGGCGCCGAGTGTCCGTTCCCGAATTGTCAACGCCCGCTGGAACACGGACTCGGCTTCCGCAACCTGCCCGCGCTGGAGGTGGATGTACCCGAGACGCGTCAGCAACTGAGCTACGCCGGGATGAGCCGGGCCCAATGCCTTGTACTCGATCGCCAGGGCCTTGCGGTAGCGTGACTCGGCTTCGTCATATTCGCCGCGCGTGTAGTGGCACTCGGCCAGATCCGCCAGGGCGCGCGCGACGGCGGGGTGGCCGGCGGGGTACGCTCCTTCCGCGATTTTCAGTGTCTCGCGGTAGAACCGCTCGGCCTCGGCATACCGGCCTTGGCGGAAGGCAAGTTCGCCGAAGTTGCTCATCAACACCCCCAGCCGCGGGTCCTGAGGTAGGAGTTTTTCTCGCCAAATGGTCAGGGTCCGCTTCAAAAGGGGTTCGGCTTCCAGGAATGCGCCCCGAACGATGGCCAACGAGCCGAGACTGTTGAGAACGCGCGCCAACTCCGGATGGTCCGGTCCCAAGGTCTCCTCGGCAATGGCCAACGCCCGGCGGAAGAGAGGCTCGGCGCGGCCGTAGGCGCCCTGGGAGAAACGGACTCCAGCCAGGTTCGTCAAAAAGGGAATCAACCTGGAAGGTTCCTGGGTGCGCTCGGCAGTAGCCAGGGCCCGCCCGCAGAGCTCAGCGGCGTTATCGAACTGCCCGAGATCCT
>CAZGUX010000101.1:0-31444 GCA_964529305.1 uncultured Solibacteraceae bacterium | reverse complement strand
GCACTCCTCATAGAACGGCATCCAATGAAACGCGGGCGGAGGACGAGGTGCGGGTTTCCAGACGGCTCAGGCCCTCGAGAGTCTTCAACTCCTGAAACCGGACGAGGGGCCGAATCTGGAACAAGCGCAGCTGCCCTTTCTCGAAGCCGAATTCAATATCCCAGGGCAGGACCTCGCCGCGGTCGTTCTTCTCCGGCGGATACTTGCGCTTGACCTCCTCCACCATCGCCCGAACCTGGGCGATCTCGCCGGGCGGCAGAAGGGTATCGCCGCCGGCGGCCGGCACATTCTGAAATCCACCGGCGGGCACGGCGAGTTTGCGATAGGTGGCGCGGGCCTGCTGGAGAAGCCGGACTTCTCCCGAGGGACGCAGCAGCAGCGACTCCGCCACGCCGCCATCGACGACCGCGCTGGTTCCCTCGGCGACGTTGACGGTGACCTCGCGGGTGTCCCCGGTTTCCAGGTTCATCGTGGCGATGACCCCGGATTTATCGGTGGGAACGGTTCGCAGCAGAACGACCGAGGGATACACGCGCTCGTTGCCCTTCATGATGCGGGAGCGCCACTCGTAGGCCCGTTCGGTGAAGGGCGAGGCCCAGACGTCGCGGAGGGCCTGCAGGATCTTCGCCCGGCCCACCTGGTTGGGCACGGTCAGGTTGAGCCCGGCGCCGGTGAACTCGGGCAGGTCCTCGGCGTTGGTATCGCTGCGCACGAACAAGCCGTAGGAGCCGTCCGGCCCGAAGGTCTGCTGCAACTTCGCGGTCAGCTCCTTCTCGAAATCCGGCAAGAGCGGCATGGACTGGATCAGGGCGCGGAACCGGGCCAGCTTGGGAGCGATGAACGCGCGGATGGTTTCGGGTTCGGCGCCGGAGTCGCGCAGGCGCTCCGATTCGGCGTAGGCCTCGACGATCTCCTGATCGAGCGTCTTGCCCTGCCCGCCCAGAGGGCGGCGAATGTGCTCGTAGTAGATGCCGAAGGGGACCACCAGGCCGGCGGCGACTTTGTCCGGAAAGAAGCGGAGCAATTGCCCGAGGTTGGCGGCTTTGGGCCCGCACAGGGCGCCCGAGTCCCTGGCGCTTACTTCGGAGAGAGACAAGACCTTTTTGACATCCAGCCGGACGCGGGAGGTATCGAGCGTGAACCGGCGGCGGCCCTGGGCCGGCTGCTGGGCCCAGAGCTTTTGCTCGGCGGGAGTCAACTCGCTCTTCGGTTTGAGGATGACGACGCCGCGAGGCGTGACGGCGTAGAACAATTCCTGCCCCGCATGTTTCTGCAGCACCGGCAGCAGGGCGGAGGGCACGGTCGCGTTGGGAATGCCCAAGTTCGCGGCCAGCAACTGCGAGTGGGACAAGGCGTTCCCGCTGTCCAGGGTCAGGATGCCGGCCATGGGCTTGAGGTCCGAGGCGGTCTCCGGGATGACGTAAATGCCCCGCGGATCCACACGCTGGGCCGCGGCTTCGTCTTCGACAATGCCGAATCGTCCGACGGCGACGCCTGCGTTCATGGCGGTGACTCCCTGGCTGGAGGCGTCTCCGAACAACGAATGCCGGATGCCCATGACCCGATTGGCATCGCTGACGAGCGGCCCGGCGGCAAACGCCAGGGACAAGGCGATGGACCCGCGGAGCAGGTGGTCGACCAGCGATTTCGCGAGCGGCTCGGCGTCCTGCCAATGGCGTGCAACCGGACCGAAATCGCGCACGGCTGTGGCGCGGCACCATTCGACGGAGCGCGCCAGATAGCGAACAGAGGCCGAATAGGTCTCGGCCGGCAGTTCGGGCTTGGCCGCCAGATTGGAGAGTTCGGCCCGCAGCGCGTCGAGTTGTCTGGTGGAAAGCAGGCCCTCGGCAAAGGCGTATTGCAGGTGATGATGCAGGTATTCGAGACGGGCCCGCCGGGCGCCGCCGGGAAGGGCCCGGCTGAGTTCGAAAGCCCGCTCGGCGAGGGCGGATTGGAAATCCAAAAGCTCGAGGTTGCGCCGGCCTTCGCGGGAAGCGCCCACCTCGCGGCGGATGGCTTCCGACAGTCGGGCCCCCGTTGCGAACACCGACTCTGGCTTTCCGGCGCGGAAAGCGGCGGCGAAGGCGTCCACCTCGGGGCTCCAGGCTTTGCCAGCGGCGATCTTTTGGAGACCGGGGAGACGAGCGGCCAGACTCCGTCCGGAGGCGTTGGCGCGCATCAGTCCGACCAACTCGGTCAATTGCGCCTTCACCGTCTCGGAGATCTTGGGATCCTGGGCGAACCGCTCCACGGTGGACAGGTCTTCTTTGCCGGGCGCAGAGTGAATCTTGGCGCGAATAGGCTGGAAGCGAGGGTCCGTGGCGGCAATCGAAGCGGCAAGCGCGCGGATTTTCTTCACCGCGCCGTCCTCGACCCCGTGAGGGACCGCCGCGATCAACTGCGTCACCAGAAAGGGGTTGCGGTCCACCCATTCGGGTTTGGACAGCATTTCCGCGAGCAGGGCGCGTCCCGCTTTCTCCTCATCCTCGATCTGCCGGGCTCCGCGGTAGGAACTGGCCAGACGGTAGACCCATCCCTGGTCGACCTCCATCAGGAAGCGCTCCAGGACGAGTTGCCGGAGGCGGTGGTGGTCTCGCGCGGCGTCGAACCAGACGTCGAACTTCATCGCCGCGAGGACGGTACCGCTGTCAAGATTCCAGGAGGCGATCTTGAGCGCTTGGGGGCTCAACTCGGCGTGTTGAATGCCGCCACCGCGCGTTTTGCAAGGAACGCCGTCTGGAGGGTGGGTGCTTCCGTCGCGGCAGAACCAGCGAATGCGGATGAAGGGTCCTCGGGGGTTCGTTTTGAACGAAGCGATGGTCTTGCGTGCTTCAGCAGCCTGAACCTCCGATAGGGGGGGTATCAGGGCATCAGCCCAGACAACGCACGACCCAACCAGCCATAGCGCGATGAGGGAAGCCGTACGCGAAAACAAGCATCTCATGATCGCGCACTCGAGACGGGAGGCGCAACGGACAGAACCGAAACGGGAGGGGGCTAGAACAAGTCGCCAACTTCTTTGGCCACTTGCCTGGCTTCCAGGTGAATGAGTCCGGCGTTCCCGCCTTTGGGCGCAATCACCGCCAGTACTCCTTTGGTTCCCGCCGCATACATGAAGATCTGACCCTCGGCGCCGGTCACGCTGATCTCGTTCAGGCCGCCGACACTCAGACTTTCGCTGACCCGCTTACCCAGGTTCACGGCCGCCGCGGCCATCGCGGCGATGCGATCGGCCATCGCAGCCACGCGCGCCGGGTCGGCCCCCCCGGCGATGGAGTGCGCCACCGGGAGTCCTTCGGTCGACGCAATCAAGACGCCGCGCAATTCAGGAATCGCGGTCCTCAGCACTTCGATCTGCTTCTGCAGGGCCTCAAGCTTCGCCATTACCAAACTCCTCAAAACGGATTTGTGAATTCAAGAACGTCGCGACCTTCTAATCGCTTGATTAGGGAGATAACTTTAGGCTGGCATAAGAATTTTTTCACTGCCCCGCGACCACCTTAATCGGGGCGAGGTGACAGCTCTGACCAGGGTGCTGGAAGCGGCGGGAGCGCCGATGCCAGCACCGCAAACTCAACCTCCAGGCGCTAGGGCAGGCACCTCAACCGATCAATAAGGTTCTTCTCCTAGTTGCTTGGTGGATAAGTGTTTTATCGACTAGCTTCGCACCGCGAGGCCACTCTACCATGGGAATCGGGGAGTCTTGAGTGAACGAACCTTTCTGTCTCTACTGCGACAAGCCGTTGACACTATTGTCGCGGATCTCTGGGGGCGGCAAGGACTTCTGCTCGCGGGAACACCGGGAGTTATACGAGCGCGAGAGGACGGAACTAGGGCTGACGCGTCTGGTGCAGAGCCTGGGGGAAGAGCCCTCGGAACCGGAAAAAGGACCGGGAGCGCTTAGCCCTGGGGCGTTACCAATGCCGGACCCCCGGCCGGCCGGATTCCTGCCTGCCTTAGCGGTTCAAGCTGCTCAAGGTTCAGGCACTCCTCGTCCGGAAGACACGCCGCGGTGGCAAACGGTACAAGGCCGGGTGGTTGGGCGGCGGGCCGCCGAACCGGGGTTACAGGTGGAGACGAGGTACCTGACTCATCGCATGAGGACAGCCGCGTACGATCTCGCCCGAGACGATGCGGGCGGCCGGATTCGACCGGTTGAGTTCCCCCCAATCGAGCCCAGGATCGGATATCTGGAGCGCACCATGTTGCGGCGGCCGAGGGGATCCGAGTAGGCAGGTGGAGTGGAATGACGGGACTGTCGAAACCAGAGCAGGACGTCCAAGCGGCGGCGCTGCGGCTGATGCGGCTGGACGTGGCCAATTCTCTGCTGCCGTTCGACCGCCCGCTGGCGGATTACCTGCGTGGGATCGCGGGCACGGCGTACCTGGAGCGCCGGAGGAGTTGGCACATCCCGGCGCCGTTCGACCTGTCGCCGACGTGGATTGCGGTCCGCTCCGGGCTCAGCCTGACCGCGCTAGAAGGTGGAGGCGGGGATGATTCGAGCAGGATCGAACTGGCCACGCTGGCGGCTTCGGTAGCGGGCACGAACGGGCACGTAGCCGAGGTGCTTCCGCCCACCGTCGCCGGATTCCTGGTGGAACCGCGGGCGATCGAGCCCCTTTTGGGACCCGTGGCCTTACACAGGGTGGAGACGTCCTGGGTTCGCTGTCCGCGAAGGGGTCTGCGGCTGCCTGCCGGACCCAGGTTTCCGTTTCGCGCGAGATTGACTTGGGGACCAGCGCCCGAGGCGCCCTCGCCGGAAGCGGTAACGCCCCGCAACGTGAGAACGTTTGAGCCTCCTCCCGTCCCGAAGGTTTCGATCCAGGCAAGAGAAAGTGTTCCCAAACAGGCCGTTGCGCCCCGGCCGGTCGTGGTACCCAAGCCGCCCGCAAGACCACTGAAAGCCGCCCCGGCGGCGCCGGCAGATCGGGAGTCCAGAACCCCGAGGCCAACGGAGCCGGCGTCGCCGCCTACAGGAAGGGTGGCCGAAGCAGCGCCTCCTCCAGTCGTCCCACCGGAGGCAAAGCCGGAGCCGGCCAGGCAAGAACCGGTCATGCCGGAGCCCGTCAAAATGGAGCAGGCGAAGGCGGAGCCGGCCAAGGTAGAGCCAGCGAAATCTGTGCCGGTTGATCGGCCGCTGGAGGTGCCCTCGTTCGGCGGGTCACCAGCGACCACCCTAACCGGGCAGATTCTGCGTGCCGACCAAGTGGAAGTACCCGGAATCGGGGGCACGGTCCTGAAGATCGGCGCGCCGGTCGTACTCGCTCTGGCAGGCCTAGGCTACTATCTCTTTTACCAGGCCGGAGGCCAGACCCGCCCCGCCGCTCCCGCCGCCGCCCAGATGCAAACGCTGACGCTGGGCGGCGAGAATTGGGCGCCGGTACCCGCAGCCGATTCGGCGGGCGCCCGCCACGACCGCAAGTTTAATTTGTATGAGCCCTCCAAGTCCTGGAAGGACTATCGGTTCCAGTTCACGGGCCAGATCGACACGCGAGCGTTGGGCTGGGTCGTTCGCGCTCAAGACTCGCGAAACTACCATGCCCTGAAACTCTCGTTCGATGAGGACCCGAGCAAACCCTACACCATCCTGAAGCGTTGGATCGTCGTCGATGGCAGAGAAAGCTCCTATTCGGAAAAGCGGTTGCCCATTGCGCCGCAGGTGGGAGCGGCATACCGGGTGGAGATGGAGGTCAGAGGCTCAACTTACGATCTTTCCATTCAGGGCAAGCCTGTAGATTTGTGGACCGACAACCGATTGAAAGGGGGAGCCGTGGGTTTCATGAACGAGCGGACGGAAACCGGGCGAGCTGTCTCCGCGAAGATCCGGCGTTTGGAAACGGACATTGGCAAGTGACGAGTGTCCGGCGAGGCAACGATGGGCGACAACGAAAAGTGGGTTTGGTTCACCGAAGACGATCCGATTTCAGACCTGATTGGTCGATCTCTGGACACGGTGTCCGAGCATGACCTGAAAGTGGAAGAAGCGCCCCCGGCGGCGCCGAAGAAGGCAGGCTCGGCGGGGTTGGTCACCGCGATCAAGCTTCACCTGGAAGGAAAGACCGAAGAGGCGCTGCAGGAACTCGAGCGGGCGGCCGCGGCAGGAGAAGCCCCGGCGGACGTCTATTCCGCGATGGGAAACCTCCATTTCGGCTTGGGACGTTTCGAGAAGGCAGGCGACTGTTACCGCGAGATTCTCGTCAACGAAGCCTCGCACAAAACCGCGAACTATAACCTGGCGGTCTGTCTGGAAAAAATCGAAGACCGGGCGAGGGCGGCCGAATACTTCCAGCGATCGCTCGATGCGGATCCGGACCGGCGTGAGGCCAGGTTGGGTTTGGGCCTGTGTCTGCTCCACCTTGGCCGGCCGGAAGAAGCACTGAAGGCCTTCGACGGGTACCTGGCGAAGGGGGCCGACTTCAGCGGTGAATTTGGCCGGGCGGTTGCCCTTCATCTGTCGGGGAAGATCGAGGAAGCCGGCGCGGCGTACCGGAACCTGATCGAGGGGCGGCCGGATTCGTCCGAAGTGTTGGCGAATCTGTTGTCGTTGGAGTCCGCCCGCCAGAACCAGGCCGGGGTGCGGGAGACCGCGACGAAGTTGCTGGCCCAGCAGAGCGACAATCGAGCGGCTTTGGAGGCACTGGCCAATCTGGCGATGGAGGGGGGCGACTTCGCGGCAGCGGCCGAGCATTGTTCGCGCCTGGTGCAGGTAGCGCCAGACTCGTTCGAGGCATGGTTCAACCTGGGCGTGGCGTGTTTTGAGACCGGACAAAAAGACAAAGCGTTGGCCGCCTATCAGCAAGCGGGCGAGCTTCGGCCTTCGGCGGACAAGGCGTTCGCCAACATCGGGGTCATTCTTCAGGAGAATGGCGATCTCGCGGGAGCTCAAAAGGCCTATCAGCGCGCGCTGTCCATCTCGTCGGACCTTCCCGGACCGCTCTGGAATCTCGCGCTCGCCTTTGAGCGAAAAGGCGATTTCGAAGAAGCTCAGCAGTATTACGAGAGGTTGGCGTCGTCTCATCCGGAGTGGGAGGATGTGTGGTTCCGCGTGGGCTATCTGTGCCTGCAGCGCCTGAACTATAACGGAGCCGTGACGGCATTCGAGGAATGCGTGCGGCGGCGGCCGGATTGGGCGGATGCCCATCTCAATCTGGGGATCGCGTTCTGGAAGCTGGGCGACAAAGACAAGAGCCGTCTTTCGTTCGAACTGGCGCTGGGGGCAAATCCGAAGTCACTGGACGCGCTTCGCGCGCTGGCGGCCATGGCCGTTGAACGGGAGGATCTGGAACGGGCGTTTGACCTGCATACGCGCCTGATCGAGATGGGGGAAAAGAGTCCCGAGCTGTTGTACAACACGGGTTTGTTGTTGCAGAAATCGGGGATGTTTGAAGATGCAGTGAAATATTACCAGCAAGCCCTCGGGGAACGTCCCAATATCGCCGAAGCCCTGTTGAATATGGGGCACGCGTTGAAATCGCTCGGCCGCGAAAGCGAGGCGCGTAACTGCTGGAAACAGGCATTGGAGGTGAATCCAGATCTGGCATCGTCGTATTTTTCGAGCCGGCAGTAGGGCGAACCGCCCGAAATCAGCCTCGATGACGCGGTGACAGCCTGCCCGCCAACGGGCTTGGGCAGGAAGGACAGCGCTCATGGACTCACCCAACGACAGATGGGTATGGCAGGACGAGGACCCGTTTGAGAAGATACTGCGTCCCCAGCCGTCACGGGAAGACGACGGGCCGGGGGCGGTTCTCTGGAGCGAGTTTGAAGGTGAGCCGGCGGGCGTTGAGTCCAACGACCCGGCACTAACCCTCGTGGATCCGGCCATTGGCCTGAATATCAACGGATTGGCCGTCGAGAGCGCCGTCCAGCGGCCCGAAACGTCCGTGGCGACCCTGACGGCGCCTTCTCCCGAGCCCGTTCGGCTCGATCTCCACAAGCGGAACGGTTTTCACGAACCCGTCTGGACCACGGACGATATCCTGTCGGCCCTGGACGATTTGGGGATCGACCTTCCGATCGAGCACCTGGTAGCGCCGGAACCACGGGACGAGCCATCGAATGGGGATGGCACGGCAGTGCTTCCGAGCGAGGACCAACCGGCAGTGACGCTGGACGCGTCAAACCCCGAACATCCACCGCTCGAGGAAGTGCCGGAGCCGGCGGCCGGCGACGAAGCCCTTCCGACGGAAGTCCAGAATCTGGCGGCCAGCAGCCCGCCCTCGACGGACTCGGTCCCGGCCGCGGCGGACCCGGTGGAGACCGTTCAACCGTTGCCGGACCCGGCCGTCAGTGAAGCGATCGAGGATCGGCCTCCGGCGGAGGCTTCGCGACCCGGCGATCCCGCGGCGGCAGAGCCACAGCTGGCTAGTGCCGATTCTCCCGAGCCGCCGGGCGCGGCGGATTCGGGCGCCATTGAGGAGCCCAAGGCGGCGGCGGCGAAGGCGCCGGTAGTGGCTTCCCGCGGGGGACGAGCGGCCGC
Source organism: uncultured Solibacteraceae bacterium (assembly GCA_964529305.1). GTDB lineage: Bacteria > Acidobacteriota > Terriglobia > Bryobacterales > Bryobacteraceae > CAZGUX01. The sequence goes on along the minus strand of CAZGUX010000101.1, from coordinate 22,965 downwards.
GGCAGCGCCCGCCAAGGTCTCCCGACCCGCCAGTGGGCCGGCGGCCCTGCTGGCCGAAGGACTGGCGCTCTACGAGTCCAACCACCTGGGCGAGGCCCTGGAAGCCCTGCAGGAAGCCCGCGCGCTCGACCCGCGAAATCTCGACATTCTCACGGCTCTGGGGACGGTAGCCGTCCGGCAGAACCGGGCGCTGGAGGCGCTGGCAGCCTTCGAAGCCGCCACGGCGTTGGAAGGGGAGGCGGAGCAGGCGTTGTTCGGACGCGCGGTTTCGTTGCAACTGGTAGGTTGGCTCGCGGAGGCGGAGGAAGCTTTTCAACGCTTTCTGGAACGCGTCCCCAACTGCGACGATGCGCTGGTGAACCTTTTGACGGTGGCGCAGGCGCAGAACAAGAAGGATGTCGTCATCGGAGTCTGCGAGCGGTTGCTGGCGCACCGCCCGAATGCCGAACCGGCCTTGCGGGCCCTGTTGCTGCTGGAACTGGCGGCCGGCACCGCGGGCGACAGCGCGATCAGACTCGGAGAACAGATCGCGACCCGGAACCCCGATTCGTTCGAGTCGAGGTTCAACCTGGGACTTGCGTATTTCCAGGCGGGCCGGACCACGGAAGCCGAGTCCGCCTTCGCAGAAGCGCTCCGCTTGCGCCCTCAGTCGCGAGAGGCGCTGCTCGCCCTCTCCATCGCTCAGGAACGCGCCGGGCAAATCGAGCAGGCGATGGCCACCTACGAAGTCGCACTCCAGCGGACCAGTTCGGACACCCCATGGTTGAATCTGGCCTTGCTGGCGGCGAGCCGGGGTGACCTGGTCTTCGCCGAATCCAAGCTGGAGGAGTGCGTCAAGCGGTTCCCCGACTCGAAGGCCGCGTTGTTTCACCTGGGTACGGTTCGGCTGGACCAGGGCAGCCACCGCAAGGCAGCGGAGGCATTTGCCGCGTGTCTCGAGGCGGCGCCGGATTGGGCGGCAGCGCGATGGAATCTGGCCATCTCGTTGTGGCGCCATGGGGACCGGACGCGAGCGCGGGCGCACGCGGTCGAGCTCGCCGCGCGACCCGAATGGTCTCAGGACGCCCGGCGGCTGCAGGCACAACTGGCGCTCGAAGAACGGCGGCACGACGATGCTCTGGAGATTTACCGCGGCTTGATGGCCTCCGGCGACAAGAGCCTGGAGGTGTGCTTTAATGCCGGCTGTCTTCTACAGTCGCGGGGCCGGCACGAGGCGGCTTTGGGCTGCTTCGAGGCGGCGCTGGAGCAGCAGCCCCAGTTCATCGAAGTCCTCGAACGCCTGGCGCAATGTTACGAGCGCCTCGGGCGGAAGGAAGAAGGGCAATCGTACCTCCGCCGCGCCCGTGAGTCGGCACGCGAGTTGAGATCCCGTACGTTTCCACGACCCTGACCCCGCGTCGTTACGGCAGCCCCGCGGGCGGCCGTGATATCTTGTCATTACCTTGCCTCTGTTGCCGTCATCGCGCTCGTGGCTCCTGGCTGTGATGGCCTGCTGCGCGATTGTGCCCACGATCTCCGGCGCCACGTTCGACGCGGACATTCGCCCGATTCTGGAGTCTCGCTGCGTGGCCTGCCACGGCGCGTCCGCGCCTCAGGGCGGGCTCGACGCGCGGTCACTGGAATCGCTGCTGAAGGGCGGCAAGTCGGGCCCCGCGATTGTCCCCGGTTCGGCCGGCGGCAGCCTGCTGGTTGAAAAGCTCGTCACCAAGTCGATGCCGCCGATGGAGCCGAAGCTCACGGAGGCGCAAGTGAGCGCCATCCGCGCCTGGATCGACGGAGGCGCCAAAGGAGCAGGCGGCAAGGCATCGGCCGCCGCCGTCACCGTCACCGAGAACGATGTACTTCCGATCTTCCAGACGCGATGCCTGGTGTGTCACGGAAAGCGGGAGCAGAAGGGCGGCCTCGACCTGCGGACTCGGGCCAGCCGTCTGAAGGGCGGTAAGTCGGGTCCGGCGATGGTGGTGGGCAAGCCCGCGGAGAGCCTGATCGTTCAGAAGATCGAGTCCGGCGCGATGCCGCCGACGGCAATGCAGTTCGACTACGCGGTACGCACGCCCAGCGCCGCCGAACTGGCCAAGATCAAACAGTGGATCGCCGCTGGAGCGCCGGAAGCGCCTCCCGCGAAAGCCGTCCAACAGAAGATCACCGAGAAAGATCGGCGGTTCTGGGCCTTTCAGCCGCCCCGCCGTCCCGAGGTTCCGCACGTCGCCAGCCAGAATCGGGTGCGCAATCCGATCGACGCATTCCTGCTCGCAAAACTCGAGGCCAAAGGACTGCGCTTCGCCCCCGAAGCTGACAAAGCCACGCTGCTCCGCCGCGCATGGCTCGACCTGATCGGCATGCCACCGACGCCGGCCGAAGCACGCGCCTTCCTGAACGATTCGCGCCCCGACGCGTACGAACGGCTGGTCGACCGATTATTGGAGTCGCCGCACTATGGGGAACGGTGGGGCCGATTCTGGCTCGATCTGGCAGGCTATGCGGACACCGAAGGATTTGGGGACGCCGACGAACTCCGAGTGTTCGCGTGGCGCTATCGCGACTACGTGATCCGGGCGTTTAACGGGGACAAGCCGTACGATGCGTTTCTCGCCGAACAACTCGCGGGCGACGAGCTTTTCAACTACAAGACGGCGGCCCGCTTCGATCAGGAAGCGGTCGACCGGTTGGCGGCCACGGGTTTCCTGCGCACGACTCCCGATCCGACCAACGGCGTCGGGCGGCGTTCGCTGCCGGACCGTCTGAACGTCATTTCGGACGAGGTGGAAGTGCTGACGTCGTCCGTGATGGGCCTGACCATCGGGTGCGCCCGCTGCCACGATCACAAGTACGATCCGATTCCGCAGCGGGACTACTACCGCTTTTCCGCGATCCTGCAGACCGCCTACGACCTTCACGACTGGCTGACGCCGTCGCAGCGCGAGATTCCGATCGCGCCCGATGAGGAGATGAAGGAAGTGGCCGCGCACAACGGGCCGATCGATGCGGAGCTCAAGAAACTGGAGGCGGCGCTGGACGTGCAGTCGCGTCCCTTCCACCGGAAGATCCTGGAAGAGCGGGTGCAAGCTCTGCCCGAGGCGGCGCGGCCGGACCTGCTGGCCGTGGCCGAGACGCCGGCGGACCGCCGGAGTGACGTGCAGAAGTACCTGGCCGACAAATTCAAGTCCGTGCTCGATATTTCGCCCGGCCAGGTGGAGGCGAAGTTCCCCGAGTTCAAAGCGAAGGCCGACCCCCTGCAGAAGGAGATCGCGGCCCTCAAGGGCAAGCTGAAACCCAAGCCGCACGTGCGGGTCCTGGTGGACGCCGGCGGGGAGCCATCCGGCGCGTTCGTTTACCGCCGCGGCGATCCAACCCTGCCGGGCGAACCGGTCGAGGCCGGAGTACCGGTCCTGTTCGATGGCGTGGTGAAGCCCTACCGCATCGTGGCTCCGGAATCCGGAGTGGTCTCGAGCGGGCGCCGCCTGGCCTTGGCGCGCTGGCTGACCCAACCGGATCATCCGCTGACTTCCCGCGTCTGGGTCAACCAGATGTGGATGCGCCATTTCGGCCGCGGCATCGTGGCCAGCCCATCGAACTTCGGCAGGTCCGGCGCGCCGCCGACCCATCCGGAATTGTTGGACTGGTTGGCGACGGAGTTCGTCCAGCGCGGCTGGAGCGTGAAGGAGATGCACCGCCTGATGATGACGTCGAGCGCGTACCGGCAGTCATCGCGCTGGGTGGGCGGGCCGCCGGCGGCCGACCCGGAAAACACATTGTGGTCTCGAATGACGATGCGCCGTATGGACGCGGAATCGGTCCACGATTCGGTGCTGCGCGTCACGGGCCGTCTGAATCCAAAGATTTTCGGCCCGCCCGAGAAGATCGAAGTCAAGCCCGACCGCGAGGTTGTGGCCCAGGGCTCGAAGGAAGGATTGCGCCGCGCCCTGTACGTGACGCAGAGCAAGCAGACGCCGCTCACCATGCTGGCGGCCTTCGACTTCCCACAAATGACGCCGAATTGCCTGGAGCGGCAACACTCCACGGTCGCGACCCAGGCGCTGGAACTGATGAACGGCGCGGCCGTCTGGTCGCACGCCCGCTACATGGCGGGCCGTGTAGTGGACGACGCCGGAGACGATCCGCGCAAGCATGTGGAAGAGATCTACTGGCGCGCGTTGTCGCGTCCCCCGGCGGAACGCGAGATGACCGACGCGCTCGAATCGCTGCGAGAGTTTGCCGCGGCGTGGCCGGCCCATCTGGACAAAGAACGCTCGGACACGCCCAAGGCTTGGGCCGCCCGCTGGTTGGCGCTTTCCAATTTGTGCCATGCCATTCTCAATTCGGCGGAGTTCAGCTACATCGACTGAGGTGATGATCGCTACGATGCCACCCGATACCCGAAAACGCTCCCGGCGCGATTTCTTCTCCACCATGACCGACGGGTTGCACGGCGCCGCGCTGGTCTCGCTGTTCGCCTCCGACATGTTTGCCACCGAGCGGGCCTTCGACCTCACTCCGAAGAAGCCTCACTTCGCGCCCAAGGCGAAGTCGGTGATCTTTCTCTTCATGAACGGCGGGCCCAGCCAGGTGGACACGTTCGATCCCAAACCCGCGCTGGAGAAATACGCCGGGAAGACGCCGACTCTCGACCTGGCCACCGACCTCGCGTCGCCGGAAGCCAACGGCGGCATCCTGCCCTCGCCCTTCACCTTCAAGCAGCACGGCAAGAGCGGCATGTGGGTCTCCGACCTTCTGCCGCATACCGCGGACTGCGCGGACGACCTGGCCGTGATTCGCTCGATGTACGGCGAGCACTTCAATCACGTGCAGGCCCTGTTTCTGATGAACACCGGCCGCACCATCGCCACCAAGCCTTCGCTGGGAGCCTGGGTGGCGTACGGATTGGGAACCGAGAATCAGAATCTGCCGGCGTTCGTGGTTTTGGACGACCCGAAGGGATTCCCCGTGAATGGCATCGCGAACTGGCAGTCGTCGTTCCTGCCCGCGGTGTATCAGGGGACGCGATTCCGTTCGGAGGGCGCGCCGGTGTTGAACCTGGAGCCGCTCTCCGGAGTGCCGGCTCCGGTGGTTGAAGCCGAGCGGCGTCTTCTGCGCCGCATGGACGAGGCGCATCGGCTGCAACGCGCGCACGAACCGGATCTGGATGGCCGCATTGCCAGCTACGAACTGGCGGCACGTATGCAACTGGCCGCGAGTCAGGTGCTGGACGTCTCGAAGGAGAGTGACGCTACCAAGGAACTCTACGGGCTCAACGACCCGCAGACCGCGTCGTACGGAAAACGCTGCCTGATGGCGCGGCGCATGGTGGAGAGCGGGGTGCGCTTCGTCCAGATCTACATGGAGCAACTGGTGTGGGACTCGCACCTCGATCTCGTCACCGGCCACCGTTCCTGTTGCGGGCGGACCGACAAGCCGGTCGCCGGGTTGTTGAGGGACCTGAAACAACGAGGCCTGTTGGATTCGACCCTGGTGATCTGGGGCGGCGAATTCGGCCGCATGCCCGTGGCGCAGATCGCCCCCGGGGTCAAGCCCGGGCGCGACCACGGTCCGAGCGGCTTTTCAATCTGGATGGCGGGCGGGGGTGTCAAGGGAGGGACCGTCCACGGCGCAACCGACGAACTGGGTCACAAGGCGGTGGAGAATCGAGTCTCGGTCCAGGATTTCCACGCTACGGTGTTGCACGCGCTGGGCATGAATTTCCGGTCGCTGACGTTCGAACGGCACGGACTGAGCGAGAGGTTGACCGAGCAGTTTCCGGCGCGGGTGGTGAAAGAGATTTTTGGGTAGCCCGACTTGTCCCTGATTAGTCTTTGCTGACCGAACCTGTGTCGAGCCGCGGATCTACACGGCTCTTTCCCCGCGTCGGCGCACGTAATCTGCGGGCAATCTCGAGAGCCATCAAAATCGGGACCCCGATCAGGACGATATAAGGGCCCACGAATCTCTCGCCGCTTCCGAGGTTTGCGTGAATCGTCTCAACGCCGCTCACCAGCAAGACCACGGTTGTGAAGTAATAGGCCGGCAGGATCTGCTGGTGGGGGCGGGCGCGCGCGAGTGCCAGCGCGGAGAACAAAACGGTAAAGCCAATCCAGAACACGATCATGGCAACCGCGAAGCCGCCTTTGGTTGACCATCCATTCGGCTCGCCGGACATGTTGAAGTGGACAGCCATTCGATGTGGCAATTCGGGCCATCGGAAACAAAGCCAGAGAAACCAACCAGCCAGCGCAAACCACGGGAGAATAATCGGAAGGACCCGGCGGGCTCTCATGAGAAACTCCAGCAATGAGTGCCAGCCATAGGTTAGCGCTTCGCATCCTTCGTTTCAAGGAGCGTTGGGCGGAACCTCGCGCCATCGCGACCGCAATCGCCTCTGGCGGCTTTCAAAACACGGCACAGGACCGACTGCCACCCGATCAGGTTGGTCCCGGCGCGAAGATCGTCAGCCCTGTCTGACGCACCGCTTTTCTCAAGTTGGCGTCGAGCGTGGCTAAAGGCGCGCCATGCCGAATGGAGAGTTCCAGGTAAGCGGCGTCATACACGGACAGGCCGTGTTCCCGTGCCAGTGGCAGGATATTGTTCATGGATTCACGAATCGGCCGGACATCCTGGACTACGGGAAGGCTTTCGAGCAACGTTGTGAAACGCCTGATATCCGGCTCCCGGAGCCGTTTCCTTCTTTGACCCACCAACACGGCATTCGCTACTTCCAACCCCCAAACGGAGGGCACAAGGATCGTCTGCCCTTCGAGGGCCACCAGGACAGCATCGGCATAGTCGCTGGCTTCATCCGGAAAGCACCAGGCCAGGGCTACCGAAGCATCAATGACCACTCCTGTCAAAAGCGCCGGCCCTCATTGACCATTTCGCGCACGCTCATCTTAGCGGCCTTCACTCGTTTGCGCAGATCGCGCATCCCTTCGACGATTTCCTCATGAGTCAGCTTTTGTTCGGATTGGCCGAAAGGCACGAGCATCGCGGCCGGAGCGCCGTGCCGGGTAATGGTAATCCTCTCGCCTTTTGCTACCCGGTCGAGAAGAGCCGACAGGTTCGTCTTGGCTTCAAACGCGCCGATTGTTGCCATCGATCCCTCTTCAACCAGTTTAAACCAGTCTGAATGTGCCGATCTGCCGGTCATCCTGGACGCCCGACGTGGTCTGAAGCAGCGAGGCCCCAAAATACCCTGCTCGAGCGGTTACCTCCGGCACCGGCCCCGCGTCTAATCCGACGAGATGGAAGTATCGGGCATCGCCTCGAGAATCAAATTGGTAGATCCCTCGCTGAAGATGACTCCCAACTCCTGAAAACGCCAATGCGCGGTGTCACCCTTCATGCGGATTTGTACTTGGAATCGACGATGGACTCCGTGTTGCGGGCCGCACAATTGGCCATCCGGGCGGCCAATGAGGTGGGCTTTTTTTCCGACGATCAACAGCGGATTGGTCTGGCGGCTCACGAGTGCGTGCTGAACGCGGTCTCCCACGGCAATCAATTCAGCAACGGCAAACAAGTGCACCTGGTCATCCGTAGCGTAGACGGGAAACTGGGCATCGAGGTTGAGGACGAAGGCTGCGGGTTTGCGCCCGAAGAGGTGCCGGATCCGTGTGGCGATGAAAATCTCGCTCGGGATTCCGGCCGCGGGCTTCTCATCATCCGAAGCTTCATGGATGAGGTGGACATCGGCGCGCGGTCGCCGTCTGGGACTCGCGTGAGAATGGCCAAGAAGATCGCAGTCGATCGCTGAGTGCGCGGGGCAGAGACCCGAGCTGGCACCAGGGTAGTTAGGGCAATTCGGCCACAAAGGCCGCTTCGATCAGCATTCCCGCCTGCAGGTCGACTCCGTACGCGCGGCGGTTGGGAGGGTGGGACCCGAAGTATTCCTTGTAGATTTCGTTGACGGCCCCAATATCGCGGTTGACGTTCAACAGGTACAACCGTACGGAACAGATCGCCGTCTTGTCCACGCCGGCCTGCGCCAGGATCGTGTCAAGTTGCCGGAAAATCTCCTGGAGTTCCGCGGTCACGCCGCCTTCCACCGGCTTGGTCTGCCCGGCTGGAATCCCGGTGAGGACCGTTTCCAGGGTCCTGCCGGCATGGATCACCGCATCGCTGAACGGAAAATTCGGTCTCGTGTTGAGGAACCGCATATTCCGGTCAGGGTAGCAGAACCGCGGACCGTGCGGGTCAGGCGATGGCCTTGATCAGGCGCGCCGGCAGGGTGACCACCGCCCACACGAGCGCCAGCGCGCCGCCGACTGCGATCCCGACCAGCTTGAAGGGCAGCAGCACCAGCCACACGAACGGATACAGGATCAGAGCCAGTAACGCCAGGGGCCAGCACATCACGAAAAGGATGCACCACAACAGGAACTTGACCATTTCACTTCCAGAATACGCTCGGGTGACGGGAAAAGTTCCTGTTAGAATCGAGCCGAGGCGGCAGGGCCGCCTCTCATTCGGAAACTCTATGAATCCTTTGGCTTACCTGGGTGAACAACTGGCCTCCTGGAAAGAGGCGGGGACTTATCAGCGCCTGCGGGTGCTCGAATCGGAGTGCGAACCGGTCTCGCGCGTGGACGGCCGCGAGGTGATCAACCTGGCGTCGAACAACTACCTTGGCCTGACCACGCATCCGAGACTGCGGGAGGCGGCGCTGGAAGCGACGCGCAAGTACGGGGTCGGATCGGGCGCCGTACGCACCATTTCGGGCACCATGAGCCTGCACATGGAACTGGAGGAACGCATCGCTCATTTCAAGCATGTGGAAGCGTGCGTCGTGTTCCAGTCCGGCTTCACGGCCAACGCAGGCACCGTATCGGCGATTCTGTCGAACGAAGATCACATCATCTCCGATGAATTGAATCACGCCAGCATCATCGACGGCTGCCGCCTGTCGCGCGCCAAGATCCACGTGTTCCCGCACCGGGATGCCGCCGCGGCGGGCCGCGTGCTGAAGGAACTGGCGGACAAGCCGGGCCGGAAACTGCTGATCACCGACGGCGTGTTCTCGATGGATGGCGACATCGGTCCGCTGCCGGAACTGGTGGCGGTGGCCGAGGAATTCGGGGCCATCATGATGGTGGATGACGCGCATGCGTCGGGTGTTCTGGGACGGGCCGGACGCGGCACGGTCGACCACTTCAACCTCCACGGTCGCGTGCAGGTCCAGGTAGGAACGCTCTCCAAGGCCGTGGGCGTGCTCGGCGGCTACGTCTGCGGCAGCCGCGACCTGATCGAATACCTGTATCACCGGGGACGGCCGTTCCTCTTTTCGACGTCGCACCCGCCGGCGGTTGCGGCGGCTTGCCTGGCGGCTTTCGAGATTCTGGAACAGGAGCCCGAGCGGATTCAGGCGTTGTGGGACAACACCCGCTACTTCAAGAAAGGCCTCACGGAGGCCGGGTTCAACACGGGGACCAGCGAGACGCCGATCACGCCGGTGATCGTGGGCGAAGCGCGCACCGCGCACGAGTTCTCGCGCGCATTGTTTGACGCGGGAGTGTTCGCGACGGGCATCGGGTTTCCCACCGTACCGCAGGGCAGGGCGCGGGTGCGCACCATCGTCACCGCGACCCACACGCGGGAACAGTTGGATCGGGCCCTGGAGATTTTTGCGAGTGTGGCTGGGAAGATGGGCATCCTCGGCGGCAAAGGCTGACGCGGGAGGCGCTACGCTTCCGGCTCGCCTGACGGCTCCGGCGGATCGAGTTCGTCGAACTGGCCGGGATTTTTGGCCATCCGCTTCAGCACGCGTAGCGAGTTGCCGTGGGTGAAGCCGGCACGGATCAATTTGCGGTAGGCTGACGCGAACTCCTTGTCATCCTCCAGGCGGGCGCCGGAGGCGTACCGCAGAACGCGGCGCTCGACGAAGTTTTGGATCAGGTCTTCTTCGTTGACGCCCTGGTAGGCCTGCTCCACCGCGTGCCGCGCGATGCCATCGGTCACCATGCGCGCCTTCAACTCGCGGAGGACGCGCGTCTTGCCCAGACCGTGGTTCTCGAGCCGGGTCCCGGCGAAGGCCTCGGCATACTTCCGGTCGTTAAGATAGCCGTAGTCCCTGAGACGGGCCACCACTGGATCGACATCGCCTGCCTTCTCGGCTTTCGCGCGCAGCTTGCGCCGGATCTCGGCCGAAGTGTGGGCACGCGCGGCCAACGCCGCGACGGCATAGTCGAACAAGGCCGCCGCGTTGAGCTTGGGCCGGATGCGTTTCGTCGGGCGGTCCATTCCGGTACGATTGTAGCGGGCGTCAAGGCCCCGAGGGTTATACTGAAAGAGCAGACGCGGTCCAAACCGCGAAAGGAGCGGAAGTTATGGCTGATGAGAACAATGGCTTTGCGTACTTCCTGGTGGGGATGGGTGTCGGTGTCGCCCTGGGCATGCTGTTTGCGCCGAAATCCGGTGAAGAGACCCGCGAGTTCCTGAAGACCCGGGCGGAGGAAGGCAAGGACTACCTGAAGACCCGGGCCGACGAAGGCCGGGAGTTCGCCAAACGCCGTGGCGATGAACTCCGCGAGTCCGCGGCGGACATCCTGGACAAGACCAAACAGACCATCGCGCGGCAGAAGGATCAACTTGCCTCCGCCGTGGAAGCCGGCCGCCAGGCATACCGCGATACCCTCAACGAAAGCTGAAGGAGCCAGAATGTCGGAGGCGGCGTTTCGGACAGTGATCACGGTGCTCGCGCTGGTCGCGACCGTGTCGATGATCGTACAGGCGTTTTTCGCTTTCGGGATGTACCGGACGGTCCAACAGTTGCGCGACCGTCTGGAACCCCTGATGGGACGCGCCGAGCCGGTCATCGACAACGCCAACCGGATTCTGGCCGAGGCGCGCCCCCGCATCGAGGAGATGACCAGGAAGGCGGTGGAGGTCGCCGAAACCGCCAGGGCCCAGGTCGCGAAATACGACGAGTTGCTGAACGAGGCTGCCGGACGCGCACGGCAGCACATCGATCGCCTCGACTATCTGCTCGCGGACACCACGGAGAGAGTCCAGGAAACCACGGCGGCGGTCCAGAGTTCCATCCTCCGGCCAGTTCGGGAAGTGAACGGCGTGATGAACGGTGTTCGAGCGGCGTTGACCACGCTGGCGCGCGGGCGGCGTCCCACCGTCGAGCAGGTGACGCAGGACGAGGAGATGTTTATCTAGAGTTGTCCCGGCATTCGAGTGGTCGATATTCATTCCCACATCCTGCCCGGCGTCGATGACGGATCACCGGCGCTCGAAACCTCGCTCGCGATGCTGGAAATGGCCGCGGCGGATGGCATCACCGATATCGTGGCCACGCCTCACGCCAATCACGAGTATGCCTTCCAGCCGCTGGTGATCGAGGAGAAGATCCGGGAACTATCCGCTCACATGGGCGATCGCATTCGCATCCATCGCGGCTGCGATCTTCACCTGAGTTTCGACAACATCCAGGACGCGCTCGCGAATCCCACGCGCTACACCATCAACCACCGCCGGTATCTTCTGGTCGAGTTTTCCGACCTCCTCATTCCCAAAACCAGCGGCGAAGTCTTCTTTCGCATGCTGTCCGCCGGCATCGTGCCCATCATCACCCATCCCGAGCGCAATCATCTGCTGCACACCCGGATCGAAATGCTCGAGGCATGGGTGCAGTCCGGCTGCTTGCTCCAGGTAACGGCGCTGTCGTTTTTCGGTCGGTTTGGAAAGCAAGCCAAGAGCTTTGGCGACGAATTGATGCGGCGGGGCCTGGTTCATATCGTCGCCAGCGATGCGCACGACACCGAACACCGCCCGCCCCAGTTGCGCGAGGCGTACGCCCATGTCGTCGCGACCCACGGATCCGCGGTTGGTGAACGGTTGTTCGTCACCAATCCGATGGCGACACTCATCGGCGATCCGATCGTCCATCAGGACCCGCCTCCACCCGAGCCGAAAAAGCCCTGGTATCGATTCTGGTGAGGCCACGGACTTGGATCCTATTCCCGTACTCGTTGAAGAACCGCTCTTGGGTTCTGGGCTCGCGCGGGCAAGGACCGAGGGATAGAACGTGCGCGGAACTTGGGACGGCGGCCCCTCGCTGACGCTCGGGGCACAGATAGAGGTCGCGGCGCGGATGAAACGGGACCCCCTCCGCTGAGAACGTGTACGGGAATGGCAGTGCCCGCTCCCTTCCGGTCGCGGCTCAGAAGGGGTAATACAACCCCCTCGCTCACGCTCGGGCCTGCGACGCATTGCGGCGCTTGGCTTTTAGCGAATCACGGCGGACTGGACGAGGCGAAGCAATTCGGTGGAGAAGTCTTGCGGATACTTCTCGCCATCGCCGAGGCGAACGACGATCAGGTCGAGGCTAGGAATCACCCATCCGTGATTGTTGTAGGCGCCCCCGGTCTGGAAGGTGTCGGCGGGCGTGCCGGGAACACGCGCCCTCCACCACAGCGCTCCGTAATCGGTCTTGACCGGCGTTGGAGCCAGGGCCCAGGTGTAATACTCGGCGGGGACCAACCGGCGCTTGCCCCACTTGCCGCGGTGGAGGGCCAGGTACAGGAATCGGGAGTGATCCCGCGGCGTGGTCAGCAGTCCGCTGAAGCCTTGACGAAAGGGGCCAAGGCTTCCGTGTCCCCCCATTTCGAGCCAGTCGTACTCGTTCATGCCGATGGGCTCGAACAGCCTTCGCCGGAGATAGGCCAGCAAGTCCTCGCCGCTCACCCTCCGATGGATCATCACCAGATGGCTCGCGGCCGGATTGGAGTAGATCCAGGTTCGGCCCGGCTCGTCTTTGAGTTTGGCCGTGGGGTACGCGGGATCCTTGCCGAGGGCAAACTCGTACGGGCCGGCGCCCGGGGGAGGCTCTCCGACGTCGACGTGGCTGGCAATCCCGGAGGTCAGCGTGAGCAGGTGCCTCAGGGTGATCCCAGCTTTCCGCGGATCGCTCAGAGGAAGGCCCTCAGGGAGGCACTCCGCAGTATAGATCCTACTGTCGAGGCTGAGGCCTTTGCTCCTGGCTTGTGGTTCCTCCAACAATAGTCCGTAGGCAACGCTGGTGTAGGCCTTCGCGCTCGAGTGGATGTTGAACCGTGTTGCGGGTTCACAGTCGCGATACCATTCGCCCACAATCCAACCCCGGCGGATCACCAGCAAACCCGTCTTGCCTGCCGCGGCGGCGTTGTAATCCCAGGTCGCTTTCAGCTTGTCCCAGTCGATGCCCGCGACATTCCGGAGCTTCGCTTTCTGATCCGGCGTCGGGTCGGCGCCCAGGGGAGCCATCCGGCGCCACCCTCCCCGCGCGTCCGGTGGCGGGAAGTAGCTCCTTTCCGCAAGCAGAGTCAGGGCAAACAGAGCCAACAGAACAAACCTCGGCAGGCGGGCACCGCCACATCTGCCGCTTCTTACAAACTGCGTGTCCGATCCATTCATCTTCGTATTCCCGCCAGAGGGTCACCGCGCGGTGGAAAGCACGTTGGGCACGCCGCACGCTTCGAGCATACGGCGAGCCTGCTCGCGGAAGCGATCGCGCACGTCGCGCGTCGGCGGCCGGCAACGGCTGGAGCCGAGACCGACCAGTTCCATGCAGAGCTTGTCCAGGTAGCCGTCCCCGGCCGTGTACTTTTCCATCTCCGCCCAGAGTTTGTAGAACGGCAGGGCCACGCGAATCATCTCATGGTGCGCTAATTCGTATTGCCGCGACTCCAGCAGTTCGAAGAGGCGAACGCCCCATTGCGGCCAGTGATTGCAGATGTGAACTTCCAGGCCGCGCGCGCCGCTCATATGGCTGGTGATGAAGCGCGCCTGGTTGTCGATGATCGAGACGCGAGGGGCGAACTCGGCCACCACGCGATCGTATTGCATGAAGCCGGTGTCGGCCACGGCCCACTTCAGCGCCGCCAGGTTGGGCAATGCGAGCAGACGATCGAGCAGATCGCGTTCGACCGCCGAGCTTGTCCAAAAGGTGTTGTACAGAATCACCCCGACTTGCGCGGCCTCCGCTCCGGCTCGCACGTGCTCATAGATGTCCTCCTGCGTGTGGTGGAAGTAGAAAGGAGCCGAGACCTGAATGTAGTCGGCGCCCACCCGTTCGGCAGCCTGCGCGAGACGGATCAGTTCGCGCGTACTGGTGGTCTGGGCGCCCATCGCGACCGGAACACGGCCGTTGGCTTCGTCGACGACGGCTTCCGCGAGATGGATGCGCTCGTCAAACGTCAACGTGGAAAAATCGCCGGCGGCGCCGCCCGCCAGAAGTACACCTGTACCGGTTTGAATCCCTCCCTCGATCAAAAACCGCACGTGCCGCCGAACAGCCGGAAGGTCCAACTCGAGATCGGGGTCTCGAAATAGGGTCGGCACCGTGACATAACATCCACGTACGGGAGGACGACTCTGCGTTAGTGAACTCGACATCAACGCTCCTGGGTGAGAGTGAAGTGCAAAGTTCAATTTGTATCATTCCTCCGAAGGGTTTCGGGAGATGGTATCGTGATCAGTCCCTAACGGCCTCGCGGCGCCGGGCGCCAGCGAATAGCGGTGAAGTCGGAATGGCCAAGCAGCGCGTTCCAGGACTCGCGCCCCGGCGGATGCGCGGACGTTCCCCCAACGGTGAGAATCGTGCCGTCGGGCAGCGCGACACTCTGGCTGTAACCGCTCAAGGCCGCGCCGTAGAACAGGTAGTAGGCTTCGTTCTCCCAGGTGCGTCCTTCGTCGCGGCTGATCATGGCGCGGCCCGTCGAGCGCTCCCGAGGGTAGCGGTCGTCGTGGACCACCACCGCCGTTCCATCCGGCAGTCCGACTCCAAACCCGAAGCACTGGCCGAACACTGACGTGAGTTGCCGCTGGTTTTTCCAGGTCACTCCGCCATCGTCCGAATCGGCCAGAAACAAGTGCTTGTACGGGAACTCGGGCCAACGGCCAAAGGCGGCATGATAGTCCTTGCCGGTGCGCCGAATCAGGGCGGACGGGTCGCCGGCAAGCAGCGGGCGCTGGTAACGAATCACGGAAAGCAGGCGGCCCGAGGCCATTCGCGCGAGGCCGCCTTCGTGGCCCCAGTCGGCGACACTTGCCGGTCCCGTCCAATTCCGGCCGCCGTCCGTGCTGCGATACATCCGGAGTGAAATCACACCGGATTGCCACTTGCCCCAGTTTTCGGTGGCGCGGAATCCGATGCGGCAGGAGACTCCGCACAACAGCGTGTCGTCCGGAAGGCGGAACAGGGCGTAGGTGTAGCGCTGGTCCACTTCCGCGGGCATCGAGATCTCTGATCGCCGGGTCCAGGTGAGCCCTTCGTCGCCAGAGTACAGTATCCGGATGGGCCCGCGGTCGTTCGGCGAGCTCATGCCCTGGATTCCAATGAAGGTGCCGTCGCGGAGTATTTGGAAGAACCCGGCATCCGAGTTTTTGTGGCGTTTGAAGCTGGTCCAGGTTCGTCCGCCGTCGGTGGACTTGCACATGATCGAACGCTGGTTGACAAAGACCGCGCCGCGCGGAGAGAACGCCACCGCGACGGCCTGGACGTGCCCTTCGGGATCGTTCGGGAGCGTCGACTTTTCGGCGGGGACCCGCGTGATTTTCCCGTTCCGCACGCGCAGGACGTAGGATCCCTTCTGCATCCCGGAAAGCTTGACGAGGCTCGGGAGCGCGCCGCCCAGGTCATGCGTATTGAGCAGACTCGCCGCCAACAGAGCCTCCGCAAACAGGAGGCAACCGATCGTTCGCGAGGCGTTGATCGTGAATCTCATGAAGCGTCCCCCATGGCCTCGGCAACCAATTCCGCAATGTCCTTGTCCTGCACATTGGCCTTCTTCGCGCTCAGGCCGTCCTCCAGCATAGTTATGCAGAATGGACACGCAGAAGCCACCAGTGCCTTCTTCGAGGAGGAAGCGCCGGCAACCGCTTCCTGGATCTGCTCGACGCGCTTCTCGTTCACGCGTTTTCCAGGCTCTTCCTCAATCCACATCAGTCCTCCGCCGCTTCCGCAACACATGCCGTTGGACCGGTTCTGTTTCATCTCGACGATCTCGAGGCCTGGGATCTTCTTGAGGATCTCCCGAGGCGGGTCGAAGATCCCGTTATGACGCCCCAGATAGCAGGAGTCGTGGTACGAAACCACGGCTTCCGTCCGCTGAGTCAACGTTACTCTCCCCGACTCCAGTAACTCGTGAATCAGTTGCGTGTGATGGACCACCGTGTATCTGCCGCCAAAATCAGGGTACTCCTTGCCCAGGCAGTTGAAGCAGTGCGGACAGAGAGTCACGATCTTGCGGAACGCGTAGGCTTCGAAGGTCTCGACATTCTGCCGGGCCTGTATCTGGTAGAGAAACTCGTGTCCGACACGCCGGGCAGGGTCGCCGGTGCAACTTTCTTCTTCGCCCAGCACCGCGAAGGAAACCCCCGCCCGGTCGAGAATCCTGACGAGGCTGCGCGCGATGTTCTGATTGCGCGGATCAAAGGCGGCCGAGCAGCCGATCCACAAGAGATAATCGACCGTTTCGCCGGCCTCTTTGACTGCCGCCATCGTCCGAACCGGCAGGCCCCGAGCCCACTCCAGGCGCGAGGACGAGTGCTGGTTCCATGGGTTCCCTCGTTTGGTCAGCCCGTTGAAGACGGCCGCGAACGTGTCCGGGTAGCGGTCCTGGATCATGACTTCGTTTCGCCGGAGTTCGAGGATCTTGGCAAGCGGATCGATGGAGACCGGACAGATGTCCACGCAGGCCATGCATGTGGTACACGCCCAGATTTCTTCCGCCGTCACCGTTGCGCCCATGATGGCGCGCGTCTCTTTCACCCTGCCGAGCAGCGGCGTTTCCTCGTCCAACTGATCGCGCAACTTGACGACGATCTGCCGCGGCGAAAGCAGCTTGCCGGAGGAATTGGCGGGACAACTCATCTCGCACCGGCCGCATTCGGTGCAACTGAGCAGGTCGAGCACATCCTTGCGATTCAGATCGTGAATGTGGCCCAGGCCGAGGGATTGCTCGTGCTCGAACGCGGCCTCGACGTCGACCGCGGCCAGACGTCCCTGCGGGCGCAGGTCCCGCAGGAAGACGTTCATGGCCGCGCTCACCATGTGGACCACCTTCGACGAATAGGGAAACGCAGCGACCCAGCCTAACGACAGCACCGCGTGACCCAGCCAGGCGTACTCGTGCCAGGTCCGAACGGTGGACGCGTCGACGCCGTGCCACAGTTGCGCAAGAAACAGGCCGCCTGGAGACCAGTAAGGGGAGTAGTTGAGATCGGGGAGGGTCGCGGCCAGTCGCATCCCTTCCACCAGGAATCCGGTGACTCCGATAACGAGGAGCCACACCGGCAGCAGAAGATCCAAGGGCTTCCAGGTCAGTTGCGGTTGCCGAAACGCATAGCGCCGAAGCAGCGCCACCACCAGGCCCACCAGAAACAGAATGCCCGCGAAATCCAGCACCAACTCGAACGTCAGGAAAAAGCGCCCAACAAAGAAGCCATGCTTGCGGCCCAGCAATGTCCGAAACAGGTCGTACTCCACGGCCACAATCAGGGTTCCGATGAACAGCGCGACAAAACCCCACATGATGGCCCGGTGCATCCATCCGGCAACCGGATTCTGACGGGCAATGGAGCTGTTCAGGAGCAGTTCGGCCGCGCGACGCCATGCGTCCGCGCAGATCCGCCGCCAAGGCACATCCATGGGCTTGGCCCGGAGCACTTTCCGGACGTGACGCCACACGCCGTAGCCAAACGTGGCCAACGTCGCGATGGTCAGCGCGTAAAAGAACAGTCGCCCCGAAGACGAGACGTTCCAAAAAATCTCGCGAGTGACAACGTCGGCGGGCATCTGTGGCATTCCTTCTCCGCGGCTTGTGCAACGCCCCGCCCGTCACGCCGGACGGGCGTCCTACCTTAGTCCGGGTTTTCAGAAGTACAGCAACGTATCTGGACAGCGAGAAAGCCGGCCGGGGGGCCGGCTGCGGGCCAGGGGGCCCGCCCCACGAGAGCAAAAAAGGGCGACCGTATTTGTGAAACTGCGCACTTAGGAGGCCTTTCTCCTGCGAATCTCGGCGATCAGCGCCGGAAGAATCTCGTGCAGATCCCCCACCACGCCGTAATCGGCCCGACGGAAGAAGGGAGCGTCGCGGTCCTTGTTGATCACCATGATTCGCTTGGCGCCCTTGCAGCCCACCTGATGCTGAATCGCGCCGCTGATTCCGCAGGCGATGTACAGATCGGGCGCAACGCGATTCCCCGTGAGACCCACCTGGTCGGAATGAGGACGCCAGCCGTTGTTTGTGGCCACGCGAGATCCGCCGACCGCGCCGCTCAACAGGCCTGCGAGTTCTTCCAGAACGCGAAACCCCTCGGCGCTCCCCACACCGCGTCCGCCGCTTACGACCACGGGCGCTGTTTGCAGATTGACTCCGCCGGAAGCAGCCTCCTCCCGCGCCGTGACGCGAACCCGGAGGTCCTTCTCTTCGATGGCCGGCACAACCACTTCCGCCGTGGCCGCTGGGGGATTGTCGATTTCCGCCGCTTCGAACACGTAGGGTGCGATCGTGAGGATCTTCGGATCTCCGTGCACGATCGCCTCCTCGAGCAGGCTGCCCCCGAAGCGATAGCGTGTCACCTGGAATTCCGCGCCTGGCCGGATGTCGAGGCAGTTGGCCGCCATCGGCATTCCGGCGATCGACGCGGCCCACGCCATCACCTCGTTGCCCCGATCGGTCGAGGCAGCCATCACGACAGAAGGCCGGTGCGTGACGATGAGTTCGGTGACGCATCGCGCCCAGGCGGCGGGAGCATAGGGTTCCAGCGAAGGATGCTCGACGCGGTAGAGGTGCGAGACACCATGCCGCTGAAGAACTTCCTGAAAACCGCCGTCGCCGGCCCCGATCACCACCGCGTGCAGCGGGGCCGCGGTCTCGCGCGACATCTCCCTGGCACAGGCGAGCGTCTGCAGGGTTACCGGATTCAACACTCCCCGATCGTATTCAACGAAGGCCAGTATCATGTCAGAGGAGTCTCAGTTCTTCCAGAATGTCGGCCACGCGGGGAACCGCGCCCTTCCCCTCGCCCAGGATCTCGGCGCCGGTTTTCTTCTCGGCCGGCACGGCCAATCGCAGCAGTTCCAACCCGGCGCTGCAGGGGTTGGGACGAAGACGTTCGATCGGCTTCTTCCGGGCGGTCATGGTCGCCCGCAAAGAAGGATGCCGGGGCAGGTTCAAGCCTTCCTTTACGGTCAGGACGGCAGGCAAACTCACCTCAAACGTTTCAAATCCCGTACCCACCTCCCGCTTTGCGGTCACCTTGGCCGCATCGACGGTCATCCTCTTCACCCCGGTCACGCACGGCAGGTCCAACGCGTGGGCAACGCGGATGCCCACCTGATAGCCGGCCGAGTCCGCCGATTCACTCCCGAACAGGATCAGATCGAAGGGTTTGCCCTGCTTTTCCTGCGCCCGAATACACTCGGCGATCGCCGCCGCCGTCTGGCCCGGGTCGAGAGCCTCGCCCGTCTCAATGAGAATTCCCCGGTCCAGTCCTCTCGCCATCGAGTCACGCAGTTGCTCTTCCGCATCGGGGACTCCGACCGTCAGCACCGCCCCGCCGCCGCCCAACTTTTCGATGATCAGGACCGCCTCTTCCACGGCGCACTCCTCGTGGGGGCTGATGGTAAATCCGAGATGGCGCGTTTCGACGGCCTTGCCTCCGGCCGTGACTTCCAACCGCGACCCGATGTCCGGAACGCGCTTCACGCACACCAGAATGTTCATTGCCGGGCGGTCTCCGGGCGGCCCTTCATTCTCTCGTTGGTGGGATCGAACAGGGGCGCCGGTCCCGCAACGGCCACCTTGACCGGATACTGTTCGCTGAAGTACTCGACGCTGAGTTCCGTTCCGGCCACGGCGAACTCCGGCGGCAGGTACGCCATCAGGAGATGTTTTCCAAGCGACGGACCCGCGCCGGCGCTGGTGACGAACGAGCGTCTTCCCTTGCGGTCAACGATCGGCTTGCCGTCCGGAGTCAACACCGGCTCCCGGCCCAACATGTACCTCGGCTCTCCGGACGACGAGATGTGATTCTCCACGGTCAATGTGCACAACGTCGCGGCGGGCTTCTCCGCCACCTCTTTCAAGTAAGCCGCCTTGCCGATGAAATCCTGCGGTTTTACCGTACGCCTGGCCAACCCGCACTCCACCACGCCGTATTCGGTGTCGAGTTCGTTTCCGTACAGGCGATAGCTCTTCTCCAATCGGCCCGTCGTCGCGTAGACACCGATCCCGACCGGTGCGAGCTTGTACTCCTGGCCAGCTTTCCACAAAATATCCCACAGCAGGGCGCCCTGCTCCATGGGAGCGTACAATTCCCAACCCATCTCCCCGACGTAGGAGATCCGAAGCGCCCAAACCGGCACGGGACCGATAGAGATCGCCTTGGCGCTGGAGAATGGGAGGCCTTTATCTGAAACGTCGTCCCTCCCGACGGACTGCATCAGAGCGCGCGCGTTGGGACCCCAGAGCCCGAGCGTGCAGAGCGCCGAGGTCATGTCGCGAAGCTCGACCGAGCGATCGGCCGGGAGGTTATCCCGAAACCACTTTCCGTCGATGCCGCCTTGACTGCCTCCGGTCACGATGCGGTACGAGTCTTCGCCCGTACGCGAGATGGTCAGGTCGGACTTCATTCGGCCCGCGTGGTTGAGCAAGGGAGTATACACAGCCCGGCCGGGAGCCACGTCCATCTGCGCGACGGCCAGCTTTTGCATGTAGTCGACCGCTCCCGGACCTTCCACGTCGAACACGGCAAAGGCGCTCAGATCCACGATGCCGACACGGTCCCGCATCGCCAGGTGCTCGGCGTTGATGATGGGCGACCACCACCGCGCGTCCCATTCGTTCGGCCGGCGCTGGATCCGGTCGCCGTACTCTTCGAGCAAACCGGAGTTCGACTCATACCAGTGCGGGCGCTCCCATCCGGCGGTTTCGAAGAAAACAGCGCCGAGTTCCTGTTCGCGGCCATAGAACGGACTCAGCCGGATGTTCCTGGAGGACGCCCATTGCTCGCGGGGGTGAACGATTCCGTAGGTGCGGTTGTAGCCTTCGCTGGCGCGGCTGGTCACATGACTCTTGGTGCGGCCATAGGGATAGAAACGGGCGATATCCACTTCGCTCAGGTCGTACTCCGGATCGCCGGTAGTCATCCATTCGGCGACCAACCGGCCGACTCCCGGGCCTTCTTTGATCCACACGGCCGCCGCCGACCACAAACCCTTGACCTCGGGCGTTTCGCCCAGCACCGGCGAGCCGTCCGCGGTCAGGGAGAGCAGTCCGTTGATGGCATGCTGGATTCCCGCCCTCTCGTCGTCGAGCAACTCCGGGAACAGCTCCAGGGCCTGAGCCATCTGCGGCTCGAAGTCCTCTTTCGTAAACGGGAGTTCGGTGGGAGAGAGCTTGGATTCCTCGATCGACGGGATGTCGTCCGGAGCGACCAGGATCGGGCGGTGGGCGTAGGAGCCGACTTCCATGTCGCTCCCGTTCTGCCGCTCATACATCAGGGTGGTCATGTCCCGGATAATCGGGTACGCGATCTCTCCTCCGGTCTTGGCAAATGCCTCGATCGGGCCCACGCTGATCATCTGGTGCACCATCGGCGTCAGCGGAATGGAGGCGCCCGCCATCCGGGCCATGCGTGGACTCCAGACCCCGCAGGCGATCACGACATTTTCCGCTTCGATATCGCCGCGCGTGGTTTTGACCGTCCGGATCCGCCCTCCTTTGACAACCAGGTCTAGCACTTCGGTGCTGGGGAACACTGAGAGTGCGCCCGATTCCTGGGCCTTCTCGCGCATGATCGTCCCGGCCCGCAGCGAGTCCACCACTCCGCATCTCGGCATCGAAAAGCCGCCGGCGATCAGTCTGGTGTTGACGAAGGGCATCAACCGCTTCACCTGGTCCGGCGTGAGCAACTCTCCGTCGACGTCCCACGACTTTGCCGCCGATGCCCGGCGCCTCAGTTCGATCAGGTTGTCCAGCGACCGCGCCACCTCGATGCCTCCGCTCTCCCGGAAGACGCCGAGTTCCTTGTACTGTCGCATGCTGTCGTGCGTAATGTTGACCATCAGGCGGGAGTAATCGATCGGGAAGCAGAAATTCGAAGCGTGCCCGGTGGACCCTCCCGGGTTGGGCAAAGGTCCCTTGTCGATCATCACCATGTCTTTCCACGACAGGCGGGCAAGGTGGTACGCAACGCTGTTCCCTACGATTCCGGATCCGATGATGACCACCCTGGCGTGGCTCGGCACACTCTTCATATCAAGCTCTCCCTAGGTTGATTGCGTATTCGCTTCCAATGCGTTTGAAGGGGGTACGTCGACAACATACGATACATGATGCTGCCCGTCAGGGCAAACACAGTCGCGGTTCGATCCAGAGGACTCGTCTTCACGGGGCCTCCGGCACGCCGGCGGGCTGCGGGGAACGGGCTGCGCGGCGTGCGGTCCGGCGCTCGCGTCGCGCCTCCACCGCCGGGTCCATCCCCTCCGAACTCAATCGATGATTCGCCAGCCACTGCTGGCAATTGCGGTCGTGATTCATCATCACGTTGGCCGCGAGGATAGATTCCCGAATCTTCTCCTCCAGGGGGTTGGTGATTGCGCAGGTCATGCCGGCGCCGATGGCCATCGCCAGGAAGACTCCGTTGAGGATGGGCCGATCCCCCAATCCGAAAGAAACGTTGGAGGCTCCACAGATCGTATTTACCCCCAGTTCGTCGCGCAGACGCCGGACCAGGGCGAACAGAGTCAGGCCCGCGGTGGGAACAGCGCCCACCGGCATGGCCAGGGGATCGATCACGACGTCCTCCGGCGGGATGCCGAGTTTCCCGGCCCGCTCGACGATTTTCCTCGCGATCGCGAAGCGCCCTTCAACGTCCTCCGGAATGCCCGTCTCGTCGTTGGCTACCCCGACCACGGCCGCGCGATACTGAGCGACCAGGGGGAGCACGGTCTCCAGGCGCTCTTCTTCTCCGGTGACCGAGTTC
>CAZGUX010000100.1:0-2657 GCA_964529305.1 uncultured Solibacteraceae bacterium | reverse complement strand
TGTTTCGGGCACTTCCTGGTTCCCCCAACCATGGATCCGGAACTGCTGCGCCAGGAAGTCAAGCTTCGCAAAGGCATGGTCGGCCTCAAGGTCTATCACTCGTTTATCACCGGCAAGCCCTCCTGGACGGCCGATATCGGTGAATTTCTGACGGAACCCCATGTACGCGTAGCGCACGAAGAAGGTTGGTCGATCACGCTCCACATGGTGCGCGACCGGGCCATGGCGGACCCGGCCAACCAGGAACGAATCGTCGAGTTCTGCACCAGGTACCCCAACATGAAGCTCATTCTGGCGCACGCCGCCCGGGGCTTCAATCCGCATCACACCATCGAGGGAATCGGTGCGCTCAAGGGATTGCGCAACGTCTGGTGCGATTCCTCCGCGGTGACCGAGGCGGGAGCGTTTGAAGCCATCGTCGAGACGCTGGGGCACGACCGCCTGCTGTGGGGATCGGACTACCCGGTCAGTCACCTCCGGGGCCGCTGCGTCGCAATTGGCGATCAGTTCGTCTGGCTCTACGAGGACACGCTCGACTGGGACACGATCGCGGGGCAGTCGAAGGTCAGGCCTCTCCTGATCGGCCTCGAGTCGCTGCGGGCGATGAAACTTGCGGCGATGCGCCTTCGCTTGTCCGATTCGCAGATCGAAGACATCTTCCTCAACAACGCGGTCCGGATGCTCCAGCGGTAGGCGATCCCATGGACACCGCAGTTCCATTCAGAGCCGCGACCGGAAGGGAGCGGGCAATCCAATTTCCGCACACGTTCTCAGCGAGGGGGTCCCTTCCCGTAAAGAGCGCACGGCGCTAGAGCGGTTCAAGGGAGCGGGCAGCCGTCGGCGCACCACCCCGCCACCGCTCGCTGACACACTGAACTAGCAGTCTTTCAAAGGAGTGTTTGACATGAGCCATTCCATTTCCCGGCGAGGCCTCTTCTCCTCGTTCAAAGCCATGCTGGCGGGCGGAAGCGCGGGACTCGTCTCCCGACAGACCGTCGCGTTTGCACAGACGCGCCCCTACGTGAATCCCCGCCGGGTCTTCCTCGGCGAGACCACGCGCAAGGAATTTCGAGAAGCCCTGCAGTCAGGCCGAGTCAAGGCGGCGATCATTCCAACCGGCTCCACCGAACAGCACAACGAGCACCTGGCCCTCGACTGTGATGCCACCTGCGCCACGCTCATCGCACAGGAGGCGGCTTTGCGATTGTACCCGCGGATTATCGTGTCCACGCCTTGCCCGCTGGGCTACGCCCCTTATCACATGGCTCGTCCCGGCACCCTGACATTGAGAAAAGAGACCTTCAAGGCTTACGTCTTCGACGTGATCCAGAGCCTCGTCACTCACGGCATTCGAACGATCCTCGTCGTCAACGGGCACAACGGCAACCACGGTCCGCTCCTCGAAATGATGCCCGAATGGCGCAAGCAACTGGGCATCACGCTCGACTCAGAGACCTACATCACCGCGTTCAAGGACGACGAACTGGCTGGCTTTCTTACCAGCTACCGCTTGCTCCGCGAGGGAAAGCTCGACACCATCGGACGCCGGACCGGGATGAGCCACGCCTCCGAAGTCGAGACCTCCATCCTGATGGCTGCCCATCCGGAAAGGGTCAGACCCTTCACGATGGAAGAATACGACCAGGCGAAACTGAACTACGAGTCAGGGTATTCGCCCCAGGTAGCCGCGTATCTGGAACCGTTTACGAAAGAGGGATGGCCCAAAGGAGCGAACCCGGAAAATGCTCGCGATCGCGCCCGGCAGGAGCAGGCGCTGTACGCAACCAAAGAGAAGGGTGAGCGTCTCATCACCATCGCCACTCAATTCATCGCCGGCAAGGTCCAGCGAATGATCGCCGCGACTGAGAAAGGAACGCCTTGGCCGGCCGGAGGATAGCCTACGCCCCCTGCCAGGGCCGGCCCGGGTTGGACTGAAGGTAGTCCACCACCACCGGTCGCATCCGCACAAAGGCCTCCAGCTTCGGATAGCCAGGCTCGTTCGCCTTCCAGATGTTTCCAATCGTGTCCTTCGTCAGGCCGAAGATCTGCGCTTGCGGCAGCCACGCCTTCTCTTTCGCTTCCGCGGTCGTACTGACATCCACGAAGACGTTTGGCGCATCGCTCTGGCCGAGCGCCTGCCACCGGTCCGGCTTGCTGTTCGGATAGCAATAGATGGCGCTCACAATGTGCGGAGGGTGCTTCGAGTCCTGGAACGTCTCTTCCATGGCAAACATGATGGCCCGCAACACGAGTTCACCGGTGTCGCGATGATCGGGGTGCCCGGCCAGCACGGCCGCTCCGGAATGATGCGTCAGAACGATGCTGGGACGCACCTCGCGAATCAGTTCGGCCACCGCCCGCATGCTGGCCGTATCGATCGTCAGCGGGCTATCCTTGAGATCGAGTTGCCGCAGTTCGACCGGTTTCAATTCGGCATATGACTGCCGGACTCGGTCCAGATAGTACGCGCGGGCTTGGTCCAGGGTCTTCAGACGTTCCGTCCCGGCGTCCTTGAGCCGGCCGAAAGAACCTTGCGACGGCTTCCAGAGGTGTCCGATTCCGGCGGTGAGGGGCGCCGCCACCACGCGCTCGCCTCGGCGGGCATGCTTCAACAGGGTGGCGCCGCATCCGCCCAGTACATCGGCGGGATGGGCGCC
>CAZGUX010000099.1:0-10736 GCA_964529305.1 uncultured Solibacteraceae bacterium | reverse complement strand
GGAGACCGCCGACGAAGTCGCCCATCGGTTGGAGACGGCGGAGAAGACGCTCGGCCCGGGACGGGTCGGTTGGATCCATCCCGACTGCGGATTCTGGATGCTCAAACGCTCCGTTGCCGACCGTAAGATTCACGCTCTGGTCGCCGGGAGAAATTGTTATCTGGGGATAGGATAGTGGCCAAAAGCTCATGTTTTTCTTCCGAATATTCCGTTCGGATCGACAGGGCGACCGGCGTCCGGATTCATCAGATGACGGCGCATTCGTCGATTAACCACGCGACCTACTTTCTGCAGAGTTCCTTCACGCCCGACAACCGCAGGCTGCTCTTCATCTCCTACCGGAGCGGAGCCGCCCAACTCTACGACCTAGAATTTCCGGACGGCGACATCCGGCAGTTGACGGACGGAGTGCCCATTCACCCGTTTTCGCCGGCGATTCATCCAGACGGACGCCGGGTCTTTTTTGTCCGGAAAGGCTCGATCTGGTTTCTCGATTTGGAGACACTGGAGGAGCAAGTGGTGATCGAGTTCCCGGGCGCACAATTTGGCGAGTGCTCACTAGCCGCGGACGGCGAATGGCTCACCGCGGCCGCCAGGCAGGACGGGCAGAACGGCATCGTCACCGGGCGGGCCGACGGCACCGGCTGGCGGTTGATCCCGTTCCCTCGTACGGTCATCCACCCGCAGTTTCATCCGCTGGAACCCGAGTGGATCGAGTTTGCGGGAGATCCCGCGCCCCGGATGCACCGCGTGCGCCGCGACGGGTCGGGACTCGAATGCCTCTACCAGCACGCGAATGACGAGTTCGTCGTGCACGAAACCTTTTTGGGGCGGACGGGGGACCTGGTGTTCACCGTCTGGCCACGGTTGCTGGCGCGGATGGACTGGACCACGCGGCAGATCCGCACGGTTGCCGAGTTCAACGCGTGGCACATCACGCCCAACCGCGCAGGCTCGGCGATCCTGTGCGATACCAATCATCCGGATCTTGGTATTTTCCTGGTGGAGGCCGCTACCGGAGCCCGCCGGCATGTCTGTTGCTCGGAGTCGAGCAACCAGGGCAGCCAGTGGCTGAAATCGTGTTACGCCCTGGCGGAGGATTTCGCCGCCGCCCGAAGCGCCGCCAAGACGGGCGCTTTGAGTTGGATGGAAGTTTCTACCGACACGGTCTACGGCCCTCAATGGACGCACCCGCACCCCTCCTTCTCGGCGGATGAAGGGCGTGTCACGTTTGCCAGCGACCGGACCGGGCAGGCTCAAGTCTATGTCGCGGAGCTTACCTAAGACCATGGCGCAACTTTGGAGAGGGTTTCGGGTTAAAGGCAGGGAACAAATGAGTTTTCGGCTGCTGATTCTGCTTGCCGCCTGGACTCTCCCGGTCTGGTCCGCCACCTTGGGCACGGTTGTGACCTTGGTTGGCGGCGCTTCCGACCTCGTGTTGGACGAACCCCGCGGCCGCCTGTACCTGGTGAACAGCGCGTCGAACCGTCTGGAGGTCTATTCCACCACGCAGCGGCGTTTTCTCAACCCGATCCGCACGGATGGCCGGCCTCTGTCGGCGGCGTTGTCGGCCGATCGCAAATTCCTGTATGTCTCCTCGTACGACCAGAGTTCGCTCAACGTCGTCGATCTCGACCAGTTGGCGATTACGCGACGCGTCAGCCTGCCGGCCCGGCCTGAGGCTGTCGCCGTGGGCAACGACGGGCGGGTCTTGATCACCACGATCGGCACCGGGCAGAACAACGCCTTCAACACGCTGCTGCTGGTGGACCCGGCCGCCGCGAGCGGCCAGGAAGTGGCCGCAATCCCCGTGGCGCCTACCGGCCCTCAGCCCCCGGGCACGCCGCCTGCCGGACGTCCAGCTCTGGCGGTCAACAGCGGCCTGCAAACGTCTAGCGACGGAAATCTCATCTTCGGCGTGAACAACGTCGGTGGAAACCGTAGAATTATTTTTGTTTATGAGGTCGTTTCGGCGACCGTCTTGCGGCTCCGCAACGTGGCTTCCGTGTCGAACGTGCTGTCGGTCGCACCGGATTCCTCGAAGTTCATGGTGGGCCTCAGTCTGTTTGAATCGGACAGTCTGATCGTCCTGGCCCAGCAAAACGCCGCGAATGCGCGCTTCACTTTTCCGACGACGGCGCCGACTAACTTCAACGTCCAGCAGAACCAGGGGGGCAGCGTCTTCTCTCCGGACGGTTTGTCGATTTACTCGGCGTTCAACATCGCTCCCATCCAGAATCCGGCCGCCCGGGCCAATGTCAGCCGTTTGCTGGTGAACGACTCGGACAACCTGCTGATCAACCAGGGCTACCAGCTGCCGGAGAACATTGCCGGCAAGATGATCATCTCCGCCGACGGGCGGACGATCTACGCGCTGTCGGAATCTGGCTTTGTGATCATCCCGGTGGGGCAGGCAGACCAAAGCCCAATTGCCGCTCCCCGCTCGTTGGCCAATCTGCTGGTGAACGACCAGTGCGGCGTGTTCGGCGCCAACCGGCGCGCCATAGTCGAAGTGGCCAATCTCGGCCGTGGCAGAGTGACCGCTACCGCTCAACTGTTGCAGGGGAACAATGTGGTTCCGGGACTCGGTGGCGGAGGCGCCGGAGGCGGAGGACCCGGCGGAGGTCCAATCATTATCATTCCACCGGGAGGCGGATTCCCTGGCGGTGTGTTGCCGGGAGGCGCCACCGGAGGGACGGCGGCTGCCGGCGTGGCGGCGACGGCCCCGGGCGTCATTAATCAGAACACACCCAACGGTTCGGCGCTCACGTTTCAGTTCAACGCGCAAGCCGCCCGGAGCCTCGGCACGGTCGCCCCGCACACGTTTCTGGTCCAATCCAACGAGGCGATCAACATCCCGCCCAACGTGCGGGTGTATCAGAATAATCGCAACTCCGAATCTCAGGGTGACATCGTGCCGGTCGAAATCGGAGCCTCCGATGCGGAAGGCCTCTGGGACATGCTGTTTGACAGCGTCCGGCAGCGTTTGTACATCGCCAATTCCGGAATGAATCGCGTCGAGGTGTTCGACATCCGCGCCCGTCGCTTCCTGAACCCGGTCAAGGTTGGGCAGTTGCCTCACTCGCTGGCGCTCGGCTCCGACGGCGTCACCTTGTATGTCGCCAACACCGGCGGCGAGTGGCTGAGCATTGTCGATCTGGACAAATTGGAGCAGGTTGGCAAGGTCCGGTTTCCCCCGCTGCCGTTCAACTCGGCGGTCGCATTGGCGACCCCTCAGATCATTTCCAACAGCCAACGCGGACCCCAGGTCGTCGTGTCGGCGGGGGCCAACGCCAACACCCTTTGGCGCGTCGTGGGCGACCAGTTGCTTCCGCGGACGTTGAACTCCGCCGTGTTCGGAACCGCGACCACGGTTCCGGGACCCTCCCAGACGATGGTGGCCACGCCCAACGGCGAGTACGTCCTGCTGCTGGCCGGCAACGGGTTCGTGTATCTGTTCGATGCCAGCGTGGACGAGTGGATCATCGGCCGCCAGATTTTTGGCGCGGCCAATCAACCCGGTCTGTTGCCTCTTCAAGGCTACTTCGGACCGGTGGCGGCAGGCCCGCGCGGTCAATTCTTCATCGCCAACGGCATTGTTCTGAACAACTCTTTGACACCCCAGACAGGAACCGGCGCGGGCGGCGGCGACGTTCCCGGCAGGCCGGGGACCACGCCGGCCACGACCCGTCCGGTTTCTGCCGTCAGTACAGCCGGTAACGCAGCCTACGCCCGTCTCTCGCAGCCTATTGTTGCGAACGCGGCCGCTCTGGCCACGGTTGCCGACACACCCGCCCTGGAGATTGTCGACGTGAATTCAGGCGCCATGGTCCGTTCGGTCTCCGCCCTCGAAGGGCCGCTGCAGGTGGTTACGGGAACCCAACTGCAACGCGTTCAAGGCCGCACCCTCGCTGTCGACGCCGGCTTGACCACAGCCTTCGCGCTCACGACCTCCGGCCTCCAGATCATCCCGTTGACCGGTCAGCCTTCCCTTGCCGATCGTCCCGTGGTCAACGCCAACGGCGTCGTCAACACGGCCAGCTATCAGGCCACCATCGCTCCCAACTCGCTCGTGTCCATCTTTGGGCGCAACATGGGATCGGAGCAGGCCGCGAGTTCACTGCCGCTACCCGGTAGCTTGGGCGGCACCTGCGTCACGCTCAACAACAGCCCAATCCCGCTGCTGCTGTCCTCGCCGGGACAGGTGAACTTCCAGATGCCGCCGACGATCGCCGCGGGGCGGTATCAGCTTGTCGTGAGGAATCTGAACCGCCAGACCGCGTCCAACCCGGTCCAGATTACGGTCGCCCGCTACGCTCCGGCCGTCTTTACGGACCAGAGTGCCAGGGCGCTGGTTTTCGATGAACGCGGCGCGCAGATCACCCCGGAGAATCCCGCCAAACGCGACCGGCCGATCGTCATGTATGCGGCTGGGTTGGGTGCCACCACCGGGGGCCGCGTGAATCCGGGCGAGGCCTCACCGGCGGAACCGCTGGCCGTCACCGGGCCTCTCAAAGTCTACTTTGGAGACAAGCGCTACGTGCAGGCCGAGGTGATTGTCGACTGGAGCGGCCTCACGCCGGGTTTGGTTGGGGTCTACCAGTTGAACCTCCGGGTGCCCGGGTTCCACATGCGCGGCGACAACCTGCCCGTGGTGATCTCGATCGGTGGGGTGGATAGTCCGGTAACGGGACCCGTCGTGCCCACGGTCGCGGTCGACTGAATCCTGCGTCAACGTCCGCACCCGAGGCGCGAATCGAGCCGCTCAGGCCGGCTTTGCCTCAGGACGCTCAGTTGGAAGTGGGGTTATGGCCGGTGGGAGTTCGTTATTTATAGCTGGACTGGCAAGACGCCCGTCTTCTCCCCTGCTGAACACGACGGGAAGCGGTTACAAGGTGCCAAGGGGATGCGACCCGGCACTCTACTTCACTTCGACGCTTCAATCCGTTCCGGTTTCCGCCAAATGCGGTCCAGCCACACCCAACCGAACGCGATCACCGCCAGCAGTCCGCTGGCCGAGGGAATCAACCATACTGCCGTTTCCAGACTCAAACGATCGCCCGCCGCGCCAATCAGCCGGCCGGCAGCGGCCGATCCGATTGCCCCGAATCCCTGGTAGATCGCAAACGCATGCGGTAGCCGGCCCCGAAAACGGCTGCCCAACAGTGACGACATCGCCGGGTGGTTCCCGGACATGAAGATTCCCGATCCGGCCATTGCGAGCAGCCCGCCGTAGTAGTGATGCGACAAGAGAACCAGAGCAAGGCAGACTGTGCCGCCGGCGCCGCACAGTCCCAGCAGAACGCGATCACTGAATCTTCCAGCTAGGAAGGTCAGCAGAAACCGGCCCAAGGCGAACGAGGTGATATTCGCGGACATGAACAGCGCTATCTGGGATTCCGGGATGCCCAACCGCTGGTGGTAGAGTTTGCCCGCCCACGAGATCGCACCGATTTCCGCAAGACCGTGCAACCCGTAACAGAGGCCGATGACCCATATGGCAGGATCAAAGATCGGGTGGCCCGCTGCCGTATCCCGAAGAACTTCCGCCGGTCGCTCGGGCGCCGGCTCCCGAAACCGGATGGCGACTCCGCCCGCGAACAATAGCTGCAACGCGGCCACACCCAGATACGCCGAACGCCAGGAATATCCGTGGGCGACCCACCAGCCGAGGAGAACGGGTCCAACGCCTCCAAGCAGGGACAGAGCCATGTTGTTAATCAGGAAGGCCTTCTGGCGCTGGCCGGGAAAGCCGCGGGACACCAGTACGCCGTAGATCAGAAACATCCAGGCGATTCCAATGCCGTAGACGAACCCTCCCGCTTTCAGAACGCCAAAAGTGGTGGAAGAGCCCACTACCAGGATTCCCGCGCCGCAGAAACTGAAGCCGAGGCGCCGTAAGCCCAGTTTCTCGGTGAGCGCTCCGCCGGCGGCCACCATCGTCAAGCCGGGCGATCAGCATGTACTGCTGCGTGCTCCCTTGCTGATCGAGGTTGGCTCCGAACTCCCGTTCAAAGATGTTGAACAGGACAGGAAACCAGTTGTACGGCAAGGCCGGCAGCACGGACAACGCAACGACGGTGAGCATCGCCGGGTGAAGCCACAAACTCCGTTTGGAAAGTTCCATGGGAGATCAGTCCGCGGTTCACCCCCAGACCGCTTGGGCATACGAAGGCAGACCCTCCTCGCCTACGGCGACTCGCCAGATTGCGCCGGTCTGCCCCTCGCAGACCAGCAAATCCGCGCCTTGGAAGATGCAGTTCGTCGGGAAAAGTCCGGGCAGGCGGATCCGGTCGACGATTTCGCCCGCTGGAGAGACCACCGCGATCCGCCCGTGCCCGAACAGCGTGACATAGAGGTTACCGCTACGGGCGAAGCGGACACTGTCAGGCCCGACGCGTCCCTCGAAACGCACGAACTCGCGGAGCGGGCCGTCCAGCCTGCCGTCGGCGGCCAACGGAGCGCGCAGAATCAGGCCGGGGATGGAATCCGCAACATAGATGGTCTGGCCAGCGGGATCGAAATCGAACCCGTTGCTGAACGCCAGTGCGTCCGCCAGCACTTCCGCCGTACGGTCAGGTCCGACGCGCGAGAGCGCCGCGAACGGGCGTCCGCGCCACGAGGTACCGGGATCGGTGAAGTACAACAGGCCGTTCGGGCCGAGCGCAATCTCGTTGGGCCCGCGCAGGGGGGAGCCGTCTGCGTAACGGTCACAATAAACGGTCAATTCTCCATCCGGTGTGCGGCGAAAAATGGTCTTGCGCGCGTGGTCGCTGATGAAAAGCGACCCGTCCGGGTGGACGGCGACGCCCTGGGGCTTGCCGCCCGTGGTGACGAAGCGGGTTACGGCTGCGCCGTCAGGCCGGATGCTCGAGACGAAATCGGCGCGGCAGTTGGCCACATACAACGTCCCGTCGCGGCCGAAGGCGGGTCCTTCGGCCATCGAGAGACCGGACGCAAACAGGACAGGCTCAGGCATCGCGCCGCGGGAGGACACCGCGCCGAAAACGCGTTGGCGCGCCTGGCGGCGCGGCAGCGGCAACTCAACCTGCCTTCCGCTGTAGGCCGACAGCTCTGCCGCTTCCATGATCTCGACGCAGCGAAGGCCATCCCAGCCGGTCAGCACGGGTTCGGCGTCATCGAGCACCCAGTGGGCGAAACTGGTGAATTCGGTGGTGAAGGCATGCCGGAAGCCGGCTTCGTTATCGAACGAGAAGGCTTCCTCGGGCTCGTTCCATCCCTGCGCCCGCACGGTCATCGTGACGGGATCATAGAGGACGCCTCCGCGCTCGAGGGCGATGTGCACTCCGAACGACTGCCGGAACGTCAATAGCGGAGAAGCCGGGCAGACCTCGAGGGTGCCCACCGGCCCCGTCTCGAAATGGATCAGGACGGAAATCTGATCCTCAAAGTCGGTGTGGTGGTTCATCTTGACCGGCGTGCGCGCAAACACCGACGCGGCATCGCCGCAGATGTGCCTCATGAAGTCGATGTCGTGCACGCCGGAATACCGGAGCAGTCCGCCGCCTGTCGCGCGGGTGCGCCACCAGCCTGGCGCCTCCCGGCGATAAAAGCCATTGATGTTGACGGCCAGCACGCGGCCGAAACGCCCGCTCCGGACGAACTCGGCCATCTTGGCATACTGCGGCCGCAAGCGCCGCTTGTGGCCCACCATCAGTTTGACTCTCGCCCGGTCCGCCGCCTCGATCATCTCGTGGCACTGCGTCACGTTCATCGCCATGGGCTTCTCGCAGAAGATGTGCCGCCCGGCGGCGGCGGCCGCGAGCGCCTGGGAATGATGCAGGTGGTTCGGCGTCATCAGGGCCACTGCGTCGGCTCCGGATTGCGCCAGGCATCGGGCGTAGTCGTCGAAGGGCGTCCCGCCGTGCGTTGCCGCCAAGGCCGAGGCGCGGTCGAAGTCTGGGTCGCAGGCCGCTGCGATTTCGTATTGCGGCAGAGAAGCGATGAGTTCCGCCATCTGGGTCCCGAAGCTGCCGCAGCCGGCGATGGCTAGTCTGAGGGGTTTCATCCGTTTCCTCACTTGACCGGATCCTGTCACGGCGGTGACAGGCCGATCGACACTTTGGTCAACGCCGGGTAGCTGACACCGAACGCAGACCCAAAGGCTGCCCGGTACTGAATCCAGGCACCGCCGAGTCCCTTGACCGGCGCGCCAGAGGAGCGGTAGGTGGAATTCGGGCCCTCCGGCCCTGTCCATGCGGCTTGCCGGATCGCCTCTGGCGATGCCCCGGTCCGCAACTGAAATTCGAGTTGTGCGCCATCCGGCAGCTCCGCTTGCCATTCGAGGCGTGTAGGCCGGGCTCCTCCCGTCGGCTTGGGCGCCGACACGTACGCGAAGCGATAGCTGCGATCGTACAGGTTCCCCAAATCGATCCCGTAGTCGTAGTGCGCTCCCGCCGAGGGGATGCCCGCCACCCGGTCCCGGTGAAAGCCGTCGGGGCCGCCCCAATAAATCAGGGAATCGACCAGATGCTCGCCGTGGGCCCCCAAGTGGTCCGGACTGCCGTCCTTACGATGACAGACAATTATGAGGTCGATCCAGCCATCGCGGTTGAAATCCGCGGCAAGCCCCCCGGCTCCGCTGTGGGTGGGAAGGAGCGTCACCTGGTTGGCAGAGTACCCCGCCGGACCGCCCCAGTAAAGCCGGGTCATGCTGTCCCGTCGGCCCTCCACCACATACGCGGGCGCCGCGAAATCCAGCCAGCCGTCCCGGTTATAATCCGCCACGATGGGGCGGGTACCGCCCGGCGTCTCCAGCGTTGCGCGATCGGTTTCGCGGTACTCATTCCGGGCATTGCCGAAATAAACGTAACCCGGCGATCCGGAGAAAAACATCAGGTCGAGGTAGCCGTCGTTGTTGACGTCCGCAAGGTTCGGCGCTTCGCCCGGCGGAATTCCCGGTATTGTCGCCTTGCGCGTTTCCCGGTAGGCTCGTGTTCCGTCTCCCCAGAAGAGATGGGCTCCTTCCGCGCGGCTGCGCGTCTCCGAACCGACGATTACGATGTCGAGATGACCATCCCGGTTCAGATCTCCAATCGCCGGGATCCCCCGAACCAGGATGCTCGTTCTTCGATCAATGGAATACCCTCCGGCCGCCCCCCAGTAAATCAGGGAATCCTGTTTGCCGGCGACGAGGACATCGAGGTATCCGTCCCGATCGAGATCCGCCACCCGAGACGCCAGACTGGAGTAAGCCATCAGACCGGAACGGCGCGCGGCGGCAAGACCGTCAGGCCCACCCCAGTAGACGAAGGTTTCCTGAAGCCTTCGCCCCGTCTCGCCGGTGTTGCTCACCAGGAGATCAGTGAACCCGTCGCCATTCAGGTCGGCGCCAGTCACTCCGTAAGCATCCATGGCGGGAAGCGAGATCCGGCGGCGCACCGAATACTGCCCTTTCGCGTCGCCCCAATAGACCCAGACCGGCTGCTGGCCGCGCGAGAGCGACGTGGTATTGGCAAAGATCAGGTCGGGGCGGCCGTCCTGATTGAGATCGGCAATCGCGCAGCCGGCCGCCCCATGTGTAAACAGGCTGGTTCGGCGCATGGCATCGAACCCCGCGGGCGAGTTCCAGTAGATGTACGACGGAACGTCAAAGCTCGTGTAGTCCTGAAAACTGCTGATCACCACGTCGGCAAGCCCGTCGCCGTTCAGGTCGCCCAGCGCGACGCCCCAGGCGCCCACGCTCTCGAATTCAACCCTGCGGGATTTCGAGAAGCCTTCCGCGGAACCCAGGTAGAGAAACGAATGCGTGAATGGATTGCCCGAGCGGTTGTTGCACGAGAACAACAGGTCCGGGTAACCGTCGCCATTCGTGTCGCCGATGGCCACGTCTCTCGCCGCGAATGTTTCCAACGCCGTCCGGCGTTCACGGGAGAATCCTCCGGCTCCGTTGTAGTAGACGAACGAAGCGTCGCCTTCGCCATTGCTGAAGACGATGTCGGGATGCCCATCGGCGTTCAGGTCCGCTACTTTCACCATCGTGGCCCCGTTCGTGGGAAGCGAGGTGCGCCGTTCGGCGGAGATGCCCCTCGGCCCGCCCCAGTAGACGTGGGAATCGACGTCAAAGCGGCCCTTGACCTCCTGGCTCGCCACGATCAACTCGTTCCAGCCATCCCGGTTCAGATCGGCGATGGCGACCGCCGAGGCGCCCAGGGTCGGCGCCTCGGTGAACGTCTGCCGCGAGAAGCCGCTTGCCGAGCCCCAGTAGATTCGCGAGGGGTGCGCGCTGGCCTCCCAGGGGTTCGCGCGGTATTCCCAGAAACCGGGCGAAAAGGCGAACACGACGTCGGGGAACCCGTCGCGGTTCAGGTCGCCCGCGGCCGCGTGCAGGACGCCCACGCCGGGCAGGGAGACCCGCCGGTCGAACGGCGGAAAGAACCAGCTACCCGGACCGGCGGACTTCGCGTTTGGCCCGCCGTTCAAATAGAGGTAGGAGTCCATAGCATCGTGCGTGCCGTCATGCCAGTTGGGCACCAGCAAGTCCAAG
This sequence comes from uncultured Solibacteraceae bacterium, assembly GCA_964529305.1. Classification (GTDB taxonomy): domain Bacteria; phylum Acidobacteriota; class Terriglobia; order Bryobacterales; family Bryobacteraceae; genus CAZGUX01. Next base: position 229 of record CAZGUX010000099.1, on the reverse strand, counting down.
CGCCCATCGCCGTCGACATCGGCGGGGATCAGGAAATGCGCCCCATTGGAGGGAATCGCGCTGGAATGGTTGATGTCGAAGTCCGCCCGTCCGCCCCAGTAAACGACGGCGTCCATCTTCTCCGCATGGGAATGGGAATTGGCGAACGCCAGATCCAGATACCCGTCACCATTGAAATCGAGCCGGTGCACCTGCTCCACCCGCCCGCGCGCCGAGACGTACAGGCCGG
>CAZGUX010000098.1:0-14188 GCA_964529305.1 uncultured Solibacteraceae bacterium | reverse complement strand
GAGTTGTTCTACGCCGGCGTCGACTATCTCAGCGGCGTCGGCGACTGGTACACGGGCTACGAGTGGATGCGGCGCAAAGCGACCGGCGGAAGCAACCTGCTCTCCGCCGGATGCCATGCCATCGACGCGGCGCGCTGGTTCGTGCAGTCGAAGGTCACCGAGGTGTATGCCGTCTCGAACACCAGCCGAAGGAACCGCCTCGCTTACGAATACGACACCAACAGCGTCACGTTACTGAAGTTCGCCAATGGGACGATGGGCAAGATCGGCTGCTCGGTCGAGAGCGCGAATCCGTACTTCTTCAACATCCTGCTGCAGGGCGATGCCGGGTCGATTCGCAATAACGAGATTTTCACGAAGAAGTGGCCCGGCCAGAAGGGCTGGGCGCCGATTCCGACCATCCTGCCCGATACGGCCGAAGTGAGCCACCATCCGTTCGTCGAGGAAGTGTCGCACCTGGTCGAGTGCATCCTCACAAACGTCGAGTCGCACTGCAGCGTTCGCGACGCGGTGGAGACGCACCGGATCTGTCTGGCTTCGGCGTTGTCTGCTCAGCGGAATCTGCCGGTGGACCCGTGGGGCGACCTCGGCTAGCGCTCGCGCTTCTGTTCAAGTGCGCGGCGAAGTGCCGGCAGTGTGGCGTGGTCCTTCTCGTCGCCGAGCGCTTCTTTGATCCGGATGGAGGCTTCGAGGCTGAGCACTCGAACGGGAAACCCGCTGATCTGCATCACCTCGGTGTTCGAGATCAGGTCATCGTACGACAAGCCGTCGCCGATTGCGCCGAGCAGATCGAGCGGGCCGCATCGGGTCAGCAGCAATTGGTGGCCTGGGGATGCCAGATGAGAAGCGTTCGGGCGAAGCCGCCGCTCCGGTTGGACGCGATACCAGGCATCCAGGCGTTCGAGCGCGCGAATCAGCCTGTCAACATTCTGAGCGGTCCGGGAGTGCACGACATCCAGATCAAACGTCGCCACCGGTGCTCCCTGGAGCACCGCGCCGACACCTCCGACGACGATGAAGAGGACGCCTTCCTCGCAAAGGACGCGAAGAGTCTCGCGGAAGTCACTTTGGAGCATTTGCCTCACGAATGGCTTGGACGGCGTTCACGTAGTTCTGCAGTACGTCCAGTCGCTCATCGGGAGTCAGCGAGAGCATCCAGCGGATCAGGGTCAGGTCGACGCCGTCGTCACTGTATGACGAAACTGCTCCCTGACGGTCGCGGCACGGATCTTCGGTGCGGCACCGATCTTCGGTGTGGCACGGATTAGAACCGATGTCAGACAACTTCGTGCAGCTTGCGCTGGGTGGTGGGGAACGACCCGATGCGCGCGCCGACCACTTCTTCGGCGAGCGTCGTGTAGAGGTCGCCCAGGGTCCCGGTCACCCGCGAGTGCATTCCACTCTTCATGCCCTTGGCGTGTCCCGCCACGATCACGGCATGATTGTTGTTCTTGTGGGTGTTCGCTTCGGCATGCTCGTGGACGAACAACAGACAGGTGCGGTCGAGCAGCGTGCCGTCTCCTTCCGGCGTGCTCTTCAGCCGTCCAACGAGGTAGGCGAACTCCTCCACGTGCCAGCGGCAGATGTCCCGCAGAATCCGCACGCCGCGCGGCGAGTCCGCCTGGCTGTGAGTGTATTCGTGATGGCGCTGCGCGGTGAGGCCGAGCCATGGGAAGCGCGACAGGCCCTGGCACTTGGTGAGCATGTACGACGCAACCCGCGTCTGACCGGACGCGAGCGCGTGCACCAGCAGGTCGCTCTGCAATTTGGCGATGCGCGGCCAATCGCGCAGGTCGCCGCCCTCGGCCGGCCGCTCCACCACCGTACGGTACTCGGGAGGAAGGCTGGCAATCGAACGCTCCAGTTCGCGGACCGACGTCAGGTACTCCTCCATCCGCACTTTGTCTTCCGCGCCTAGTCGCGATTCCAACGCTTTCGCGTCTTCCTGAACGGTGTCGAGGACGCTCGACTGCCGCCGCACCCACGTCGCTTCTTTCTTCCCGAACAGTCGATCGAACAGTTGGTGCGGGAGCATCTCGGGAGGCAGCGGCCGGTCCCGGTCGGACCAACTCATGTTGCTCTGGATACTTTCGCCGAACGATTCCTGCGAAACGCCGATCTGCAGCGATCGGAAACGGGTATCGTCGGACAGCTTGCGGGCGATCACCTGATCGATGGAGGCGCCGCCGGCCCCGCGTCCCGTGTACGTCATGCCCGACACCAGCGCGCTCATCGAAGGGTAGTGGCTGTTGCCAGGACCGGGAAGGCGGGCGGCCGCGTTGTCGAGGCCGGTGATCACGTGGATGTCCTCGCGATAGGCCGCAAGCGGATTCAGGCACGGGGTGAACTGGAACTCGCGGCCGGTCTCGGCGGGAATCCAGAAGCGCTCGGGAATGCCGTTACCGTTAAACCAGTAGACAAACCGCGACGGCGGCCGCGCTGCATCGGCCGCGTAGGCCGTGCCGCTTGTGTTGAACATCGCCGCCAGCGGGGGAAGGCCCACACGAATCAGCGTCCCCGACAGGCCGAGCCCTTGTAAGAAACTGCGCCTCGATACCGCGGACGTCATCTTCAGCCTCCTCATCCGTTCAGGGCCGGCCCGGCCGCGACGCGCTGGACTCGGAATCGCGGGCCTGAGCGCGTGGAGCGTATGCCCCGGCAGCCTGTGCCGTCCCTGCACTCTCCCCAAGGGCTATTGCAATTATAAGTTCTCTGAAACGAAAACGGGAATTGCGGAACCGCTCGAAGGCGGCTTCGATGGCCGGCTGATCTTCCGCTTGTTCCGTACGTCCGTTGGCATAGCGGAACAACTGCTTGACGACGCACTTCTGGCAAACCGTCTCCTGGGCCAACCGTTCGGCTAACTCCCGAGGGGAATGGAACTCACTCCCGTTCAGTCCCCGCACCGACCCGGCGGTATCTACGTCCACCAGATGCTCGGTGGGCTTCAACTTCCGTTTCGTTTTCATTTCATCGAAGGTCGGGTACAGCGTGATCTTCTGTTTCTCCCGGTATTTGCCGATTGCGTCGAACCGTTCGAACCCGAAACCGATGGGATCCACCAGCGTGTGGCACCCCGCGCATGCCGGACTCGACAGGTGAATCTGCAGGCGATCCCGGTTGGTCATCGGCTTCTCGTCGGTCAGCGGCGGCAGCGTGGTGTTCACACCGGGTGGCGGCGGCGGCACCGCCTGGCACAGGAAATGTTCCCGGATGAACAGGCCCCGCTCGGTCGGCGAAGTGTCGGCCGGCTTGCTGGTCAAGGCGAGGAAGGTTCCCTGTCCGAGAATTCCTGCCCGCTGCGAATCCCTCTCGAACTCGACTCGCGTCCACGGTTCTTTCGGCTCGGGAAGACCGTACAACCGCGCCAGTTCCGGCGTGAGAAACGAATACCTGGCCGTAAAGAAATCCAAAAAGTTGCCGTCGTGCCACACCAGCGACCGGAACAGCCGCAGCGTCTCCTCGGTCATCGCCGACACGAGTTCGTTCGAGAACTCGGGAAACACACGCCGGTCGCGAATCGCGTTCCGCAGGCGATCGAAGCGAATCCACTGCGCCAGGAACTCATCCAAGGCATCCTTGGCACGGTCGTCGTCGAGCATGCGCCGGACCTGTTTTTCGATCCCCGGGGTGGTGTCGAGTTCTCCTCGTTGCGCGGCCCGGAACAGCGCCTCGTCCGGCATCGTGTCCCACACAAAATAAGAAAGCCGGTTGGCGACGCCGTAGCCGCCGGTCTGGGTGTGAAACAGGAAATGCGGCGATTGCAGCATCGCCTGAATCACCAGCTCCGCGCCTTTTGTCCCATCCGGTTCTCGCGCGAACAAAGCTTCGTAGCGAGCCGTTTCCCGTGGTTCCAGAGGACGCCGGAACGCGCGCCTCCCGAACTCCCGTACGAAGCGGGCCCGGCACTCCGGCGAGGGCTGGCACGGAATCAGCGTGCGCGAATCGCCGCCTCGAAACGCGGCACGCGCCATCCGCTCGGCGGCCTTGGCATAGGCTTCCGCCAGGAGCGGCGACAGACTCTGGCCCTCCGCCTGGTTCGTGAACCCGTGCACGAAATCTTCCTTGGGGAACTGGTCGGCGGGGCGGGTTTCATCGCCCAGCAGATCCCGGACGGTGTGGTTGTATTGGCTGTGCGTGAGGCGGCGCAAAGTCTTGCGGGCCGGGCCCAAATGCACTTCCGCTCCGGCGCCCGCGGATTCCGGCAGCGTCGCCAGATGGACGACCCACGCTTTCAGCGCCTGTTCGTCACTGCTTCCCTGTTTGATTCGCTCGCCGCCAGCATGGGCGATGCGATGGGTCGGTTTGCGAAAGAGCAGCGATTGCTCCGGATTGGCTGCATCCACGAAGCGCCGGAGACGCACGCCGAAGCGCTCGACCTCCGCGGCGGTGGCGCCCTCGCGTGGAAACTGGAGTCGTGTGGTCGAGGCGACGCCGTTATCGTTATGGCACATCCGGCACTGGGCTCGTTCGAGCACCGGGAGCAGGCGAACCGCAAATTCGTCCGCCGTCCATGCCGGCAGCGCCGCCATCAGGAGTGCCGCAATCCGACGCATATGCCGTTGGGAGCAATGGTACAACAGACTGCGATACCCTGGTTCTTCCATGGCCACTGTCAAGTTCCTTCTCCCCGAGGAGAGGATTCCGCGGTTCTGGTACAACATCATGCCGGATCTGCCGAAGCCGCCCTCTCCCGTGCTGCATCCCGGCACGCTCCAACCGATCACTCCCGACGACCTGCTGCCCCTGTTTCCGATGGGACTCATCGAACAGGAGGCCAGCCAGGAACCCTGGATCGAGATCCCCGGCGAAGTGCGCGAGATCCTCCGCCAGTGGCGGCCCTCGCCGATGTACCGGGCGCGCCGCCTGGAAAAGGCGCTCGATACGCCCGCCAAGATCTACTACAAGTATGAAGGCGTGAGCCCGGCCGGATCGCACAAGCCGAACACCGCGGTCGCCCAGGCCTACTACAACAAGAAGGAAGGCACGCGGCGCCTGGCGACCGAAACCGGCGCCGGCCAATGGGGTTCGTCGCTCGCGATGGCCTGCCGCTTCTTCGGACTCGAATGCAAGGTCTTCATGGTGCGCGTCAGCTATGACCAGAAGCCCTATCGCCGCGCGATCATGGAAACGTTCGGAGCGACGGTGTCGGCCAGCCCCAGTCCCGAGACCGAAGCCGGGCGGGCCATCCTGGCCACGCACCCGAATTCCCCGGGATCCCTTGGAATTGCGATCTCCGAGGCAGTGGAAGTGGCGGCCAAGAACCCGGATACCCGGTATGCCCTCGGCAGCGTGCTGAACCACGTACTGCTCCACCAGACCGTGATCGGTCTGGAAACCATCGAGCAGATGGAGATGGCCGGTGACGAACCGGACGTGCTGGTGGGGTGCACTGGCGGCGGCTCGAATTTCGCGGGAATCGCCTTCCCCTATATCGGCCGCAACCTGAAGGGAAAGAGCAAGACCCGGATCGTGGCGGTGGAGCCGTCGGCGTGCCCGAGTCTCACCAAGGGCCGCTTTGCGTATGATTTTGGCGACACCGCTCACCTCACGCCTCTGGTGAAGATGCATACCCTCGGCAGCACCTTCGTCCCGCCGGGCTTTCATGCCGGAGGTCTCCGCTATCACGGCATGGCGCCCTTGGTCAGCCATGTCCTCGATCTCGGGCTGATTGAAGCGACGTCGGTGCAACAACTCGGAGTCTTCGCCGCCGGCGTGCAGTTTGCGCAGGCGGAAGGAATCGTGCCCGCGCCGGAAGCGAATCACGCCGTGGCCGCCGCGATTGCGGAAGCCTTGCGCGCGAAGGAGGAAGGCGTCGCCCGCACGATTCTGTTCAATCTCTGCGGTCACGGGCACTTCGATATGCAGGCGTACATCGACTACGCCGCCGGCAAGCTGCGGAACTATGAGTATCCGGACGAGGAGGTGGCGATGGCCCTGGCCGGGCTGCCGCCAGTGACTGGATGACGCTGACCCGAAGAGAGTTCGCAGTTGGTCTCGCGGGAGTGGCCGCCGCGCAAGCCGCGGCGCTGCCGGGATCCATTCTCGTTCACGAGCATGTCCTGGTGGATTTTGTCGGCGCCGATGAGATCAAGCCTGGCCGCTACGATGCCGATGAGGTCTTCCGCGCGGCCTTGCCGAAGCTGAAACAGATCGCCGCCCTCGGCTGCCGGCGCTTTCAGGATTGCACGCCGAACTTTCTCGGCCGCGATCCCCGTTTACTCCAGCGCCTGGCCTCCGCCAGCGGGATCGAGATCTGGACCAACACGGGACTCTACTCCGCGCGGCAGCACAAGTATCTGCCTGCCTACGCCAAAACCGAATCCGCCTCCCAGATCGCCAAACGCTGGGTTGCGGAGTGGCGGAACGGCGTCGACGGGGTGAAGCCCCGCTTCATCAAGATCGGCGTCAACAACGGTCCGTTGAACGCCCTCGACCGCAAGATCGTGGAGGCGGGTGCCTTGGCTTCCAAGGAGACCGGGCTGACGCTGGCCTCTCACACCGGCAACGGCATCGCCGCCATGGAAGAAGTCGAGATCGTGCAGAAGGCCGGCGCTTCGCCTTCCAGGTTCGTGTGGGTCCACGCCTACCGGGAGAAGGACCACGCCGTTCACGAGAAGGTGGCGCGCGCCGGAGCCTGGGTCGAGTTCGACGGGCTGGGGGAGAAAAGCGCCGACTGGCACCTAGAGTGCATTCGCCACATGGGCAAAGCAGGCCTGTTGAATCGCACCTTGCTCAGTCACGATGCGGGGTGGTTTCACGTGGGCGAGCCCGGCGGGGGCAATTTCCGGGACTATTCGTTTCTGTACACCGCGTTTCTGTCGCGCCTGACGGCCGCTGAAGCCAAACAACTGCTGATCGATAATCCGGTGTCGGCCTACGGCCGCTCTTGAGACGGGCATGGTCTCCGATGCGTCCTGGTGCACGAGGAGGACTGCCGCGGTCCGCTACCTGATCGGCAGATGCCTCAATCGGTAGCCGTGGTCATCCACCGTCAGGAAGGCCCCCTGGGCGAGTTGCGCTTCGCATTCCGCGATCACGTGAAGCAATCGCGGAATTACCGCTCCCGGCGTTTGGTTTCGCATCCGAAACAGAATCACTGAAGGGCTTGCCGATGCCGATAGCGCCATGATCTCGCCGAAGTCGAGGTCGAACGTGAGAACGATTCGTCCTTCGCTTTGAGCCTTGGCGACGATATCACGGTCCTCCATGCGAATCAGGCCCAATTTCGCTGATGTGTGCCACGTCATGGCCGAGTTGACGAAGGGCCAAGACCGTGGTCATGGAAACACCCATGTCGGCCAGGAAGTTCATGCCGCCGTAGGTGCAAACGGATGGTATTCGTCGTTCGCCAGGGCCGCGGCGTAGGCGAGCGCCTGATGGATGTCTTCCGCTTCGAGGTCCGGATACTCTTTCAGAATCTCGGATGTGGACATGCCGTTGGCAACGAGGTTAAGTAGCAGCGAGACGGTAATCCGCATTCCGCGGATGCACGCGCGCCCGCCCATCATGTTCTGGGCGAAGGTAATTCGGTCAAACATGTCTACTTCGGCCGCCTTCTTTCAAGAGTCTAGCAGGTGGACTGGATCTCCATACCGATCAGCGGCTACACCCAATACGACCTTTGGACAGACTGCTCCGAACCGCGGGCGTCCCCGCTGGCTTGCGTGCGGCATCATGCGGCGCAGACTGGCTAGCCAAGGGCAAACCCGAAGACGGTCCGGTATGGCCGCCAAGGACGGTAATCCGCCCTTCCGGTTCGCGTTTGTCACTGTGTTTCCGACAACGTCATCATCTTCGCATCCGTCGAAAACTGCCGGTAGTTGCTGTACCGCCAGTCCTGCTCCAGGTGGAAGCTCTTCACCATTCCCAGCTTGGCCGATCCTCCCAGGTGCACGAGCGACGGTACCCAGATTCCTCGTTCCTGCCGTTGCTCGAACGCCAGCCGAGTCCCCTTCTGAATCCTGACCAGGAACAATCCAAAACTCAGCGTATCGATGACCTCGGTGTCCATCTTCACCCACTGGTAATCTCCCTGGTCGATCCAGATACGCCCGCGGACTTTCTTCAGGATGTCGGCACGTTTTGCCTTGGGTTCGTATCCGGACCTGGGTTCGGCATCGATCACCCACACCTGGCGCCCGTCCACGGTTTCCTCGCCCGCGAGGCGGAAGTCGAAGGCTTGCGGAATCTCGCGGGCGAACGCGCGATTCTCCGCGCGCCTTTTCTCGAAATCCCGGATCCGCCGCTCTCGAGCCCCATCGTTTTCGTCCCGGCGTTTTCGGAGTTCCTCGTCCAGCTTTTTCTGCTGTTTGGCGTCTTCCTCCGGCGACAACTTCTGGTCATCCTTCCGGATCAGGCGCTGGTACGGCGAACCCTCCAGGATAATCACGTCAAAGGTTCGGGACTCCGTGTCCTTGACTCGGCCGCTCTTATCGAGTTGGCGCGTCTCCACTCTCTCTTCGAACGTAAAGTCCTTGATCCGTTCCCAGTTCGATTGATCACGGCCCACCGAGCGCCGGATCACGTCCGCCGGATCGGTGGCCGCCGGCAGGAGCGCGGCCGACAGGAAGAGAATGCACGTTCGCATGACCAACCTTTGAGACGCAACCCGGCCGTCGCCGGCTTCAGTTTTGTGAGACCGCGACACTGTTCTTTCGGTACCCCGTGTAGGAATTCCGCTGATCCACCCGATAATGCTTGAACAATCCAATGGTCGCTTCCGCTTTCAGGTTCATGCTCGACTGCGCCCAATCGCCTTCCGGCGTTCTGGTCTGTTCCACCACCACGCTCGAGCCCCGGGCGACCCGCACCAGGATCCAGCCGAACGAAAATGTCTCGAACAGTTCGGCCTCGGCGCGTACCCATTGGTGTTCGGTCTGGTCGATGTAGAGCCTGCCTTTGACATGCGGAAACAGCTTGGCCCGGCGGTCCTTCGGGCGGTACCCGGGTCGCGGCTCGAAGGTCGTCACCCACGTTTTGCGTCCGTTGACCACCTGTTCGCCCACAACTTTGAAGTGGAAGGCATCGGGCACCTCCCGCAGCGCCGGCCGATCGCGATTCCGCTGGCGTTCCGCTTCCTCCAACCTCTTCCCCCGCGCCTCCGGAGTCTCCCGGCGCCGCTCCCCGGTCACCGCCTTCAGTTTGTCGGCCTCGAACTTTGCTTCCGCTTCAGGCAGCGGCTTTCCGTCCCGCTCGATCACTTTGCGGTAGGGAGATCCCTCCAGCCACAGGACCTCGTGCGCGCGCGACTCGGTGCGTTGCACCGCTCCGTTTCCGTCCAGGTGCTTCGTGACCACGCTCTCGATGAACTCATAGGCGGAAATTCGATTCCAATTGGCCACGTCCGCCTCGGCCGTGCGCCGGATCAACGCATTCCCATCCGGAAGCGATGCGGTGAGGGGCAAGGCGGCGACCAGACAGGCAAAACCGAGACGCATAACCACAGTATCCTTCCGATTTTGCCCTAGCCACGGTGGGGTGGCCCTTCAGGCCGCGCGGCACGCTTCAGCTCGCATGGGGACTTTAGTCCCCCATCAGAACCGGTAGCGCAGCCGCAGGGTCACAGCTCGTCCCGGCCCATCGACTCCCCAGCCGATGCCGCGATAGTTCTTGTCCCCGATATTGGCGAAGTTCGCAAACAGGTCGGTGTGTTCGTCAATCGTGAACCCGGCACGAAGGCCGGCGGCTCCGAAGCCGGGAATGGCGGAAAACTGCGGACTCGAATCGGCCGTCCCGAGCACGCGGCTCTGCACCTGCGCCAGCGTTTCGCCAGTGGATTGGAGAACCCCGTTCACGACCAACCCCCTCGTCCGCGCGCCGTTGTTGAAGAAGCTTTGAATTGTCGCGCGCGACCGCGGGTTGCCAATGCGCCGGTCCGAGAGCGCCAGCGACGACAACCGCTCCTGCCGGCCAGCGAACGTGCCGTAGACCTCCGCCCAGTAGCGCCGCCCGGCAGGACGCCACGCGACCGCCGGGTTGATCGTCAGGGGCGGGATGCCTGGCTCCATATCGGGCGGAAGGCCCGTGCGCGAATCCTCGGAGTAGACGTAGGTGAGGTTTTCCGAAACACTCCATGAGTTCGACAAACGCGCGCGCAGCGTGTGTTCAAAACCCTGCAACCGCGCTCCCGAGAAGTTCGCACGGACCAGTACAGGACTTGCCGAAAGGGGCACAAACACAGCGCCGGAGGCAAGCTGGCGCGAAATCACCTGCTCTCCCAGCGGTTGGCCCACGGCGCCCTGCGGCAGGATGAGCGTCTGGGAGATGATCGCGTTGTCGAGGCGCAACCAGAAGTAGGCGAAGTCCGCCTCGATCCGCGAGAAGCGAAACCGCGCGCCGAAATCCACGTTGTCGGTGAACTCGGGCCGTAGCCGTTGAGTCGGCAGGCCGGTCGATTTGGCTTGATCGTCGGCGCGGTCGCCGATGGCGGCGCCGCGCCCCTCCAGGTCCGCGACGGCGGCTTCGAACACGCCATTTCCCTGCAGGCCGAGCGTGCCCAGATCGGTGACGTTCGGTACCCGGAATCCGCGGCTGTAGTTGACGTGCACGCCGGCCTGGCCCGTCAGCCACGCAACCGCGCCCACCCGGCCGCTGAAGGCGTTCGCGGCGAGAGAGTCGTCAGGCCACAGGGGGCGTCCGCTCACGATTGGGCTCTCGGATGCCCTCGACCGGTACGACGCACCTCCAAAACGCAGCGCGCCGCTGACGCGCAGGCGATCGCGGCTGAAGGGCTGCCAGGTGGCCTGCGTGTACAGGCCGTGGAGCAGATAGCGGGCGCCGTCGGGAATCCGGGGACGCACCAACGCCACGGCGCCGCTCACGGGATTGGCGCTGAACGACGGCGCGGCGATCCGTTCCGCGTAGCCTTCGCCGCCAAACAGCCAATCGACGCTACGCCACCGCTTGTCGACGAAGAATTGCAGGCCCCACGCTCGAGTCCGCTCGTACTGGTGAGTGACGCTCCCGTTGGGGTTGCCCTGCCCGCCCTGGTTCACCCGCTCTTCTCTCTGTGCGTTGTACGAGCCGGTCACCGAAAGACGATCGAAGGGTCCCAAACGCGACTGCTCGAACCGCAGGTACCCGAAGTCGAGCATCAGGTTGCGCAAGTCGGCGATCCAGTTGCCATCGCCGCCCAGCAACTGGTCGTATCGCTTGCCGCCATCCTGCTGGCTTCGCTCGTAGTGACCCACCAGATGCGATCGCTGCGTCAGCCGGGCCTGCGCGTGAAACAGCCCGCCGTAACCCGTAAACGCCGTGTCCGGCAGCCTCTCTCCGAAGACCGTCGACAACAAACCAAGGAATCGCGTCACGGCGGCATGGCTGTCGATGCCCGCCCCGGTTCGCAGGGTGTTCGTGCGCAGGCTGGCCAGATTGGTGTAGAAACCGAACCGCGACGCGGCGTACCCAGCGGTCGCGCCGGAGCCGAACGAGTTGGCGGCCGAAGAATAAAAGGGCGTCACCTCCCCGTGCCACAGGTGACCGGAGGGAGCAAGCTCGGCCGGGCGGGACAGCATGGCCACCGTTCCTCCAAGTGAGTCCGAACCGTACTGTGCGCTATTGGGCCCACGCAGCACTTCCACGCTGTCGAGCCCTTCAGGACTGATCAGGTTGAGGAACGTGCTGATGCCTCCCCGCTGCGCGGAGGTGGTGTACCGGACGCCATCCCGGAAGACGGCCACGTTCTTGCCGGTCAGGCCGCGCACAAAGTAGGCTCCCAACGAAGGGCTCGTGCGCAACTGGTGGACGCCGGTCTCGCCGTCCGCCGCGTCGCTCACCACCAGCGCCCGAGTGTACAGATCCTCCCGCCCAATCAACGTTACCGGTTGAGCCACGCTACCCGCGGGTAACACCTGGCTAGCCTCGGCAGTGGCGGTGACTTCCGTGACGACCTCGCGCAGGCTCAACCGCAACGTCACCTCGGTTTCGCTGGCGCTCACGTTCACCGCCGAGCGAAAATCGGCAAATCCCGCCTTCGACGCCAAGAGGCTATACCTGCCGGGCTGCAGATCGGACCAGCGAAAACGGCCTGTCCCGTCGCTGGTCACCGTCCGCGCCGAAACGAGGGTCGCGGTGTTCAGCGTAACGCGCACGCCGGGCGCGGGCGCTCCCGACGGATCCAGAACCACCCCACTCAGCCCTCCGGCCCACAACATCCCATGCAGAGTCCCCAGTAGCGCCAGTAAACGAAGCATATCGACTGAACGACAAGGTTGACATGCGAAGCACGGCTACTACCAGGACTCGTAGTTCGATCGGAGGCTAGTGGATCAACTCTTCCAACAGCGGGTGAATGCTGGCAAGAATCGCCGGATACACGGCCGCCACGGCCGCCAGCAGGGCCAAACCGGCGGCCAGTGCCGGCATTCGTGGGCATCGGCACTCCGGAATGGGGGAAGCATGCAAGAGCCGTTCCACCCGCTCCTCCAGCAAGCCTTCGTCGCCCACAAAGGGCGTCATCAGGGGAGCCAGCGTTCGTTCGCCCCCCAGGCGAGCTACCCGGACCAGAGCTTCGGCCAGCGCCAGCGAGCGGCGGGGGTTGCCGCCGGACGCCTTCTCATCCGCGGCGCTCTCCGACAACCGCATCCAGGCGCTGCCTAACCGGTCAAGACGGGTGGGAAACGGCGCCAGGCCCGGCGCGAAAAGAAGAACGAGCCGTTTGAGATTGTCTCCGGATTTCCGGTGCGCCTCCTCGTGGCGGATCGCGGCGTCCAGTTGTTCTGGAGTCAGAGAGGCCAGAACCTGCTTCGACACGATCAGCCGGGGCCGGAATACGCCGGCCATCCCGAGCAGCGGAGATTCGCTGTCGATGACCCATGCGGGCTCGCCGGCGATCAAGGCGTGCCGCGCGACGCGGCCGAACCGGCGAAAACGGCGGAGCGACGCGGTGAGTGCACCAATCCCTCGTCCTACCGACAGGGCCAACGCACAGGCGCCCAACAGCGCCGCCGTCAGACAAACAGCTCCCGCCTTTTCGCCGGCGGCCTCCGGCTCCAGCCAAAGGTAACTGGGAACGCACAAGCAGGCCACAAACAGCCCCGCCACCGTCATGGGCATCAGGCGTACCGCCAGCAACAAACTGGCGCCGCCTTGCGGGCCGATTCGTCCCGCCATCCGAATCGCCGCTGGCGTGAGCAGGCAAACCGCCGCCCCAAGCGTCAGGTGCAACAGATAGAAGGAGGCAAGGCTCACACACAGCAACCGCTCGACGTAGGACAGGGTCACGGCTTCCTCTTTTTTTCGAGTTCCCTGCGCTTCAGTTGGATCTTACGCTCCAACGCGTCCAGGATTCGCTCGTCGTAGCTGCCGACGGCGTCCACAAAGCAGGAAATCAGCGCCGGAGGTCCGGCCAACAGGCCGGCCATCATCTCGGCAGCCACTCGTTGTTCCCACTCCTGCCGCGAAAGAAGCGGAGAGTATACATAAGCGCGTTCCACCTTTCGACGGCTCAGGATTCCTTTCTTGTACAGCCGGTCGAGGGTGGTCATCACGGTGGTGTAGGCAAGCGGCCGCTCTAACTGCGCAGCCACGTCCCGCACGTTGCTCTCGCCGCTGAGCCACAGCACCTCCATCACGGTGAACTCCAGGTGGCCCAGCGCGGATGGAGTGGTTCGATCGGCTTCTTTGCGGCGTCTCCAGAAACTCATTGTGAGGTCGAGGCGGAGGCTCAAAGCGTCATTCTACCCGAAGTGTGGAGCCGCATCCTCGGATCTCAGAACAGGCCCTGCCACAATTGGGCCGCGCCGCTCTCCGGCCGGCGCCGCGTCACCTCAGACCGCGGATACAGAGCCCGCGCCTTCTCGATGGGGACCAGTTGTCCCACCGGATCGGACAGGTCTGCCAGACGCACACGCCGCGGCGCCATCTTCGATACGAGATCGGGCAGGTCATACGACTTGAGCACACCTGGAATCACGTGTTCGACGATGCCGCGGTGAATGCGCTGCGTCACAACAGACTCGTAGGAAACGAGCATGCCCTCGAGTCCGAGGGCGCGGATCCGCGAGTCGAATGCCGCTCCATGGAGCAGCGGGATGCATCCGTTGCCTCTGCCCAGGGCGGAGATCTTCGCCGCATCGACATCCCCGCGCGACGAGAGCACATCCATCGCCAGCGCGATGTCCGTGGCGCGCAGACCCGTGAGAGTTGTGCGGGTCAGCATCGCGGTCATGGCGCTGTCGAAGTCGCC
>CAZGUX010000097.1:0-9597 GCA_964529305.1 uncultured Solibacteraceae bacterium | reverse complement strand
TCTTCTCCGACGTCCGCGGCTTCACCACGCTCACGGAAAAAACTGATCCGGTGGAACTGCTGAAGCAGTTGAACGAATATCTCGAAAACATGACGGACATCATCTTCCGTCACAACGGCATCGTGGACAAATTCATCGGCGACGGCATCATGGCCCACTGGGGCGCATTCACGCCCGAACGGCCCAATGCCGAACTCGCCGCACGGGCGTCCCTCGACATGATCGAGCGGCTGCGCGAGTTGAACCGCAAATGGGAGGCCGCCGGGCAACCAGCGCTCGACATCGGAATCGGCTTGAACACCGCCGAGGTCATTCTCGGCAACGTCGGCACGGGCAAGAAACAGGACTTCACGGCCATCGGTGACGGTGTCAATCTCGCCGCGCGGCTGGAGGGAGCCAACAAGGACTACAAGACCAACATCATCATGAGCGAGTTCACGTTGCGCGAACTCGGCGGCCTGGCGCAAGCCCGTCCGCTGGGCTCGATCGTCGTGAAGGGCAAGACGGTGGGCGTCGAAATCTTCGAGTTGCTTGCGCTTCAGCCTCCGGCGCGCGGGTAGACGCCGGCGATCGGTCCGGAACCTCCGCGAATGAGTGCTACTGCCACCAGCCCGAGGCCCTCCCTTCCCGCTCGATGATGCGGTCGAGGGCGAGCAGAGTGAACAGAATCCCGCGTGGTTCGTGAAGCGTGGCGGCCGGATCCCAGCGGTGATGCGGGCGGTAGGCGCAGGCGAACACCCGTTCGAACCAACGCAAAGCCACGGCCGAATGAGTGTGCTCGATCGCCATGACGAGAAAGACGAACGCCTCGGCTAGAATGGCCGTGATCTTGCGGTTCTTCAAGGCCGGAGTCCAGTCCACCGGGTTGCGGATCGCGTTCAACCCGCAGCCGGGGCCGTCTTCCCAATGGATCGCCAGCGAGTCGAATCCGAGTTCCATCCCCTCCAAAAACACGCGCCGGTTGCCGGTCCTCAGCGCCTCGTCCATCACCAGCCACGCGGCCTGCACTGAATGGAAGGAATCGATCGTGTGGATATCCTCGTAGTAGCCGTCCACGGGAAAGGCGCTGCGTGCGGAGTAGGAGTAAGGCTGCCAGCGGTCGTCGAGGAATTCGTAGGCGAAGCCGCGCGAGTGCTGCCAGTGCCGCTCCAGGATTGCGCGTACGCAAAAACGGGCGTGCGCTTCCAACGCCGGATCGGGCCCGGAGCGGAGCAGCGGCGTCAAGGCGCTCAACAGGTGCAGCCAGGTGCCCAGCCGTTTGATTCCCGGCTCGAACCACGCGCCGAGACCTTGGCCCTGGTAAGCCGGCGCCAGCACCGTCTCCATCACCACGTGGGCGGTCGCCACCGCCAACTTTCGCGCTTCGTCGTCTCCCGCGGCGCGGGCGTATTCGCCCAGCCCGAGGATCATGTAGATGTCGGCATAGATGTCCACGAACCCCTGCCGGGGTTGCCAGTCCCGGGTCATCTCGGTGACCCAATGCCCGCCCGGCAGGCGCGCGTGCCGGACCAGCGCGTCTTTACCCTGCCGGGCTGCGGCCAGGTGCGCGGGATTCCGGCCCCAATGGTTATACCAATGCGAGAACAGCCACAGGGCGCGGCCCTGGTGGTAGAGCCGTTTGGCGCCGTTGGCGCCCTCGATCAGGTAGCCGCCGTGTTCGCGGTCCACCGCCTCGCGCGCCCAGTAGGAAACCGTCTCCTGGAACTCCCGCGCGAAGTGGGCGCGGATCGTGGTCAACGGGCGGCCGGCGAGAGTGGTCACTCGCGAGCCGTGGCCCGGACGCTGGGCGGTCCCGGCGCGGAACTCCTGCTGTTTGCCGCGCTGACCGCCCCTCGCCGCCGCCGGCAGCGCCCCCGTCAGAATCATTCTGCGAGTCATGATCGGAATCGTCCCAGCTTGCCACCCGCCGCCTGTGCCGGGCAAGCCACGCGCCTGCGAACCCGCGGAGGCATTACAGCCGTCCGCGCGCAGGGTAAGCTCGATCCTCCGGCTGCGGCACGCCGGTCTGACAATTTGGCGTTGTCTTTGGACAGCGCATAAACCGAAAAATCGGGGCGTCGTCGCTCTTGCCGAACGTACCAGCTTGCAATATGCTGCAAATTTGACTGACTCTCCGCCCGCCCGTCAAAATGGGCGCGCAAATCCGCGTTGCCGGTCGGACTAAGACAGGAGGCTGGGATGCGATCGAAGCGAGACAGCATGGAGGAATTTCGGCGGCTACTGGAAGAAGGATCGATCCAGAGGGCTTACCGGGCACTCCTCTCGTACATGATGGGGCTGCGAACACACTTCAACAACAAGCTCGGCGATTCCTCGGTGTCCGGTCTCTATCAGGGATATATGGACATGACCTACTTTGCGCTCTTCCCCCAGTCGCTCCGGCAGCACAACCTGAAGATCGCGATTCTCTTCAACTACGACGCCTTCCGATTTGAAGCCTGGCTTGCAGGGCGCAACCGGGACGTTCAACGGCGGTATTGGATGCTGGTGAAAGACGGCCAATGGCCCGGGTACCGTGTGGTTGCGCCGGCGAAAGGTGTCGACTCCATCCTTGAGTGCGACCTCGCTTCGAAATTCGACCTCGACGACCCGGATGCCTTGACGGCTACCATCGAAAAAACCACGCTGGCCTTCATCGGCCGCATTGACCGATTCCTCTCTGGCGGCCAGCCTCTTGAACGACGGAAGCGATCAGCACCGGTAAGCACGAGATCGTCGAACCGCGGCCGAAAGCGTCAAGCGGAGACGTAGCGGAGCCATTGTGCGGCCCCTTGGATGCTTGACACGCGGATGGACCCGCGTCGTTAGAAAAGACCTGAGGATCCTGAGCACGGGAGTCCTTGGGTGGTTCTTGACGGACATGCGATCGCTATGCGCGGATCGATGCTTCGGGTGTGTATGCCTCGAAATTGACTCCTTCGTGCGAGAGCGCGGCAATGTCGTCCTTCGGAAGACGACCGAAGTATTGGCGATAATCTTTGCTGAACTGAGAGCGACTTTGATAACCGGCTCTGAAGCTCGCCTCACCAATGTCGAGGGAGTCGAAAAGCAGGCTTCTCCTCGCCTCGTAAAGACGGATGCGCCTTTGATACTGAACTGGCGTCATGCCAGTGACGGCTTTGAAATGTTGGTGGAATGAAGATGGACTCATCCCTACGTGGTGAGCCAGTTCCCCGATCATGAAACCCTCCGCAAAGTGTTTCCGTATCCAGCCGGCCGCTTCGGCAATGCGGTTGGACGGACTGCCGTTCCGGCACATCTCCAGCAGCCGGGAGCCTGACGGACCTGAGAGCAGGCGATACAGAATTTCCTGCCGGACCAGCGGCGCCAGGGGTCTGGCATGGTCCGGCGTGTCCAGCAGGCGAAGAAGCCGAAGGACGGCTTCCAGAAGTTCGAAATCTACTGCGAAGACCGTTATCCCAGGTTGAGGACTCAACCTCGGCAGCGCGTCGCAGCGCTGCATCACCTCACCCAGTTCCACAAAGTCAATCTGAACAGCCACTGACAGGAGAGGTTGCGTTTTGCTCGCGTTCACGATCCTGGAAATGGCCGGCATATCGATGGAAGCAAGAAGGTACTGTCCCTCGCCGTACTCGAGATGCGCTCCACCGAACTCAATGCTTTTGGTCCCCTGAAGCACCAGCGCCATGCACGGGAATTGCGTCGAGACAAGGGGCAGGCTCGTCCATCCGAACCGCATGAGATGGACACCGGGCATCACGGACATGGAGAGACGATCCTCCGCGCAGTGCCGAACAAGAATTGATCGGGCCTCTTCCCAGAGTGGAGCGGGCGAGCGCATCTATCGTATGTTACCGGGCCTGGACATCGTCGCAGTCGGTCGACATCGTGAGGCTCCTGTGGGCCTCGATCTGCTCGAGCCTGCGAGTCAATGCCGCCTTGACATAACCGTAGACATCCGGCCCAAGAGCCAGGCGGGGCGGTGCCGCCTCGGCTTCGAATGTATCCACAATGGCTTTCGCCATCTTTGCTGGATCTCCCGGCGCGGAGTAGCCGGCCCGTGCCATCGTTCGCAGCGTGCCGGCCGGGCCTTCGCGGTAGGCGTCCAACTCCGGGCTAAGAACGCCTGAGGCCCCGAAGTCGGTCCGGATCGCACCCGGTTCGACGAGGGTCGTGTGGATTCCGAACTCGGCAACCTCCTGCGCCAGCGATTCGAAGAAGCCCTCGATACCCCACTTGGTCGCGCAATAAAGCGAGAGCCCGGGGAAGGAAGCCTGTCCAGCGCCACTGGAGATCTGGACAATACGTCCGCCACCAAGCGGACGCATGTGCGCGACAGCCGCCCGCGCCAGTTCGATCGACCCGATGAGATTGGTATCCACAATGTGCCGGATCGCATCGATCTGGAGTTCTTCCGCAGCGCCCAACAGGCTATATGCGGCATTGCTGACCACCGCGTGGACCCGGCCGAATTGCCCGGCGGCCGCCTGAAAGGTATTCGCGATATTCGCTAAATCGGACAAATCGAGCACTCTGATCCAAAGCTGACCGGGAAACTGCTTCTTCAGCTCATCAGCATCCGCGAGCTTGCGGACCGTGCCGGCTACCCTGCCACCACGCCGCATCACTTCCTCGGCAATATTGCGGCCAAGGCCACGGCTGACACCCGTGATGAACCATGTTGAGGAAGAGATCGGAATGCGTGAAGGGGTCTGCGAAAATATTTCAGTCATGAGTTAACTGTACCCGCCAGGAGAGGAAGGGCGTGAGAGAAAGCCTACGAGAAATTAGCAAAATCCTCCAAATCTCGGTCGAGTGGCCCTCCAGTCTTGACTCGGCTAAATGACCTGAGGAATGTAAGTGTGAAAAGGCGTCGGCTTGGCGCGAGGGACTTCACTCCGGGTACGGTGCCGTGCTCGAGTACTCTCCTCTGGCCGCGGGCAGGGGCTATGTTCGTCCAGTCCCGGTGCTGGATTTCGGAGCCCGTTCCACGGACACGAACCAGCCCATTGGCCGCCGGGTTGTCTTCCTCCGCTCGCCGACAGTTAGCTTGGGCGTCACCAAACGGCTGGCAATGACGCCCCACTCGCCGAAACTGCTCGAATTTGCGGGCCGCCCTTCCCACGCCGATATCATACTGAAGCTACTGAAACCCATCGAGTTAGCCCCCGGTCTACTCCTCCTTCCCTGGTTTCCGCAAATCGCCGATTTGCCGTTCACAAGGGTTGCAAATAAATCTTGGGTCCATCATCTTCTTGAATTTCCACGATTTATCGTAAATTGAATTGCGCCGAAAGCTCTTGACCTTGGATCGCCATGCCACGGTGAGAGTAGGAGGCCTGACCGAGCGTGAGCACTGATCCAGGAACCAGGCAACTCTTCGAACTCTTGGTGGGGCTGGCGCGCGCCCTCTCCCGCAGCCGGGCCCCTGGCCGGCAGCGAGGCCCTGGATCTCTGCAAGGTTGTTTCGTTTGGCTCGATTTGTTTCGTTGTGTTTCGATTGACCCCAAACTCCGATCTCTCTCTCAGTCAGTTACTTAGGCCCGATTTCGAGCCGTTCTGTTTCGATAAAAAAAATTCCGGCGCAGCGACCCGGCCGAGCCTGCCGGGCCGGCCAGGAAATCCGGCAGGTCGAAGATCAGGCGCGGTTTCCAGGCCCCCAGGCAGACCGGAAATCTTCGCCCTTGGCAAAACGCGAGTAGTGCAGGCGGGAAATGTCGATCACCGGCTTGCGCCCCGCGATCAGGTCGGCCAGCGCTTCTCCAATGGGAGGCGCGATCTTGAACCCGTGGCCGCTTCCGCCCATGAAGTGATGGTAGCCGTCCAGGCCTTGCACGTCGCCCACAATCGGGTGCCAGTCGTCCGTGATGCTGTAGACGCCCG
This sequence comes from uncultured Solibacteraceae bacterium, assembly GCA_964529305.1. Taxonomy (GTDB): domain Bacteria; phylum Acidobacteriota; class Terriglobia; order Bryobacterales; family Bryobacteraceae; genus CAZGUX01. The sequence continues at coordinate 3,753 of CAZGUX010000097.1, read as the reverse complement.
CCCATCCCGCGACCGGGAGGCCGTCGGCCATTTGCGGCATCCGGTTGGTCAGCTTCGACGAGATAAAATCGATTTCGGAGTCGGAGGTCTTTTCCTGGTAATGGTCCGGGTCGCAGGGCTCCAGATCTTTGGGGAACGCCAGCCCGGCGACGGCGAAGCCGCCCGTCTGCGGCCGGAAGTAGCTGCCGTTGTGAGGGTCGGCAGTCACCGGAAAGCGGCCGTGCGTCCGCGGAAGCTGGAACTTCACGTCCAGTTCGCGGCTGAACCGCAGCGAGTAACGGATGCCCACCATCTCCCCGATCTTGCCGGCCCAGGGCCCGGCGCAGTTGATCACCACGGGCGTGGAAATGGCGCCGCGGCTGGTCGCGACACCGGTGATCCGATCGCCTTGACGGTGGATGCCGCGGACTTCGGTCATGGGTTCCACCACCGCTCCCAGTTCCTTTGCGCGATGGGCCAGCGCGTAGACGGTCGCGCGCGGATCGGCGTAGCCGCTCAGCCGTTCGTAGCAGCCGCAGGTGACGTGATGCAGGTCGGCCTGGGGCGCGAGTTCGCGAATCTCGTCCACGCTGATCAAACGGGCATCCACGCCGAGGCTCTGCTGCAGTCGCACGACATGTTCGATCGCCGGCCGGTCCGTGTCGCGCGCCATGATCATGTACCCCACCTGCTGGAAGCCGCACGGGTAGCCCAGTTCTTCGTCGAACCGGGAGAACATGCCGACGGCGCGCTTGGCCAGCCGGACCGTGACTTCGTTGGAATAGTGCTGGCGAACGTTGGCGGCCGAGTGCCCCGTGGAGCCCGACGCGGGCAGGTTCTTTTCGAGCAGCACGACCTTGCCGAAGCCGAGTTTGGCCAGGAAATACGCCGTGCTGGCGCCCATGATGCCGCCCCCGATGACAACGGCGTCGGCGGTCCCGATCATCGACGGTCTCCCGCGACTTCGTGGAGCAGGTTGCCCGCTGCCTCGGTAGCGATGGCGGCGGCCGAAGGCGCATAAGGTGAATTGTCCACCTGCATGGGCGGGGAGTCGTGTCCGAAGGCCTCTTCACTGCAGATGTACATCATGTCCCCGCCCAGATATCCGGCGACCAGCGTCTTGCCGGGGAAGGGTGAGCCGCGCTTGAGATCGATCGCGATCGAGCAATAGGGCTCCCCGGCCATGGCCACGATCGCCGTGTCGCCCAGGCGGATCGCGTGCATCTCGACTGGAAGGGAAGGCCGTCCCCGGTAGCTCTCCATTCGGCTGGCGCGAAGCTTCAGCCGGACCACCCGCTGGAGAGCCGAGGCGACCTCGACCTTGCCCGCGCCCTCCCGTTCGAGCCGCTGCAGTTCCGCGGAGGCTTCGGCGAATTGGCGCGGCGCGTGTTCGTACACATCGGAAAACGGCGACCGCGTGGGTAGGTCCACCGCTTCCGAGCGGATCGCCAGCGAGGGAGGCGGCACGTCGAGCGCGACCTCCTCGTACTCGGCCAGGGGCGCCCCCGAGGCGATGACGTTCTTCAACCGACGCGTCACCGGCCTCGGGTCGAGGGTCAGGAAGACGCGGGCGGCCTCCAGGCCGAGGCGCGCCCCCAGGCGGCGCGCCACTTCGACTTTGGGTACAAAGGTCTCGACCGGCCCCATGTCGCCCGCGGCGCCCTGCAGGAAGAAACAGAGGGCGCCGGTGTTGAGTTCCACCGTGCGGCGGGCGTGGCCCGGGTAGTCCGGGCTGATCAATCGGTTACCGGGTCCGAGCACGGTCGGGTGGCAGGCGTAGTTGAGCAGGCAGGCCAGAGGCTGGCCGGCCGTGGAATCGATGCGCAGCACCATCACGTCGGTGTCGGCGATTCCCTCCGGGTTCACCCCGCAGACAATGCGGCCGTTGACCTGCAGATCGCGGTTGACGCCCACATCGCTTCGGCCCGCGCCGGCCGCGACGTGCACCGGGGTGAGCGCCGCGACCGCGCGGGCAGCCGCTCCCGCAATCCAGTGCGGCAGCGAATCGATGTAGCTGCGAACGCGATCCTCGCCCTCGCCCCGGTAGAACTCCATCACCACGGGCCCGGCGTGCGAGTGGCTGCAGAAGGGCAGAACCCGTTCAGGCGGAACGCCGGCCGCCTGGGATGCGGCTTCCCGGATGGCTGAACAAAGGCTGTCGGGAAGAAAGCAGAGGTCGAGGTCGAGCAACACCACGCGCTGGCCGCCGTCCTCCAGAACGAGCGCCGTGCAGTAGTGGTCCATGTCCAGACCCTCGCCCCGGACGTGTTTTTGCGCCATCCACATGCCGCTGGGAATGTCGAGCGGGGGGTTGATCGTCGTGCGTGCGATACCTGCCAGGAGTGCCAAGATGCTGTCCTCGGGTTTGCAGTATTATGTGAAAGCTTTCGAAATGCCGTGGGCTAATTGTGTCGAACTCGGAGCCCCCTATGCAACTCCCGGAACGTAAGACGATCGACCTTCGCAGCGATACGGTGACACAACCATCGGCCGGAATGCGGCAGGCGATGGCGGAGGCATCCGTGGGGGAGGATCTCCACCAGGAAGATGCCACCGTCAATGCGCTCGAGGAGCGGGTCGCGAGCCTGCTCGGCAAACAAGCCGCGGTGTTCGTCCCCACCGGCACGATGGGCAACCTGATCTCGCTGCGGGCGCACACGCAGCCCGGCGAGGAAGTGATCCTGGAAGAACAAAGCCATATCTACGACTGTGAACTGGCCGGTATGGCATCGCTCTGCGGCCTGCTGGCGCGGCCCATTCGCGGGGATCGCAACGGGACGCTGACGTGGGCGGAAGTGCGGAAGCGGATTCGCCCGAAGGGGCGTTCGCAGACGCGACTGGTGACGGTGGAGAACACCCACAACTTCGCGGGCGGCGCGATCCCCGATTTCGACCCGACCGCGGAGTTGTGCCGGGAGGCTCAGCAGGCTGGACTTCGCACTCATCTGGATGGCGCGCGTCTGGCCAATGCCGCCGTCGCCAGCTGCCGGACGATGGCGGAACTGGCTTCCGGCTTCGACTCCGTCATGATCGACTTCGCCAAAGGCCTGGGCGCGCCCGCGGGAGCGATCGTTGCCGGGAGCAGCGAGTTCGTGGCGCGGGCTCGCACGGCGCGCAAGCTGGTCGGAGGCGCGATTCACCAGCCGGGCATCCTGGCCGCGGCGTGCCTCTACGGCCTCGATCACATGCTGCCGCAACTGGCGCTCGACCACGCCAATGCCCGGCGTCTCGCGAACGGATTGGCCGTACTGTCCGGCTTCCTCCTCGAGCCCGAGCGCGTGGTGACGAACATCGTGATCGTCGAGTTGGGCGCCGGCCTGGACGCATCCGATACCTGCGCGGCCCTGCGCCAGCGAGGGGTTCTGGTGAACCCCACCGACGACGGGCGCATTCGATTCGTCACCCACTGCGACATCCGTGAAGTGGATATCGACCTGGCCCTCGACGCCATCGCCGAGGCCGTACGGCCGGTGGCCGTGTGAAGGAGACACTGTGAAGAGGCGAGCCGCCATTGGAATCCTGTTGAGTCTCACCATGCTGGACGCTGCTGACATGACAAGACCGTGGAGTGGGAAGCTCGCTCCCCCCTCCTATCACGGAAAGCTCAAGTTCGGGATCGCGGAGATTCCCGCCCGTGACGGGGTCGTCCTGCGCGCGGTCGTGTACCGGCCCGACGCTCCCGGCAGGTTTCCTGTGTTTCTGATCAACACGCCGTACAACAAGATGGACGAGCGCTACCTGACCTGGGCGCAGCACTTTGCCGCGCGCGGCTAT
>CAZGUX010000096.1:0-31115 GCA_964529305.1 uncultured Solibacteraceae bacterium | reverse complement strand
GCAAAGCGAAAGAATCCAAGGGCGCCGCTCCGGCGGGAACGGCGGCGCGAGCCGCTTCGGCCTGAACCGGATCGGGTATGCGAAAAAAAAAGCCAGCCTCTCACGAGAACCACGAACGGTGGTTGGTCTCCTACGCGGATTTCATCACCTTGCTGTTTGCCTTTTTTGTGGTCATGTTCGCCTCTTCGCAGGCGGACAAGGGCCGGGCTAAGCAAGTGTCGGATGCGATTGAACGGGCACTGGAGCAGGGCACGTCGTCGAGCGTGCGCGCCGCCGTGGCCAAAGTGCTGGGCGGAACGGTGGACGACAAGGGGCAGGGGAACGCGATGATGAAGGGGCCAGGTGGGGCTCAGAGAGCCGCGAAGAACGATCCTCCCCCGGAGATCGTGGAACTGCTCCCCTCGGTTCGCGCCCTCAGCAAAGAGTTCGAGGAGGAAATCCGCGCCGGGAAACTGGAGATCAGCCTCCAGCCGAGAGGCCTGGTGGTCAGCCTGCGCGAAGCGGCCTTCTTCCCCTCGGGCGAGGACGTCGTTGATCCGGATAGCTATCCGATCATCGCCAAACTTTCGAAGGCTCTCAACTCCATTTCCAGCCCGATTCGGTTGGAAGGCCACACGGACTCGGTGCCCATCCACACGGCGCGGTTTCCCAGCAACTGGGATCTGTCGGCGGCGCGGAGCATCGCTATGCTAAAAACCCTGACGGAACGGTTTGACGTAAAAGAGGACCGGCTGGCCGTTGCCGGCTATGCGGATCGGGTCCCGTTAGGTTCCAACGACACGCCGGAAGGACGGGCTCGAAACCGCCGGGTCGACATCGTCCTGCTGAATCGACTAAGCACCCTGCCGGAGACAAAAGCGGCGTCTGGTACTTCACGGCATCAGTAACAATTTCACGCGGTGCGCCGGAAAGCTGCTAGAAAGTTCCGCGGTTCCCGCGACATGAGAGGTGCCACTGAAAAGGCTGATTCGGCAAGGAAGCCGAAGAAAGAAAGCGCTGAAGGAACATGCTATGTCGATCTCGATTCAAACCAATGTCAGTTCCATTGTCGCGCAGGAGAACCTGCGGGTAAACAACGAATTCCAAAACCGGACTATCCAGCGACTCACTTCCGGCTTCCGGATTAACGCTTCCGGAGACGACGCCGCCGGTCTCGCGGTGGCCAACAAGTTTCGCAGCGATATCGCCGAATTGACCCAGGGGGTCCGCAATGCCAGCGATGGCGTCAGCACGCTTCAGATCATCGACGGCGGGCTCAACAACATCTCCAAGATCATCGACCGGCTGAAGACGCTGGCCACGCAGTCCGTGACGGGGACCTTCACCGGCGACCGTGCGACGTTGAACAACGAATTCACCACGCTGCTGAGCGAAATTGACCGTCAGGCCGCGAACGTCGGCTTGGATGCCGGCGGAACGTGGAACGTAAATCTGAACGTTTACATCGGCGGTGGGTCCACGGCCGCGGACTCGGCGGTGTCGGTCGACTTAAGCGGCGCGACCAACCAGGTTGACGCCGCCGGTCTTGGCTTGGTGGCGGGCACCACAATCGACACCGTGGGGAACGCGACTGCGGCGTTGGCTCTGGTGAAAACCGCCGTCACGGACCTGGGTCAGGTGCAGGGCCGCGTCGGAACCGGCCAGAACCTGCTTCAGTACGCAATCCAACTGGCGCAGGCACAGATCTCCAGTTACTCGGCTGGAGAGGCCCGCATTCGCGACGCGGACGTCGCGGCGGAAGCGGCGAACCTCACCAAGGCGCAAGTGCTCCAGCAGTCGTCCCTTGCGGCGATGGCGCAGGCGAACGTCGCGCCTCAGGCGGTCCTGGCGCTGTTGAGGTAGCACTACCGTGACGGAACTTGGGCCGGCCATCGCAAATGGCCGGCCTGATGTTTTGAGTGGCGATCATGTCGAATACAATTTCCGCGGGCAACAGTCGATTCGCTAATGATTTCCTTCAGGTGATCGAACGAAGCGTGGCGATAGCCTCACTTCCGTTGAACCAGCTCAAAACGCAAAAGACGAGCCTCGCCGATCAGTCGGCGGCCCTGAAGACGCTGGAGAGCAAGTTCTCCGCCTTGCAGACCTCGGTGACGAACCTGGCGGCGGTGGCTTCCGCCGGTGCGCTGGACGCAACCTTCTCGGACAATACTGTGGCTCGGGCGCGAATCGACGTCGGCGCCACCGAGTCCACTTACAACCTGGAGGTTGTCAGCCTCGGCTCGCGTACCACGGCGTTCAGCTCCGAGGGGTTGATCCGCGTGACCGATGCGGCCACACAGAACATCAGCTCTTCCTCCAGTTTTGTGCTGACCGTGGACGGCGTCGATCACACGATCGGTCTGACCACGGGGAGCCTCTCGGAACTGGCGCAGAAAATCAATGGCGCCAATGCCGGGGTATCCGCCTCTGTGGTCAATGTCGGGTCAAGCGCGAATCCGGACTATCGCCTGTCGGTCAGGGCGGCCCGCCTGGGGTCCGCAACCGTCGCCCTCTCCGACGGAAGCCAGAACGTGCTCGACACGCTGGTCACCGGAACCCCCGCACAATACCGGGTAAACGGCGGACCCGCGTCGCCGATCGAGAGTGATTTCCATACGGTCACCATCGCTCCGGGAGTCGAGGTCGATCTGCTAAAGACCGGCGAGACGGAGATCACCGTCGGACGCAGCGCTTCCGCGATTGAAGAGGCGCTGGGCGCTTTTGTGAAGACCTTCAACGAGGCTGTGGGCGAGATCGACAAGCACAGGGGCCAATCCGGAGGCGCACTGGCGGGGCAGAGCTTGCTTTCCACCCTTTCGGATACCCTCCGGGGTGTTGCCGCGTATTCGAACGGCACAGATGCCCTGTCGTCGCTGGCCGCGCTCGGCATCGCCTTCGACCAGACGGGAAGACTCTCGCTGGATTCGGAATTCTTTCAGTCCGCCATGGAGGCGGATTCTCAGGCCGTATTCGACTTTCTTGGCGAGCCCGATGCGAGCGGCTTCCTGCAGTCCGCGACCGACTTCCTGAAGACCGTAGACGACTCCACCAACGGCCTGCTGAACACCGCGATCGGCCAGATGGATCAACAAATCCAGTCGCAGGATCTGAGGATCCGCGTCGAAGAGGAGCGAATCCAGTTCCTGAGGGATGCGCTGAATGCGCGAATGGCCGCCGCCGACGCCCTCATCGCTTCACTGGAACAGCAGGCGACGTATATGAACGGCCTGATCGAAGCCATGAGGGGGGCATCGAATTGACACCGCCACGGCAGGATCTCGCCGAAGTGGAGCAGGGCTTTCGAGCCGCTCTTGCCGCCGAGGACTTCGACCGAGCTCGAGAGATTCTGGCGGAGTACGTCCGAACCATCGAACAGCGGTGGCAGTCCCGTGGGGACGCTCCGGACCAGACCGCGCAGGTGGTGTCGGAAGGGTTGCAATTGGTCGCCTGGGGTTTGCGCGTCAGCCATGCCGCGCGGGCGCAAATCGCCGGCCAGCTTTCACAGGTTGCGAGTTCGGCCCGCTACAGCCGCCAGGCCGCACCGGTGCCGCCCAGTTGGCAGTACCGAGGCTGATACAGTTCTGTCGAGATCTCAACTTCCAACCGTCAGGTTTTCGACGGAAGGCCACCCGAAGTCCAAGCGATTACCCACATCCACACTGGCAATCCGATTGCACCCTCTTCACTGTCATGCTTGACGGAGTCTCCGGGATCGTTCGCTATATGACCATGCTCAGTGCCCGGCAGCGGCTGGTGGCGTCGAACCTCGCCAATGTGGACACGCCGGGCTACACGACCAAAGACCTCGACTTCCAAGCCGAGTTCCAAAGCCTGGCCGGAGGCACGGCGCCAACTCCTCGGGAGGTTGCCGGCCTGACGGTCAAAACCGACGGCAACAACGTCAGCCTCGACCGTGAGACGCGGTTGCTGGCGGAAAACGCCCTGCGCTTCAACATCGCCGCCAACCTGGTGCGAGCAGAAGTTCGCACGGTTCGCTCGGCCATTCAGGAAGGAAGGAACGGATGAGTCTCTTTTCCGCAATCGCCGTCAGCGCGTCCGGCATGGCCGCCCAACGAGAGCGCGCCGAGGTTCTGGTGGAAAACCTCGCCAACGCGGAGACCACCCGGACGCCGGAAGGGGGACCGTACCGGCGCAAGGAAGTCGTGTTTGCTAGCCAGGCAATGACCTCGGAGTTTGCCACGATGTTCAGCAGCCGACTGCGGGAGCAGTCCGTCGGGGTCTCGGTGGCCGAGGTGAACGTCGACAGTCGCGACCCGGAACGGCGGTACCTGCCCGGCCACCCGGACGCGGACGCCGGCGGCTATGTCGCCTTCCCGCGCGGCAACCCGGCTGAAGACATGGTGAACCTGATGAACACCTCCCGCTCGTACCAGGCCAACGTGGCGGCGATCTCGGCGGTGAAGGACATGATTCAGAGGTCGCTCGACCTGTTCCGCTAAGAATGGAGCCTCGCGATGATTTCACCTCTTTCCCACGTCCCGCATGTTGAAGTGCCCGACCTGAGCCGGATCGAAGGATCTCGATCCCAAGGCGCCGGGACGAACTTCAAAGAACTCCTCGGAAATGTGATCCGGGAGGTCGAGCAGGCCCGGTCCAGCGCCGGCCAACTGACACAGCAATTCCTATCCGGGGAGACCGAGGAGCTTCATTCGGTGATTCTGGCCACCCAGCGCGCCGAACTCCAATTCGAACTCTTCCAGCAGGTACGAAACAAGGTAGTCCAGGCATATCAGGAAATCATGCGGATGCAAGTCTGATCCATTGACTTGAAGGGGCGCCACCGGGCAGGGATATCCCGCTATGGACCAGTTCAGAAAGCTGTTTGCCGGACTCTCGAATCGACAGAAAATCGGCCTTCTCGTCTCTCTCCTGGTGGTGGGAGGTGGGATCACCGCACTGCTGCGATGGCAGGAGGAGAGTGACTTCCGGCCTTTGTTCAAATCGATGTCGCCCGAGGACGCCCTGGCGATTCTGCAAAAACTCAAGGAAAACGGCGTAGCTTATCGGGTCGCTGAAAACGGGTCCACCGTCATGGCACCCTCGGCCCGAGTGGCTGAACTGCGGCTGGAGATGGCCGGGGCAGGGCTGCCGAAGTCCGGCCGTATCGGCTTTGAGCTGTTCGATCGCAGCAACTTCGGAGCGACGGAGTTTACCGAACACGTCAACTACCGGCGGGCGCTGGAAGGCGAACTGGAACGATCGGTCATGTCGCTGGCGGAGGTGGAGCACGCGCGAGTGCACGTGACCCTGCCGAAGAACTCGGTCTTCTCCGAGGCCAGAGAGCCGGCCAAGGCCAGCGTCCTGGTGAAACTGAAGCCCGGCCAACGCCTCGGGCAGCAGAGTGTTCTGGCGATCTCGCATCTGATCGCCAGCGCCGTCGAGGGTTTGAAACCCGAATCGGTTTCGGTGCTGGACATGCGCGGCAACCTGCTCAGCCGGCCGAAGGTTCAGCAGGCCGGCGCGGATTCGCCGGAGCCTTCCGACGCATCGCTGGAATACCGCGAGAGAATCGAACGGGCGCTGGCGGCAAAGATCGCCGGCACGATCGAGCCGCTGTTCGGAGCCGGGAAGTTTCGTACGGGCGTTTCGGTGGAGTGCGACTTTTCGAGCGGGGAGCAGAGCGAGGAGATCGTGGACCCGTCCAAATCGGTGATGCTCACCTCGCAGAAGTCCGAGGACATCAGTAGCGGAGCCATTGGGGCGACCGGCGTGCCGGGAACACCTTCCGCGCTGCCTCGTCCGACCTCGAAGCCCGGCGCATCGAACAGCGGATTCTCCCGGAAAACCGAGAACATCACGTTCCAGTCCAGCCGCACGATGAAGCGCGTCAAACTCCCGCAGGGAACGATTCGGCGGGTGTCCGTGTCGGTCCTCGTCGACCACGACGTGCAGTGGCAGGGCCAAGGGGCGAATGCCAAGCGTGTGTTGACCCCGCCTCCTCGGGAGAGGCTGGAGAAAGTTCGCGAACTGATCGCCGGTGTGATCGGGTTCAATGAACAGCGAGGCGATCAGTTGATCGTGGAGACTCTCGCGTTCGACACTTCACAATACAGCGAACCGCCGGCCGCGGTGCCCGCCCCGCCGCCCGCCTCCGCACCGCCGCCGGCCAAGTACGACACCTTGCAGCAATTGATAAAGAAGCCGGAATACTTGTCGATCGGCGGCGCGGTTCTCCTGCTCCTGCTCGTCGTCATCGGGCTGCTGATGCGCCGCTCCGCGAGGAGACGCGAGAGAAGAAACGCCGCAACCGTTGTAGCGCTGCCTTCCCTGCCTGCCTCAACCGTGGGCGACACCGCGGGCCCCGAGAACGCCCTCCCACAAGGTGGAGTTGAAAGTCCGGCAGCGCTCGCTGACAGTGACGCGGCACCGGAACGACTTCTGCAAGCCCCGCCCCAAGTCAGGCTCGAAACGATCGCAGCCTCCCTGCGCGAAGGTGCCAGGGCAGATTCGGAATTGTACGCGCGCATTGTCCGGGACTGGCTTGCCGGTCAGAACGCGCAACCCTAGCGAGGAACTCACATGACCCCAGCGCAAACACCTCAGCGCACCACACTGACCGGCCTGGAGAAGACCGCCATTCTGATGGTGACGCTCGGAGAGCAGGCCAGCGCGGAGATTCTCAAACAACTCAGCGAGGAGGAGATCCAGCAGGCGAGCAAGGCTGTCGCTCAACTTCAAAGGGTCCCGCCGGAGTTGGCTGAGAGGGTCCTGCTCGAGTTTTCCCGGATTGCCGAGGCCGGCTTCTCAGGCCGCGGCGGATTCGACTTCGCCGGCAAGATGCTGACTCACGCATTCGGGCTGGATACCGCGCAGAAACTCCTCGAACGACTGCCCAGATCCAGAGGGCCGGAGGCGGCGCACGTCGAGTCGCTCCGCAATGCGGACCCGCAGCAACTGGCTCAGTTGCTTCAGTCCGAGCACCCTCAAACCATCGCGATTGTGCTCTCCCGTCTCAAAGTTGCTCATGCCGCGGAACTCCTTCGGCACTTCAGCTCGACCTTGCGAAGGGACGTCACGATGAGAATGGCGACCTTGGACCAACTCTCGCCCGAGGTCGTCCAGCGCATTGTGGCCTTCATTGGACACAAGATGAAATCCCTGGGAGAACTGGGCCGCGAGTCGTTTAGCGGCGTTCGCACGGTTGCTGAAATCCTGAACAGCCTGGACAGCACGCTGTCGGCCTCGGTGCTCAACGAAATCGAGGAACAGGACACCAACCTGGCCGAGGCGATCCGCCACTACATGTTTGTGTTCGAGGATCTGCTGATGCTCGACACGAACGCGATGAAAGAGATTCTGTCGAAGATCGACCGGAAGCTGCTGATCGTTGCGCTGAAGGGAACCAGCGAACAATTGCGCAACCATTTCATGCAATGTATGTCGCAACGGGGGGCCGAGATGCTACGAGAGGACATGGAAGCCGCCGGGCCGGTACGGATTCGCGAAGTCGAAGTTGCGCAACAGAAGATCATCGCCGTGGTCCGGCAGATGGAGGCTCAGGGCCAGTTGAGCCTCAAGGGCGGGGGCGGAGACGGCTATGTCGTCTAAGGTGCTTTCCGGCAGCGAAGAGGCCGCCGCAGTTCCTTTCCCTTGGAGGACGGTCTCGCTTGGGCCGGCAGCCCGGGGAGGCCGAACCACGCCCGCTCCCAGCGCACCACGCCCCGTGAAGGCGGCACCGCCTCCGGAGGATTTCGAACGCCGGCAGAGGGAAGCCTACGAGTCCGGCTTTCATGATGGGGAAGCCCAGGGGACGGAAGCCACACGGAGTCAGGTGCAGCCTGTGGTGGAACGGTTGGCGGAAAGCATCGCGGCTCTCGCCGAACACCGGCGCCGGATCCTGTGGCAGGCTGAAGTGGACTTGGTGCGCCTGTCGCTTTCGATTGCAAAACGGATTCTCCACCGCGAGGTGACGCTCGATTCGGAAGCCATGCACGGGGTCGTGAAGGCCGCGCTCGAACGGCTGGAACACCGCGACCTGCACCAGATCCGCACCCACCCGGCGATCGAGCCGGCATTGACAAGGGCGCTGGAACGAGAGGGTCTGGGCGGGCGCGCGCAGGTGTCCGCCGATCCGACATTGCGCGAAGGCGATGTTCTGCTCGTAACGAGTCAGGGAGTCCTGGACGCCTCGATTGACACGCAATTGCGCGAGATCGAGCGCGGCTTCGTCGACCGGTTGGAGGCCCGATGAATCTCATGGCTGAGACCGTGCCTCTCTCGGGATACGAGGCGGAATTGGGCCGTATCGATACCCTCTGTTGGGCAGGCGAAGTGGTTCAGGTGGTCGGGCTTCTAGTCGAATCGCGCGGCCCGGCGGTGTCGGTCGGCGACTTCTGCGAGATCGAGGTTCCCGGCGGACGCTCGGTGCGCGCTCAGGTCATCGGCTTCAGGAACGGCCACGTGCTGTCGATGCCGCTCGAGGAGATCGACGGGCTCCATCTGGGGGCCCGTGTGGTCGGCCGTAATCAGGACGCGCGCCTTGCGGTTGGCCCCTCACTACTCGGCCGCGTCCTGGACGGTTTCGGACGGCCGCTCGACGCGGGTCCGCGCATCGAAGGAGAAACCACCTACAGCCTCTATCAGGTTCCACCGAATCCGCTTTCGCGCGAGCACATCAACGAACGGCTGGTGACCGGGATCCGCGCCATCGACGGGCTGCTGCCCTGCGGGTATGGACAACGGATTGGGTTGTTCGGAGGCAGCGGCGTCGGCAAGAGCACGCTGCTTGGAAACATGTCCCGCCACAATAGCGCGGATGTGACGGTCATTGCGCTCATCGGGGAGCGCAATCGCGAGGTTCGCGCCTTTCTCGACCACGACCTTGGCCCCGAAGGACGCGCCCGCTCCGTGGTCGTGGTAGCCACCTCGGACCGTCCGGCCCCCGTCCGCATTCGGGCCTGTTTTGTCGCGCTCGCCATCGCCGAATACTTCCGCGACCAGGGAGCCAACGTGCTTCTCGTCATGGATTCGGTGACCCGGCTTGCCATGGCCCAGCGCGAAATCGGCCTCGCCGCCGGCGAACCGCCCAGTCAGAAGGGGTACACGCCTTCCGTGTTTGCGCTGCTTCCGAAAATCTTCGAGCGGGCGGGAAACTTCCAGACAGGGTCCATTACCGGCTTCTTCACCGTGTTGGTCGAGGCCGACGACTTCAATGAGCCCATCTGCGATGCCGTTCGCAGCATCCTGGACGGCCACATTGTTCTGTCGCGCGAACTTGCCAGCGCCGGCCACTATCCTGCCATCGACATCCTCAACTCCGTGAGCCGCCTTACCAACCAGATCTCGACGCGCGATCAACTGACGTCGGCCAACAAGCTGCGGGACGCTCTGGCGACCTACCAGGGCGTGCAGGACTTGATCCAGCTCGGCGCCCACGTGCAGGGCGCAAATCCCAAGGTTGACAGCAGCGTGAGAATGCGCTCCCGGATCATGGAGTTTCTCCGGCAGGAATCGCATGCAAAAACGACCTTCAATGAGACGCTGGCTCGGATGAATGAGCTGGCGGCTCAACTGGAGTGACAGCACGGGGAGAAGACGAGCGATGAAAGCCTTTCGTTTCCGGCTGGAAAAAGTCCTTCACTGGAGACATACTCAGCTCACCATCGAGCAACAGAAGCTCAAGGACTCCGTGCAGCGGCTGGCGGCAATCCAGGCCGAAATGGCGAAACTGGCGGAACAGCGGAATTTTGCCGAAGACCAGACCCGAAGGGCCAGCCTGGTGACGGGATCGGATCTGAAATCTCTCTCGGTGTATGAGATTCACCTCCAGTACAAAGAGCGCGAGGCGGCGGCGCGACAGCGCGAATGCGAGCAGCAGATCTTGCATCAGTCCGAACGGGTTCGTGAGGCCCGGCGCAATCAGATGTTGATTGAGATGTTGAAGGCCAAACGCCTGGCTGCCTGGAAATATGAAGCCGATCGTGAACAGGAGAACCTCAATGCGGAGGTGTTTCTTGCGCGGTGGAATCGGCAGGAGTGAAGTTCGCATGTGCGCCCTCGGCCGCCTTGAGTTTCCGAAGCACGCTTTCCACATACTGCTGTGTTTCCAGAACCACCGGTACGTCCTTGTTGAGGTCGACCAGAGCCGTGCCAGCGTTATAGGCGCTGAGGGCGAGTCTCAGGTCGCCCTTGTATCGCTGCAGCAACTGAGCCAGTAGACGCGTACCCGCCGAGATGGATTGTTTCGGATCGAACGGTTCGGTGACTCCGAACTGCGTGGCGGTCGCCGGCATCAATTGCATGATTCCCATCGCCCCTTTGACCGAAACCGCGCACGGGCGCCCGCCCGACTCCTGAGCGACGACGGCTCTGACGAGTTCCTTCGGCACACCTTCTCGGCGAGAGGCGTCTCCGATGTGGCTATCCAGTTCGCCCGCGGGCAACGGATCACAGTCCAGATGAGGACGCGTCATGCCGGCGGGTGATGGCTGCGGATCGGCGACCGAGGTGGTGGACCGTGTACGGCTGGCAGCCTCTATCTGAATCTGAATGGAGGCGAGTTGCTTCCGCGTGGACTCCATCATCTGCGCTTCGAGGGATTGCCGTTCCAGGCCATCCGGGCGGGCAGCGGAGGAAAGCAGGAATGAGGCGACAAGCAATCGTCGGGATCGCATCTTCAGTGATCCGAAAGCAAGTCATGGGCCACATTCCCGAGGTGGCAGTTCAACTTTCTTTGGGGCGAGTCCGCTCGTTCCAAGCAGGAACTCACAGCAGGTCAGATCATCAATTCACTTGACAGCCTGCGCGAGGCTGCCCACACCGTCAACCGCCTGATCATCGTGGACTTCAACAAGGAGGTCGAGATCCAGGAACTGCGCCTTGGGAAAACGCTGTCGGAGAACGAGGTCAAGCAGATCCGGTACAACGCGGTGATGCGTGAGGCCGCCAAGATTCAGGGCGCACACGCCGCGGCCTCTGGTGAAGCCGAAGCACAGATCAAGAAGTTCCATCGCGAGATTACCGAACTGCGTGAGGTGATCGGCATGCGCTTTCAGGAGCAGTACAAGTCGCTGGTCGGGTAACCGAATGGGCGCGCCACCTGGATTTCTACACGCTCAAAACCGTTGCCGGGCACTCTCACCACAGCACGACGGAGCGCTACGTCCATCGCTCCGGGGCGTCCACTCACCGAGAAATGCGGCGCATGTGGACGGCACAAGAAGACGCTCCCGAGGTTCGGGGTGGGCACAATTCTGGGCACACTGCCGCATCTGATCCGAATGGCAACCCCACGGTGAGGTCGGTAAATTGAAGATCTCCCGGGAGTTGCATGGTAGGCCCGGCTGGACTCGAACCAGCGACCCTTTGCTTAGAAGGCAAATGCTCTATCCACCTGAGCTACGGGCCCCCGCTTCTCTAATTCTATCGAACGCCGGTGCGCCGGCGGTATGCGAGAATCCAGTCAGATGCCGCTCCTGCTGCTATGGCTCTGGCTGGCCGGCCCGTTTTGGGAAACGAAAGCGCCCGAGGAGTGGAACAAGGCCGAGATCGTGCAGGTGCTCACCGCGTCCCCCTGGGTGGCGATGACTTCGGGCGGCGTGCGGACCTATCTCGCGTCCGCCAAGCCGGTCAGCGAGGCGGAGCGGCGTTGGTTCCAGATGGACCGCAAGCTTGCCGAAGGGCAAGGCCTTTCGGATGAATACACCGACTATCTGCGGGACCACGCGGGGAAGGTGATCGTGCTGGCGGTCGAGTGGAGGGACTGGCAAACGCTCGCTGACGGGCGGGAAGCGCGGACGATGGAGGAATCCTGCGCGATGAGGATCGGGCGGAAGAAGTACAAACTGGAGGGGCACTTTCCTCCGACACCGAGCGATCCGTTCCTGCGCCTCGTGTTTCCCCGCGCGGTTCGGGAGGAAGACAAAACCGTCTGGTTCGAACTCTACATTCCCAACTCGACGACCCCGTATCAGGAAGTCGAGTACCCGGCGAAGAAGCTCGTATTTCGGGGACACCTCGAACTGTAGCGGTGTGAGCTTGTTTCGTGGGACGTCGAACGCGACATTCATGTCACCAGGTCGTCGTGGGCGTTATCTCGGAATGCGCGCAACTCGGCCGGCCGGAAATCGAAACCCGCGCTTCGAAACACGTCCGCCACTGGGAGGCGGCGGACCACTTTGCTCTGCTCCAACAGCACACATAAGGTATCGATCAACTGGTGCCTGGGCACGTGGAGACGGCCGCCCGAGTGAGTGGCGCGTTTGCCTCCGGTGAGGATGACCGGCACGAGAGGAGTCGATGAACCTCGCAAGAGGTCGACGATGGCATCGCCCACGCCGGTGGCGTCGACCACCAGGGGAGTGTCGGCCGAGGACCGTGAGCGCGGAGAGGTCGTGTTGCTGGCCGATGTCGAGGCCGGCAAAGAAGCTTGGGGGGTTCCTGGGAAATTACACCGGGTCGGAGTCGTCGGCGAGGGCGTTGCCAAGGGCGGCAGGCGAGAACGCAGTGCGGCCGACAGGGACAAAGTCGCAGCAATAGAGGCGGCGGAACTAGCGGTGGCGGGGGTTTATTGAAGAAAAGGTGAGGCGGTGGCGCGGGGTTGAGGCCCAGGGGGGAACTAGAGTTCCCATGCACGCTGGAATCGTGCGCCACGGTTGAATTCCAGGGGCGGGCTGAAGGGCCGCCCCACAAGACGGTGGGAGCGCTGGTCGGAGACTGAACTCCGCCTCCGCCTCCACCTCCTCCGGCTGCAAACGCTGGGTCGCTCTGCATACGGGACAAAGGACGTCCTCTCCGTCTCCCGCCCTGTCATGTAGCCGTATCTCCATTCAAAGGGTATTTGGTCCTTAACTCCGTGTTTCATTTTGGGGGTGCACTCCACTCAGCCAACCGAAGCGGGTGGAGCCAGGGCGCGATACAACTCGGCCGGGAACTCCAGGGTTCCCACTGGTGGCACGCCCACAGCGACTGCGATAAAGGGCCGGCCATAAACGGTCGCCGGTGTCCCTGGGCCGATCTCCCGCCACGGGATGCGTAAGGGCGGATGGCGCAGCAATCCCGACTCGGCCAGGTACAAACCGTCGGGCAGCGCGGCGACGCGCATCGCCCGGCGATAGCGGATGAGACCGACCTTCACGGTCTGGTTGCGCCAGCGCCACGCCGCGGGAGTACGCGCCGCCGGATACCGGCGGGCCAGATCGTTCCACCCACTCAGCCTCGCGAATACCTGCCGGAGCACCCACCACAACAGGAGCCCCCACAACAGAATCACAGTCAGGATTCCGGCCACCAGCAAGAACACGAACACACCCGGATTGTAGGGCAGCGTCGCGCCGGAGGCCACCACCTGTTCTTCGGGATTCGGATCTGCTAGCGTCAAGGCGCGCAGGAGGCTGTCATGAAGCTTTTGCTGATCCTGTTGGCGGCGGCCCTCGCGCAGGGAGAGGTGGTTCGCTTCCGCAGGGTGGCCGAGCCCCGGGAGGGCGCCTTCACCCTTCTGGTCCCTGACGGGTGGAACGTCTCCGGCGGCATTGTCCGCGCCAACCCGCTGACCGCCGGCGGGCCTTTGAATTCCATCGCGGCCAAGCTCGATTTCACGATTTCCAGCGGAGACGGCCGGACGGTGCTCCGCTGGTACCCCGAAGTGAATTGGGTGGACATGCGTGGGCAACCGGCGGCGATGGCCTTTCGGCCGGGCGGCAATTACAACGGCGCCATCGTCTGGCCCAAGCTGAGGGCCGTTGAGTACCTGGAGCAAATCGTCTTCCCTCGGGCGCATCCCAGGCCATCGCGCGCCCTGGTGAAAGGGGCGTACCCGTTGCCGAGGGTAGCGGAGAGTTACCACCAGGTGGTCCGCCAGATGGGTCTGCCGCCGTTGTTCCAGTTCGACGCTGCCCTGATCGTGGTGGAGTATGTGGAGGGCGGAGTGGCGGGCGAGGAGGCGCTGTACACCGCAATCCAGGACTGGGGCGCCGCGGGCGCGGGCCTTTGGACCAACAAGGATACGTTTTCTATCCGCACTTCCGCGGGAGGTCTGGAGGCGGCGGGCCGCGTCGTTTCCGTCATCCTGAGTTCCACGCGCCTGAGCCCTCGCTGGGTACAGGGAGAGATCCGCGGGCAGATGGAACGCAACGAAATCGCGCTGCGAACCCAGCAGGACGTCCAGCGGTTGGAGCGGGAGATTGTGGAGCATCGGCGGCGGACCAACGCCGAGATCAACAATCAGATGCATCACAACCTGATGCGCACCGAGGAATATGTCAATCCCCTCACCAGGGAAGTCGAAGTCGGCTCCAACGAGTGGAGCTACCGGTGGGTGAACGAGAATGGAGAAGCCCTCTACACCGACGATGGGAACTTCGACCCGGAGCGAAGCGGGTTGCGAGGGTTTGTCCGGAGTCCGGTCAGAAGGCGGTTTCCGGAACGATAGGCCAGAAAAGGAAAGGAACCGAAATGGACATGACCTGCAAGCGGGAGGGAATCCAATGAAGATTGGCTTTGTCGGCCTGGGAATCATGGGCAAGCCGATGGCTCGCAACCTGATGAAGGCCGGGCACGAACTGTTCGTTTACGACATCACGCCGGAGGCGATGGAAGCGGTCGCAACCGGTGGGGCGCAACGATGCGCCAACGCCAGCGAGGCGGCATCGAAGGCGGATGTCACCATTACCATGCTGCCGGATGGACCCGAGGTCGAAGCGGCAATCCTTGGACCCCAAGGCGTCCTCGAGGGCGCGAAGCCCGGATCGATCGTGGTGGACATGAGTTCCATCAGCCCCTTGGTGGCGCAGAAAGTTGGGGCCGCCTGCGCCGGCCGCGGCGTCGAGTTCCTGGACGCTCCCGTCAGCGGCGGAGAGCCGAAAGCGATCGACGGAACGCTGGCCATCATGGCCGGCGGCCGGCCGGAGGTGTTTGACCAGGTGCTGCCGTTGTTCCAGTCGATGGGATCCAGCGCGACGCTGACCGGGGCGGTTGGCGCGGGCAACGTCACTAAACTGGCCAACCAGATCATGGTGGCCTGCAACATCGCCGCGATGGGAGAAGCGCTGGTTCTGGCGACCAAGGCCGGTCTTGATCCGGAAGTCGTGTTTCAGGCGGTCAAGGGCGGCCTGGCCGGCAGCACGGTCCTCAACGCGAAAGCGCCCATGGTGATCGGCCGCAATTTCAAGCCGGGCTTTCGCATTCGCCTGCACCAAAAAGACCTGCGCAACGCGCTGCTCGCCGCCGAATCGTTGAAGGTGTCGCTGCCGTTTACGGCCATGGTACAGCAGACCCTGATCGCGATGATGAACGACGGCAAGGGCGACCTGGACCACTCGGCGATCGTCAACTTCCTCGAAGAGATGGGCGGCGTAGAAGTGCGAAAGCCGTCTGCGTCCGTGGCGCCGGCGTAGGCAGGACCAGCCTGCGAAGAAGAACCTTAATGATGACGCCAAGAAACCGTCCTCCGTGGTAGAGTTAGACTGGTCGATTTGACTGGTTGAAACATATGCGCGTGATTCAAGCTTCCGAGGCCAAGACTCACCTCCCTGAACTCCTTGATGATGTAGAGCGCGGGGAAACTCTGATCATCACCCGCCACGGCCGTGCTATTGCGAGGATTACGCCCGAAGTGGACCAAAGGCAGCAGGAAGTGGAGCGGGCGGTTGCCAGCATCCAGGCCTTCCGCAAGCGTAGACGCCGTATCACCGTCAAGGACTTGCTTTCAGCGCGGGAGGAGGGGCGCAAATACTGATGCCCTTCGTTTTAGATGCATCGTTGACGGCCTGCTGGGCCTTCAGGGACGAAGACCATCCGCACGCCGATCTGGCGCTGGAGCGGGTTCGGACCGGCGAAGCGGTCGTGCCCTGCCTCTGGTTTTTCGAAGTCAGAAATATTCTGGTTGTCAACGAACGCCGCACGAGGATCACTGAATTGGAGACAGCCGGATTTCTGCGAGACCTCTCGCGCTTGAGGGTGAAGACGGATCACGCCCCCGATGACGGCCAGATCCTACGGCTGGCTCGTACGCACAGGCTTTCGATTTACGATGCCGCCTATCTGGAGTTGGCCGGACGGGAACATTTGCCTTTGGCGACGCTCGACGCGGCACTCGCCGCCGCCGCGCGCGCGGAAGGAGTACGCATCCTCGGGGACCCTGAGCGCCCGCGACCCTAAGGTCTGCCGTACATTCGTATTCCACGGTTGGCCTTGGAGATGGCGGCCTGGCTGAGGGGCCGGGGATCGTGATCAGGCCGAGAAACGGTTTGGGGACGGTCACGTTCAGGCCCTACCCCTCGCTGAGGTATCGGGACGGAAGAAGTTGATCTGGCGGTTCTGTTCGGCGCCGCCGCTACCCATTGGGACCCGAAGGGCGGTGTTGCCGACGTACGAGATATCCACTCCGGAGTCGCGCAAAAACTCACGCTGGATACCCGGTTGTTTCCCCCGGCCGGTCCCACGCCGCCGACGTCCACGACTCAGGGGTTGATGGTGAGCGGCGTACGCAACCGGCGCTCGATGTATGATCAGAACGCCATGGCGCCGTTCCGCCACACGATCCCGCCCAGACCTCGAATCTACCCCTTTCTTCCACAAGGAACGGCGCTTCGGCCTCGGGTGTTTGCCCGATGACCTCGTTTCACGACCAGCCATTCCGGCTCATGCTCGGGTGCAGAATCCCGATGCGCGACGGCGTCGAACTTTCGGCCGATCTCTACCTGCCGAATGCCGGGCCGCGCGAGGCCTGGCGCTATCCGGCCCTGCTGCTGCGTACGATCTACCACAGCAAAGACCCGCGCTATGTCGGATGGGCCGTAGGCTTTGTGAAGGCAGGTTATGCGGTGGTGTTGGAGGATTGCCGCGGCCGTCACGATTCCGACGGCCGATGGGATCCCTATGTCTGCGAGATCGCCGATGGCAAGGATACGCACGACTGGATCGGGCGCCAACCCTGGTGTGACGGGCGGGTGGGCACGTTCGGCGTCTCCTATCCGGGCTTTACGCAGACGTGCGCCGCGCCGGACGGTAGCCCGCACCTGGCCGCGCTCGTGCCGATCGCCTCGCAGCAGGACAATTACGGCCACCACCGCTGCGACGGGCTGATCGCCTGGGCGAACAGCGTCTTCTTCCCGAACATGCTGGGCCGCACGATGCAGGGCGAGGCGCTGGCGCGGCTCGACCTGCGGGCAGTCGAGCGCCGCCTTCCCCTCCACGAGGTTTGGGACGATATCGGGGACTGCCCCTATTTCCGGGGCGTCGTCGAGCACGAGGCCTACGATTCCTTCTGGTCGGGCTACTCGCTGCGCCACCGCTACGACCGGGTGGATGTGCCGGCCTATTTCATGACCGGCTGGTACGACTCGCTCTTGAACGAGACGCTGCGGGTCTTCCGCGGCTGGCGGCTCAAGGCGAGGCCGGAGGCCGCGCGGCGCTTCACCCGGATCCTTATCGGACCGTGGAGCCATCAGGTCGCGCCGTGGGGCCGGCCCCAGCCTGAGTACCAGATTCCGGCCGACGGCCGGTTCGACGACGCGGTTTTCGGGCCGGGCGCGGCGATGAACATCATCGAAGAGCATCTGCGCTGGTACGACGCCCGGCTCAAGGGCGTGCGCAACGGCTTGGACGACGAACCGCCGCTGCGCCTGTTCGTGATGGGCGAGAACGCCTGGCGCGGCGAGCAGGAATGGCCACTCGCGCGCACGCGGTGGACCGATGTCTTCCTGCGGGCGGGCGGCGTGCTCTCGATGGAGGCGCCGGGCGGCGCCGAAGCTCCGGACGGCTTCCGGTACGATCCGGCGGACCCGCTACCGACCTGGGGCGGCAGCTACCAGATGAAGGATCTCGGCGGGCCGAAAGACCGGCGGCGGATCGAGGGCCGCAAGGACGTGCTCTTCTACACGTCGGCGCCGCTGGAGCAAGACATCGAGGTGACGGGCCCCGTGACAGCGGCGATTTGGGCAGCATCGACCGCGCTTGACACCGACTTCACCGCGTCGCTGGTCGATGTCCACCCGGACGGGCGCGCGATCCTGTTGACCGACGGGATCTGCCGGGCACGGTTCCGCGACGCGGCGGCCGGGTGGAAGCCGGCGGATCTTCATCAGGGCCGGTCGCCCTACGAGGCACTCTATGACGATCCGGGCTTTGTGCCACGGCTGTTGATGCCGGGCGAGCCAACAGAGTTCCGGATCGACCTGTGGTCCACTTCGAATCTCTTCCGCAAGGGCCACCGGGTCCGGGTGGAGATCTCGTCGAGCAACTTCCCGCGCTACGACCGCAACCTCAATACCGGAGGGGCGATCGGGTTCGAGACGGCATCGCGGGTCGCCGAGCAAACCGTCTTCCACGATCGCGACCGGCCGTCGCGCGTGACGCTGCCGGTGATCCCGCGGTAAGCAGCCAGATTCGAACGGGAGACCACTCGCTTACGAATCTGTGAAAAAACCGACTTCCGAGCCGGGACCGCGAGGGAGCGGTTCGCGGCATGGGACTGGAAAGGAGCCGCGACTGGAAAGGAGCGGGCATTCGACGGCCTCTCCGGAGTTGTGGGATCGGGGACGGCCGCAACACGAGAGAACACTGGAATTCAGTCCGGCAACGCGAACGAGAGAATGTTCGGCCCGGCCGCGACCGTGACGTGCTGGCGGCCGTCGAACTCGTACGTCATCGGGGACGCCTTCCACAACTGTCCCGTCGCGAACTGCCATAACGGCTGCCCGGTCTGTGCGTCCACCGCGGCGAAGGCGCCCGAGTCGTCGCCATAAAATACCAGCCCGCCCGCCGTCGACAACACGCCTCCCCACGAATCGGCCGGACCAGTCTGGCGATGTTCCCACACCACCTTGCCCGTTCGCGGATCGAGCGCCCGCAAAATCTTCTCGCCCTTCTCCCCCGGAACGTTCCGCGTGTCGCCGTCATAATACGACTTCCCGGCTTCCCATTTTCCGGGCGCTTTCGAATAGATCGTGCACTTCTCGAGCGTCTGGACATAGTGCAGGCCGGTCTGCGGGCTGAACGCGCTGGAAAACCAGTTGGTCGCCCCCTCCACGGCGGGACACGCCTTGACGCCCTCGCGAGTGGGCGCCGCCGCCGGATTCAGAACCGGACGGCCATCGGCGCCGATCGCGGTGGCCCACGTCAACTTCTTCACGAACGGGGCCGACAGCAGCCTTTCGCCGTTGGTCCGGTCCAGGACATAGAAGAAGCCATTGCGATTCGGATGGAGCAACAGCTTGCGAGGCTTGCCTCCAAACTCGAGATCGGCCAGAACCGGCACCTGCGTGGCGTCCCAGTCGTGGAGGTCGTGGGGCGTGAACTGGAAATACCATTTGAGCTCGCCCGTGCGGGGTTTGAGCGCCAGGACGGAGTTCGAGTAGAGATTGTCGCCCAAGCGTTCATCGCCGTTGTAATCGGGACAGGGATTGCCGGTGGGCCAGTAGAGCAGGTCGAGCGAGGGATCGTAGGTTCCGGTAAGCCAGGTGGCGGCGCAGCCGTGCTCGAGGGCGGCGCCTTTCCAGGTCTCGGCCAGCCGCTCTCCGGGAGCGGGCACGGTCCAGAAACGCCAGACCTCCTTGCCCGTATCGGCCGAGTAGGCCGCAAGAAAGCCGCGTACGCCCTCGTCGCCGCCGGAGGTGCCGGAGATCACCAGATCCCCTACCACCAGCGGCGCGGAGGTCGCGCCGTAGTTCTGGCGATAGTCGGCCATCTCGGTATCCCACTCCAGCGTCCCGGTCCAGCGGTTAAGCGCGATCAGGTGAGCATGATCCGTGACCATGAACACGCGGTCTCCACGAAGGGCAACGCCGCGGTTGATGCCCCCGGCCGCGTCCCCAACCAGGCCCTTGGTGAGCGGGCGCCGGTATTCCCAGATCTTTCTACCGCTGCCGGCATCGAGTGCGTAACACTCGTTGGCGCTGGTGACGTACATGATTCCGCCCACCACCACCGGCGTCACCTGAAGGCGGCTTGCGCGCGGGATCGTGAAGATCCAGCGGGCCGCGAGCTGCGAGACATTCCGCGTGTGGATCTCCTCGAGGGCGCTGTGGCGATTGCCCGACGGGAGCCCGTGGTAGGTGGCCCAGTCCGCCGTTGATGTCACCTCACGGTAGACGCCACCCGAGCGGCGAAGCAGGTGAATGAGCCGGTCGTGGGTCTGCAACTGGAGATCGCTCTCCCCTTGGTTCCGCACCACGCCTTCGAGAGTCCTGCCGTCCATGGTGCGGACGGCGATTCGTGGCGGCGCCTCGCCTCGGGCGCTCAAGCCGCGGAGGAACGACGTAAGCTGCCGAAGGTCTGGATCGGAGAATGCATGGCCCGGCATGCCCGCGCCCGGGAGGCCGTTGCGGAGCAGGACCGCCAGTTCCGCGTCGTCGCGAGCGGCGATCTTCGCCGCAATCGCGGGACCACGATCGCCGCCGCGGCCGTCGCCGCCGTGGCACCCGGCGCAGCGGGCCTTGAACTGCGATTCGCCCGGCGTCTCCGCACATAAGACAGCGAGAACCAGAATCCCGAGAACCGCGGCGCGCATTTGGATATTCACTGTAACGCAATGCGGCCCTGTCTCTCGCGTATAATGCGCGTACAACATGATCGCACTCCTGCTGTTGTGGGCCGCAGCCGCGTTGGCGGCCGATCCCGCGGCCACTCTGGAATTGAAGGTATTCGACGAGCGCGGCAAGCCTGCGCCGGCACGGGCCCATTTGGTCGATGCCGCGGGCAAGGCCCAACCGTTTCTGTCGCCGTCCCAGGTTTTGATTCATCCCCGTTTTCCGCAGATGGGCGTGGTTGTGCCCGGCAGCGCTGCCCTGGCTGTGCCGCCGGGACGTTTCTCGCTGGTGGTGGAGAGAGGACATGAATACCGTCGGCTGACCCTGCCGATCGAGGCTGCCGCCGGCTCCACCATTCGGCGGGAAGCGCGCCTTTCGCGCTGGATCGACATGGCCGCCCGCGGCTGGTGGTCCGGCGACACGCACGTCCACCGCAAGCCGGAAGAGATGCCCGGCCTCGTCCGCGCCGCCGACATTTACTTCGCCCCCACGGTGACCAAATGGAACGACCGCTCGATTCTCGACGAGTGGCCGGCCCAGCCAATGTTCACCGTGGACGGGAACCGCTACTTCTCCGTCAACAACTCCGAGGATGAACGCCCGTGGGGCGCGGTGATGTTTCTGGGAATGCGCGCCCCCATCGCGACCTACCCGTTCAAGCAGGAGTATCCGACACCGGTCCAGACCTGGGGCGAAGCGCGAAAACAGGGCGCGTTCATCGACCTGGAGAAACTCATCTGGTGGGCCGCGCCGGTGATGGCGGCCCTGGAGCCGCCCGACACGTTTGGCGTGGCGGTCAATCACTTTCGTGAAGACTCGGTGATGGAGAACGAAGCCTGGGGCAGGCCGCGCGACAAGACCACCTACGCCGGCGCCGAAGGGTTCGCGCGGTACATCTTCTACTTGTACGGCCTGTTTCAGAACTGCGGCATGAGGGTGGCGGCGTCGGCCGGGTCGGCGAATGGCGTGCTGCAAAACCCCGTCGGCTACAACCGGTCGTATGTACACCTCGGCAACTCGTTTACTCCGGCTGCATGGCTGGAAGGCCAGAAGGCTGGGCGCAACTTCGTGACCAACGGCCCGATGCTGTTTCTCACGGTGGACGGCGCGATGCCCGGGCAGGTGCTTCCGGAAAAAAAGTCGGATTACCTGGTTCGCGTTGAGGCGCTGACCGCGGGGGCGATCGAGAAACTGGAAATCGTGGTCGACGGCGCGCCGGTCAATACATTCGTCGCCATGTCGTCAGGCGAGCGAAGCCGGATGAACAAATCGGCCCTGGTTCCGGTGAAGTCCGGAGGCTGGGTGGCGGCGCGGTGTCTCGAGCGCGCTGAAGGCAATGCCCGATTCGCGCATACCAGCCCGGTGTACGTCGGCTCGCAGCCGAAACGTTCGCCCGCCGCGCTGGCCCTGATGCGTGAGTGGATCGACGAGTACATCGCCCGAGTGGATGCCCTGCCGGAAACGGCGTTGTCGAAAGAACAGAAGGCGGAGTGGCTGGAGTCCTGCCGAAAAGCGCGCGAATGGTACCAGTGATCGCAGCCGCGGCCGCCGGAAGCCGTGTCCGGTGTTCACGTTTGCACGAACGCCGGCGGCTGCCATACACTGATGAGCCGTGAGGCACCGACGACGATGAGCGAGACCAAACGGATCGCCGCCATCGCGACCGTGTACAAACAGGCGTCGCACGCGAACGCGTTCATCGGGAAGTACCTGCAGGGATACTTCAAGAATGACAAGCCGCCGCGGCCGAACTCGCGACTGGTCTCCATCTACACCGACCAGCGTCCCGCCGACGACTTGAGCGTCTCGATGGGGAAGCGCTATCAGGTACCGGTTTGCTCTTCCATTTACGAAGCGCTGACGCTGGGCACCGGAAGACTGGCGGTCGACGGCGTGCTGTTGGTCGGCGAGCACGGCGAGTACCCGTGGAACGAGAAGGAGCAACATCTGTACCCACGCTACCGTCTCTTTCTCGAAATCACGGACGTGTTCCGGGAAATGCGGAAGAGCGTCCCGCTGTTCAACGACAAGCACTTCTCCTACAGTTGGCCGCAAGCCAAGCGGATGTACGACCTCTCGAAAGAACTCGGCTTCGCGTTTATGGCGGGTTCCTCTCTACCGGTCAACATCCGGCGGCCCGCGGTGGACGTGCCGTGGGGAGCGACGGTCCCGCATGCGGTTTCGGTCGCGATGGGCCCGCGCGACTCCTACGGGTTTCACATGCTCGAGACCATCCAGTGCCTGGTGGAGCGGCGCAAGGGCGGCGAGACCGGCGTCGCGTCGGTCGTATGCTTCGAGAACGAAGAGTGCTGGAAGTTCCTGGACGCAACCCCCTGGGCGCGCACGCTGGCGGAGGCGGCGATGGCCCGCAGCATTTCCCGAAAGCCGGGCGACTACCGGCAGATCACGCGCAAGCCGGCGGTGTATGTCGTGAAGTACCGCGACGGCCTCGAGGCGGCGGGCTTTCTGTTCGACGGCGCGGTGGGCGACTTCACGTTCGCGGTCGAAGTCCAGGGAGCGAGCGAGCCGGTGGCCGCCCACATCTGGCAGAGCAATCCGCACAATCTTCACTTCACGTGCCTGCTCCGCGCGATCGACGAGATGTTCTCTACCGGGAAGCCGGCGTATCCCGTTGAACGCACCCTGTTGGTCACCGGAGCGCTGGAAGCGGCGATGACCTCGCGGTACGAGAAGGGAAAGGTCGTTGCGACGCCCCACCTGGGGATCCGCTATCGGGCGCCCAATAGGTCGCTGTTCTGCCGGGCCGAGGATCCGGAGGTGACCATTCCTCCGGGCCTGGCGTGAGCGTGTCAACGCCAGTGTTTTCAAGAAAGCGATCAGTCACTTTGGCCTCTCCTTGAACGGATTGCGCGCCGTCGTACCAGGCGGTCAGGCGGTCGTTTGGACGCTTCAAGGCTAGGGAGCAAAGTATCCGTTGAGGTCCAGGATGACGTGGGTGGTCGCCGTCACCGCAATTTGAATCGTTCCGTTCGTGCCGGCGGGCACGATCGCCGCGTTCGCCGTAACCTGTCCGTCGTATGCGTTCAGAGTGGACACCCCCGGCACCGGGAGTCCGTCCGGCCACAGGGTGAGATACGGCAGCGGTTCGTCCGGAACCACCGTGACGTTTAGCGAATAGGCGCGCGCGGTGGCAGGCACCCCGCACCGGCCGGACTGGACCGGCACCCGAAAAATTGAGCCCCAGGCGATCAGCCTGGGGGGACCGAAGGGACCAGTCAGTCCGGCCTCCGCCCGCGTGTCCATCAGGCGGCAGGGTGGGAGAGGGTGAAACTTCATTCCGTTCGGAGATCCCTGGGGCGCCAGCGCTCCGTTGAGGTCGAAGAGCAGGTCGGAGGCGTCGGAGACGTAGGCTCCGATCGAGTCGTCGGCTCCGACGGGGACGATGGCGGCGTTTGCCACAATCTGTCCGTTCGAGGAGTTCAGGGTCGAGACGAGCGGCTGCGTCCGCGAGGCGGGCCATAGAGTAAGGTAACCCAGGGTACCCGCGGGCACGACCGTGGCGTTCAGGGAATAAGCCAAGGCGCCCGGAGGAATCGGACAACTGGGATTCGCCGCCACCGGGAACGACCGCCAAGTACGCGCCTCCAGTCGAGGTTTGCCGAACGGATATGGGCGATCCGTGCGGGTGTCCGCGATCCGGCAAGGGGCAATCGGCAGAAAGTCGAGACCCGACGGGTCGGTCGGATCCGCGAAATAACCATTGACGTCCACGATCACGTGGGCCGCGTCGGAGACGTACGCGAGGATCGCGCCGTCAGCGCCGGCAGGGACGATCGCCGCGTTGGCGACCACCCGCCCGTTCCACGAGTTCAAGGTCGACACGGCCGGTCCGGCGAACCCTTTGGGCACCAGCGACGCATAACCCAGGTAACCGTCCGGGACCACGGTCAGATTCAGCGAGTAGGCGCGAGCCGAGGCGGGAATCCCGCAGCGGCCCTGGGACACAGAGATTTCGCGGGACCCACCCGCTGCGAGTTTGGGCGGGCCAAATGCTCCAGCGAGGCCCGGCGCTCCTCTCGTGTCGACCAGGCGGCAAGGGGCAACCGGAACAAAGCGAAGGCCGGTCACCGACGACTGGCCTGCCTGTTGGACAGTGAACACTTGATCCGCTACCCGCACGACACCCCACCGGGGCGACGGGAGCGGATTCGCCGCCACCTGAAAGCTCATGGAGGCGCCATTGCTTCCGCTTGCCGTCGTCAGGGTAATCCACGGAGTGGCCGTATTGGCGATCCAGAAGCAGCCTGGCAAGGTTGCCACCGCGACCTGGTAGGCGCCTCCCGAGGCCGGCGCCGCCTGTGAGTCGCTGGCTGGAGCGACCGGGCAGCCGACGCCGGGAAGTTGGTTGACCGTGACCGTCTGGCCGCCGATGGTCATGTGTCCGGTGCGGGGTGTTGGGCCTGTGTTGGGTGACGCGGCCCACAACACCGAACCCTCCGACCTGAGGTCGCGTGTCGCGCTAATCGTGAGCCAGTTGGAATCGCTGGTGGCGGTCCAGGAGCAGGAGGAGGAAGGTGTCTTGACCCTGATCTCGCCTCGTCGGCCCAGGGCGGGGGCGGTCGCCTGGGTCGAATCAAGCCAATAGGTGCAGGTTCGCTGATACTGGTAGATCTGTCGCCACCGTCCAGCGATCATGGTTTCCCACCGTCGTCCCGAGTAGTAGCTCTGATTCCGCGGAATGGTAAAGCGTACGGTTCCCGTCCCGTAGCCGGCCATTGGAGTGGGGACGACATCGCGGCGGTCGTCGACGTCTGTGAACGGGCGATCTACAGTCCAGGCGCACCCCGGAGAGGTGCTTACCGTGAACGTGACGTTCTCGCCGGCCTCGGAGACAAAGGTCAAAGCATCCGGATAGATCTGATACTGACATTCGACAGCAGCTTGGAGGACATTCACCGTCTGGCCGCCGACGCGGATCCTTCCCGTTCGGGCGGGACCGTCATTGCGCATTACCGAGTAGACGAGGGAGGAGTCGTCGACGTCCTGCCGCTTGACAACCTCGACCGAAATCCACGGAACGTCGGAATCGGCGAACCACGGACAGTTGCCGGTCATCCAGATCTGGTTGGTTTCCAGGCCGCTGCCGTGAACGCGCTGCGATGGTGACACCGGTTGCGTACAAGGCTTCACGATGTAACCGGAGGAGACGCCAGCGGTCAGTACGGCCGAGCCGACGATGACGCCGTCATCATTCATACCCCATGCTTCAGTTGGCTTCCCATCGACTGTGAAGGTATAGAAACGGAAAGGCTTCAGTTCGAGAAAGCCCTCCTGGTCGTCGGTACCGGCAATCCGCCCCCGATTGTTAATGGAAACGGAGGAGGGATCAAACAAGAAGTTGCCGAGGTCGCCGGGGTTAGATCTCCTTGATGCCAGAATACGCCGCCTGCCCTGGTCGGTGACGAGTTCCACCCTGTCCTCCTGGTTGTTCACTCCCCGGACTTGGGTAGATTGAGGGTCCCGCTCCACCGAAGTGAACGCCCCGCTAGCGGACCGGACAAATCCCCGTTCCGGTTGATTTGCCTGCCGGTAGGCACCCACGATCGTGCCGCTGGCATTGATTCCGTAAGCCACAGTTCGTGTGGCTCCCGGGTACTGAAAGCTAAGAAAGGTCCCATTTGCACGTCGCAGAAAGGCTACTGTATCGTCCGCGACACCGACAATCTCACCTTGGTCATTGATGCCGAATGGCACAGTGGTCTGTGCCCCTGGCGTGTCGAAGGCAGTTACGATGCGCTCGGGACTTCGCAGAAAGCCTCGTTCGCGACCGTTATCGTAGAAGACTCCGGTTGTCTGTCCTGATGCATTAATGCCATGGATAGCGGTCCCTTTCCCCGCCGGAGTATTGGCGGAATGAAGATCGACGCGCCTGGCAAAGTATTCATCGACGAGGGCCCGCGTCGTGTAGGTGAGATCACCCGCAGGTGAGCCATTGCCGTCGCCGGCAACCGCGGCGGCGTGGAACACGACTGGACCGGCGTACGGAGACGGGGGGATCCATTCCACGGTGAAGAGTCTCGTCGTCCCCTCGGCGCCTTGAGTGGAAGGCGCCACGTGACCAGCGAATTCAGCCCCGGCCGAACACGGTGGAGCGCCTCCAGAGGCACAGAACACCTTGCTGGTTGCGGTCGCACGGAAGGAACCGGCCTGCTGTGCCTCGTTCGACGCCAACCGCGCCGTGATCTGAAATCCCCAACGCACCGCGGCGGGGTCGTTCACCTCGATGCCGACGGTCTGGGAGACGCCGGACTCGAACGGCCGCGTTCGGATGGTGAGCCAACCGGGACCATAGTTTTCCGGAAACCGTGAGCTGTGGCACGCGGCGCAGGTTTGGCCTCCGTCGGCGGGAGAACCGGACCGGCCCGGGGGCGCGCCGTCGACGGCGGCAAACCCCAATCTTGCGACGAAGAGAAGGAGGAAGGGAGTGCGACTTCTTAGAATGTGGGACTTCAAACCCACGAATAGCGCTCCCGCACTTGGGACGCAAGCCTTCGATCAGCGCTCCTTCTTGTACGAATGGGAAACCGCTCGCTCGAGCCAGATCTTGCCCTCGTGCTCGCGCTTCGGGAACGCTTTCAGTCGAAGGCCGGACGAAGTGATGTCGAAGATCTGGCCGGCAGGTTCCACGGTCCGGACCCGCGTGCCCTGACCCTCAGCCGCAGCCGTCAGAGGATACGTCCAGCCATCCGGTGTGACGAGCCGCAGTGTGTCTCTCCCGGCGGTACTCAAAGGGGTTCGCGCGATCACAGAGTCCTGGTCGAAACCGGCGACCTCGACGCGCTCCTGACCTGTTGAGTCGAGACGAAACCGGCCGAGACGCCAGCCGCCCTTGCCGCGTGCCCAGGCGTGAGACACCTCGCCGGACCGCAGTTCCAGCCAGCCCGCTTGCCCGGAGAAGGAGGCCGAGTGAGATCCGGCGGGGAGCTTGACCGTGCGCTCCGCGTCGTGAACCAGCAGATGCGTGGTTCCGCCGGCAGACAGCTTGATCACGGCTTGTGCACCCTGCTGCGCGATCCGCTCGACCGAGTCCAGAACCGGTTCCCACTCGATCACGGAGACAATAACGCTGCGCCCCTTCGGCGGTTCCTGACGAAGCATCAGGAACGGACGGCGGGTTTCTTCGAGACGCGCGTCATCCTCTTGGGCGCGCCGGACCGACGGACCGGTTCCCGTGATCACACGGCCGGCGACTTCCGGCAGCAACGTGATGCGGATGCCGGGCGATCCGGGTTTGGCCGGCCGAAGCGTCAGCCGGACAGGCGAGGCCGCCACCGCCGCCTCGCGAATTTCCCGCAGCATTCCATAAGCGGAATAGGGACGCACCAACGGTCCCGTGTCGTACTCGTTCACCGGAGCTTTCCACGCGAGCCCTTCCGGGAGAAGCGAAGCCAGCGGCCGGAGCGAGATTGGACTCTCGATCAGGCCGTCCTCGTCGGCGCTGCCGTGAAGAAAATAGTCGTGACGGACGCCGCCTTCCACTTCGAAGATGTCCACGGCGTATTTGCCGTCCACCACGTAGAGTGTGCGGCGGTATCGGGTCGCCAACTCCGGATAGGCGCGCCCGCCGTCCGCGCTGACGCTGTGGATGCGGGCGTCGCGCGTGTCGAACCAGCGCAGGGCGCCGTCCGACGGCTTGCCGGCGGCGCCGGCGAATTGCGGCACGCCGTCGATGACGACCGTATTGTGCGCCGCGGTGGCCAGGGTCCAGGGACGGTAGCGGGTGTGGGTGTAGCCGATGTCGGAGAGCGCTTCCTGCCCTCGCGCGAACAGAATCAGGCTCAACTGATCGGCGTGCTGGTGGCCATACCCTCCGGACCAGGTCAGATGCAGTTGCGCCTGTTTGTCGCCGCGGCCCGCGCCCAGGGAAGCGTGGCCCAGGGCCGGCAGCAGCCAGGAGCGGCTTTCCGGCAGGGCTTCGCGGCGGTCCGTCGACCACGTGTCGTGAACGGGCACCAGCCGGCCATCGGGAAAGCGCATGAGATCGAGCGCTTCCCGCGAACGCCGGATCGCCTCGCGCGCCTCATCGAGTCCGGCGGTATCGGGCGCGGCGGCATCCACCACACGCGACAGCCAGTTGACCGTCTGCTGATGATACGAGGGCGCGCCTTCGGGCCACGAAGCGTCGTAGAAGAAGCGCGTCTCGAGAAAGGTCCTCAGCCGGCGCAAGGGCTCGTCGACGTAGCGCGGCTCACCGATGACCCGCCCGGCGACGATCAGAGAACTCCATGCGCTCGGACTCATGTTGCCGTAGGTCTCCCGGTGCGCGAGCACTTCGTCGGCCGCTTCCCGGAACAGGTCCCGCTCGATACGGGCGGCCACATCGACGCCTGCCTCGCGGGAGAGGCCGGCCAGCACGCCGCTCTCGCGAATCCAGTCGTAGGCGCGTACGAGGTCGAGAGGCACGTCGCCGTAGGCCCACCAGTTCCAGCGCGCGGTGCGATAGCCGGCGCGGAAATCGGCAGGGGCGACTTTGCCGTGGTAAATCTCCTTCTGCGAGAACGGGTAGTCGTAGTGGAAGCACCACGAAGGGAAGACCTGGGCAAAGCGATCGATCAGGATAGCGGCGCGGCGCGCGTGCTCGGGCTTGCCAGTGAGGATGTAGAGCATCCCCAGTTCCGAGGCGCGAGCAGACAGATAGCGGCGCACCAGGTCATCGCGCCGCGCGGGGAAATAGTAGCGATAGCCCTTGGGATCTTCCCAATACGGGTACTCGTGGAAGGCGCCGCTGGGCGTCCGGACCCGCTGGCTCTTCATCGGGTACTTCGCGCTCGGGTAGCGATGGCCGCAGTAGCGGCAGAAGACCTCGGCGGGGGTCTCGGGTTTCCACGACAACTGATCCTCCTGCCGGCCGTGGGAGCAGTTGGGGCAGCCGACAAAGAACAGGCCGGATTGCGTGGGGACGAGCGCCCGGAGGGCGGATTCGTCCAGGCTGCGCACCCATTCGGTCGACCGGAGCAGGGCGGCGACGTCGGCGCGCGCGGGGTCGGGCGGATAGACCGGGGCGCACCAAGCGGTGAGCGCGAGCAGGAATCCGGCGGCGAGGGCGGGGCGCATGGGTGCGTTGCGATTGTATCGCTGACAAGGGCACCCGGGAACGCGGAGTCCTGACACACGGTCCTGGGTCACCGGTTCGCGCCAGCGACTTTGGAAGGGAGGCCCGGCTGGCCGGAGGGTCGCGGCGGCACCACGGTGAGGCCATGGGGAGGGGGCAGGGGCTGAGGTCCAGCCACAGCAAACCGCGGTTGGCTTCGTTCGTTCGAATTCGAGGCGGACGCCGCAGCCACGGCTTCGGCGGGCGGTTCCGGCGGAAGGGGATTGTCCGCGCAGAGGACCGAGGACTTGCGCAGGCGCTCCAACTGGGCAATGGAGCGGTCGATCGAACGCTCCAGTTGGGCTTCAAAACGGTACAACTGCTGGAGCTGGTACATGGCCGCGCGGTACGCCTCGTGGAGCATCTGGGATTCGACTTCGTCGCTTTCGGGGTCCTCGGCGCGGCCGGGGTCGTCGAGGACCTTCTCCACGCCGGCGTCGAGCAACTGATCGTAGACGGCGGCGGATTCGATGCGGCGGATCCGCCGCAGACGCCACTCGGCGGCGGCGATCCGGTCGACGAGGGAGGTTTCGGCCGGGCCGGCGGGACCGAACTGCCGGTAGAAGGCTTCGCGGAGCTGTTCGAACTCGTCAGCGGATTCGATGCCCTTGAGGACCACGTGGCGGCTACGGAGTCCGTGCTGGAGGGCATTGCGGGCGGAGGCAGCCTTGCCCTCGGGAGAGCGAGGCCCGGTGGATCTGCTCGCGTTGGCGCGATTGGCTTGGAGTTGAGCTGGAGACGACATGAGGATGGGTTCCTTTCATCTGAAGGCTAGACCCTGAGCGAGAGGAGCCCACTTTTGAAACCTGCAACTCATAGAAAAATCGGGGCAGATTAAAAATTGACCCTTGTCACTGCCCAGACGGCTCCGCGGGACGGTCACGCAAAAGGCTGTGCGACCGATCGCCAACGGCGATGCCAGGCTTCGCCCTGAGACGTTGGACTTTGTTGAACTTCATGGGTTGTGGTTTTCGTGGCAAGTCATGGTGGTCGCGCGGACACTTCGCAGGGACGAGAGAGAACGCGTCCCGGGTTTCTATCAACCTCGATGCAGACCCCTGCACTCGCTCGGGCCTCTGTTCAAGGACCGGAAGCTGACTCCTTGGAGCTGTCCAACAGTACGTAGCCTGCGCTGTGCCAAAGGGGATGATGGGATCTAAGCCGACTTCAGGGAGGTAATCCGGTTCAGCTTCCGGATTGGCCACGATTGGGACGGAAGGACTGAAAACACACCCGCGGGATGGGCGTTCTCGTCGAAAACGATAGGGCGAGCGGAACTCGAGAGGATCATCGAGCAGCTTGGGCGTTACTCAGATCTCACCGTACTGGTTTCGTTCTTTCGCGAGGGGAAGTACGAGTTCATGAATTCACGCAACATCAATGCCTTCCACAATTTCTACTTCCTCCTCGAAGGGCTATATGGTAACGGAAAGATCAAGAACGATCATGTCATGCGCGAGTTCTTGACCAATAGTGACTCAATCGCAGCATTCACGTGGGCTGTAGGTCAGATGAGCGCCGAAGGCCAAGTGAAC
>CAZGUX010000095.1:0-6719 GCA_964529305.1 uncultured Solibacteraceae bacterium | reverse complement strand
GGTGTTGTCGGGCATTTCGACGAGGCAAGCGACGTCATAGTCGCCGAACGTAAACCATGCGTTGACGACCGAGCCCCCGAGCTTCGCGGCGGCCGACTGGACCACCTCCATACGATTCTGCGGCTTCTTGACGAATGCGGCCCAGGCTGAGGGCGTATACGCGAACTGGATCAAATACTGTGCCATTGGAAATCCTCTCAGGGGCCGATCATAGCCGACCTTTCCAGTAGCCGCAAGGTATGCGTGCGCCTTGGCAGGACCGGTTGTGCGGATCGACCACGCAGAACCTCGATCAGGGTTGAAATGCTCCGCTCAGATCGTATGCGATGTGTTCCACCTTGGCGGTGACACCCGCCACTCCCAAACCCCATTCGATGTGCGAGCCGCGGGCGGCCTGGGACTGCTGCGGACCCAGTTCGGCCGGCAGGGTGGCCAACAGTTTGCCGTCGCGGTAGATCTGGACCGCGGTGTCGGGCCGGATCGCCATTCGGTACGTATGCGCCGCACTCGAGTTGTCCATGGCGCCGGCCACCTTGCGCGGTGCATTCTCCTGCCAGTAGTAAATCGCGGATGGCGTCACCGTGAGCCAATAGCGGTTCAGGTAGCGCGGTCCGCTGATCACGTAGGTCTCGAGATCGAATCCTCTAGGACCCTCGCCGCCGCCCGACACCTGTACCCGCGCCTCGAGGGTGGCGCCCTTGTCCGGGTCGAGCTTGCCGTATTCTCCCGTCCGATCGTTAGACCATCGCGGCGTCGTCGTCCCCGCGCCCGGAATGAAGTGCCAGGCGTGGTGCGCTTTGCCTTCGAACTGGCCGGACGGATAGGTACGCTCGAGGGCCTTTCTGGAGGAGAGCGCCGCGGGTTGAGGGTCCAGCGGAGCCTTCGGCTGCCCTTGTTTCAGCCATGCCAGGTTAAACGCATAGTGGTTGATGCTGCTCAACAGGTGAATGACGCCATCCTGGCTTTGGGTGACGCTGAGATACCCCAACGGCTCGGATCGGCTGGGGCTCATCCGGACGCGTCCTTCATCCATGGTAAATACCGCGTGATCGGGCTTGTTGTCGCTGATCACGCGCCGCACGGGCCATGTGTTCCCCTCGTCAAAGCTGAGGGCGGCAAACATGTTCGTGACGTAACGGGACGCCTGCAGGGTCGCATCCGGCTCGAAACGGTTCACGTCCCTGGCGAATGACGCAAACAGGATCGGCCCTTCTTTCAAGCGCAGCAGTACCGCGCGCTGTCCTCCGACGATCGGAGGGAACGGGCTGGCGGACGTCGCCCACGTTCTGCCGAGGTCGCTGGAAATGCTCTTGGGCATCCATCCATCGATGGGCGCGGCGCGCCCGAGCGCCATCAATCGTCCGTCCTTCAGTTCGACGACCGTCGGATGCACTCCGGCCATTTTCCCCAGGGGATAGGACCAGCTCTTGCCTTCGTCACGGCTTAACCAGAGGGTTCCCCCCTGGTCGGCGGGCATGGCGATCGCGCCGTCGCGCGTCCGGATGACCGCCTCCACGACACTGCCCCGGAAGGTGAATTCCGGCGTCACAAAACTGGCCTTCGACCACGTGGCGCCGTTGTCGTTCGACGTGCGCATCACGATGGCCAGGGGCGCCCAGAGCGCGCCAAGGCCCAGCCCGTTGAAGTGGTAGAGGGTTCCCTTACCGTCATGCCACAGTACCGGGCAATGGTCATTGCGGTCGGGAGCATCCCAAAACAGGCTGGCGGGCTCCCACTCGCGCGCGCCGTGGCGAAGACGGGAGATCGCGATCGCCAACTCACGCCCGCGTTCCTGCACGCAGGTGTACCAGCTTGCCAGCAGATCGCCATTGGGACATTCCGTGATGGCCGCGAAATGGTTGTGATGGGAATAGAGCGGGCCATGGGATTCCCGCGGGATCCTCACGTATTTCAGTGGCCCTTGAAAGTAGGGCTTGGCGGGATCGACGCTCGAGGGCGGCGCCGGGCGTTGCCGCACGTCCCGCTGGAAGAGTTGCGGCCCCGGCGCCGGTAATGGCTGGGTAGACGGCATCTCGCCAATCACGACCCGGAACCCGGTGAGCAAGGTCCGGGTGTCGGGCGGCAGGCCCAGGCGGTTGGCGGATCGCAGGAAGTACAAGGGCGTACCGTGGCTGCCGCCGCGGGTCACTTTGAAGTCCCCGTCCGCGCGGCCCACCGGATCGGTGCGGTCGCCGGGGTCGTATGGTCCGTACCAATCCCAGCACCATTCCTCCACGTTCCCGTGTATATCGATCAGGCCCCACGGGTTTGGGGGAGTTTTTCCGGTCTCGAGCGAGACAACGTCCGCCGGCTTGTCGAACGCGCTGCTTTTGGCGTTCTTGTGGAACGCGGGTGGAAGCGCATTGCCCGTGGAATAGAGAGTCGTGGTGCCGGCGCGCGCGGCGTATTCCCACTCGGCCTCGGTCGGCAAACGGTAGGGACGGCCTTCCTTCTTCGACAACCAGTCGCAAAACGCCTGGGCGTCGCGCCAACTCACAAAGATGACGGCCTCATTGTCCCCTTTGGAGAAGCCGTTCTTGCCGCGGAGACGCCTGTGCCACGGGTCGAACTGTTCGTATTGGGAGTTGGTGACTTCCAGGCTGCCCATCAGGAGCGGCTTGCTGATCCGCACGCCGCGGACGGGCCGCTCGTCGAAGTCGCCGAACCGCGCGTGGTCGATCCAGACTTTGAACCGCAAAGGGTCCCCCACCGGGAACAGCTTTTGCAAGGCGGCTCTCGAATAGTAGGTGAGCGGCTCGGTCAACGGGTCCGGCACCGGCGTGGCGCTTTCACCCATCGGGAAACTGCCGGCCTCCACTCTCACAAAGCGCATCCCGAGGCTGTTGACGAAAGCCTCGGCGGGTTGCGCCGCGGAATTTGGGCAGGCCAGAAGTCCGGCGATCAGGGCCACACCTGCCTGGACGGCCCGGTGGAGTGCGATCGCTTTCAGCGGAAACAACCGGTCGCCTCCGGTCGTTCGAGAGGCGTGTCGCGAATTGGATGTGCGTAGACGCATCGGCAACACTAGTATCACCGGACGGCGTTTGCTTCAAGCCTCCAGTTCGCCGGGCTCCCGCACCTGCGTGGACGAAAATGATACGATCCCCCCATGGCTGAGTCCGCCTGGGTCCCGAGTCTCGCCTCCGCCGTCCCAGTCACGACGACACCCCGGCATTCGGCCGTCGTCCGCGTCACGCACTGGATCACCGCACTGTGTTTCTTCGCCTTGCTGGTCAGCGGCGTCGAAATTGTCATCTCGCATCCGCGCTTTTATTGGGGCGAAACCGGCAACGTCCTGACTCCCGCCCTGTTCACCCTTCCGATTCCCGCTTCGCGCTCGTC
Organism: uncultured Solibacteraceae bacterium; assembly: GCA_964529305.1. GTDB lineage: Bacteria > Acidobacteriota > Terriglobia > Bryobacterales > Bryobacteraceae > CAZGUX01. Next base: position 3,377 of record CAZGUX010000095.1, on the reverse strand, counting down.
CGTCCCGACCGGCTACGGCTTCGTGCTGCCGGACCAGAACGGCTGGAGCCGGTCTCTGCACTTCCAGGCGGCGTGGGCCGTTGTCCTGACTGGCTTGCTGTATGTCGTCACTGGCGTGATCACCCGGCATTTCCAGCGACACCTGGTCCCGGCCGGCTCCGATCTCACCGGAGCAGCCCTCTGGAAAGCCATCGCAGACCATCTGCGCTTCAAGCCGCCGGGCGAAGCGGAAGCGTGGTCTTACAACGTGCTTCAGCGGATCGCCTATACCGGCGTGATTTTCGTTCTGTTCCCCTTGATGATCTGGACAGGGCTGGCGATGTCTCCCGCCATCGTGTCCGTGTTTCCCGCCACCGTGACGGTGTTCGGCGGCCAGCAATCCGCGCGCACCCTTCATTTCTTCGGCTCCCTGCTTCTGGTTCTCTTCCTGCTCGTCCACATCGGGATGGTTTGGCTGGCAGGATTCAGGAACCGGATGCGAACCATGATCACCGGCCGCGCCGGCACGCGGAAGGAGCACCCATGAGCGGCATGTCACGCCGCAAACTGATCACGACCGGAGTTGCCGCAACAGCGGGGGCATCCGGTCTTGCTGTGGCTGCTCGTCTGGCGGACCACTATGGACTGATACCGCCCGGCCACGGCGGCCTCTACGGCGAAACGTTGACCTATGCTTCGCACCGGCTGCTGACGCGCCACTCGCTGGCCCGGGAGTTTCCCCGCAGTCAGATTTCGAAGACTCCGTTCGCCAACGGCAAGCCGCCGAAGGACGAAGCCTTTCAGCGTCTCGAGGCCGGTGGGTTCGCGGACTGGCGGCTGACCGTCGACGGAATGGTCGCCAGCCCCGGATCGTTCTCATTGGATGAAATCCGGAGCTTTCCCACCCGCAGCCAAATCACTCACCTGGCCTGCGAAGAGGGCTGGTCCTTCATTGCCGAGTGGACCGGCGTGCCGCTCGTCCACGTCCTGAACGTTGCAGGCATCCTCCCGCAAGCCAGGTACGTGGTCTATGTCTCCGCGCAGCGCTATTGGACGGACAGTGTGGACATGGCCGACGCCTTGCATCCGCAGACGCTCCTGACGTACGGGATGAACGGCGGTGACCTCCCCGTCGGCCACGGCGGTCCGCTGCGGCTGCGGGTCCCCCGCCAGCTTGGTTACAAGAGCGTGAAATACATCACGCGCCTGACCGTGACCGACAATCTGAAAGAATACTCGCCCGACGGCAGCTATTCCTGGTACGCCGGCATCTGACGAGGCAGGCGCGACGCCGGCCCCAAGTCGTTCTGGAACCATAGCATTCGCAAGAGTCCCTGATCGGTATCGTTCCGGATGGCACGCGTGCGCGCGGCGGAGTGGGCCGCGAAATCGCCTCAGCTACGAAAGTTGCGCCGAGATCGAGAACGCCGGGCGACAGACGGCGTCGCGTGGCGCCACTCTGCCAGAATCAGGCTCGGGCGGCGGAGCGTTTTTCATTTCCTGGTGGGCGAAGGCGCTTCCGGCCGCGGCTTCTGTCATTTCGCCACCTTGTGCGCGACTAGTCAGGTCAGGCGAAACGGTACCTGATCGACTCCAGTTCATGCCACGGCCTGAAGTCCGTTCTTCGCCACCAGAGAGAGCAGTTTCAGGGAGGGCCCCTGCGGGCGCTTTTCGCCACGTTCCCACTGGCTCACCAGACCCGTTGTCACGTTCAGATAGCGCGCGAACACCGCCTGACTTGCACCTTCCCGTAAACGGAGCGCGCGTATTTGATTCGGTCTGAGCGGGCGTACCGGGGTAAGGCATCGCTCATCGAATTCCCGCATCGTGCGCTTGTCCATGACACCGGCCGCGTGCAAGCCTTCGGCAGTCTCATGAATCGACGCCATTAGGGCACTACGGTATTGCTTCCTCACAGGTCACCTCCACCAGCACGCCCGACGCAACGACCCGCGCCAGCGTTTTGTCCTCGTAGGCCAACAGTTCGGCTGCGAGTTTCTTAAGGGCGGCAAGTTCGACGTTCTCGATATTGTCCTTTTCGTTCTTCGCGAAACCGTGAACGAAGATGGCCCGAAGGCCCTCTCTGAACACAATCAGCGTTCGAAATCCGCCCGATTTCCCCTGGCCAGAACGCGCGATCCGCTGCTTGATCACGCCGCCGCCGAGATCGGCAGCGATCAGTCCTCGTTCCGCATCGCGTACGGCCCTGCACAGCAAAAGGTCCGCGATGCCGACCTTGTCTGCAAAGCGTGTGAACGCCTTGGTTTTGAAGGTTCGCACTCATCCTCAGAGCGGCTGCGGTCTGATACTACTCCAGACAAGTATAGCACTGAGTGTTATGGAATGCTCCGCCACGCTCGCGCCTTCTCCCCGGTAAAATTGGGGATTCGCCTCGATGACCACCATCCTTGTCGCTTGCCACGAAATTGAACCCTATCTGCGGCCGGCCCTGCTTCCTATGGCCTCCGTCAAGGCCCGATTCTGTAGTCCCCAGGAGCTGGAAAGCCAACTGAGTCCCGATGTCGCCGTGCTCGTCGGCGAGACCCTGCCTCCCCCCGGACCGAACGTGGCGGGACTCCGCTGGGTCCACATCCTCTCGGCCGGCTACGACCGTCTGCTCGGCCGCGCCCTGCCCGTGAAGAATTTGTGGGTGTCGAACTCCTCGGGAGGTTACACGGCCGGAATCGCGGAGTTCGTGGTCATGAGGTTGCTGATGCACGCCAAGAAGGCCGAGGCGATTGCGGAGGCGCAACGGCAGCGAGTCTGGGCACGCGAATCTGTGGAAGGCCGGACGCTCAAAGGCAAGTGCATCGTCATTCTGGGAGGTGGTTCCGTCGGGCGCGAAGTGGGCCGCCTGTGCCAAGCGTTCGGCATGAAGGTCGTCATCGCCGGCCGAACCGAGCGCGGAGAGTTTCCGCAAATGGTCGCCGGGGCCGACTACGTCGTCGTCACCGCATCGTTGAATTCCGGTTCAAGGGGAATGGTGGATGCCGGCCTGCTGGCCGCGATGAAGCGGCAGCCTTATCTGGTCAACATCGGCCGCGGCGCCCTGATCGATACGCCCGCATTGGTCGATGCGCTGCGGGAAGGAATTCTCTCGGGTGCGGCGCTGGATGTCTTCGAGCAGGAACCGCTGCCGCCGGATTCGCCTTTGTGGACACTCGAAGGCCTCAGTATCTCGCCGCACACTTCGGGCGTGTACGAAGAGGTGTGGCACGATCTGACCGAGGTCTTTCTGCGCAATCTCACGTGCTTCCTCGAAGGCAAACCGCTGCCAAACCTCGTTTCGCTCGACGATCGAGGGTGACCGGCGCGCGGGGGTGATAGAATGCAGGGCTCGACGCTCGCGATGAAACGACTGGCGACCCTTCTCCTTCTGACGGCCGTGGCCCTGTCCG
>CAZGUX010000094.1:0-28508 GCA_964529305.1 uncultured Solibacteraceae bacterium | reverse complement strand
GGAGACTTCGGCGAACCATGCATCCAATGCGGATTTCGCCGCGCTCTGGCCCTGATGACCGGCAAGCGAAGCGACAAATTGATTCAGCGTCTTACGCGCAAGGACGCGCATCCGGCCCCCCAGCCCAGTATGGAACGCACCCAGGAACCTAGACCCGATTCGGTTCGGGATGCATCCAAGGCCTGCGGTACGGGCGGCGCAACAGGCGATTGGCTTCCTCGTCCCCAACCACGCGCTGCTTCACCGGATCCCATGTGAGGGTGCGGCCCAGTTTCATCGAGAGATTCGCCATGATGCAACTGGCGCTCGAGATGTAGCCCTGCTCGATGTCGGCGACCGGCTTTCCGCGGGAAGCGATGTTCGAGAGAAAGTCCCGCATGTGCCCGCGAATCGCCGGCGCGACATGACGCTCGAGATCTTTCTCGGTCTTGTCCTCCGGGTACTGCTCCAACTCGTAGGTCACATCGCGATGGACCGGCTGGCCTTCCAGGGGAATGAAGTCGTAGCTCATGACGCTGGCCTTGAGGGTGCCCTTCTCGCCGTAGAACGTGGCCGCCCAGGGGTATTTGGGGTCCGGGGGATGTCCCCAGGAACGATGCTGCCAGACCACCTTCAGGTTGTCGAAGTCAAAGGTCGCCGTCTGCGTGTCGGTGATGTTGGCCTTGCTGGCTTTGTCGACGAGAATACCGCCGGAGGAGGAAATCCGCTTCGGCCAGCCGAGGTCAAGCATCCAGCGCGCCATGTCGAGCATATGGATGCACATGTCGCCGACGATGCCGTTGCCGTACTCCATGAAAGCGCGCCACCGCCGCGGGTGCGTCAGCTCGCAGAAGGGGCGCATCGGCGCGGGGCCGGTCCACATCTCGTAGTCGAGACCGGCGGGGGGCGCGGTGTCTGGCGGATTCGTCTTCGCGCGCATGTGGTAGTAACAGCAGATTTCCACCATCGCGATCTTGCCGAGTTTGCCTTCCTTCAGAAACCGGTCGCGGGCTTCAATGAGGTGCGGCGTGCTCCGCCGCTGCGTCCCCACTTGCACAACGCGCTGATGCTTGCGCGCGGCGGCCAGCATCGCCTGTCCTTCGATGACGTCCACGCTGATGGGCTTCTGCACGTAGACGTCGAGCCCGGACTCCACCGCCGCAATCATCGGCAACGCGTGCCAATGATCGGGCGTCGCGATCAGCACCAGGTCGAGATCCTTCTGCTTCAACATCTCGCGGTAGTCGGTGAAGGTGCGGGGCTGCTTCTTCGACTTCTGGCGGCCCGCCACAATGCCGGCGGCTTCCGCCAGCATTCTCTTGTCGACGTCGCATAACGAGACGACGTCGACAGGCGCCACTTGAATCAGCCGAAGCAGGTCGCACTTGCCGTACCAGCCGCAGCCGATCAGGCCGACGCGCTTGGGCGTATCCGCGGCATAGCTGGAGGCCAGGCCGGCCGCGCCCGTCGAAAGAAAGTGACGGCGGTCCATAGACCCCTATCCTACCCGCTGCGGCGGCACAGCGGTGGAACGTCCTGTATGATAACCGGGTCGGCCTCACCGGGCCTCTTACCATAACGGAAAGGATCAGGAGCAATGCGGAGAATCATTCTGCTGGCTTTGGTGGCCGGCGTCGCAATCGCGGGCGCGCAGCCGAAGCCGAAGCGGATCAACAAAGCCATCGAGTTGCTGGAGCAGGGACAACCGATTTATTACGACCACGGCCATGGCGGGTACGAGGAAGGCCTGAAAGCGGCGAACACCTGGGCCGATTACATCAACTACGAAATGGAACACGGCGCCTTCGACTTCCACCAACTGCGCGAGTTCATGCGGGGCCTGGTGAAGGGTGGGCCGACGAAGAGCGGGCACCGGACGCCAGCGGTGATCGTGACGGTGCCGGTAGGCGGGATCGACGAGCTGACGGTGCGCGCCAACTACTGGGTGTTCCAGCAGACGCTGGCGGCCGGGGCGCACGGCATTCTGTTCTGCCACTCGCGGACGCCGGAGGCGGTGCGCCGGTTCGTGGAAGCCGTCCGGTTTCCGTTCCACAAGATCGGAGTGAACACGGGCGACCTGGGCGAAGGACTTCGTGGCAGCGGCAGCGAGCGTTACGCGCAGGAGATCTGGGGCGTGAGCCAGCAAGAGTATCTGGAAAAGGCCGATGTGTGGCCGTTGAACCCGAACGGCGAGATCCTGCTGGGCCTGAAAATCGAAGACAAATGGGCAGTGGCCAACGCGGAATCGGTGGCCAAGGTGCCGGGCATCGCGTTCGCGGAGTGGGGCGGGGGCGATCTGTCGTTCTCGTTCGGCTACAAGAAGTTTCCGGGAATGCCGCTGCCGCCGGAAATGGCTAAGGCACGCGAGCGGGTGTGGGCGGCGTGCAAGGCGGCGAAACTCTACCGGTTGGAAAGCCTCGGTCTCGCGGGCGTCAAGGAACTCATCGACGACGGCATCATGGTGATCTCGGCGGGCTCCAATCCGGCCGAGGTCGACAAGGGCCGGCGGCTCACCAAGCGCAAGATGCCTTGGTGAGCGAGTGCCGGATCTCCGGAGGGGACTAAAGTCCCTTTGCACGCTGGAAGCGTGCGCCACGAAGGGCGGTTCAGTAGCCGCGCTCTTTGTCGACCACGTTGACCAGCGGCAGGCCGCTGGTGTAGCGGCGGACATTGTCCGCGAACAGGGCGATCAGACGGACCTGGCGGTCGGGGCTCCACCCGGAGGTGTGCGCCGACAGGATCACGTTGTCGCAATCGAAGATGGGATGGCCGGGCGGGGCCGGTTCCTTGGGGAACACATCCAGTCCCGCTCCGGCAATCCAGCCTTCCTTCAGCGCTTTCACCAGCGCCATGTCGTCGAACAGTTCGCCGCGCGACATCGCGAGGAAGTAGGCGGTCTTCTTCATGCTCCGGAAGACCTGCTCGTTGAACATGTGGCGGGTCTGCGGAGTCGACGGGGCGGCGGCCACCAGCACATCGACCTGCGGAACCATCTTGTGGAAATACGTCGGGTCGTGCAGTTCCGCGACGTATTCCGGTTTGGGGATCGGCTTGGCGTCGGTCGCAATGATCTTCATGTCGAAGCCGTAGTGGGCGCGCCGGGCGATCATGCTTCCGATGCCGCCCATCCCGACGATGCCCATCGTCCGGCCAACCAGTTCCTGGTGATGGGCTGACTTCACCGTGCCGACCGGGTTGTTGGTCTTTTTCAGGTAGAACTGCGGCAGGTAATATTTGACGAATCCGCGCGTCAGGGCCAGCAGCAGGCCCATGGCCGTCTCGGAGATCCCGTGAGCGAAGGTGCGGGCGTAGTTGGTCATGACGAGATTACTCTTCAGGACACGAGGGTCGGTGCCTTCGACACCCGCTCCGCCGGCCTGCAGCCACTTCACCTTCGGGGCGTAGTCCAGTTCCTGGCCGGTCAGACCGCCATAGACCACTTCAGCGTCGCGCAGTTTCTGCCGGAACTCGTCTTTGCTCTTGCAGATCTCGATTTCAACCTTGACCGGAGCCGCCGCCTGGATCTCGGCCACCTCATGAGGCTCGAACTGGTACATGGTGACGATCTTGAGCGGTTCCTGGGATCGGGGCGCGGCGACTTGCGCAAAGGGACTCACGACGATCGGCTGGCGTCCGGCGCTCCCGGTCTGAGCCGCTGCAGCGGCGGGAGCGGCGGCGGCAGCCGCTTTCATCAGCGATCGGCGGGAGACGGAGCTTTTGGCCATGGCATTTGTTTTACCACAAGGCGCGATGGTAAGACCGGCGCTACAATGACGCCATGCCGGCGGCTTTGCAGATCCCGGTTGACGAGTACCTCCGAACCCACTACGATCCGGACCGCGACTACGTGGACGGAGAGGCCAAGGAGCGCAATGTGGGCGAATGGGATCACAGCACCGTCCAGACGAACCTGGCAGTTTATCTCGCAGCCCGCCGTGGAGAATTCCGGATCCGCGTCAAAGTGGAGCTTCGACTTCAAATACGGCACGACCGGTATCGGATCCCGGACGTCTGTGTGCTCGATGAACACGCCCCGGTCGAGCGTGTAGTCACGACAGCCCCGCTTCTCTGTGTCGAAGTGCTCTCCGCCTCCGATACCGTCGACGAGATGCAGGAAAGGGTTGCGGAATATCTGGCGATTGGCGTCCCGTGCGTGTGGGTGATCAGCCCGAAGTTGCGCCGGGCGTGGATTCACGAGATTGAGCGACCGGCGGCCGGGTCCACCTCGAGAGAGATTCGCGAAGGCCTCCTCACCACTCCGGATGGGCGCATCCAGGTTCCGCTGCAGGAACTGTTCACCGATTGAACGGCGACTTGCTGACGAAGCCGCTTCCCTGAACAAAGAACCGCAATGGCCAATCGGCGCAGTGGCGAATTCCGATTCGGGGGCTCACCCCAACGAGGAAATTCGAGCGCTTCGCCGGCTTCTCTACCCGCAGGTCTCCGTGCGTGAGATCGCGGCCGTTGTGGCGGCGCGTGATGTCCATTGCCAGCGTCAGTTTGCCGGGGCCGGAACACAGGTCCTCCTCGCGGCGCACGGCCGGACGGCGGGAGAACATGCGGTCGATCCCGGCGACAGGCTCCAGCGCGCGAACCAGCACCGCGCCAGGCGTGCCTTCCGCCTCCGTAACCACGTTGAAGCACTCGTACATCCCGTAGATGAAATACACATAGGCGTGACCCGGCGGCCCGAACATCACCTGCGTCCGGGGCGTCCGCCCCTTCGACGCGTGAGAGGCCAGATCGGCCAAGCCCAGGTAGGCCTCGACCTCGACAATCCTCCCCGCCGTTTCGCCGTGCACCAGGATCTTGCCCAACAGATCGCGCGCGACCTCGGCGGTCGCACGGGCGTAGAACGTGCGTGGCAGCGTGGTCAACCGGGGCCCCAATCCGGGGCGGGTCACTTCTCGATTCCTCCGGTCTTCGCCGACCGCAGGTCAATGTCAAGCTGCTGGCATTTCTTGTAGAGATGGCTGCGCTCCAGTCCTAGCGCCCTGGCCACCTCCGTCATGTGAAACTCGTGGCGGCGCAACTCGGCCAGCACGGTTTCGCGCTCGTACGACTCTACCCTCTCGGCGAGCGTGCCGGTGGCCGCGGACGTCGCCGCGTTACGGTTCAACTTCGGCAAGGCGAGCTCTACATGGGCGGCCGTCACTTCGTCCTCCGCCAGCAGCATCAACCGTTCCACGACGTTGCGCAGCTCACGGATGTTGCCGGGCCACGCGTAGCCGCGCAGCAGGGCCAGCGCCTGCTCGCCAAACGGCGCCGGCCGCCAGCCGTTCTGGTCGGCCACCTGGCGGGCGAAATGCCGGACCAGGACGTCGATGTCGTCCAGACGCTCGCGCAGCGGCGGCAGGCGCAGCGGGTAGACGAACACCCGATGGAACAGGTCCTGCCGGAAGGTCCCCTGCTGCACCAGGGTTTCCAGGTCCCGATGCGTGGCCACGATCACGCGCACGTTCACGGCGACCGCGCGATCTCCACCCACCCGCTCCACCTCACCCTCTTCCAGCACGCGGAGCAGCTTGGCCTGCATGGCGAGGGGCATGTCGCCGATTTCGTCGAGGAACAGCGTGCCCCGGTGGGCCTGCTCGAACTTTCCGGCGTGCCGGCCGGCCGCGCCGGTGAATGCGCCTTTCTCGTGGCCGAACAGTTCCGACTCGATCAACTCGGCGGGTACGGCGGCGCAGTTGAGCGTGATGAACGGCCCGTCGCGCCGGGGGCTGTTGTCGTGAAGCGCGCGGGCCACCAGCTCCTTGCCGGTGCCGGTTTCGCCCAGGATGCACACCCTCGATTCGCTGGCCCCGACCCGCGCGATCTGCGCGAGCACCGACTGCATCGCCTTCGACGATCCCACCAGTTCGTGCTTGCCGAGGCGGCGGCGCAACTGGCGATTCTCGTCTTCGAGCCGACGCAGCTTCAGGACGTTTTCGACGGTCAGCAAGAGCTTATCGGTGGAGAGAGGCTTCTCCAGAAAATCCACGGCGCCCAGGCGGGTGGCCTTCACGGCGGCCTCCACCGTCGCCTGGCCCGAGATCATCACGGTGGGCGTTGTCACTCCCAGCGCCTTCATTTCCTCCAGCAATTGAAGGCCGTCTTTTCCCGGCATCACCACATCGGAGAAGATCAGGTCGAACTTCTGTGCCTGGACGAGTTCGAGCGCGCGCTGCGCCTGGTCGCAGACGGTCGCTTCGTGCCCGGCCAGACGAAACGCGCGGGAGAGCGAAGCCAGGGTGTTGGGGTCGTCATCCACCAGGAGCAAGTGCGCCATGATTCGAGTCTGCCAGATCGATGCGGAAGGTGGCGCCCCGGCCCGGCTGGCTGTCCACGCGGATGCGCCCGCCGTGATCGCTCACCACCGATTGAACGATGGCCAGACCCAGGCCGGTGCCGTGGTGCTTGGTGGTGTAGTACGGCGTGAAGAGCCGGGCACACTCCTCGGGGGTCAGGCCGCTGCCGGTGTCGGCGACCTCGATGGCGACGCCCTGGCCGGTCCGCCGGCTGCGAAGCGACAGGGTCCCGCCGTCCGGCATCGCATCGATCGCATTCACCGCGAGATTCTGAATGGCCCGCTTGAGCTGCTCCGGATCCGCCTGGATTCGAGGTAGCGTTGGCTCCAAGTCCTCCGCCAGACGGATCTGCTGCCTCGAAAGCTGGGCCTCGATCAGGCGCGCCACCGAGCGGACGATTTCGTTGAGGTCCACCATCTGCTTCTGTGGCGCGGGCATGCGCGCGAAGTCGCTGAAGCGGGCGACGATGCCGCGGAGGTTGGCCAGTTCCTCGAGCAGGGTCCGCGTGCTTTCCTCAAAGACCTCGTCGAACTGCGCCGGATGAGCTTCCCGCGCGCGCCGGAGGTTCTCCACCGTGATCTGCAGAGGAAAGAGCGGATTCTTCAATTCATGGGCCAGCCTCCGCGCCAGTTCGCGCCACGCGGCGACGCGTTCGGCCTGCAGCAATCGCTCCTTCTGCTCCAGCAGCTCGCGCGTCATCTGATTGAAGGACTCCGCGAGCAGTCCGATCTCGTCCGTCGATTCCACTTCCACGCGGGCCGTCCAGTTGCCGCGCGCCACCTCGCCCGCGGCCGTGGCCAGGGCCTCCACCGGCCGGGTGACTCGTTGCGTCGCCCACCAGGCCAGCATCAGTCCGATCACCACGCCACCGAAGCCGGCCGCCACGCCCAGGGCGGCAAGAAAGCGCTGCAGGGCGAGCGCTTCGGCGCGCGAGATCGCCACCAGCAGGACGCCGGCCACCTCCCCGCCACTGCCGGCCAGGGGTCTCGCCTGGACGCGCTCCTCCCCCGCGACGCTCCACACTTCCCGGCGGTCCCGCGCGGCTTGCAGAATCAAGGAGCCGAAGCGCGCCGCGTCGTCGCCGCCTCCGGCCAGCAGCGCGGGGTTGAACTGGTCTCCGGCGTTCCGGTAGAGCATCACCCGCATGCCAGGCGGCAGGGAAAGCGATTCCAGGAATCCCTGGTCCAGCCGCTCACCGGCGAGAATAGAAAGCGCCCGGTCACCTACGCCCACGCGCCGAACCGCCACCAGACCCAGCGTGGGCCCGTCCGCGAGTTCCTCCACGTGCAGCACCGCCCGGCCCAGCGGGGCGCGCGGCGTCCACTCGTCGTTGTACCCGAAGCGGGCCGGCCAGTGAGCCGACGAGAGAATGCGCCCATCGGCCGCGACGATGGAGAGCAGGCCGGCGTTCGAGGCCGCGGCGAGAGCCGTCGCTTCGTTGACGAAGGCGCTCGGGTCGGCATCCGGCCGCTGCCAGTCCACCATCAGACGGCGCGCCGTCTCGCTTTCCGAAAGGCGCAGCGCCAATTGCTCCACTACAGCGGAGCGATGTTCGAACTCGCGGCGGAACTGGCCGGCGAGCGACACGATGCGCTGCTCTTCACTCTGGGCCAGGGTTGAACTGATGGTGGTCCCGGCCACCACGCTCACCAGCGCCACCACGACCAGCACCGTGATGGCGAGGATCCAAAACAGCCGCGTTCGAAACCTCATCGCGGTTCCTTCCCGGGCGCGGCCTCCAGCCACGCGTTCTCCAGAATCCACGGTCCCCACGGCGTCACCACGAATCCGTGGACTTTAGGGTGGATCGCCGCCGTTTCCACCGCATGCACCAGCGGGATGACTCTGTAGGATTCGAGGATCTGGCGCTCCGCCTCATGCGGAAGCGCGTTCGGGACTTCCAGTCCCAGGGCCGCGGCCAGGTCCTCCAGGCTTTGGCCGCTGAGGATCGACGTCAGGCGGGCGCGCACCAGGCGCGCGTCGGCCGGCGTGCCCGGAGACGGCGTCCGCACCACTATGTTCGCATCGCGTGCATTCACCGAGACGCGCTCGGCGATCGCTTTGGCCAGCGGATCGATGGGATCGTAGGCCAAGGTTAGCGAGGGCCGGTTGACGGGGCCCAGGCGATCGCGGGCAAGCGCGACATCGCGCGGCCTCGCGAACAGGTGCGCGAATCCGGAAACCCATTCGGGCAGCAGGCTGTACGCCGGCGCGCCCTGCCGGTCGAGCAAGGCCTGGTGAAGGGAATCGCGGTCGATCGCCAGGGACAGAGCCTCCCGGGTCCGAGGGTCGATGGCCGGCCGCCCTTCAAACACGATCGCGAACAGCTCCAGGGGGCTGGAAGCCAGCGGCGTCGCGCCGGCGATCCGCACTCCGGCAGGTTGTTCGACGACGTCGAGACGCCCCACCGCAAAATCGTTCGCCTGCTGCCTCCGCGGCCGGCCCATCTCGATTTCGATGGAGTCGAGAAAGGGCCTGCCGTTCCAGTGATTCTCAAAGGCGGTCAGCACGGCGCGGCGGCTGGGCTCCCAGGCGCTCACGCGAAACGGTCCAGTCCCCACCCACTGCGTTCCCTGCTGCCGGGCGACCGAGTCGGTAGCCGACGCCAGTTCCCGCGGCAGCCATGGATTGGCCCGTTGCACCCGAATTTCGACTTCGAAATCGGAGACAGCGGCCGCGGCCCAGCGGTGGAGAGCGGCCGCCGCCACGGAAGCAGTCAACGGCGTTCCGTCGTGAAAGGTCACGCGGCGGCGCAAGGTAAACCGCCAGCGGCGGTGGCCCGGATCGCTGCTCCAGGATTCGGCAAGCTGCGGCCGGACGTTCCCGTTCGGGTCCATGGTGGTGAGCCGCTCAAACACCAGGGGCGCAATCCGTTCGAAGGACTGATTGACGCCGGCGGCCGAGGGGTCGAGCGAATCGGTCCATTCCTGCACGGCCACGCGCAGGACGCCGCCGTATCGCGGCCGCACGGCGGCGTCCGCGAAGGCAAGGCAGGCGCTAGCGAAGACAGCGAGCCGAAAGGCGGTAGGCGGCATAGGTACCGGAAGCGCGATTCCGGGAAACGGCGATCACGGACGCTCCGGACGGCCACAGGGCGGTAACGGGTCCCGGCAGTTCCATCGGTTCGCTCACTGGTTCGAAGGAAGAGGGGTCATGCGCTCGCAACGCGTCGTTTTCCTCCTGGGGGCGTGGGGAGGAGGCCACGACCCACCGGCCACACTGAGAGTCGAGGGCGGCGAGGTCGTCGCCGAACGTGCGCCCGCGGAACTCACGGCGCGCAGAATATCGGGTCCCGGAGGCCTGCGCCACGGAGTAGAACCCACCCTGAAAGTAATTCGTGCCCGCCGCCGGCAGCGCGTCCACACCGTCGAGAGGCCAAGGCTCGACTTCGTCGCGGCAGTAGAGCCCGGGAGTCGACTCGCAGGTGCCGTTGAACAACAGCGCCTTCACTCCGGCTTGCGTGGCGACCAGACGGCCTCGCGGATCCCTGGGTGCTGGCCGCGAGAGCGTGAGGGTCATCGCCTCCGTTCCCCCGGCGGTCCGGACCAGGAGGCGCGCAGGCTGCAGGACCACGAGACGCTCCGGATCCGCCATGACGTCGAGAATCGGATGGGCGTCTTCAAACAGCAGGGTCCGTTCCAAAACAATCCGGTAGGCGGTGGAGGTGGAGGTGGAGTCTGCGGGCGCTTCGACGGCGAACTCGTGAACCACGATGCGGCGCTCCTGGTCGAGGTGCAGGTCGGCGGTCCAGACCTGCCGGGTCAGGCTGGAGGAGAAGGTGATTCTGCACTGGCGCGCGCCTGGAGCGTTGGCGGCGGGCAACCCTCGCGCCACGAGTTCCCGCGAGAGGGCGTCGCGCAGCGGAGTGCCGCCGGAGTATTGGAAATAGACGGGTCCGGCGCCCGCCGTTTGGACGATTCTGCCCGCGAAGGCCCGAATCTCCAGGCCGGCGTCAGCGGCGAAAAGGGCGAGCGGGGTCCAGAACAACAGGACTGCCGTCGCGGCGCGGTGCACGACGAATATTGTCGCAGAGTGTGCGGCCGCGAACGCCTCGGCGATTTCTTAAGGCCGCGGCTCGATCAACTCCACCTCGCGCGCCGAGCCCTCCACCTTCACGCTCTGCGCTACTCCGCTCGGCCACCGGACCTCCACCTTTACCGCCGAGGCCGGGCCGAATCCGAAATGCATCCGCGGATCGCTGCTGCTCAAGAAGCTGTCCCCACCCAGCCGTGCCGAATGCTGCATCCGGCCATCGGAGGATTCCACCCGCACGAGCGTCCCGATGCCGTCGCGGTTCGACTTCGTCCCCCGCAGTACGATCCGCAGCGAGTGGTTCGCTCCCTCCTGATCGTTGCGCAATAGTCGCGGCGCATCGTCCTGCTGGTTGATGAGCAGGTCGAGGTCTCCGTCGTTATCGAAATCGCCGTAAGCCAGCCCGCGCGCGGTGGCGGGCCGGGCCAGCGCGGGGATCGACGCGCCGATCTCCTCGAAGATCCCCTTGCCAAGGTTGCGATGATAGAGCAGCCGCTGGCGGTAGGGCGACACGGACCCGAACTGATCGGCCTCCGGATACACGTGGCCGTTGGCGGCCACCACATCGTTCCACCCGTCGTTGTCGAAATCGGCCAACGCCACGCCCCAGCCGAGAAACGCCCACGACGGGGCGCCGAGGCGGCTCTTCCCGGAATAGTCCTCAAACACGCCGGGCTCGTATTGCCGGTACAGCGTATTGGTGTCCTCGGAGAAATTGGTGACCAGGATGTCCAGGCGCCCGTCGCCATCGGCGTCGTTCACGGCCACGCCCATGCCCGCCTGCTCGCGGCCGTCGCCATTCACCGCCACCCCCGCCGCGATGCCCTCCTCGGCGAATTTCCATGAGCCCAGGTTCCGGAAAAGCAGATTTACCTGGCTATCGTCGGCGACGAAGATATCCTGCCGGCCGTCGCCGTCGAAGTCGGCGATGACAGGCTGGAACCCATAGAGCGGAGGCGCCAACTGGTCGAAACCGGCGCTACGCGTTACTTCGGTGAACGTCCCGTCGCCTTGGTTGCGATAGACGCGGTGAGCGGCGGCCGTGAGCCCTCGAGGGCCGCAAAAGACCGGCGCCGATTTGTACACACACGCCGCGCCGGATCCCCGCACCGGCAACGGCCCGCTCAAGTCGACGTAGCTTGCGACGTACAAGTCGAGGCGGCCATCGCCGTCCAGATCGCCGAACGCCGCGCCGGTGGACCAGTGTCCCGTGCCCGGCACTCCAGCCGCGCGGGCGGTCTCCGTGAATCGCTTGCCTTGCCGGTTATGGAAGAGGTAGTTGCGCTCGAGGCCGGTGACGAACAGGTCCGGCCAGCCGTCGTTGTCGTAGTCCGCCGCCACGACGCCAAGCCCCCATCCGCCCGCCGTGATGCCGGTCTCCCGCGTGACGTCAGTGAAGCGGCCGCGGCCCTCGTTCCGGTAAAGCGCAATCACCGGCGCCGCGTCCGGAGCCCGCCGGCTAGCCTTTCCGCGCACCAGCACGATATCCAGGCGGCCGTCCTGGTCGTAGTCGATAAAGCCGCACCCTCCTCCGATCGACTCATAGACAAAATCCTTCCGAGGAGACCCCTGCGGATTGCGGAAACCGCCCAGGCCCGCTTCCGCGGTGACGTCCGTCCACCGCGGCGGAGCAGCCGCATACGCCATCAGAGCGAGTCCACCGAGAACCACGAGCCGGGTCAAGAGAATCTCACTGTATCGCGAGTTCGAGGTGTCGCCGTTCAGCGCGCCCGGAGCCACTCGCCGTAGACGCGCTCGAAGGGCCACGACTCCGGACGGTAGCGGATTCTCGCGCGCGGATAGTCGGCTTCGGCCTCGGAAAGCAGCGCTCGTGCGCCTGTCGGCGTTCGCGGCTCGACGAACCAGAAGTCGCGGGCCGCCATCAGCCGCGCGATGTCGCGCAGGTCGTAGTCCTTCAGGATACCGGGCACGATGAGATCGATCACCCCCTCGTGCTGCTTTGCCTGCGCGATTGCCATGAAGGAGGGCACCGCGCCCTCGATCGCCACCTTGCGAATGCCCGAGTCAAACAGAGCCGTGTGCAGCGCTACCGGTCCACCGTTGCCTTTTGCGAAGATGGCGATGCGCGCCCCATCGACATCCGGCCGCGATTTCAAATAGTCCACCGACCGCAGTGCGTCGTGAACCTGGAATCCGAGCAGCGACCGCCCGACCAGAATGGCTCGCATGGCCGTCTGATACGCCGGGCTGTATCCTCGCGTCTGAGGCGAGTAGAGCTGCCATCCGCGTAACCGGGGAATCAGCACGATGTGCCCAAGGCGGGCCAACTCCGCGGCATCGCCGGCTTGACCATATGCCGTGGGATCCAGGTACAGGATTGCGGGCATCCGGCCGTCGGCGGTTAACGGAGCCAGCACCCGCGCCGGGAACTCCATCTGCTCCTCCGTGCCGAGCACAAGCTCTGTTTCGCGGAACAGGGCCGACGTCTTCGGGCTCTCGCGGAGCACGGCCGGCTGGCCCCGATTCGGGTTGAGCGACAGCCGCCTGGCGACGATTCCGCGGAGGGTTTCCGCGTCCTCGACCGTCGAGGCCGCTCGCTGGGGGTAGAGCGAGGACGCGACCTTCGCGTTGAGCGATTGCACGGTCTCGCCCCCGAATGAATTCGCCACCTGCCCGGTTGGCGTGACTTCCAGGTCGACGTCAAGCTCCGTGTCGAACTCCGGTTCGCGTCCATCCGTCGCGCGGCCGTTCAGCCATTGGTCGAACCACTGGAATGTGGCCTCGCGGCGGGGCCGGCTCCAGCCGTGCGGGTCGTCGTATTCAAAGAACGAGATCTTGTCTTCCGCGCCGAGCTTGCCGTAGACCTGCCGGGCTTCGGCGAACGTCGCCCGCGCGCCGTCGATGGGAAAGAAATCGCGGATCGCCGTCAGGACCTTCAGAGGCTTGGGGGCAAACGCGATCAGAAAATCACCGAAGTTCAAGCCGTCCGCGAGAAAGCTCGCGAACACCTGCTCGGAATCCTGGGGTCCCGGACGCGCCCACAGCGCCTCCCACGACGTGATGTAGCAGGAAGGCGCCGCCACGGCCAGCCGAGGCTCGACCACGGCGAGATAGGCCGACTGCGTCCCGCCGCCCGAGTTGCCCGCCACGGCGATTCGCTTGGGGTCGACGTCCCTTCGAGTGAGCAGATAGTCCACCGCGCGCACGCCGTCCCAGAGTTCGTAGCGCGCGATGTTGCCGCCCGTGAGCAGGCACTGCAAGCCCGCCATGATGTGCTCGGGGACGCCGATGCCGGTGCGGGACCGCCCGGTGGACGGGTCCAGGTATTCCGACCGCTCGCCCTGCCCCGGCGGGTCGTAGGCCAGCACGAGGATTCCTCGCTTCGCCATGCCGATCCAGCCGTGCTGGTAGGTGGACGAGGCTTTGCCGTTGGTACTGTGTCCCGCGACGCCCAACACGGCGGGATAGGGCGGTTGCGCGTTCTTCGGAACGTACACGTTCGCGGTGACGTGGAACCCTGGGAGGCTCTCGAACACGAGCTTTTCCACCCGGTAGTCTCCGCGGTCGAGCGTGCCGGTGATGCGGGGCTTCAGCTCGGTCTTGACCCCCGGGAATCCACCCAGGGCCGCCAGCACCTTGGCGCGAATCTCTTCCTGGCGCCGCCGAATCTCCTCCGGGGTGCGCAATCCGGCCACCCGTGCACTGCGCTCCTGCAGTTGCCGCATCGCCTGCGCCGTCAGGTACTCGTCAAGGGTCGCCGCGGGAGTGGACAGAGCAGCCGCCAGGCTGAAGAGGAGGCGTGCGGAACTCATTTGGTCACTGTACATCGATCGCGGATGCCGCGCTAGGTCTGGCGGAACTATCCTGGGAACATGGATGCGCGCCCCGTGTTGGTGGAGGTGGCCCGGCTCCTGAATGAGCTGGAGATCGACGCCGTGTTGATCGGGAACGCGGCGGCTGCGCTTCACGGCGCGCCGGTCACGACTGTGGATCTTGACTTCATGTTCCGCAAGACTCCCAGGAACCTGGCAAAACTCAAGAAGCTGGCCGAGCGTTTGCGGGCGGTGGTGATGCGTCCGTACTACCCCGCCTCCGGCCTGTTCCGCGTCGTACGCGACGACGACCTGTTGCAGGTGGACTTCATGGCCACGATCCACGGTATACGATCGTTCAACAGTCTGCGAAGCCGCGCGCAACCGGTGGATTTCGACGGGATGCTTCTGCTGGTCGCTCATCTTGACGACATCATTCGAAGCAAAAAGGCCGCGGGCAGGCCGCGGGATCATGCCGTGCTCGATACACTGGAAGCGACCCGCCGTGAAAAAGAAAAACAGCCGGAAGGATAAACTCGAAGCCTTGCGGCTGGAGAGCGAGCGGGCTCTGATCGACCAGATCCGGCGGGCCCTTGCGCTGCCGCCGGACCGGCGCACTCACTTTCTTCGCAAACGAATCGGCTTCCGAATGTCGTGCCTCTAGCGGGTCTCGCGGTACTCTCGAAGGATGACGGTCTACGACGAACGCCGCGAGGAACTCGAGAAGCACGAATTCATGATGGGCAAGGCTCGCGGCCACCTGGCCGTGACCCTCGACGTCCTGACCGACGCCCTCGTCCTGGTCGGGCAGCACGGAGTGTACTGCCAGAGCGCCCGCCAGCCCGGAAAGCCGGCAATGGATATCCAGATCATCAGCAAGTCCATCACCGACGCCAAGGACCTGATCAGTGGGGTGATGGCCGAACTGAAGTCGGCAAAGTCCCGAATATGAGAGGACAGCCGGCCTCGGAACAATCCGGGCTGGGGGATATTCGTTTGAGAGCTTTGTGCTCCCGCAGCCACTGTTATAATTGAGGCTCGCCCCCGAGCCCGTCAGGAAGGAGTTCCCTACAACTATGGATCCAAAAGAGCGCGCGCGTGCCTTGGATGTCACGCTTGGCCAGATCGAGAAGCAGTTCGGCAAGGGCTCGATCCTCCGGCTGGGGTCGAAAGACGCCATCGTGCCGGTCGCGGCGATCTCGACAGGGTCGATTTCGGTCGACGCCGCGTTGGGAGTCGGAGGCTTTCCCCGAGGCCGGGTCAGCGAGATCTTCGGACCGGAATCGTCCGGCAAAACCACCATCGCCCTTCAGGTGGTGGCGGAGGCCCAGAGGCTGGGCGGGATGGCCGCGTTCATCGATGTGGAACACGCCCTTGATCCCACCTACGCGCGCAAGCTCGGAGTCGACGTGGACAACCTGCTGGTATCGCAACCCGACTATGGCGAGCAGGCTCTGGAAATCACCGGCGCTCTCATCGCCTCGGGCTCGATCGACGTCCTGGTGGTCGACTCGGTGGCCGCCCTGGTCCCCAAGGCCGAACTCGACGGCGAGATGGGCGATTCGCACATGGGCCTGCAGGCGCGCCTGATGTCGCAGGCGCTGCGCAAACTGACGGGTGTCGTGTCGAAGTCGAAGACATGCCTGATCTTCATCAACCAGATCCGTGAAAAGATCGGTGTCATGTTCGGCAACCCGGAGACCACAACCGGCGGCCGGGCCCTGAAATTCTATGCGTCGATGCGGGTGGATATCCGGCGGATCGCGGCCATCAAAGACGGGGATACGGTCACCGGGAGCCGCACGAAGGTCAAAGTGGTGAAGAACAAATGCGCCGCGCCCTTCCGCGAGGCGGAGTTCGACATCGTGTACGGCGAAGGCATCTCGAAGGAAGGCGACCTGCTGGACCTCGGCGTGGCTCATAACCAGGTGGAGAAGAGCGGATCCTGGTTCAGCTACAAGGGTGAGCGCATCGGGCAGGGCCGCGAAAACGCACGGCAGTTTCTCAAGGACCATCCGGATCTTCGGGCCCGCCTGGACAGCGAACTGAGGAAGATTCTGGGCTTGCCTGGAGGGGAAAATCCAGAAGCGGAAGCCGCCGCGGCCGCCGGAAACGGCGCGAAAGCTCCAGTGGCCGCCGGCCGCGGGCGTTAGCCCCTCCGGCAGGTTGCCGATCGTCTAAAAACGTCCTGAATCCGCAGTGAACTCTTTGGGGCCACTGCCAAAAGCCTGACCAGTCGCGCCTCCCCCCGGGCGAGGGCGCGCCCCGCGCCCCAGACGTCAAACTCCCGTTTCCATAAGTCCCGCCAGGCTGGGGCGCGGCCCACGAAAGTGCACCGGGGCGCAACTTTCTCCCGTTCGGCCGGGTTCATCCTCGCAGTTGAGATTCGGAGGAGCCCTCAAACGAGGCGCCACACATGGTGAACCGACGCATACCCATTGTTGGAGGAGTCCTGCTGCTTGCCATCTCGGGCTGGCTGGGCGGCCGGGCAGAGGAAGTCGAAGGCAGGGACCAGGCTGCCCCCGCGGAGTGTTCGTACTTTGGCCCGGACCGGGCCAGGCTTCTCGCCTCCTCACACGAGACACGTAGCCGCGGGCGGATAACGGAGGCCGTCGCCGCTCGGCTCGCATCCAGTTCCCAGGGGAGCCGCGCGAAGTCATTTGCGGCGGCCGATTCACTGGGGACCATCGACCGCCATCTGTTCCAGGCCATGACCGAGGCCGGCGTCGAGCCTGCGGCTTCGGCTACCGACTGGGAGTACATCCGCAGGGTCACCCTCGACCTGACCGGCCGAATTCCCACCGCCCAACGGGTTCTCGCCTTCGTCAACGACTCGAGTCCGGACAAGAAAGCCAAGCTGGCCGATGAACTTCTCCAGCGGACCGAGTGGGTGGACAAGTGGACCATGTACTTCGGGGACCTGTACAAGAACACCGTGGCCACGGAGTTCATCCGCCGCTGGGAGCCCGGCCGCAACGCGTTCTATGCGTGGATCCGCGACTCCTTGAAGTCCAACAAACCGTATAACCGGATGGCGACGGAGTTGATTGCCGCCCGTGGCGAGAACAGTTGGACCCAGGGTGAATTGAACTGGCTTCTCGGAGGTTGGGTGATTGCCAACCCGATCCAGGACAATTGGGACCAGCAGGCGGCCAACGCTTCTTCGGTGTTCCTCGGCATCAGCCATCTCAACTGCGTCCTCTGTCACAACGGCCGCGGCCACCTGGATGCGCTCAGTCTCTGGGGCAAGACGGCCACGAGATCGCAGGCGTGGGGGATGGCCGCCTTCTTCTCGCATTCCAGCCAGCGCCGCGTTCGCGTTGAAGGAACGAACCCCGTCTACTCCTGGCGGGTCGACGAAAACCTGCGCACGGACTACCCTCTCAACACGACGACCGGCAACCGGCCTGCGCGTACGGGCTCGCAGCGCACCGTTTCGCCGGAGTATTTGTTCACCGGACAGACCCCGCCGGCCGGGGACGACTATCGCGAAGCCTTCGCGAGGTTGCTGACCGGGGACCTCCAGTTCGCGCGCGCCACGGTGAATTACCAGTGGAAGGAGTTCTTCGGGATCGGGCTGGTTGATCCGCCGGACCAGTTCGACCCGGCCCGTCTGGATCCGGACAATCCGCCCTCCGAGCCGTGGACGCTGCAGCCTTCGAATCCTCGCCTGTTGAACGCGCTGGCCCAGGAATTCGCCGAGAGCGGCTTCGACCTGAAGGCGCTGCAGCGGAAGATCGTCCTGTCGGAAGCGTATCAGCTCTCCTCCCGTTACCCGGGTGAATGGAACCCGGCTTGGGACCGGCTGTTTGCGCGGAAACTCGTGCGACGGTTGTGGGCCGAGGAAGTGCACGACGCGATCGCGCAGTCGAGCAACCTGATTCCCAGCTACACGTTGCCCGGCTTCAGCGCGTTTCTGGCCCGTGATTCGGTGTTTGCCGGGTACCCGGCGTTCGGGCCAGTCTCCTGGGCCATGCAGTTTCCCGATACCACCAGCGGTACCGGCGCGATCTCGCCGTTTCTCGACAGCTTTACCCGGGGGGACCGCGATAGCGACACCCGGTCGCCCGAAGGGTCGCTGCTGCAGGCCCTGAACCTGATGAACGATCCTTTCGTGACCTCGCGCATCCGCGCGGCATCGGGGCCGGCGGAGAGCCTTCTCCGCATCAACATCGGCCGGCCCGACGATGAATTGATCCGGACGCTGTTTCTGACCGTGCTCTCGCGCTACCCGGACGACGGCGAGATGACGAAGGCCCGGGCGGCGTTGCGTGCCGGAAACCGGAATACCGCGGCAGAGAATCTGCTCTGGTCGCTCTACAACAAAGTCGATTTCATCTTCAACTACTGAGGAGACGCTCGTGAACCGCGAAAGCCAATTCCGGAAATTTGTCGAACGGCGCCCGCACGCCCACAAGCCCTTTTTCGAGCGCCCGTACCTGACCCGGCGGAGCTTCTTCCGGCTTGCCGGGGGCGCTGTGACGGGGACGCTTCTGGCCGGCCGTCCGGCCGTCGCCGAGCCCTACGAGTCGGTCCCGGTCACCACCATCGACAAGGCGAAAAACGTCATCTTTATCCTGCTGGCGGGCGCTCCCAGCCACACCGACCTGTTCGACTACAAGGAAGTGCCCAACGTCACGCCGTCGAGCCTTGCGCCGGAGACCATCAACGGGATTCTCTGGCCCACGGGCCTGATGCCGAATCTGGCCGGTAACCTCCCCGATCTCGCCGTCGTGCGCTCCGTTCGAGCCTGGGCGCTGGTGCACAACCTCGCGCAAACCTGGTCGCAGATCGGCCGCAACCCGGCGGCTGCTTTGGGGGACATTGCTCCGAACATCGGCAGCATCGTCGCGATTGAGAAGGAAGCCGAACGGCTGCCAAGCCAGGTGTTCCCCACCTTCATTGCCTTGAACGCCAACGGCGCCGCCGGCTCGGGGTATCTGTCCAGCGCCTATGCTCCGTTCAAGCTCGGGGCGACGGCGGCCTCCGGGGCTTCCGGTTTGCCGAATTCCACGCCGCCGGCTGGTTTCGACGCTCGCTGGAACCTGGTGACTTCGCTCGACGGCGGCCTGAGGACGAACTCGCCGCTCGGATCGCCGGTGAGCGACTACCACGAGTTCTATCTCGATGCCAAGGCCCTGATGGACAAAGCGCAGCCTGGAGGAGTCGTGGATCAGGCGTTCAAGTACACGCGCGCGGAGGTCGAGCCCTACGGAGACACTTCGTTCGGCGCGGCTTGTCTGGTGGCGAGGAAGGTTCTCCAGGTGAACCAGGGGACGCGGTTCATCCAGATCATCCTCGGCGGCTGGGACCACCACACCAACATCTACGCGGATGCGAATCTGCCGGCGATGTCGAGGACCTTGGATGGAGGGCTGTCCGCCCTGCTGAACGATCTGAAGCGAACCGGGCTGCTGTCGACGACGCTGGTCGTCGTGATGGGGGAGTTCGGGCGCACCGTGGGAGCGTTGTCGGCTTCGCAAGGCCGGGACCACTTCATGCAGCAATCGGTTCTGTTCGCCGGCGCGGGCGTGAGAGGCGGCCACGCCCTGGGCGCGACCAACGCGAGCGGTTCCGCCACCGAGGATTCCGGCTGGTCGCGCCAGCGCGACATCCGTGCCGAGGATATCGAGGCGACGCTCTACTCCGCGATGGGCATCAACTGGACAACGGTCCGCTACGACGACCCTTTGGGGCGCGGCTTCGAGTACGTCCCCTTCTCGCACGACGACATTTATGGCCCGATCAACGAACTCTGGAGCTAAGTCACGCGCCTGGGAAGATTAGGGGACCGCCGAGCCGAGTCGTCGACACGCTCGATTTTTCCTCTGAGAAGATTTCCTCGTTGCGGGCACTACCTGTTTCTGGCGGCACTCATGGACGCGCACGCCCGGCAGATCGCCTTACAGGTGTGCCAGGCAGGGCAAACACGGGCGATCCCCGCTTTAACCACCGGCTCGCTCGGTCTGGACCTGGCTCTCGGCACCGGAGGCCTTCCGAGAGGGTATATCACCGAAATCTTCGGCCCGGAATCCAGTGGGAAGAGCACGCTGGCGTTGCACTTGATCGCCGAAACGCAGGCACGGGGAGGCGTCGCGGCCCTGATCGACGCGGAGCGCTCATTCGATCCGCACTATGCATCGAGCCTCGGCGTGAGGCTGGACGACCTTGTGCTGGGCCAACCCGCGACGGGTGAGGAGGCACTGCAGATCGTGGAACTGCTGCTTCGCAGCGAGACCCTCGACCTGGTGGCCGTGGACTCGGCCGCGGCCCTGGCGCCCGGCGCCGAACTGCGCGACCATGCGGGAAACTCGCACCCGGGACTGCACCGGCGAATGCTTGGTCATGCGATGGGAAGGTTGGCCCTGGCGGCGCATCGCGGTGGTGCGTGCGTCCTCTTCCTGGATCAGCTCCGTGAGCGGCCGGGCGCCGGCGTTCACGAGGCGGTGACGACCGCCGCCGGTCCCGCGCTGGCGCTGTATGCCGCCGTTCGTGTGCGGTTGGATCCGTTGCCCGGCGACGTGCTTCGGGTGATGGCAAGGGTGCGGCGGAATCGGCTGGCTCGGACAGGCGGGGTCGCGACGCTCGAGTTCACTCGCGCCGGCGGACTGTGCCGCGAGGCCGAGCTACTGGATCTCGGCCTGGTCTACGGGTTGGTGTCCGGGCGGGAATCGGGATTCGCTTCGGCCGCGGGCGCTCTTGGCAGGAGCCGCGAAGAAGCCGTCGAACGCCTGCGTACCCACGCGCACCTGGCTCTTTCACTGTCGTCGAACCTTCGCGCGGCGATCGGTCTGCCCGTACCTCCAAAGTCATTTCGAACGCGACCGCACATGCCCGCTACCGCGCAAAACCGCTCCTGACGGGCCTTCCACGCACACGGTGTTCAAAAAACCCTGAAAAAATGGGCCTTCTACGCGCAATTCTCTTTACTTTGCCGGATTGCTTCCGTATGATGAGGTAGACGAATCGCCCCCTGAACCTCCACAGACGCTCTCGGTTGCGGACGTTCCCGGGGCTGATTCCTACGAATAGGGAGAAATCAGTAAGGAGGGCTATGGCAGAAGCTCGCATGACTCAGACCCAGTTGGTGAGATCGCTTGCGGAGAGTTTGGAAGTAAACAACAAGACGGCGCGGCAGTTTTTGGAAACGCTGGCCGAAACCGCAATTAAGGAAGTCAAGAAGAACGGCGTCTTCGTCGTCCCCGGTTTGGGCCGTCTCGTTCGTCAGGAGCGCAAGGCTCGCGTGGGACGCAACCCCGCGACCGGCGAGGCCATCAAAATTCCGGCTAAGAAGGTCGTTAAGTTCCGTGTGGCCAAAGCGGCCAAAGACGCGATTGTTCCGCCAAAGAAAGCCAAGTAGGCGGCTGGTAGAAAACGTTCCGGAAAACACGAACCCCGCGGCAGGTGCCGCGGGGTTTTGTGTGTTCTGCTGGAATCGTTGAAGCCGGGATGATTGCCGCCCATCTTGCGGGCAGATCCACGAAGCCTATGCCTGCTTCTTCTCTTCGGCTTTTTCCTCGCCCTTCAAGGCAGTCTTGAAGTTGCGAATCCCTTCACCCAAACCCTTCGCCACTTCGGGAATCTTCTTGCCGCCGAACAGCAGAACGGCGATGCCGAGAATGACGAGGAGTTCCATGGGGCCAAGGCTTCTCATACGGCCTCCTTCAGTCCATTGTAGGAACCGGTTTCGCCACGCGTCAAGCTGGCGCGGATTTGCATTCCGGTCCTTGCCAATCGTATCGTGCCTGTGTGGCGCCTGTCGAGCCTGACTTTTGCAGCCGCTCCGTGCGGCGAAGGACCCTTGTCCTGAGTCTGTTTTCCGCGGCTCTTGGCCTGGCGTATCTGTGGGGCCAGGAGGGCGACCCCGCCCTCCTGGCCCGCCTCACGATTCGCACCGAGCCGCTGGCGCCCGCGCGTGTCTACCTGTTCAAGAGCAACCGGCCCTTTCGTCTGAGCCCGGTCGATGCGATCCTGCCTCTCGCCATCGACAGCTTTTACCGCGAGCGGCTGTGGACGCGGGGCCCGGGCCCGGTGCGGACCCTGGAAGTCAAACATCGCGACGAATCGCATTTCCTCCTGCTCAGTGGACAGGCCACCTTCTCGCTGCCCGCCGGGTCGTACCGTGTGGAAGCCTACCGGGGCACGTTTTACGAACCGGCCGCGGAGGTAGTCGAACTGAAGGCCGGCGCGTCGGCAACCGTCACGCTCAAGTTGCGCGACTGGTCGAACGGCAAGCGAGCCGGGTGGATCTCGTCGGACGATCACATCCATCTCACGCGGACCCGGGCGGACGACCCGATCTACCTGGGCTGGCTGGAGGCGGAGGATCTCACCGTCGGCAATTTCCTCCAACTGCAGAGGCAGGCCGATGCCGGAGTCCAATACGCATTCGGTCCCGCCGGGGAAGCCAGGCGGAACGGCTTCTCGATTCGTCCCGGGCACGAGTCGCGCTGCGAGTACTTCGGTCATGTCAATCTCCTCGGCGGCCGGCAGATGATCCGGCCGCTCAGCGTCGGCAGCATGTACTCGAATACCGTCGGCGCCTACCCGTTTCCCTCGATCTGGTTCCGGCAGGGACGCCAGCTCGGGGCCACAGTGGGCTACGCGCACTTCGCGGGATCCATGCCGCATTCCACCCTGCTCATGGACCTTGCGCTGGGGCAGATCGATTTTCTGGAAGTTCTGCAATTCGGCGTCCTGAAGACCCAGGAGTGGTACGAACTCCTCAACGCGGGACTGCGCGTCACGGGAATTGCCGGCAGCGACTTCCCGGTGCCGCTGCCGCGAAAGAAGTCGTGGCCGCGCCGCATTCCTCTGCTCGGGCCAGAGCGGACCCTGGTCCGGGCAACCCCCGGCCCCCAGTCGTACCCGGAGTGGGCGGAAGCCGTTCGCCAGGGACAAGCGATCGTGACCAATGGTCCGGTGGTGGAACTCAGCCGCGAGGCCGGCAGGCTGCGCGCGACCGGCGAGTATTATACCGGTCTCGACCAAGTCGAGATCATCATTGACGGAAAGGTCTCCGCGCTGACCCGTGGCGACGGAGTCCGCACTTCGCTGGCCGCGGAGATGGCGGTTCCGGAGAACGCCTGTTGGGCGGCGGCCCGCACGCAGGCTCCTTCCTCCGGCGAAGAGCCGGTTCTTCAGGCACACAGCAACCCGATCTACCTGCGGAAGGGCTGCTTTCAGGCCGAGGCTCGGGAAAAGGCCGCGGCGCGCTGGCAAGGGGAACTGGAGTGGTATCGTTCCCAGCCGCTCGAGTTCGGGGGCGATGCCCGCCGGCGCGAATTCTTCGAGATGGGGGAACGGGCGCTGGCGGCGCTGCGCGGATCTCCGGCTCCGTGAGCGGAAGGGCTTTTCTTTCTGGGCAATCACGGGCCGCGGCGCTCCCCGGCTCTCACCAAAGGGAGAAAGCTCCGGCCCACAAGCGGCACGCGGATAAAAAAATCCGATGGGCCGCATAGAAAGCTTCCGTTTCGCTACGCTGGGCCCGGGAGGATAATGTACTGAAAGTCTGGCAGTAGCAGGTCGGCGGGTCAGCCTTGGTCCCAAAGTGTGCGGTTTGGAGGTTCGACCGATTATCCTCTCCGTTCTGACCCGGTCCGATGTCCACTCCCGAAGGGTCTCTGTTTCACATGACGAAATTCCGCATCGCAGCTCTCACCCTATTCTCCGCCGTCGTCCTGGGGGCCGAAACGATTGAGCAAAAGCTGGCGGCGGTCGAAGCCGCGGCCAAGTCCGCGCAATCCGCCGGTGACAACGCCTGGATGCTCGTTTCCGCGGCCCTGGTGCTGATGATGACCGGCCCGGGCCTGGCTCTGTTCTACGGGGGTCTGGTGCGCAAAAAGAACGTACTGGGCACCATGATGCAGAGCTTCACCCTGATGGCGTTGGTCACGGTGCTGTGGGCGATCTTCGGATACAGCCTTGCCTTTGGAGAAGGAACGGCCTTCCTGGGCGACTTTCGCTATCTGTTTCTGAACGGCGTCGGCGGCGAACCCAACGCCGACTATGCGGCCACCATTCCTCACCAGACCTTCATGGTGTACCAGTTGATGTTCGCCATCATCACGCCGGCGCTGATTTCGGGAGCCTTCGCCGAGCGGATGAAGTTCAGCGCGATGGTGTTGTTCACGTGCCTGTGGCTGCTGTTTGTGTATCTGCCGATGGCGCACATGGTGTGGGGCAAGGGCGGACTGCTCAACGCCTATCTCGGGGGCAGGATCCCTTGCTTCGACTTCGCCGGAGGCACCGTCGTGCACATTACTTCCGGCGTCTCGGCATTGGTGTGCGCCGTGTACATGGGCAAACGGCTGGGCTTTCCGCAGGAGATCATCCGGCCGCACAGCCTGGTGATCAGCTTTATCGGAGCCTGCCTGCTCTGGGTGGGCTGGTTTGGCTTCAACGCCGGCAGCGCGTTGGGCGCGTCGAGTCTGGCCACGAGCGCTTTCGTGGCGAC
Organism: uncultured Solibacteraceae bacterium; assembly: GCA_964529305.1. Classification (GTDB taxonomy): domain Bacteria; phylum Acidobacteriota; class Terriglobia; order Bryobacterales; family Bryobacteraceae; genus CAZGUX01. The sequence continues at coordinate 3,978 of CAZGUX010000094.1, read as the reverse complement.
GCACTTCGGCGCGGCGGCGGCCACCATCGGGTGGCTCGTGGCCGAGTGGATGAAGATGGGCAAGCCAAGCGTGCTGGGCGGCATCTCGGGAGCGGTTGCGGGGCTCGTGGCGATCACGCCCGCATCCGGATTCGTCAAGCCGTTTCCCGCTCTGCTCATCGGCTTTATCGCGGGCTGGGCCTGTTTTCTGATGGTCACGGCGGTGAAATCGAAGTTCGGCTACGACGACTCTCTGGATGCTTTTGGCATCCACGGCGCGGGCGGGACCCTCGGCGCCATCCTCACCGGCGTCTTCGCGACGCGCGAGGTGAACAACGCCCTGAAGGACGCGAGCGGCAATCCGCAGGCCCTGGGGTGGGTCGACGGCAATGGCGTCCAGATTCTCAATCAGGTGATCGGCTCGGCCATCGCCTGGGTGCTCGCGATTGCCGGCACCTTGGTCATTCTCAAGATTTGCGACCTCGTGATCGGCGTACGGGTCTCCAGGGAACACGAGATCGACGGTCTTGACCTGAGCATGCATGGTGAGGAAGGCTATAGTCTGGAATCGTAACGGCGCGCCCACGGAGATCTTATGAAGAAGATTGAAGCCATCATCCAGCCCTTCAAGCTGGATGAAGTCAAAGAAGCTCTCAAAGCCATTGGCATCGACGGCATGACGATAACCGAGGTGCGCGGCCACGGGCGCCAGAAAGGGCACAAGGAGGTTTATCGCGGACAGGAATACAATGTGGATCTGCTGCCGAAGGTCAAAGTGGAGATTGTCGTCGCCAACGCCCGGGCCGACGAAGTCATCCGCACCTTGACCGCCTCCGCCCGGTCCGGCAAGATCGGCGACGGAAAGATCTTTGTTTACGAAGTAGAGGAAGCCATTCGCATCCGCAACGACGACCGTGGGGAATCAGCCCTCTAGCGAGAATCCGCGCCACCCCAGCCCTTTCAGCCCGGGTGACCGGGAGTCTATCCGAAGCGAGTTTCAACGCACGCGCGACCCTGACCGCATTCTGCAGTGGCGCAGCGCGCTCGTGGATCGCCTCGTCATCGAGTCGTGGCGGGAGCACCTGGAGCCTTTCCATCCGAAAGGCCTTGCGGTCCTGGCAGTCGGCGGCTTTGGCCGCAGGCATTTGTTCCCGTTTTCCGACGTTGATCTCCTCTTCTTGTTCGAGCGCGAAGAGGACGCCCAAGCCTCCCGCGACACGTTGTCCGCCTGCCTGCAGACTCTGTGGGATGCCGGCTTGCGGGTCAGCCAGTCGGTTCGGATTCCCTCCGAGTGCGTGGAGTTGCACGAGCGCAATGTCGAACTCAACATCAGCCTGCTCGACGTTCGCTACCTGGCAGGCGACGTGATGCTGGCGGAGCGGGTGGCGGAGAAACTGCCCCGGTTCGTTCAGGGCCAGCGGCAACAACTCATCCGCAACCTCTCGCGACTGACCGCCGAGCGGCACCAGCGCTACGGTGGAGCCATCTACCATCTCGAGCCGAACGTCAAGGACGGTCCCGGGGGAATTCGCGACTACCAGGTCCTCACCTGGCTCAGCCGCATCCGGAGCGCCGACGCGCGACGGATTCCCGAGGCCGATCTCTCCGAACTCGAGACCGCGCGCCGGCTCCTGTTTTCCATTCGCTGCCTGCTGCACTATCAGGCCGGGCGCGACTCCAACGTCTTGTCGTTCGACGCGCAGGAAGCGGCCGCCGAGATTGGCGGCTCCCCGAATCCGTCCGCATACATGCGCGAGTACTTCCGGCAAGCCCGCCAGGTCCATCGCGCGACGATGAATCTGCTGGAAGCGGCCGAATCGCAGCCGGGCAGCAGCCTGTTCGCGCATCTGCTGGACCGGCGGTCGCGCCTCTCGAACGCCGATTTCTCCGTGGTGAAAGAACGCGTCTATCTGCGGGTGCCCCAGCAGATCGAACTCGATCCCGCCGTGGTTCTACGCCTGTTCGCGTTTGTCGCCCGGCACGGGATTCGCCTCTCGCAGGACTGCCGGCAACGCCTCGGCGCCCACCGTGGCGCGATCCGGGCGCATTACCGGCGGCAGGGCTCCTTCTGGGAGCCGCTGCGCGAAGCTCTGGCCCTGCCCCACACCGTGCTGGCGCTGCGGGAGATGCACGAGACCAGCGTCCTGTTCGACCTGTTTCCAGAGATGGAACAGATCGACTGTCTGGTGATTCGCGACTTCTATCACCGCTATACCGTCGACGAGCATTCGCTGGTGGCCATCCAGACCCTGCTCGAATTGAACCCGGACGGAGACGGGAAGGGCCGGCCGTTCGCCGAGATCCTGTCCGAAGTCGACCGCCCGGACCTGATCGTGTTCGCTCTGCTGTTTCACGACGTCGGAAAGAGCAGCGCCGCCGAGGGCCATGTCGAGGCCTCGCTGTGGTTGGCCGAATGCGCTATGGAGCGCATCGCCATGCCGGTGGAAGACCGGGAGACGGTGCGGTTCCTGATCCGGGAACATCTCACGCTCTCGGCGACCCTGCAGTCGAGGGATCTGTCCGAGCCATCGACCGTGGCCGGAGTGGCGTCACGCATCGGCACCGTGGAGCGCCTGCGAGCCCTCACCCTGGTCACGTACTGCGACATCAGCGCCGTCAATCCGAACGCCATGACGCCGTGGCGCGCGACCGAACTCATCCGGCTGTTCCGCCTGGTGGACCGGGAATTGACTCTCGAGTTGGATTCCGACCGCATCACCGATCGTCCGGCCGATCGCGCGGAGTTGGCGGCGTTCCTGAGCGGATTTCCCCGCCGCTACATCCTCACCCATTCGCGTCAGGAGGTCGAAGAGCACTTCGAGATGGCGCGGCATCTCGAGGCGCGCGGCGCGGCGGTCAGCCTGGTCCGGAAGCACGAAGTGTTCCACCTCACGGTTCTGGCCAAGGACCGGCCATTCCTCTTTGCCACGCTGGCCGGGACCCTGTCGGGCACGGGTATGAATATTCTGAAAGCCGAGGCGTTCTCCAATCGCCGCGGCGAGGTCCTCGACACCTTCGTGTTCGCCGACCCGAACCGGAACCTCGACCTCAATCCCAGCGAAGTGGAACGTCTGGCCGCGTTGGTCGAAAAGGCGGCTCTGGGCAAGCTGGATGTGAAGCGTCTCCTCGGGAATCGTCCGCCGCCGGCGGCGGTCAGCCGGGGAGGGCGCATCCGGCCGCGCGTCGTCTTCGATGCGGATGCTTCCCCTTCGGCGACGCTGGTGCAAATCATTTCCCAGGATCGGCCGGGTCTGCTCCACGACCTGGCGAGCGTTTTCTCCACCGCGGGCTGCAACATCGAAGTGGTTCTCATCGACACGGAGGCGCACAAGGCCATCGATGTCTTCTTCGTCACGAAGGATGGTGTGAAGATCACGGACGAACTGCGCGAAACGCTCGAGCGCGAATTGAGTCAGGTTTGCCGTCCGGACGCCAACTCCAAGTCTCCGCTCTTGACCCGCCATTGAGGACGGGCCGGGGCGCGCCCCGAATTTCACTCCCGCCTGTTTGGGGGATTCGGCCCCGGTGCCTGGCACCTTGGTCTTCCTCGACTTCACCCAACACTTTGGGCCTTCGGGTCTTCGGTGGCGGTGCCGGGCACCCTGTCACGCGGTGCCTGGCACCGAAGAAGTGTGCCAGTACGACACAAGCAACCCCCCAATCTGGGGTATCTGGCATCGGTGCCAGGCACCGGGATGGTTCGCCCACATCAACCCGGCTGGGGTCGACGAGATCTGGGGATAGTAACTCCCGGCCGCCAAATTCGGGAGGCGCGCCTCCCGCCCTCGTCACTGGGGCGCGGTGCCTGGCGCACCCCTCAGGTGTGCCGCAATGAAACGGATTGGCAAATCCCCATCAGTGGTATCTGGCATCGGTGCCAGGCACCGGGATGGTTCGCCCACATCAACCCGGCTGGGGACGACGAGATCTGGGGATAGTAACCCTCGGCCGCCAAATTCGGGAGGCGCCTCCCGCCCTCGTCCCGCGGGCGCGGTGCCT
>CAZGUX010000093.1:0-10138 GCA_964529305.1 uncultured Solibacteraceae bacterium | reverse complement strand
AAGGGCTTCATCGCTCACGCGGCGTCGCTGCATCAGGGTTTCCCCCATTGTGCAAGATTCCCCACTGCTGCCTCCCGTAGGAGTCTGGCCCGTGTTTCAGTGCCAGTGTGGCCGTGTGCCCTCTCAGGCCGGCTACCGATCTTTGCCTTGGTAGGCTCTTACCCTACCAACTAGCTAATCGGCCGCGGGCTCCTCCTTCGGCGGATTTCTCCTTTTCCCTCTCGGGATTATGCGGTATTATCCCCGGTTTCCCAGGGTTATTCCCCACCAAAGGGTAGATTACCCACGTGTTACTCACCCGTACGCCACTTTACTTGCGAGTTGCCCCGCTTTCTCGTTCGACTTGCATGTGTTAGGCGCGCCGCCAGCGTTGATTCTGAGCCGGGATCAAACTCTCGTTTTAACTTGTGAGAATTTGACTTACTGTCGCTTCCGGCTATAACTCAGAGTTCGACGATGCGTTTGTTGCGTCCAACCAGATTTTCAAAGATCCGAGCACTCTGACGAAAGATCGTTGCCGAAGTCCCGCCCGAGGCCAGCCTCGAAACCGTCGACAAGCCGCAGAAAGCCGAAGCCCCCTGTCTTTGCTTGTCTAAACTCGAGAAACCAAAAGAACTGCAGGAAGGCTTACAGGAGCCTGCCCGGGATTCCGGGACAGGGTTACCACCATTCCTTGCGCTTGAAGTTTGGCGCTCTACTTCTGCGCCGCCTGTCATTGTAACCCGATTTACGTTCAGTTTGCAAGACGCTTTTGAGCGCCTCAGCCTACCGATCCGTTTCGCGGCGACTTCACCAGAATACCAACGAATACCCGTCTGCGCAAGCCGTTGTGCGTTTTTTTTGTGAGGTTTCTAAGAGGGCCTTGGACGGCGCTGGCTTCATATCGCGTAACGTATTCATATAAAACGGGTTGGCGTCGAGCGCTAGCCCGGGGACAAGAAGACCCCTTAGGCGCTGGACCCGCTCACTTGCCGGCGAACCCGCCGGCGGCTCCTCATTCGTGGGCCGTTTCCCCTCGTCTTCGTACCGCCGGACGGACCGCCCAACCTTTTTTCCGAGTGATTTCCCTCCCTTTCTCCGTTCGAGGAAATATGCTCCAATGTATGGAGTTCTGAGGCTTTTTTTATGAATCTCCTGGAAGTCATCGCCCAGATGAGGGCGGAACGGCAACTGTTAGACGAGAGTATTTTGGCCCTCGAGCGGCTCGCCGCCAGGGCTGCCGGAAGGCGGCGGGGCCGGCCGCCGTCCTGGTTGGCGAAGGTCCAGGCGACGGCCGAGCCGGAGCGGAAGCCGCAAAAGCGGCGACTGAGCGCCGCGGGTCGAGCCCGGATCGCGGAGGCCGCCCGCAACCGGTGGGCTGCCGCTCGGGTCAAGAAACAAAAGGAGAACGAATAGCGGACCGCGCCGGACGGTAGCCGCTCCCGTCGCTCGACCTTCTAAGCCGTTGCAAAGGCAGCCCGGCGCCGCGGAGGCTACTCTGCGCGAAGACGGGCCCAGTGGATGCTCGTCGCGCTCGGGTTGCCTCCATACCAAACCACGATCGCGTCGCCGTCCGGCAGGGCTTCGGCGTAGGGAAGTCCATAGGTCCAGGCGCCCATGTCGACCAGAAGGCCGCCGGTATCCTTGAAAGTGGTTGCGGGCGGGGCGGCGTCGAAGAGAGTAACCTCTTGCTCCAGCGGCGCCTCCGGCGAGGACGACGTTCGGGCTCGGATCGACTTTGACCCGTACCGGTCCACCCACGCCAACACCACTCGTCCATCGGGAAAGATCGCCGGACGCGAGGGCTGGTCGGAGATTCCAAGGGACTCCGGTTCAGACCAGGTTCGTCCCTCATCGCCGCTGATCCGCCGCTCGATGTCCAGGTATTTGCCGGCCACCGAGTCGTACAGCCAGGTGAACGTCACAATCCGCCCGTCGGCCGTCACGCCGGCTCGCTGGTCCCAGTGAAACAGGCGGCCGGACGGGTCGACGCACACCAGTTGGGATTCCGGCCAGCTTTTGCCTTCGTCGTTCGAGCACACATACTCTACCCGCTGCAGCCACGGAGACCGATCGTCATAGTGCTTGTTCGATTCGATGCTGATCGCCATCCGGCCGCTCGGAAGCAGCAGGGCCGGGCTTGTCAGACTCGGCGGCCCCAGCCTGGCCGGAACATCCACAGGGCGCCACGGACTCCAGGTCCGGCCTTCGTCCGCGGATTCAGCCACCAGCACCCGCATCGGCAGGCATCCCTGCGTTTCCTCATTGAACAACGGCTGACCGGGAAGTGATGTACGGTCCACCCACAGTGTGGTCGCGAACAGGATTCCGTCCGCCAGCCGCGTCACATACACCACCTTCAGCGATCCAGCGATGCCGTCGATGACGCTCGTAAACGGGCGCCACGGTTCGCTCCAGCTCGCGCCCCCATCTTCGGACAGGCTGCACTCCACCGCTTCGTCATCGGAGTCCTTGTTGGTGCCCACCCGGAAGGTGGCCAGCAGGCGATCACCTCCCAGCGACGTCACCGTCGGAAAACTGGCCACGGCTCGCGCCGTGCCGGCTTGGCCGGCATATACGATACCTCTGGAAACGATATTCACGCTATCCTATCTATCTCATTCCGGCTGTCATCCGCAATTCGGCCGCGTCCAGGGCACTGGACGAGGTCCCGTGGCCAATACGGTCGTGATAGTCTCGTTATCTTCTATGCCTTTCGATTCCCTCATTGATGTGCATTCGCACCTGGGGCAAATCACCAACAACGCGATGAGCGCGGATGGCGAACGCCTCTGCGCCCTTTTCCGGCGGGCCGGCATCACCCACGGCGTCACCTTTTCGATCGAAGCCTGTTATGGCGGCCTGGACGCGGGCAACTCCTACGCGCTGGCTCAAGCCCAGCCGCGGGACATGCTGAGCCTGATGGTGGTGGCTCATCCGCATCACCTCGAATCTTCGCGCCGCTGGGTGGAACAAGCCGAAGGGAACCCCAAGATTGTCGGGGTGAAGTTGCATCCCGCGCTGGGCCAGTACGACGTCACCTCAAAGGCCACCCGCACCCTGATGGATAAGGTCATAGGTCCCTCCGGCCTGCCGGTGCTGAGCCACGTCGGCAATGAGACGCCGATGGTCCCCATCGACAAGTATCTGCAATTGGCCGCCGATTATCCGCAAACCCGCTTTATTGCCGCGCACCTCGGCGTGGGAATTCTCGGGCTCGCGCACGCTGCCGTCGATGCCTGGTCCAGAACGCCCCTGGATAACGTCTGGTTCGACATGGGGACACTGCGGGCCTTTTGCGCCGGCTCGGTCGAACTGCTCCTCGAGCACATGGGGCCCGACCGGCTCTGTTTCGGCACGGACTCGCCTTTATACGAAGCCGCGCCGTTTTCACGGCTTCTCGACGTGCTGCCGGTCACCGAGGAAGTGCGGCAGAAGATCGCCTGGCGGAACGTGCTCAACGTCATTCCCGCCTTGAAAGGCCGTCCCGGCGTCGGCGCGTGAATCGGATTATGAAAACGCTGGTTCTCTGGCTCATGGTTATGGCATTACCGTTAAACGTTGTCTGGAAGGACAAGACACCCATGCCGCACGCCGAAGGCGGCGCGGCCGCAGCCCTGGTGGGCGACGAACTGATCTTCGCCGGTGGCACCAATTGGGACCCCGGCCAGAAAACCTGGATGCGCGAGGTCCAGATCTACGGCGTGAAAACGGACAAGTGGCGGCTGGGTCCCGTGCTCCCCTCACCCGCGGCCTACGGGCCTGCGGTCGTGACTCCCAAAGGCATGGAGGTTCTGGGCGGATCCGAAGGCCAGCGCGTTTTCCGCACGATCTGGCGGATGGAAGGCCAGCATTGGGTGGAAGCCGGCGCAACCCCGCACGACACGCAACTCGGCCGGGCCGCGCGCGTGGGCGACTCCGTCTATCTGCTGGGCGGCTGCTCCGACGTCGCCGACCTGACCCGCTGCACCTCCAGCGTGGCTGCCCGTAAAGCGAACTCCACTCAATGGGAATCGAAGGCTCCGCTGCCCGTCCCCGGAGTGGCCATGGGCGCGGTGGCCGTGGCCCGAGGCAAGATCTACTATTTCGGCGGCTGCTCGATGCCCGCCCCTGGCCAACTCATCAATCGCGCGGAAGCGCATGTCTACGATCCCGCCGCCAACCGCTGGTCGCGCCTCCACGACCTGCCCCGCGGGAATCGCGCCCTGGCCGGAGTCGCGGTCCGCGACCGGTATATCGTCCTGCTCGGCGGCTTCAATGCCACGCAGGACGAAGCCAAAGGCAAACCTCCCGGGTTCGGCTTCTCCAACGAGGTGTGGGTGTACGACATCGACGCGAATACCTACACCGCCGCGCCGGCCATGCCCATCGCGGTTGCCGGCGGCGACTTCTTCCTCCACGGCGACACGATCTACGGCGGCGGCGGTGAGGACAAAATGAAGAGCCGCATCGCGCGCCTGGTTGCCGGACAACTGCAAGGCCTTTCGAGATGATTCAGGCCATTCTCTATGGCGCGGGCGACCTCCGCCTCGAGGAGCGCCCGCTCGATCCACAGTCCCTTTCCAGCCGCCAGGTCTACGTGGAAACCGAAGTGACCGCGCTGTCCACCGGCACGGATCTCGGCAATTACCTCGGCCACTCCACCGACCTTCCCGGCGCCCCGGACTATCCGCGACCGGTAGGCTATTCCAACGTCGGCATCGTCCGGGCCGCCGGCGCCGGCGTGGAAGGCCTTCAATCCGGTCAACGGGTCTTTTCAATGAAGCCCCACCTGTCGGCCTACATCGCCAACCCGGGCGATTTGTTGGTGCCGATTCCGGCGGCGGTTTCTCCGGAGCAGGCTTCTCTGGCCTACCTCACCCAACTCGGCGTGGCCGGAATGCGCCAGGCGCGCTTCGAGGCGGGCGAGCACGTGGCCGTCGTCGGCTTGGGCGTCATCGGACTCGGCACGGTCGGCATGGCCCGGGCGATGGGCGCGCGCGTCACGGCAATCGCAAACTCGCCGCTCCGCGCGGAAGCGGCCAGCCGTGTCGGCGCCCACCATACCTTTCTGGCCGGCGACTCCCATTTACCCGACGATGTAGACGTCGTGATTCTCACCGCCAACACCTGGGAGGCCTATCGCCTCTCGGTCGAGATCGCGCGCTATGGCGGCCGGATCAGCGTTCTGGGCTTTCCCGGACGCGGCTACGCGCCGCCGGATTTCAATCCCCTCGATCCGAAGTGGTTCTATGGCAAACAGCTCACACTCCTCGGCTCCGGCCACTCGCCGCGTGTCGAGTGTCCCCCGCAGGACATCCGTTTCAACCTCCGGCGCAACCTGGAGCATATTTTCGGCGTCATGGCGATGGGTTCGGTGTCGCTCGAGCCGGTCATTTCCCATCGCATTCCCTGGCCGCGGATGAAGGACGCTTACGAGATGGCCAAAGCCCATTCGAAGGAACTGGTCGCTGCCGTGTTCGACTGGAGGCAGGCGTGAAGCAACGGATCCTTGGCCGCACCGGCCTTTCGGTTTCGGAGATTTCGCTCGGGACGGTGGAAATCGGCCTCGACTACGGAATCCCCGTCGATGGCGATCACGGCCGCCCCGACGAATCCCTCGCCGCGAAACTGCTCCACCAGACGCTCGACTGGGGCGTGAATTTCATCGACACGGCCCGGCTCTACGGCGAGGCCGAAGCGATCATCGGCCGCGCCCTCAAATCACGGCGGCATGAATTTGTCCTGACCTCCAAGGTCGCTTCGTTCCAGGATCAGGACCTCACGTCCTCGGCGCGGAAAGAGAAGATCAAGCAGACCGTCCACGAAAGCCTGCGTCTTCTCCAGACCGACGTGATCGACATCCTCATGATCCACAGCGCGCCGACGCAGGTGATTCTTCAGGGTGAAGTGCTCCAGGCGCTCCAGGAACTACGGCAGGAAGGGCACATCCGATTCACCGGCGTCAGCGTCTACGGCAATGAGTCGGCCATGGCCGCCATTGAAGACGGCGGCTACGACTGCATGCAGATCGCCTACAACGCCCTCGACCGCCGGCCCGAGCAGGGCGTACTCGCCGCCGCCGCCGAGAAGGGTGTGGGCATTGTGGCCCGCTCCGTCCTGCTCAAAGGGGCTCTCACCTTCCGCCGCGATCATCTGCCCGCTGGACTCGAGCCTCTGAAGCAGGCCGTGGACCGGATCGAGGCGATCGCCGGCAATACGGTCGAGAGCCTGCCCGAACTCGCCTACCGCTATGTTCTCGCCTCCGATCCGCCTCACTCCGCGCTGGTCGGCACGGGCAGCATCGCCGAGTTGAAAGACTCCCTCGAATTCGCCGGCAAAGGACCGCTCGACCCGGCCATCGTCGAGCAGATTCGCTCGATCCCGATGCTGGACGAACATTTCCTCAACCCCGGCACGTGGCCCACAATGTAGGTTGGACGCCACGCCATGGTTTGGGCGAACGCAGCGCGAATCCTCTTCCTGGCGGCCGTGCTCTTCGCCGGAGACAATCCGGAAGCCATGGCTCGCGCGCGGCAGGCCTATCGGTATGCCCAGGCCGGCGACCTCGACCGGGCCGTCACGACCCTGCGCGAGGCGATTCGACTGGCCCCGTCCAACCCGCTGTTTTACTCGGCGCTGGGAGGCATTCTGGCCCGCCAGAACAAACCGGCCGAGTCGCGGCAGGCCTTCGAGCAGGCCGTCAAGCTCGATCCCTCGAACGCGGTCTTGCGTTTCAGCCTGGCGGCGAAACAGGCCGAGGCGTCGCAGTTCGAGCCGGCGCGGGACAACCTGCTGCTCGTGCTTCAGGCGCAACCCGGGAACCGGCAGGCAATGGATCTGCTCGAAAGCGTCTCGCTCGAGTTCGGCGCGGTCCTGGCGCGCGGCCGCCGGTACAGAGCCGGCCAGGCCCTGGCCCGAGAGACCGTCCGCCGCTTTCCTCGATCCGGTCCCGCACATGAAATGCTGGGCCTGTTTGAAACCAGGAACCAGGAAAACGTTCTGGCGGTCGAGGCGTACAAACGGGCGCTGGAATTGTCTCCGGACTCCCGCGGCGCCAGCATCGGCCTTGCCATCGCCCAATCGGCGGCCGGACTGACCGAAGCCGCCATCGCGACCTTCGAAGCCGGCATCCGCCGTTTTCCCGGCGACGCGATGCACCGCCAGTCCCTGGGGGTCCTGCTGGTCAGGCTCGGAGAAACCCGTGAAGACGTCCGGTCGCGAGGCGTTCAACTTCTCGAGAGCGCTCTTCGGCTGGATCCGCGGCTGCCGGAGGCGCATTATCAGCTTGGAAATCTGGCCCTCGCCCGCGGCGCGGTCGACGAAGCAGTCACTCACCTGGAACAGGCCGTCCGCAACGGCGAGGATTCCAGCCGCGTCCACTTCGCCCTCTCTCGTGCCTACCGGCGTCAGGGCAAACCGGAGAAGGCGAGCGCGGAACTGGCGCTGTTCCGCCAGCGCAAGGCGGCGGAAGAGAAGGCGGCGCCGTGAAACGCGCCCTTCTGCTGGGCGCCGTGTGTGCCTTCGCGGCGGCGCCTGTCGTTTGGTTTGAAGACGTCACCGCGAACGCGGGCATCACGTGGCGGCACTTCAACGGCGAGTCGCCCGACCGGTATCTGGTCGAGTCCACCACCGGCGGTGTCGCCGTCCTCGATTTCGACCGCGACGGAAAACTGGACATCTTTCTCGTCAACAGCGGGGAAACACCGCGCGGCCGCGCCCAGTCGCCGGTCCGGCATGCCCTGTACCGCAACCTCGGAGACGGCCGTTTCGAGGATGTGGCCGCCAAAGCCGGAGTCGATCGTTTCCCGTTCTACGGCATGGGCGCCGCCGCCGGCGACTATGACAACGACGGCTTCCCCGATCTCTACATCACCGGTTATCCCTCGGGCGTCCTGCTTCACAACAACGGCAACGGCTCATTCACCGATGTGACGGCGCGGATGGGGGCCGCCAACTCCGGCGAGTGGGGGACCAGCGCGGCGTGGTTCGACTACGACCGCGATGGCCGCCTCGATCTGTTTATCTGCAACTACGCCGAGTTTTCCTACCAGGACAAGCGCCGCTGCGAGTTCGGAGGCAAGCCGACCTACTGCGCGCAGACGCAATACAAGGGCCGCCCTCCGCGCCTCTACCGCAACGCAGGCGCGGCCTTCGAGGACGTCACCGTGAAAGCCGGCTTGAAGGGTCTCGCCGGCCGCGCCCTCGGCGTCGTGGCCGTCGATGCCGACGACGACGGCTGGACAGACCTCTTCGTAGCGCGCGACGCCTCCCCAAACCTGTTGCTGATCAACCAGCGCAACGGCGTCTTCGCCGATCGGGGAATGGAGGCCGAGATCGCCTACAATCTCGATGGCGTCGCTCGCGCCGGAATGGGCGTCGACGCCGGCGACATCAACGGTGACGGCCGCCCGGACTTCGTCGTCACCAACTTCGACACAGAGTATCACGCGCTTTATCTCAACGCCGCCAGGTTCCCCTATCGCGAGGTCACGGCGGAGTCGCGCCTCGCGCTCTTCTCCAAGCCCTACGTCGGCTGGGGTGTCCGGTTCCTCGACTTCGACCTCGACGGCGACCTCGATCTCCTGATCGTCAACGGCCATCTTCATGAGATGATTGAACGATCGAACACCCAGGTCCGCTATCGTGAGCGTCCGCTGTTGCTCGCGAACAACGGCAGCGGCGTCTTTGATAGCGTACAGGCGGGTCCGGCGTTCGACAAGGAATACCTGGCGAGAGGCATGGCGGTCGGCGACTTCAACAACGACGGATACCCCGACGCCATCTTCATCGACATGAACTCGAGCCCGGTCCTGTTACGCAACGCCGCACCCGTCAAAACCCCCTGGCTGGGCGTTCAGTTGCAAGGTACCGCGGGCAACCGCGACGCCATCGGCTCCAAATTGACGTTGCGATCCGGCGATCACACCCTGACCCGTTGGATCACGGGAGGCGGCAGCTTTCTCGCCTCCAGCGACACCCGTGTCGTGTTCGGCCTCGGTCCGGCGCCGCGCGGCCTGTCGCTCGAGATCCGCTGGCCGAACGGCGTTCGCCAGACCGCCGGGACACTCGAAACAAACCGCTATCACATCATCAAGGAGAAATAATTTGAAAATGCGTTATCAGCAGTCAATCCTCGTGAGCTGCGAGATCCCTTGGGACGAAAATGAACAACTCCTGGAGGACGTCTTTCGCGAGGAGGTTCGCCACACGCTGGCGGCTGGCTTCAACAACCTCTATATTTTCGGTACCGCCGGCGAGGGCTATGCGGTCGACACCCCGCGCTTCCAGCGCATCGTGGAGATCTTCCACGAGGAGACGCGCGGCGAGAACATCTTCCCGCAGGTGGGCGTCATCGGACTCTCCACCGCGAACGTCCTGGAGCGCATCCGCTTCGCGTACAAGGTCGGCTTCCGCGCGTTTCAGATTTCGCTGCCGAGTTGGGGCGTGCTCAACGACAAGGAGATGCTGAAGTTCTTCAAGGACGTCTGCGGCGCGCTGCCCGATTGCAAATTTCTCAACTACAATTTGATGCGCACCAAGCGCCTCCTCACCGCCGAGGACTATCGCCGCGTCGCCGACCAGGTGCCCAACCTGTGCGCCACCAAAAACACCGGCACCACCGTCGCCACCACCCGCGACCTGATGAAGCGCGTTCCGGAAATGCAGCACTTCCTGGGCGAAGGCATGTTCCTCTATGGCTGTCTGTACGGCGAGTGTTCCATCCTCAGTTCGTTCGGTCCGATGATGCCCACCAAGACGAAGGAACTCTTCCGCCTGGGCCTCAGCGGCGATTTTGACAAGGCGTTCCGCTTCGCGCGCCAATACCTGGATATGGTCGAGGACGTCATCGCGCCGATGCGGGCCATCAACCTCATCGACGGCGCCTATGACAAGGCTCTCGTCAAACTCGGCGGTCTCGAAGCGATGCCCCTCCGCCTGCTTTCCCCCTACGAGTCCTTCTCCGACGAGGTCTATCAGGAGTGCAAGCGCATCCTCCACCAGAAGTACTCGCACTGGCTGGGATAGGATCCTCTGCTCGATGAATCCCGCCATCACGCCCGAAATGGAGCGCCAGAACGGGCGCATCTTTCTGTTCAGTTACGTGCTGATCTACCTTGCCGCGCCCGTGATCTACATCGGCATCGTTCAGGCCGCGCTCTGTAACAAGCTGGGCGCG
>CAZGUX010000092.1:0-22573 GCA_964529305.1 uncultured Solibacteraceae bacterium | reverse complement strand
CCGCGTCCACGGAGTCCCTGGTTCGAAACCGCGTCGCCACCGCGGGAGTGTCGTGGACGCTTTGGCTGCCCGCCGCCGCGCGGACGACGGCCGCGCCCGGGTAGCGCGGAATCCAGGCCGGCAACTCGTCGAGTGTCGCCTGGACCGCCCGGTTCAGCGAGACATCGAAGCGGGCGATGGCCTCCCTGCGCAGATTGAACTCCTGGCCGCTCGCCCGCTCCCGCAGACGCAACACCCCTGCGTTGTCGTCGTACCAGACCGCGTCGAACTTTCGCGCCGAGTTGAATGTGCCTTGGCTCTTCACCGTGTAGGAGATCGTGAGATCGCAGCCTCCGGCCGCACGGGGCCTGGCGGTCACGACGGCCCACTCGCTCAGATGGTTGACGTGCAGGGTCATTCCCGTGGCGGTCCGCATCGGTTTCACCGCGGGAAGACCCGCTCTCTGGACCGCGGCTTGATAGTAGGCCATGATCTGTTCCGCGGTTCCCGGCGCATAATACCGCTGGTTCAGATCCTTGTGGTTCGGCAGCGAATGCGCTCGCGGAAACCGGCCGGTCTCCTGAATCGCCCCCGGATACGGCGGCAGCCACACCGGCAAGCTCAGGGCCGAGGGACCGGCCGCCGGCTGCGACACCGCTTCCATGGCCTGCTGGACTTCGAACTTATCCAGATCGATCAGATACTTGCGGCCCTCCTTCGCGCTGACCACGGGCAGCAGCGATTCGGCGGCCAGGGGCATGGAGCAAACGAGGACTACAACCAGTCGCATCACGGCTATCGGGGTGATCGGCAGCCCGTGCTGTGAACTTTAGTGGCGCCGGACGGCAAACAACGTCGCCCGGCGCCACTGCCTAGCGGATCCTCATGATGCGGGTCGCGTTCGCCTGAAAGATCTTTCGCTGAATGGCCGGGTCCGGGGCCAGCTTTCGGATCTCCGCGATTTGCTGCGTGCCCGAACACGCTTCGCCCTGGCCGATGCGGTCGCTGCAATCGCTGCCGTACAGCAACTTGTCCTGGTGCCGTTTGAGGAACCCGCGGCCGTGGTCCTCGTCGCGGCGAAGAGAGTTCAAACCGGAGCCCGCGCTCAAGTCGGCGTAGAAGTTCGGATAGTCGGCGAGCCACCGGTCCGTCCACCCGCCAGCCGTCACCTTCGTCTTGGGATACAGCGCCGTCTGGTCGTGATTCTTGTCGATGTTCGCCCAAAACGTCTGCGCATGGCCGATGAAGTTCACCTTCGGGAACTGTTTCAAGAGGTTGGGGAAGCGCTCGTATTGCAGATTGTAGGCCCGGTATTCGAAATGCATCAGGACCGGCACGTTGTACTCCTGAGCGATGGAGGCCACCAGTTGCATGGCCTTCCCGTCGCACGGAACGTGAAACTTCTGCTCGCCGATCCCGATGGCGCCCATCTTCAGGTACTTTTCCAAGGTGACCCGGGTTTCATCGATGTCGGGCAGTTCGTTGGCGAAGAAGTAATACTTGCCCGGAAACTTCCTGACCAGCGCGAGGGCTGCCTCGTTGCCGCCGATGCCCGCGGCGAGCGAATAGGCGCGGCCGGCCGGAAGCAGGATGGTCTTGGCGATTCCCATCGTCTCCTGGTGCCGCAGGAGTTCGTCCGCGTTTCGGCCCGTATAGGGAACGTGTTGATGGATGTCGATAATCGGGATGGAACTCTGGGCCGGCAAGGCCGCAGCGGTGGCCGCCCCCAGAAACGCTCGTCGTGTCAGGTCCATTTTGGCTTACTCGGGTACAATCGCCACGCATTCGATTTCTACCAGCAAATCGCCGACTAATCCAGCCTGCACCAAGGTGGCGGCCGGCGGCGCCTGCATGTTCAGATACCGCGCGCGGACCGTGCGAAGCTCCTGCAGGTTCTTGAGGTCGGTGACGAAGTAGTTGATCTTGACAATGTCCTTGAACTCCGCGCCCGCCATCTTGAGGGCCCGCCCGATGTTCTTGAACGTGTTGTCCGCCTGGGTGGGAAAGTCCGCGGGCATGCTTCCATCGGGCGCATTCCCGCCCATCCCGGACAGGTAGATCATCTTCCCGGGAGGAGAGGTGACGATGTGCGTGTATCCTGGCGGCTGCTTGCCGTCCAGATTCATGAATTGTTTCATGGCTTTCTTTGGGGCTCCGATGATCGTGAACACCACACCGGCCGCCAGGATGAATCCGATCAGGCGCTTCATCCGCAGCATTATACTCCCCGCGAGGAGGGCGGCGTTCGCGGCGTTGAGTTGGTAAACTAACCTTCTAATCAAACCCTCCCCGGAAAGGACTCTTTCTTCTATGCGGAAGATCAAAACCGCCGTCATCGGATCGGGATTCATGGGCAAAGTCCACACGGAAGCCATCCGGCGTCTCGGCAATGTGGACGTCGTCGCCGTCGCCGCGTCCCCCGCTCGCGACGCGCGCGCAGTCGCTCATCATTTCGACGTCCCCCACTCGACCGGAAACTGGAAGTCTCTGGTGGAAGATCCGGAAGTCGAGGCGGTGCACCTGTGCACCCCGAACGCGCTGCACTTTCCCATGGCGAAAGCCTTCATGGAAGCCGGCAAGCACGTCCTGTGCGAAAAGCCGCTCGCGGTGTCCTCCACCGAAGCCGCCGAGATGGTAAGGCTGGCGAAAGAACACAAAGTCGCCAACGCCACCAACCACAATCTCCGGTATTACCCCGTCGTCCAACACATCCGCGCCATGGCCGAGGCCGGTGAACTGGGCGAGATCCTGGTGGTGCAGGGTACCTATTCGCAGGATTGGCTGCTCTACGACACTGATTACAACTGGCGGATCGAAGCGAAGGACAACGGCCCATCTCGCGTGGTCGGCGACATCGGCTCGCACTGGATGGACATGATCCAGCACCTGACCGGCCTTCCGATCACCGCGCTCTGCGCCGACACCCAGACGTTTCACAAGACGCGCAAGAAGCCGATGAAATCCATCGAGACGTTCGCCGGCAAGACTCTCAGCCCCGAGGACTACGAGGAAGTGACCATCGAGACGGAGGATTTTGCCTCCGTGCTGGTGCGCCTCGGCGACCGGGCTCGCGGCGCCTACACCGTCAGCCAGGTATCCTCGGGCAACAAGAACCGGTTCCAGATCGAAATCTACGGGACCAAGTGCGGTGTGCGTTGGAACCAGGAGGTGCCGGACGAATTGTGGATCGGCCATCGCAACGCTCCGAACCAGGTGATCCTCAAAGATCCGTCGCTGTTGCTGGGCCACGCGGCCGGCTATGCCGACCTGCCCGGCGGCCATAGCGAGGGCTACGACGACACCCACAAGCAACTGTTCAAGCGGTTTTACAACCGGATTCTCCATCCGCACGCGCACATCGAGTACCCGACCTTTGAAGACGGGCTACGCGGCCTGAAGTTGATCGAAGCCGTCATGGAAAGCGCGGCCCAGCGCGCGTGGGTGGAGACGGCGTAAGGCCAATACTGCTCATGTAACAGCCCGCTGCTCATGATGCTCCGAACCGCGGGCTCAAGCCCGCGGGTTCTTTTTGGCTCCCACTTTCGTACAACCCGCGGGTTTATGCCTTCGGCTCAGAGAGATGATGCGCCCTTAACACCGGCGGGCCGCTTCGCTAGACTACGGCCAGGAGTCTCCATGAGCACCTTTCGCCGCGACCTCTTGAGGGCCGCTCCTTTGGTTCTTTCTTCTTCCGTGTTCGGCGCAAACGACCAACCCTCCTTCGGGATGATCGGCACCGGACTCCGGGGGCGCTGGTTGCACGGCGCATTCCAGGGTTTGGGCGCCCGCTGCGTCGCGCTGTGCGACGTCTACGAACCCAACCTCAATCTCGCTCGCGAGAAATCGCCGCCCGACGCGCGACCCTATGCCGACCACCGCGACCTGCTCAACCACCCGGGTCTCGACTTTGTCGTCATCGCGACGCCCGATCATCACCACTGCCCGATGCTGCTCGACGCGCTTTCCGCCGGCAAGGACGTCTACCTGGAAAAGCCCCTCTCCATGACGCTCGAACAGAGCCGGAAGATGGTTGACGCCGTCAAGCGGTCCGACCGCATCGTCGAAATCGGCATGCATCGCCGCAGCATGAAGTTCGTCTACGACGCCAAGAAAATGGTGGATGACGGCGTGTTGGGCCGGATCTCGATGGTGAAGGCGCTGTGGAACTGGCACTTCCAGATGCCCCTCGAGAACGATCCGATGGAGGGCAAGCTCGACTGGGCCCGTTTCCTCGGTCCGGCGCCCAAGCGTCCGCTCGAACCCAGACGCTTCCGCTGGTGGCGCGGCTTCTGGGACTATTCCGGCGGCAACATGACCGACCAGGGCACTCACCTGATGGACGTCGTGCAGTGGATGACCAACTCCTCCGCGCCCTTATCAGCCGTGTGCCAGGGTAAGATCAACGGCATTGTCGGGGCCGAGGTGCCGAATGTGTTCACCGCGGTGTTCGAATACCCCGAGTTCATCGCCACCTGGACCCTTAACTACCGCAGCACCTACGAGAACGACTGGTCCATCCAGTTTCAGGGCGAGAGAGCGGCGATGGTTCTCGACCGCAGCGGCCTGCACCTCTACAAGGACGCGGGCGAGATGCGAAAGCCTTGGACGCTACGCGAGAAGGCGGAGTTGCTGGCCGACAAGCCCGACCTCGACAAGCCCGAAGCGCACCCGCAGAACTTCCTGGACTGCATTCGTTCGCGCAAGCAGCCCAACTGCACGGTGGAGATCGCTGCCGCCGCGGTGGCCGGTCCGCACATGGCGAACCTGGCGTACCGCCAGCAGCGGCTGATCAAGCTCGGTTGACGGTCTGGCGGAGTCCCGCCGCGGCGATTTGCGCAATGTCCACCAGTTTGGGCGGATTGGGTGAGACCTGCGCCAGCGCGTCGCGGAACATGGTGGCGCAAAAGGGACACGCGGCCGCGACCGTGGGAGCGCCCGTCGCCGCGAGTTCCTGCGCGCGATCCAGATTGACCCGCGTGCCTTTCTCTTCGCCGAGAAAGACCAGTCCTCCTCCGGCGCCGCAGCAGCGCGAGCGGTTCCGCGCCCGCGGCGGATCCGTCACCGTGCCCGCCAGCGCCGCGACCTGCCGTGGTTCGTCGTAGACGTCACGATACCGGCCCAGATAGCAGGGGTCGTGAAACACGATCTCGCCGGAACCGGCCAGCTTGGGCAGTTGGGGCAGCACACGCGCCAGGAACTCGCTATGGTGCTCGACGGCGAACGACGCGCCGAACCCTTTCCAATCCTCGCCGATCGTGCGAACGCAGTGGGGGCAGATCGACAGGAGTTTCTTCACCCCGGCACTGGTGAGGGTCTCGATATTGCCTTCCGCCAGTTGGGAAAAGAGCAGGTCGTTGCCCAGCCTCCGCGCGGAGTCGCCCGTGCAGCGCTCCTTGCGCAACACTCCGAAGGAGACTTTCAGATACCGCAGAACGTCGACCAGGGCGAGCAGGATCTCGCGTCCCTGCGCGTCGTAGGAGCCCATGCAGCCCATCCACAGGCAGTATTCCTGCGAGCCGTCGTAGAAGGGCAGGGCGTTCTTCTCGATGAACTTCTGCCGTTCGCTCGCGGCGAATCCCATCGGATTGCCGTTGCGCTCCAGGTTCAGGAAGAGCTTGGTCCCGTATTCGTCTTCCCATTTGCCAGTGTTGACCGCTCCGCGCCGCAGGCCGATGAGGATGGGCAGGTGTTGGATGCCGACCGGGCATTGGTCCTCGCACGCGCCGCAGGTGGTGCATTGGAACGCGGCCTCCTCGGAGAGATGCTTGCCGAGCAGAGGTTGTTCGGCCCCGGGGCCGAACTCGCTCAGGAAGTCGCGGACGCCGAGAATCACCTGCTTGGGGTTGAGAATCTTGCCGGTGTTGAAGGCGGGGCAATGCTCGGTGCAGCGGCCGCATTCGACGCAGGAGAACGCCTGCAGCGCCACCAGGCGGGTGAGGTCTTTGCCGGTATCGAGTCCGAAGTCCTCATCGCCGGCCAATGGCGGGATCTTGCTGAAGCCTTCCCGCTTGAGGAAGATGGCGGCCGGACCCAGGATCAGGTGCAGGTGCTTGGTGTGGGGGACCAGCGGCAGGAAGACCAGGAGGGCGAGAGTGTGTCCCCACCAGTTCGCCCGGGCCGCCGCGGTGCCGTCTTCGAAGAAGAACGTCCCAAGGTACGTCAGCATCAGGAGCAGGATGAGCAGGGCGATCAAGCCCGACTCCGGCGACACCTCGCCCAGCCATTTGGGCCGTGCCACGAAGCGCCGCACCGCCAGGCCGGTGATCGACACCGCGACCACCACCGCGAACAGGGCCACGAACAGACGGTAGATCTGGACGGCCAGCAGGCTCTTGGGTAGCAGGTGCAGGCCGAAGCCTTCTCCGAAGTGGGCGAGCGTGATGCCCGCGAACGCGCAGAATCCCCAGAAGACGAACGCGTGCGCGAGGCCAGGTAAAGGCCGTTCACGGATCACTTTCGCCTGGAGCAGGACCTCCCACACGAACTGCCGGACGCGCTCCGGGGTAGGTTTCGGATTCAGGTCAGGATCCGGTTTGGCGCCACGGATGATCTCGACGACGCGGCCGAAGCGCCGCCAGAACAGTCCGGCCGACGCGATCAGAAGGAGTGCAAGAACGATGATCTCCGGCAATGACGGATGGAGCATACCCGACGTTCATTGTAGGCCGGATGCCCAGGACAATCCCTTGCAGTGACCGTCTAAAGGGCCCTGGCATCGAGCATCAGGCGTCAGCCGTTTCTCGAATTTTCATGGAGATCACCTCACCATCGCTCTTGCGAACCGTGAAGCTCTTATACTCACGCTGTTTTCGGAAATTGGCCGCAAGCGCAGCGAGTGCGTCATCGATGTCAGATCTGATCATGCTCAAGGTGATGAGCCAGGCCTCCTCGCTGCCGATGGAAGCCGATTCCACTTCCTCAAGTCGAATTCCCGTGGTTCGATCCGAGCCGAGAGTTGCTTGGGCAAAGGCAGTGGCTCTCTCAGTTGCTTCTCTTATCGACACCATCGTTTGAAGGATAGCACCACAACTCACGGGGAATGCTGCAGGGCGAATGGCTACTTTCCGGCGCAAAATTTCAGACCGCGAACCGCTCCGTTACCGTCGCGGCACGGTATGAACTTGCGCCGGAAAGCAGCTAGTCCCCCACATCAAATCCGTGCTGCCGGCGGTGGTGCGGGCCGTCATACACCTTGCTCGACTTGAACAGTTCGTGCCGCCCGTCGCCCGCTTCGTCCTTCACCCGTGAAATCAGGGTTCCCTTTTCCGCCGGGGTCATCGGCTTGAACGTGCGCGCGATGGCGATGTCCTGCTCGAGTTGCGCCATGCTCGTGATCCCCACCACCTGCGACGTGATCGGCAGGCTCAGGCAATAGCGGAAACATTCCTCCACCGTCAGCCCTGCCTTGGACGGAATGCGCCCTTCCGGAAACCCACCGGCCAGTCCCTTCATCCCGATCACACCCACGTTCTTCTGGAGGCACACCGGCACCACTTCTTTCTGGAAGCTGCGATAGTGGGCGTCCATGATGTTGATCGGCATCTGCGCGGAGTCCCACGGGTGCGGCTTGCCCAGCATCTTCAGGTGAATGCGAGGGTCCTTGTGCCCGGTGAATCCGATGTAGCGGACCTTGCCCGCCTTGCGCGCTTCGAGCGCCGCCTTCAGCCCGCCCTTCTCGAACACCCAGTCCGGGTCGTTGTCGTACACCATCTCGTGGAACTGCCACAGGTCCAGATGATCGGTTTTGAGGCGGCGCAGACTCTGATCCAGGCAGCGCATCGACCCTTCATAGTCTCGCTCGCAGTTCTTGGTCATCAGGAAGACCTTCTTGCGATAGCCGTCCTGCGCCAGCGCATCGCCCATCGACTCCTCGGCGAAGCCGTCGTGATAGTCCCAGGCGTTGTCGAAAAAGGTCATCCCGTTGTTGATGGCGTGGTGCATGATGCGGGCGGCTTCCTTCTTGTCCTTCACCGTCCCGATGTGCCAGCCGCCAAGGCACAGGACGGAAACGCGCTGCCCGCTGCGTCCGAGAACCCGCGTCGGCATCCCGGTGGCGGACGCTCCTGAAGTCTGGGCGATCACCTGTTCGGCCAGCGCCGCCGTAATGGCGGATTGGCGAAGAAAGTCACGTCTTGAAGTTCTCATTGACAATTTCCTTTCGACCCCTTCGGAACCGCGACCGTCAGGGAGTGGTGGCTTGCTCACCGGTCGCCGTGCATCGCCACCGCTCGCTCCCGCTCGCGGCTCCGAAGGCTTGATGGCTGGTTCCTTCCCGAAATCTCGCCCGCGTTTGCCATCCGCCGGGCGCCCTCACTTCTTCGGCTCTTCTTTCTGTTTCCCCCGGTTCTTGAGCTGGTCCATCAAATCGCGGAACGTTGCCGGCGCCGGTTTCGGTTCCGGCGTAGCTTGCGGTTGAGCGGGTTTCGCAGGCTCCGCCTGCTGTGCGGGCTTCGCTGTTTCCGCGGCCGGCGCCGTTGCCGATTGCCCGCCGCGCAGCACATCCAGCACGCCCTTACCGCCCTTTCCCCGGATCGTATCGATGATCTCTGTCGTTCGTTTGGCCGGATCGCCGATCGACGGGATGAGGTTCTTCGCCCTCATTTCGGCGATCCGCTGCGGGTCGGGCGCGAACCGGATGTTCGGAAACGTACCGGAGGCGAGCGACGGAATCACCAGTTCACCCTTTTCATTGGCGAGCGCCGTCTTCAGGAACCCCCCGATCTGCTGGCCGCCGACGCGCTGGCTGAAGTCGCGATCGAAGACCGAGGTCAACCTCATGTTCATTGCCTGGTCGATCAGGTTCATGGTGCCCGCCGCGGAGAGAGCGCCTCCGGCGAATTCCATCCGGAGATCCTCGGTGTTGCCCACGCCCTCGCGAAAATTCATGGAGCCGGAGAGTTTTGCGACATCGGTGAGACCGGCCTGCTTCTTGGCGTAGCCCAGAAATCCGGCCAGGCCGGCGATTTCATTGACGATGTTGATGCCGGCGATCTTTCCGTCCTTCAGGTCGAACGCGGTGCGGCCGTTCAGCGACCGGGCGATGTCAACGCCCGGCGATGCGGTGAACTGGGTGTCGGCTTCCAGGTTGAGGGCGCCTTTGAGAACGCCTTTCCACGACGTCGCCGAGGTGAGGAGTTGATCGGCATCCACGCGCTCGATCTTCGTGCGAACCGCATAGGCCGTCCGTTCCCCGCGAGTATCGATAGTGATCGTGCCGGTCTGCCTGCCGCCATACAACTCCGCCGTGACCGGGTCCAGGCGGATGAGACCCTTATCGAGCACGCAAGTTGCCTGCACCCGGTTCATCACCAGCTTCTGCACGATCAACTTGCCGATCGTAATGGAGCCCGAGCCGCTCAGCCCGGAGGAGGTCTGCGCTTTGTCCTCCTTAGACCCGCCGGTGCTCAGTTGCTGGAGTTCATCCACGTTTACCTGATCGATGTCCGCTCGGAATTGTAACTCGGGCGCCGAGAAATTGCGGACGCTGATCTCGCCCCGCAAATGGGAACTGCCCAGCGACATCGAGACATTGTCCAGCTTCGCGGAGTTCTGCTCAAACCGCAGCGTGGTCGACCCGATCTGCACCGGTTTCTTCAGCGACGGCAGTTGGACCGATCCATTCTGGACGGACAGCGAACCCGAATACGCCGGGTTCTTCACCGGCCCCTGAATCCGCACATCCAACGCCGCATTGCCCGTGCCCGAGATTCCGCGCGCCGCTTCCACACCCGCTGCGTGCGCGATCCGCAGCAGCTCCGGCAGCGTCGCCGCCGGCGCTTTGATCGAGGCATCCACGGCCGGGGTCTTCGACGTGTAGCCGTTGAGGGTGAACGATCCTCCCAGCCGGGTCGCGCCGGACTCGATCGTGAACGGCCGCGAGCGAATGGTCTCCGGCGTCAGGTCCAGCGCCAACTCCGCCACCTTCACCGGTTCCGGCCAGCCTTTACCAAGGATCTCGATGCGGCTGCCTTGCAGGGATCCGCTCAACGCCGGGCCATCCGAGGGACCCTCTACCCGCAAGCGGGCATTCATCTGCCCTTTCACGTTCACGTCGGGATCGAACGCCACACCGGCCGCGGCGGCGAGTTGCGCGACCTCATCGATCGTGGCGTTGGCCGCAGTCACATCCAGGTGCAGCACGGCCGGGGTGGTTTTCGATTCCACTTTCCCTTTCGCCTGAATCGTCATCCCGCCGAGCTTGACATTCATTTTGGTCAGGTCGAGTTCATCGCGCGCCATGTCCTGGCGCAGTTGGTAATCGAGCGTGATGGCATCTTTCAGGCTGTGAGAACGGGTCCTGAGATGGGCCAGGCGAAGGTCGCCGCCGAGACCGACGACGCGATTCTTCAGTTGGATGGACGCCTTGCCGGTCAACGTTCCATCGAGGGCGGCCACCGCGTCGGTCTGGAGGAACTTCCGCAACCCGCCCAGTGACGCTTCTTCCAGGGTCAGGGTTCCGTCGAACGGCGATGCCATCACGCCCGCCGTGTCGAGAGGGCCGCCCTTCCCCGCCAGCACGAGCTTCTGCTGTCCCGTACCCGGCAGGCGCACGGTCAATTCCACATCGAATCTCCCGCCCGGGGCGAAGTTCCTCAAGTCGAGGTCGATGTGGTCGTAGACGGCTCGTGATTCTCTCTTCTGCAGGTCGGTGATGGCGACGACGCCGTCCTCGATTTCCAGGTTTTGAATACCCGGTGCCGCCGCTTTGCCTCCTCCCGAACCGGAGGTCTCGGCCCCCAGGCTTGAGTAGTTCCAAACTCCGTTGCGGTCGCGAATCAGCTCGATTCGCGGTTCCAGCAGCCGTAGCGATTCCACGTGCACCTGCCCCTGCAGCAGTGCCAGCAGCCCCACGCGCACCGAGAGTTCCTTGGCCGCGGCGAACGGCTTGCCCGATTGAAAGGCAGGGGACTCTCCGACCTCGAGCCCGTCCACGCGGATCGCGAGCGGGATGATCTTCAGGCCCAGCGCGCCCAGCTTTACCGTTCGGCGCAACCTCTGCTGCAACTCGCTCTGAATGCGCCCGCGATACTGATTGACGTCGATGAGGAGCGGAAGCGCAAAGGCGGCGGCAACCGCCAGCGCGATCAAAACGGCAAGAACAGCGATCAGCTTGCGCATTGTTGATTCCCCCGTACCATGATAAGGCGGTATCTGCAGGTGGCCGTCAGTGGCTCACGCCGAAAGCAGGCGCGGGGCAAACTCACCTTCGCCGTGGACATCGGTCAGCCGAAACTCGCGGCCCTGGAAAAAGTACGTGAGCCGCTTGTGGTCGATGCCCAGCAGCGACAGGATCGTGGCGTGCAGGTCGTGCATCGTCACCTTGTCCTGAACGGCTCGCAGGCCGATCTCGTCGGTCGCGCCAATCACTTTCCCGCCGCGGATGCCGCCGCCCGCCATCCACACGGAGAAACCGTACGGGTTGTGATCCCGCCCGTTGCGGTTTCCGCCACCCGATTCGGCCCCGTCGGTGAAGGGCGTCCGCCCGAAGTCTCCGCCCCATACCACCAGCGTTGATTCCAACAGTCCGCGCGACTTGAGATCGGCCAGCAACCCCGCAATCGGCTGGTCCACTTTGCGCGCCATGTACACGTGGTTCTGGTCGCACTCGTTGTGCCCGTCCCAGCCGACCTCGGAGCCCTTCTTGCCGCCCGAGTAGAGTTGCACGAAGCGCACGCCACGCTCCACCAGTCTCCGTGCCATCAGGCACTCGGTACCGAACTCGGCGGTCATTTTGTCGTCAAGCCCGTACAGCTTTTTCGTGGCCTCGGTTTCCTTCGAGAGATCGGCCACCTCGGGAACCGACATCTGCATTTTGAACGCCAACTCGTAGGAGGCCATGCGCGCGGCCAGTTCGGAGTCTTCCGCGCGCGGCTCGCGGTGCCTTTCGTTGAGGTCGCGCAGCATGGCCAGCATACGCTCCTGTTCGGCTTGGGAAATGGACTCCGGCCGGCGGACATTCAGAACGGGCGGCCCCTCCGATCGCAGGACAGTGCCTTGAAACGCCGCGGGCAAAAATCCCGAGCCGTAGGCAGGCGAGCCCGCCTTGATGCCGCCATCCAGCATCACGACGAACGCCGGCAGATTGTCGCTCTCACTGCCAAGCCCGTACACCACCCACGAACCCACCGAAGGACGCCCTACTCGCGGCCAACCGGTGTTCATCCAGTTCTGGCCCGTGACGTGAGTGAATCCGTCGTGGTGGCACGACCGCACCACCGCCAGGTCATCGGCATGCCGCGCCACGTGCTCGAACAGATCGGAGATCTCCAGACCCGATTGCCCGCGTTTCCTGAACGTCCGGGGCGAGGCCATCAGCGGGACCTTGTCCATCCGGGTGAACTGGAAGTCGACCTTCCCGAATGACGGCGGCACGGGCTGTCCATCCAATCGGGCCAACAGGGGCTTGGGATCGAAAGAGTCCAGGTGCGACGGACCGCCGTGCATGAACAGGAAGATCACGCTCCTGGCTTTCGCGGCGAAATGCGGCGGTTTGGGAGCGAAGGGGTTGCCCACCGCGCCGTGCGCCCGATCGCCGCCGAGCATCGCCGAAGCGGCGAGGGCACCGAAACCCAGGCCGGCGCTCTCCAGGAACTCACGCCGTGACCGGGCGATCCGCGTGTTTGCGCACAGCTCAGTCGACATACAAAAACTCGTTCGTGTTGAAGGTTACCAGACAAAGCCGGGCGAGAGCGTCCGGCCCGCCTCCCTCGAGAAACCGCAGGGCCTTGTCGCGTTCGTCCACGGATGGCTCGCGCCCGTAGGCGATCCGCCACAGCGCGTCGATGGGCGTGCGCTCGTTCCCGATGCGGGCGGCGAACCGCCTGGCCTGATCCAGCATGAACTCCGAATTCATCAGAGTCAGCGCTTGGGGAGCTACCGTGGTCGAGTCGCGCCGAGCGCAGGAGGTCGAAGTGTCCGGAGCATCGAACGTCTGCAGCATCGGCACCGGAAACGTGCGCTTCACATACAGATAGACGGAGCGCCGCGTGTGTTCGCGCGGGTCCATCGATTCCGGCCATTGATTTCGCGCCCACATCGAGCTGTACTCCTCCCGGCTCAGGGGCGGAATCACGGGACGCCCGCCCATCTTGAGGTTTAGCGTCCCCGCGGCGGCCAGGACGAAATCGCGCAGCGATTCGGCATCCAGCCTGCGGCGGTTCGCTCTCCACAGAAATCGGTTGCCGGCATCGATGGCCGCGTTGGAGGCGTCGTGCGACGAGGTTCGCTGGTACGCTTGCGAGGTCATGATCAGCCGGTGCAGCTTTTTCAACTGCCAGCCGCCTTCGATGAACTCGCGCGTCAGCCAGTCGAGCAGTTCGGGGTGCGTGGGCTCTTCTCCCTGCTTTCCGAAATCGTTCGGTGTCCCCACGACTCCCCTGCCGAAATGCCCATGCCAAACGCGATTGACGAAAACCCGCGCGGTGAGCGGATGATCCGGGTTGGTTAGCCACTGGGCCAGCGCTTTGCGGCGCTGCGGCGAGGAGACATCGGGCGAAGCCGCCAACGCGCTGGGAAGTCCCGGGTTCATCACTTCGCCCTTCGACCGCCAGTCCCCCCGGTTGGTCAGGTGCACGTCAGGAGTCCGGCTGGCGGGTCCCAGCACGGTGGCGGTCGCCGCCACCGGATTGGCCTTCAACGCGGCTTGGCCTAATTCGTAAATCAAGCGCTCCCGCTGCTCGTGTTCCTCGGGCGTATAAGGGATGTCGGCGACCTTGCCTTCCGCGTTCTCCTGCAATCCGGCCTCGGTCATCGCTTTTTCGAGTTGGGCGGCCAACCTTCTTTGTTCGACGCTCCGTTTCGCGGTGGGCACGTCGTAGGCCGCGTTGACCTCCGCGGGGAAGCGGTCGCGCACCTTCTTCACCACCCGGCCGCGCGCCGCCTGCTCGATCCGCTGGATCGCCCCCTTGATCTCTTCCACCCGCAGATAACTCGGGTATCCGGACTTGAAGCCGAAGATGGAGAACTTGCTCACCACCGGAATTTCCCGTTCGTCGCTGGCGGCGAAGACCGCCATCAAGCGGTGGTACTCGCGGCGCGTCAACGGATCGAATTTGTGATCGTGGCAACGCGCGCACCCCAGCGTCAGGCCCAGAAACGCTTCGCCTGTGGTGTCGACGGCATCGGTCAGCCACTCGTAGCGGACCTGGTCACCAAACAAAGCGGCCTCGTGATAGACGGGCCCGATGGTGTAGAGGCCGGTCGCGATCTGCGCGTCCAGGGCGGCCAGTTTGTCCTTCGGAATGTCGAAGCCGCCGTTCAGGTCCAGGTTGTCGGCGAACATCTCGTCGCCGGCGATCTGCTCCTCGACGAAGCGGTGATAGGGCTTGTCTTCGTTGAACGCCTTGATGACGTAATCGCGATACCGCCAGGCGTTGGGAAAGTAGATGTCGGTTTCAAAGCCGCCCGTGTCGGCATAGCGGGCGACGTCCAGCCAATGGCGGCCCCACCGTTCGCCGTAGCGCGGCGATTCCAGAAGCCGGTCGACAAGTTTCGCCCACGCGTCCGGCGAGGGATCGTTGACGAACGCGTCCACGTCTTTGGGCTCCGGAGGCAACCCATGCAGGTCGGCATAGGCGCGCCGGATCAGGGTTCGCCGGCCGGCCAGGCCGGTGGGTTTCAGATTCTTCTCCCGAAGCGTCTTCAGCAGAAACGCGTCCACCGGGTGGCTCGCGCCCGGGGGCACAGCCGGACGCTCCACCTTGCGGAAGGCCCACCAGGTTTCCGATTTCCCCGGCCCCTCCGGCCAGGTCGCGCCGGAATCGATCCAGACGCGCAGCGTTTCCACCTGTGCCGGGTCGAGAGCCTTGTTGCCCGGAGGCATCGCCAGTTCGCCTTGCCGCGCGGCCGCTTTGAACAAGAGGCTCAGTGAGGAGCGTCCCGGCATGAGGGCCGGACCTCGCTTGCCACCCTTCAGCGCCGATTCTCGCGTGCGGAGGTCGAGACCGCTCATGGCCGCCGTTCCGTGGCAGCGGAGGCAATGTTGGTCGAGAATGCCCAAAGCCGCCTGAGGCTGTGCGTACAGCACGCCGGCCATGGCGATCACGGAGAGGACAAAAAACCGCACAAGGAACAGATAGCACAATTGCCCGGTGCCCACCGCTGGGTGGCTTTTCCTATCCATCCTTGCCGCGCCCGTCTATCCGTGCCGCGAGTGTCTATCCGTGCCGCGAGTGTAAACGAGCGGTCTCTCTGGCCGCCAAAGAAACAGAGCCGCGACTAATACCGAGTCGAGAGCGTCAGGAATCGGTGGCTGCTGGCTGTCTTCGATTTGCCCACTAGGGCTCCGTCCCACGCCGCCCGTCAATCGGAGCCGTAGCATCGATTCCCGGATACCCGATTCGCGCTGAGCGAAACACCCGGGGCCGCCACCACGCAGTTCGAGCCGATGCCAAATCCCCCCGCCTGGTTGTCCTCGATTCGATTGAGTTGCGCCCTGGCCGGTCTCTCCGCGCCGCTCCCCAGGTAGATCGCACTGCGCAGCAGCAGCGGTTGCTCCGGCGCGTACGCGCAGAGAGCCGCCGAGGACGGATCTCCGCAGCGGGCCAGGTTGAGCCGCCGCATCCGGTTCCTCCTCACCTGGTGCCGCTCTCCAATCACGAAGATCCCCCCGAACCGCATTCCCTCGATGTCGTTCTGCTCCACGACGATCTCTTCCGACCGCATGTCCGGATTCGTGTTGTTCATCACCAGGGCATATCCGCCGAAGGGATACGCGCTCGCGCCGTTCCGGTTGATACACATGTTGCGCGTGACCTCTCCGTGGTGGAACCCGTCGAGGTCAATGCACTTCCCGTTGGTCTCTTCGATGCGATTCCCGATGTAGACGCTACGATCCACATTGCCCGCGGTATCGATGCCGACCGGGATGGCTCCGTTCTCGATGTCGACTTGGTCCACCGGGTAGCCCGTCGAGCGGATCACATTGCCTTCCACGCGGACACGGGTGGCGTGGCCGATCTGGATGGCATCCCGTCCGATCGTGTCGAACCGGTTGCCCCAGATCAGCCCGTCTTCGTTGCGCGCCGAAGCGTAGAGCGAATGCGTCCACACCGCGTTGCCGCGGAGGTTCCGGAACGTGGACGCGCTAACGTGAAAGCCGCGCGTGCCCTCCTCGATCAGGATGCCGCCGGTGGTGTTGTTGCGGCCCATGGCGTTTCGGGATCCCGAGTCCTCCACCGTCAGCCGTTCGAGTCGAAGATCGCGGCATCCGGACGCTAGAACCGCGAATCCGGCAACGCGGCGGAAGCGGACATCGGCGATCGTCACGTCGCGGCTGCCTGAAACGGCGATGGCATTTCCCCGGGTAAACCGCGAGAACGGCACATCCGACGGAGGCAGTCCCGTACGCTGCTCGTGGATTTCCCGCATCCCGTCGATGGCGAGATTTCGAAAAGTGACGCCGCTGGACCCCTCGACACGGAACAGGGACGCGCCCTGGAACCGCCGCCCCGCCTTCAGTAGGGTGCCGTTGCCGCTGATCTCCAGATTCCCGGTACCGGCGGGAATGACGATCTCCCGATGAAGTTCCATCTCTCCCGCCGCCAGTTGCAGGCGGGCGCCGCTACGGAGGGCCATCCGTAGCCCGGCCTCATCGCGAATGACGATGGTCGGGGAGGAACCGCAGCCCGTGTGAATCGCTCCAGCCAGCCAGATCAGCCAGATCCGGTTCAATCCACAACCTCGACCGGCAGGGGCGGAAGGTGACGTGCGCCGATCGCGATTTCGATCTTGTGCGAGCCGGCCCGGGTGTCGGCCGGCAGCCTGAAGTTGAACTCGAACGACTGATTGACCGGATCGGTGCAAAACCGGTCGAGATCGCCCACGGGGTTGCCGTCCACCCGCACCTCCACCCGGTCCGGCGTATCGAGTTCTTCAAAGCACAGCTTCACCGATCGCGAGGAGATTTCCTCCTTGGACAGGAGGTTCACGCCGTCAGTCATGGTCACCAGGCGCGGCACCGCGGGCCCGGGCGGGATCACCCGCATCCAGGATGGCTCCGTGATTGGCTTGCCGAACCAATGGAGTTCCACCTCCACGACACCGGTCCTCATCTCGGGCGGCATCATGACGTTGACCTGCTGCAACCCGTCGGCGCCCTTGGGGCCGATGTACACCGCCGGGGCTTCGTGTTCGTCGACCACGACGCCGATGGTGTTCAGGTCGGCGTCCTCCGGAAACCCCTCCACCCAGACGGAAAAACTGGCGAACCGCCCGTAGGCGGGAACGGCCGGTTCGCCGCTGTGCGAGTTGGTCACGCGCCGGATGCGGGCCCGGGCTTCGGGTTGCCGGGTCGCCAGGTCTTCGAACCACCCCGCCGGGCGCTTGCGCATGGTCGTCCACAGGTACTGGGTGTGGAGTCCCTGAACCGCCAGCAACTGCATGTCGTGGGCACAGGCGAACTCCGCCAACTCCTGCGCATCCAGGCGCACGCCTTCCCACGTCGTGTAGGCCTTGGCGGTCTTGGGGAGCCCGTTGACCTGACAGCGGAGGACGCCGCCTTCCTTCAGGACGC
This sequence comes from uncultured Solibacteraceae bacterium, assembly GCA_964529305.1. Lineage (GTDB taxonomy): Bacteria > Acidobacteriota > Terriglobia > Bryobacterales > Bryobacteraceae > CAZGUX01. The sequence continues at coordinate 5,082 of CAZGUX010000092.1, read as the reverse complement.
GGCGGGCATCGGCGAGGTACCCAAGGACAATTTCCCGGGCCGGGATATGCTGGAAGACCGCGTAGGAATACACGAAGTCGAACATCTCGTCTCCGTAGCAGCCCAGGTCCGTGCCGCGCGTCAGGCGGGGGAAGGCATTGGGAATGTCGTGCAGGCCCCGCATGGCCAGGCGAATCATCTCGTCGGACACGTCGATGCCGTGGACCTCGCCGAACGTCCAACTCAACGGCGCCATCAGACGGCCGGGACCGCATCCGATTTCGAGCGCGCGGCGATCGCGGCGGTCGGCCGGAGGCAGCCGTTTCAGCTCCGCTTCCAACCCATGAACCACATCGGCGCTCGTCGCAAGAAACTCCGCCTCGGTCTGGTTCCGCCGGCCGAACGCCACAAAATAGAATGCGTCCTCGCGTGCCCGCTCGTTCCAGTCCGAGCGCATCCGCTGCGCGACAGAAAAATGAGAATCTCGAGTGGATTCAGCCATGGTCCGGCAGCCTGGAGGCGGCGCGCGCTTTCAGGCATCAATCATCCTTGGCTATTCTATCGTTAATGGCACTTGCGTTTAAGAAAGTGACCCAACCGCCGGTGGCGGGCTTCACCGCCAACGCGCCGGACGGTGTCGTGGTGGGCGTCATCGGCGAAGACGGCTGCGGCGCCGACGCGTTGTTGCGTGTGGGAGCGGGTGCACAGAAGCCTGCTTCTGGCTCGGTTTCCGGCGGCAAGTCCCGACGGCTGCTGGGCCCGGACGACGCCCTCGACTTCAGCCCGACCGACGTTCTGTTGCTGGATCAAACCTTTGCCCGCCTCGATTCGGCTTCCAAGGCCCGCGGCATCGTGATGCTCGACCGGCTGCGCAAGGCGGGAACCACCGTCGTGATCGCCTCCCACGACGAGAGCCTGCTCTCCCGTCTTTGCGACGAGGTGTGGTGGATGCACGACGGCAAGCTGGCCGCTCGCGGGGATGCGGAAACAACCCTGGCGAAATACCGGCGTCACGTGGCCGATCGCCTGCGTCATTGGGGAGAGACCGTGCCGAATCCGGTGGCCACTCACGACCGCCGCGGCGACGAACGCGCCGAGATCATCAACATCGAAACCATCGGGGCGCAAGGCCGTCCCACGGCCGTCTGGCGCAGCGGCGAACTGGCCGAGGTGAGGTTGGCGGTTCGCTACAAGACCGCGGTGCCCGACCCGGTCGTCGGCATCCTTCTGCGGAATCGTGTCGGCCTGGATGTCTACGGAACCAATACGCAATTGGAAGGACTGCGCCTCGGGCCGTGCGGGGAAGGGCAGACGGTTCGTCTGTCGTTTCACTTTCATTGCGATCTCTGTCCGGGCGACTATACCCTCACCGCGGCATCGCATGATCCGGATGGATCCCGGCACGACTGGCTCGACGACGCGGTCGCGATTTCCGTGACCGACGACCGGTTCACGGCCGGGGTGGCCAACCTCCGGGCCCGCGTCACCATCGGTTAAGCCGGCCGCGCGGGCGGTGTGCAACCAATTACAATGAGGAAATACATGCCGCTCGCCCGTCTCATCGCGCTCTTTGCCTGTGGGGCTCTTTTGCCGGCCGCGAACGAAAATAAGACCACGCCCGCCGCCCCCCCGGCAAAATCCGCGCTGACCAAGCCGGTGATGGAGGCCTACGTCCGCCACCTGTTTGTCTGGGGGCCGCAGATCACCGTCGCCATCGACGATCCCAAGCCCAGCCAGTTGCCGGGATTCTTCGACGTGGGCGTCCACGCCACCGCCGGCGCCGCTCGCCAGGATGAGTTGTTCTACGTTTCCAAAGACGGGCAGAAGGTGGTTCGCGGGCAGGTTTTTGACGTGAAGCAGAACCCGTTCAAGCCCGACCTCGACAAACTCAAGACCGAGTTTCAACCGAGTTTCGGGACTCCGGGCGCCGCGGTGGTTCTGGTCGTGTTCAGCGACTTCCAGTGCCCTTATTGCAAAGAAGAAGGCAAAATGCTGCGCGACAACCTCCCGGCGAACTACCCCAAGCAGGTCCGGGTCTATTTCAAAGACCTTCCCCTGGAACAGATCCACGATTGGGCGAAACCCGCCGCCATCGCCGGCCGCTGCATCTTCCGCCAAAATGCAGGGGCCTTCTGGAAGTTCCACGACTGGGTCTTCGAAAACCAGGACAAGATCACCGCGGCGACGTTTCGCGACAAGGTGATGGAATTCGGCACGCGGAACGAAATCGACTCGCTCCAGCTTGGCCGTTGCCTGGATACGCAGGCCACCTTGCCGGAGGTGACCAAATCCGTGGAAGAGGCGCGCGACTTGCGGGTGGTGTCCACGCCGACCTTGTTCGTCAACGGGCGGCGGATTCCGTCGCGCATTGGCTGGCCGGAGTTGAAGCAGGTGATCGACTTCGAAATCGAATACCAGAAAACGGCGAAGAACGCCGGCGAAGACTGCGGCTGCGAAGTCAAGCTACCGTCCCCTCTGAACTGATATGAGCCTTCGAATGACGCGCCGCGCGGCGGCGTTTCTTGCCGTTATTGCCGCCGCGGCCGCTGCGTCCCGGCGAATCACACCGCACGAGCTTCAGCCCGAGCCGTACCTCGAGCACGTCAAATACCTGGCCTCCGATTCGATGAAAGGCCGCGGAACCGGCACGCCGGAACTCGATAAGGCGGCTCACTACATCGCCAAACAGTTCCGCGCGGCGGGACTGGAACCGCTCGAGCGGAAGAACTTCCTGCAGCCCTTTCCGGTCACCACCAACGCGAAGCTGGGCAGTCACAACAAGTTCTCGTACGCCATCGACGGCCAGCCGCGATCGCTCGACTTCCCGCGCGACTTCACCCCCTTCAATTTCTCCACGCGGGGCCGGGTGAACGGCGCCGTCGTGTTCGCCGGCTACGGCATCACGGCCGCCGAGTACAACTACGACGACTACCAGGGACTCGACGCGAAAGGCAGGATCGTGTTGATCCTGCGCCACGAACCCCAGGAGTTCGACGAGAAGAGCGTGTTTGCGGGAAAGGTGTATACCGAGCACGCGCAATTCTTCAGCAAGGTGACCAATGCCAAAGCGCACGGCGCCGTGGGCGTGATCCTGGTCAACGACCGCTCTGCTCACAAGAACGAGCCCGACGACCTGGAGAAGTTCGGCCGCGCGGTGGGACCGGCCAACGCCGGAGTGCCGTTCGTCCAGATCAAGGCCGACGTCGCCGAGCGCTGGATGGAGGCGTCGGGGAAGAACCTCGATCAGATTCAACAGGACATTGACAAAGACCTCTCGCCCCGTTCCTTCCCGTTGCCGGGCTCCCTTCAGGTCGACGTGTTCGCCGATGTCGACCGCGCCGTCAAGACCGTGTACAACGTCGCGGGGTACCTGCCTGGGGAAACCGGTGAGTATATGGTGATCGGCGCGCACTACGATCATCTCGGCCTCGGGGAACAGTTCTCCATGGCCCCGTCGATGGTGGGAACGCCCCACCCCGGCGCGGACGACAATGCCTCCGGCACCTCCGGTTTGATTGAACTGGCGCGCTACTTCGCCTCCCAGCCAAGACACAAGCGCGGCATTCTGTTCGTTGCCTTCGCGGGCGAGGAACTCGGCCTGCTGGGATCCAGTTACTACGTGAACAACCCCGCCAAGCCTTTGGAAAAAGCGGTCGCCATGATCAATATGGACATGATCGGGCGGCTTAAGGAAGGGAAGGTCTACGTCGGAGGGGTCGGGACCGGGAATACCCTGAAACCCATGCTGCAAGGCCTTGTCTCGAAGCACTCGGCCCTGAAGGTGGATTTCTCGGAAGCAACGGGCTACGGCTCCAGCGATCACACCTCGTTTACCACCAAGCAAGTGCCCGTGCTCTTTTTCTTCTCGGGCCTCCACGGCGACTATCACAAGCCAAGCGACACCTGGGACAAGATCAACGCCCCGGGCGCGACTGAACTGCTTCGGTTGATTGCGGACGTCGCCCTTAACCTGACGGATGGCATCGAGCGGCCCCAATTCGTGAGAGTGAAGGAAACTAAATCTTCGCACGGTGCAGTAGCGGGATCTTCGGCGGCTTCCGGCTACGGGCCCTATTTCGGGAGCATCCCCGACTTTGGCGAAGTGCCCAAAGGGGTGAAGTTTGCCGACGTCCGCGACGGATCGCCGGCGGCCCTGGCCGGCCTGAAAGGCGGCGACATCCTGGTAGAGTTTGACGGCAAACCCGTTCAGAATCTATACGATTTCACCTATCTGCTGCGATCGAAGAAGGCGGGGGACGAGGTGGTTGTCCAGGTACTAAGGGGGACGGAGAAGGTGGAAGCTAGGGTAGTACTTGCTAGCCGGAAATAGAGTCCTTTTTCTCACCGTTCCGCCCGCCCGGCCGATATATACTCTTGTCAGATGGCATCCGTCGAAGCGGCCGGAGCGGCCCTCGGCACTCAGCAGTGGGAATTGCCGCCGCTCATACTTCATCCTTTTTCCGATCAGAGCGGTCCCACGAAACTGCTCGAAAGCTCCCGTGCGAGCTTGATGCTCAACGGGATGCTCCCTGTTGACGAATCCTCCAAGGAGGAACTCACCCAGCGGTTGCTGGAAGGACGCGTCTGCGAAATCCGGATGCTGTTCTTCGTTGGCAAGGACCTGTTCCGCTGGATTCAGCAGTGCGTCGAATTCGTCGAACGCGATCCGGTCCTGACGGGGCTGGGAATCCGCGCCGAGAGCTTCGCCGATCTGCTGATTCAGGATCCTCCGGCTAACGTCCAGACCAAGTTGCGGCGGTGGGGTGTTCTCGACTACCGTTCGATCTTCTCGCGGGCGATGGGGTTGAACGCGGTCTTCAGCGATCCGCCCGACCCGAATGCCTTGACGCTGGACTTTATTCGCCACTATTATCGCTACGCCGACCACCTGTTTTCCTGCCGCCAACAACTGCAGCCGTTCACGCCCGTGACCTCTGCGAATTTTGCCTTCGAGATCTACGCTTCCGGCGAGTACTCTCGAATGCTCGAAGAATCCTGGCAAGTCTGACTGCACTGCGACTATTATCAGAGCCGCGACCGGAAGGGAGTCCTGATGGGCCTGGGAATGCCCAGGGAAGGAGATGAAAATCGCCGCGATCGGTG
>CAZGUX010000091.1:0-161688 GCA_964529305.1 uncultured Solibacteraceae bacterium | reverse complement strand
CTTCGGGCCGGCGAAAACAAGTGCTTCTTGGCTGCCCGTCGGCGCTTCGATTGGCAAGACAGAGGTAGTTTGCACGTCGAAACCAGGGACAGGGTCGCCCTCGTGCGCGCCGTTGCTCGAGTGCAAGTGGTTGATTGGATTCGGTGTCGGATAGCGGAAAGCCGGAAACGCGTTGGACGGCCCCGGTTCTCGATCCCCCGTTGTTTCAACGGATTCGCGAATGCGGTAGCAATGAAGAGCATCTTGGAGCGCAAGCGAACGAAATGGAACTTGCGGGCTCGATGTGGCGCCTGATAGAGTTCTTGCCAATCTCAAACCACCAGGGGGATGGCTGAAATGAGTAACGGCAAGAGAATGGTTTCCGCATTGCGTTTGGCTGGCATGCTCACCGGTTTGCTCTGGATCGGTTCCATGACAACCAGGGCCCAAGTGACCACCGCCACTCTTTATGGGACCGTTGTCGACCCGTCCGGCGCTTCGGTGCCGGGTGCGTCTGTCGGCGTAACCAACGAAGGCACGCAAGCCTCGTTCACGGCTTCGACGGACGCAAGCGGCGAGTTCACGTTGACCTTTCTGCCGGTCGGCGTGTATACCGTGTCGGTGAAGGCCCCAAACTTCCGGGAAGAGCGAAGAACCGGGCTATCGTTGGGAGCCTCCCAACGGGTCCAACTCACATTTGAGCTTCGAGTCAGTTCAACGGCGGAGAGCGTGACGGTGACGGAGGGCGCCCCCTTGCTCAACACCGTCAGCAGCGAGCAGCGGGAAAGCATGAGCAGCTTGAAGGTACGCGAGTTGCCTGTGGCCCGCCGGGATTGGACCTCACTGTTGAGTCTGGGTACCGGGGTGTCGCAATCGGGTGTCGGCAATACCTTCGGGATCTCCTTGAACGGGCTGCCGGCGGCCGGAATCGGCTTCACCGTCGATGGCACCGACGCTTCCGGCGACCCGGAGTACAACACCCTGGCCATGTATCAGGGGCAGAACTACATCAAGGGAGTCAGCACCGAGGCGATCGCCGAAGTGAACGTAGTGAAGGGCGTGATGTCAGCCGAAACCGCCAACACCCTGTCCGGGAACATCAATGTCATTACTCGCAGCGGAACCAACGAGTTCCACGGCAGCCTGTTCGAGAATAACCAGACCGAGAATCTGAATGCCCGCAATCAGTTCTTAACCACCAAGGCGCCGTGGGTGTTCAATCAGTTCGGGGGTTCGCTGGGCGGTCCGATCATCCGCAACCGGACCTTCTTCTTCGGCGTTTTTGAAGGATACCGCCAGATGGGCCGGGTCTCGGTGAACGGGAATCTTCCCAGCCAGGAATTCCGGGAGCGAGCCATCCGGGCGCAGCCGGCATACAAGCAGTTTCTGGACTTCCTCCCCCAGCCAAACACGCCTGTGGCTCCGGGGGCGAACGCCGGGTTCTACCAGGGGGCTCACCCGAACGATGCCCGGGATAACCATGCGATCGCGCGGGTCGACCACAGCTTTTCCGACAGCAACCGCGTTTCGCTCCGCTATACACGGGGCAGGCCGTTCCAGGGCATGCCGCGGTTGCATCCTTCCAATCCGCGAGGCTTCACGTATATCAGCGAAATCGGCACGGCCAGTTTCATTCATGTCGCGGCGCGATGGAGTTCGGAGACCCGGTTCGGTCACAACAACATCGACATGCAGCGAACGGACGGGATCAACGGATTTCTGAGCGTTCCGTGCCTGAATTCGGTGGCCGGCTCCGGTTTCGGATTCGGCGGGTGCGGAGAGGACCACAACAAGGGCGGCTTCAACCAGAGCTATGAGCAGGTATTTGCGCTGACAAAAGGCCGGCACTCGCTGAAGACGGGAGGCAACTTCCTGCGCCGGCTGACCTACCGTTCCCGAGTCCTGCAGGAGCGATTCAGCTACGGCAGCATCGATGACTTCCTGGTCAACATTCCCAGTTCGATGACCTTCTGGGCGGGAGAGAACCCCATCGATGTGCGGAATCATCAGTTCGGCATATTTGTGCAGGACGACTTCCGGGTAAATCGAAAGCTGATCGTGAACCTCGGACTGCGGTACGACTACATCTCCGTTCCGACCGCGACTGATGGGCGGTTCTTCAACCGGGGTGAACCGTCCGGGTTCGGAGCCTACCGGTCCGCCGGCAGTATCTATGAGGCCGACCGGCGGAACTTCTCGCCGCGGATGGGTTTTGCGTGGACCTTGGATTCCGCCGCCAGGACCGTCGTCCGCGGGGGCGTGGGCGCCTTCGTGTCCCCGCCCGCCCTCTTCCTGGTGATGGATCTGGTTCGCAATGCCAGGGACACTCCCTACGACATCACCCTGGGACGGGTGGAAGGGTTGAATCTGGGACTACGATATCCGGCAACCAACCAGCAGGGATATGCAACGTTCAGGGCGAATCCAAACGCACCGGACAGCGGAGTGGCGATCGCGACCAACTACCCTAATCCCTACTCGCTGCAGTGGAGCCTTTCCGTTCAACGGCAGTTGACGTCGAGCCTGGCGCTGGAGACAGGATATACGGGGACACGCGGGCTCAAGTTGCCGTTCAAACGGGAAATGAATCTGGTGGACCGTCAAACCGGAGTCCGGCCGAACGCGAGGTTCCTGCAGTTCACGCAGGTCTCACCATCCGATTCGAGTTCGTACCACGGGTGGCAAACCTCGCTGCGGAAGCGCGTGAGCAGCGGGTTCAGCCTGGGCGTCCACTACACCTGGTCGAGCAATCTTTCCTATCAGAATGGAGATCTGGCGCACCTGGGGAACTCCACGCAGGACCGGCTTGCCGATGACAAGGGGCCGCCGCCGTTCCACTTGCGCCATGCCTTTGTCTCCGATTTCCTCTACGAGTTGCCGCTCGCGAAGCTGGCTTCGGCAAATGGAGCAGCCTCGCGACTGCTGTTGGGAGGCTGGCAGTTTGGCGGGATCCTGACCGCCAATTCGGGGTTGCCACTGAACGTAACCCAGTCATCGCCGTTTACCGGAAGCCGGCCGGATTACATCGGGGGCCAGCCGCTTACCGATAACTACACGCAGACGCTGCAGTATGTCAATCCCGCGGCTTTCCGCGCGGTTCCGGTGGTCCGGTTGAGCGGAGTCCCGGAGCGCAATGGATTTCTAGGGCGCGGAGCGCTCAGGATGCCGGGAGTCGTCGCCCTGGACCTCTCGTTGGCGAAGAATCTGAGCCTGACGGAACGGCTGAGGCTGCAGGTGCGCGCGGACCTGTTCAATTCGCTGAATCACACCAACTTCAGCGCCGTGAGCACGGACATCAACGCGGCGAATTTCGGCCGGGTGACCGCCGCTACTGCCCGGACGCTGCAGTTGAATGCCCGGGTGTCCTTCTAGTCCATGGCTTGGACGACGACCCGGCGCGCGTTGGGCGCGTCCGCTGCCGCCGGATTGTTCGCCGGCGGGAAACCCTTCCGGGCTGCCGTTCTCGGCACTGGACACGCTCACGCGGCCGGGAAGATCAACGCGCTGCGCCGGGCCGGCGGCTTCGAATTGGTGGGAGCGGTGGAACCGGACCCGCGCCGGCGGCCGGCCGGCAGTGACTTTTCGAACCTCCGCTGGCTGCGCGAGGAAGACGTGCTCCAAGACCCGAGTATCCGGCTGGTGGCGGTAGAGTCGACGGTCGGTGAAAATCTGGACTACGCCGAGCGGGCGATCGCGGCGGGCAAATGCGTTCACCTCGACAAACCGCCAGGCGCCGATCTGAAGCGGCTGGAGCGCATACTGATCGAAAGCGAGCGGCGCGGACTGGTGGTGCAGATGGGTTACCAGTGGCGATACCATCCTCTGCTGCGTGCGGCGCTGGAGGCGGCGCGATCCGGCTGGCTGGGTCGCGTGTACATGGTCCGCGCCACCGTCAATCAGGCGCTGACCCCGCAACAGCGCGCTCCGCTGGCCGAGTTCCGTGGCGGCATGATGTTCGAGATGGGGTGCCACCTGATCGACCGGATCGTGGAAGTGCTGGGCCCCCCGCGGAGCGTGTCGGGATTTCTTAGACACGACGGGCCGGTAGCCGACCGGTTGGAGGACAATACGCTCGCCGTGATGGAGTTCGAGCGAGGGATGGCGGAGGTCTACGTTGCAGCGCAGCAGCCCAACGGGAACGCCTACCGCACGTTCGAGATTCTGGGAGCCAACGGCAGCTTCATCGTGCAACCGTACTCGCCGTATCGCGCGCGAACGGACCTTCGAGAAGCGGCGGGACCGTATCCCCGAGGCCCGCATGACGTGGAATTGCCGCCGGAGGGAAGTCCCCCCTTTACGCGGGACTTCGAGGATCTGGCGGCGATCCTGCGCGGAGAGCGCAAGCCGGCTTACACGGTTCGACACGATCTGGCTGTCCACCAGGCGTTGTTGGCCGCTTGCGGGTACGCGACGTGACCGGGCAAGAGGCAGGCCAGGAGAAACGAACGGGAATGCACACAACGTTTGCTGCGATCAGCCCAAGTGGCCAGGGGCCGAACCGGGCGCACCGGCACAGCCTCGAAGACCGCGAGCGCCGGCTGAGGGAGGTGGGAGCGTGAACAGGCGACGTTTCCTCCTGACCGCGGCCACCACCGCGCCGGCAATGGCCGGGAACGCGGTTCGCATCGGCCTGATCGGATCGGGCTCGCGCGGAAGGTATCTGATTCCGTTTTGCCGCGAGGATCCGGCCGCGCGAATCGCCGCGGTGTGCGACGTCTACGAGCCAAACCTCGAAGCCGGATTGTCCGCGGCGGGAAACCAGGCAACCGCGTACCGCAACTACCGGGAGCTGCTGAACGACAGGACCATCGATGCGGTGATCATCGCCACTCCCGATCACTGGCACACTCCGATGCTTCTCGACGCTTTGAAAGCGGGTAAGGACATCTACATAGAGAAACCTCTCTGCAATACACCGGAGGAAGGCGTCCGGATCATGGACGCGGTGCGGGATGCCGATCGCGTGGTCCAGGTGGGCATGCAGCGCCGCAGCTACGACCTGTTTCTTCAGGCGAGGGATGCCGCGGCCAACGGAGCATTGGGCAGCGTCAACATGGCCCGGTCCTGGTGGGTGGACAATGTTCTTCGGCTCAGCGACAAGAAACTGACCGGCCCGATCGACTGGGAGCAATGGCAAGGACCGGCGCCGCGCCGGGATCAGGAGCCGCTTCGGTTTTTTGAATGGAGACGGTTTACCGAATACTCCGGCGGCCCGATCACCGATATCGGCCCTCATGTGATGGACGGGATTCACATGCTGATGGGAGTCGCGTGGCCTGCCGCGGTGAACGCTTCGGCCGGACCGATTCGCACAAAGCACGTCGATACTCCCGAAACGATGGTGGTTGCGGTGGAGTATCCGGAGGGCGTGATGGCGGTGTTCACCTTGAACTACGGCGCCATGAAATACAAGCCCGCGAATGATCAATTGACCCAGTTGGACGGCGACCAGGCGCGCCTGGACATCGGCCGCGAACAGTTTGCGATTTATCGCCGGGGCCAGGAGGACACGCCGGCCCGGTCGGTGCGGTCCGAGAAGGGCTTTCAGCACGCCGTGCGGCAACACGTTCAGAATTTTCTCGACTGCGTGCGCACGCGCCGGCAGCCGACGGCGCCCGTCGAGATCGGATTTCAGGCAGCCCTGATCGGGCAGATGGCCAACGAATCGCTGCGCCTGGGAAGGCGCGTGCGATGGAACTCCACAGCCCGCCGCGTCGAGCCGTAAGAAGGCTGAAGCCATTGCTGCAGAGCCATTACGGGGAACTGGCAACGCGCTGTGATACTCTTCACGGGAAGAGTACGCAGCATGCTGACGGGGGCCGAAGCACCGCAATTCCGAAGACACCTGGAAAAGATTCTTGACAGTCCAGAGTTTGAGGGCGCGCGGCAGCTTCGGCAGTTCCTGAGATACGTGAGCGAGGCCGCGCTCGAAGGGCGCCAGGAACTGGAGCAGTCCGAGATTGCCGCGGCTGTCCTGCACCGCGGCGACGAATTCAATCCGGTTGACAGCTCATCGGTGCGAAAGCTGGCGACGTTGTGCCGCCACCGACTGGAGAAGTATTACGCCGGAACGGGTGTTGGCGATTCGGTGGTAGTCTCGCTGCCGCTTCGTTCGTATGTGCCCAAGTTCCGGGTCCGCGAAGTCGCCGCCGGTACGCCCGGGCGGATTGACGATGTCTCAAACGGGGTTTACGAAACCTTGGTCGAACCTCCGGGGCCAGTGGAGAACCAGCGGTCGCCTGGAAGGAATCGGGCGCTCGCGGTGGGCCTTGGAATCGCCGGGATCGCCCTCCTTATCTGGTTGATACCGAAGCAGGAACCAGACGGCCGGATTGTCATGTGGACTCAGCCCGGCGGCATCGCGAACACCCCGATCGACCTTTCCGGCTCGTCCGTGCTGTTGGGGGAACCGATTGGCCCCGTCGCGGACCTTTGCGTCCAAATGACCTTCCGGCCCGAACGCACCACGCAGACCGCCGGCCTCGTCATCTACGACCATCCTCGCCATTATGTGAAATTCTGCCGCCGTTTCAACGTCCGCTCCGAGTGGGAACTCGCCTGGGGAGCCGACCAGGTGCAAATCGCACCGCCTCAATTCGTGTACGATCCCGGCGGCCAGACAGGCGCCCCAGTGTGGCTCCTGCTGCGAAGGGAACGCGATCTGTTTCGGGCGTTTGTGAGTCCGGATCGATGGTCCTGGCGTCAGATCGGCGAGCCGATGAAAGTCCCCGAGCCTCTGAAGCAGGCGCGCTTGGGTGTCCACGGTCATAACGGCCGGTCGGACGCGCCCTCGGCGGATGCGGTCTTCGAGCACCTGAGCACCGGCTTGTCGTTCCACGGGTGGCCCGAGGGCCCGGTGGACCCGGCGCAATTTCCGGGTTGGCGGAACGAGGCGACGTGCGGCGCGCCGGCTCCGGTGGCCTTCGCCGGCGACGCATTGGAGCTAAATTTCGATGCATTGCCCCGCGGGTGTGACTGGAACTTTCTCGCCCCCGCTCCCAAAGGAAACTGGACGCTTTCCACCAGGCTGGATTTCGTGCCGATCGTCGGGGAATCCGCGGGACTTTCGGTGAGGGGCAACAAAGGGGTCTTTCGCGTCGTGCGGTGGAACGCAAACGGCGGTTCGATTGTCGTGGAGCATGTCAGCCGCAAGCAGGTCAACGTGAAAGATTTTCCGGGGCGGCCCCCGGTGACCTTGCGGCTGCAGGCGCGAGGAGGGGTTCTGAGCGCGAGTTTCAGCCGCGACGACCGGCACTTTGAGCGGCTGCCCGCCGAGATTCCCTTGAGCGAGTTAGGGGGCGACTGGCAGGTGGGATTGCACGCTTTGCGGCCCACGTGGGGCGCGGCCGCTCCGGGGACTGCCCGGTTCCATTACCTCTTCCAGGAGGTGGCCGGCCTCTCGCAGCCGAAGCCGCCGGCCGGCAGACCCTGACGCCGACGCTGACGAAGGTCGCATCCATGGCCGCGAGGCCGGAGGGTCATCATAAGTCGCGGCCAGATTCTCGGATACCGGTGACCGGGTACCTCCATCGGCGCATCACCGGGGTAGGGCGAAGGCGACGTAGACGCCACCTGACGGGGCGCCGCTCTTGCCTCCTCCGCAGGCGATCACCACGTACTGCCGGCCATTCACCATGTAGGTGGCCGGGGTCGCGTTGCCGGAGAACGGCAAATGCGTTTCCCACAGAAGCTTGCCCGTGCGTTTGTCGAAGGCCCGGAATTTGCGGTCGTGATTGGTCGCCGCGATGAATACCAGACCGCCCGCCGTCACCACCGGACCGCCATAGTTTTCCGTCCCGGTGTTCTTCAGACCTTTGGCGGCGAGTTCCGGGAATTCGCCCAGCGGAATCTGCCAGGCGAATTTGCCCCGGTTCATGTCGATCGCGGTCAGCGTCCCCCAGGGCGGCTTCACCGCTGGGTAGCCGTCGGGGTCGAGGAACTTGGCGTAGCCGTCCAACCGGTATTTCACGTAGGCGGGGTCGGAGGTCTCCAGTTCCACTGTTTCGTCACGGCCGGTGAGCAAATAGCCGGTGACGGCATTGAGCGCGCTCGCGTGCAATTGCGAGAACGACGGCATGCGGCCGGAGCCTTCGCGCATTACCTGGCGGACCTCGTTCGCCGAGAGCCGGGCGCCGATGTTGAGCAGGGACGGAAACTCGGGCGGCGTGCCGGTGCGATCCTCCTTGTGACACGACGCACAATGCTGCCGGTAGAGAGCGGACCCACTCATCTTCGATGCGGGCACGGGCCGCGGAACCAATCGCAGGATCCACGCCATCTCGTTGGCGTTGACGTAGTAGAGACCGGTCTCCGGATCGAAGGCCTGACCGCCCCACTCCGCGCCCCCGTCAAAGCCGGGAAACACGATACTTCCTTCAAAACTCGGAGGCACCCACTGACCGGCGCTGCGGACCTTGCGAAAGCGCTCGAGGACGGCCCGGTGCGCCTCCGGGGTACGGGTGGTCAACATGTCCTCGGTCAACACCTGACGGGAGAACGCCGGAGGGGCGAGAGGAAGGGGCTGTGTGGGCGCGGTCCATTCCCCGTCAACTTCGGATTTGGGCACACCCCGCTCTTCGATGGGAAAGAGGGGCTTGCCGGTTTCGCGCTCAAACACGTACACGTGGGCGGACTTGGTAGCCTGCGCTACGGCATCGATGGTCCTGCCGCCGCGGCGGATGGTGATCAGTGAGGGCGGCGTGGGGAAGTCCCGATCCCAGAGGTCGTGATGGACGGCCTGGAAATGCCAGACGCGCTCGCCAGTCGACGCTTTCAGGGCCAACAACGTGTTGGCGAACAGATTCGCGCCGGCGCGGTTGGCGCCGTAAAAATCCGAGGACGCGGAACCGGTCGGGACAAAGAGAAGACCGCGCTTGACGTCGAGCGCCATTCCCGGCCAGTTGTTGGCGCCTCCGGCATACTTCCACGCGTCCGGCGGCCAGGTGTCGTAGCCGAACTCGCCTGGGTGGGGAATGGTGTGGAAGCTCCAGCGAATCTTTCCGGTGCGCACATCGTAGGCGCGAATGTCGCCTGGGGCGGAAGGCAGATCTTCCGACATGAGCGTGGGAACCACCAGGAGATCTTCGAAGACGACTCCGGGCGAGGACGAGGTGACATTCAGCGTGCGAGGATCACGACCGAGGCCTTCGCGAAGATCGACTTTCCCGTTGTCTCCGAAGGTGGCGACCGGCCGGCCGGTCTTCGCATCGAGCGCGTATAAATGCGAGCGTACGGCCACAAAGATGCGCGACTCGCCTCCGCCAGACCAGTACGTCACACCGCGATTGCGGCCCCGGCCGGCTTTCGCCAGATCCGCAAACGGGCTGAAGTTCCAGATCTCACGGCCCGTTGCCGCATCCAACGCGAAGACGCGGGTTTTGGGGGAAGTGGCGTACAGCACTCCGTCCACGATGATCGGATTGCACTGCATCTCCGAACCTTTGAGGGCATCGCCCGTGTCAAAGGTCCAGGCGGTCGCGAGCCGGGAGACGTTGGAGCGGTTGATCTGGGACAGTTTGGAGTACCGGATGGAATCGGGACCGCCGCCGTAGTGACGCCATTCCCGGTAGGCGGTCTGGCCGGCGGCGTGTACGGAAAACAGGAAAGACAGAAAGATGACAGCGCGCATCAAACTGCGAAGGTATCACAGCGGGCGAGTCCCGTTCAGGGATCAGGAGCGGTCGGTGAGGGAGTTCTGTACCGGAGCCTCGCTGGGAGCCGAAGGCGCCGACTCGGAATGATTCGGGGTCCAGCCAAGGCCTCGCGGGCGGGCGGGTGAGGAATGGGTCCGAACCAAACCGATCAACATCACCAGCATGAGGCCGATGGGCAGAAGGCATCGGAGCCAGGGTCTGCAGGAACCGCCCCCCAGCGGGCGGTTCGTGTCTGCAACGGTATCTTTGCCTGGCGCCATCAATTGAATGGTAAGGCCACAAGTGGGGTGGCATCCAGGTCTAATCTGCGGGTAGTTGTAATGGAACCAAAATACGGAATGTCCCTTACTCACACTTCCGGCCGCCTACCTAGAAAGCCAGGGAGAAGGAGTACTTTGGTACTGGTGCTTCAGTACCAACGGTCGATTTCGCACGAGTGTGATATAACTTCGAATCGCGCCATGATCAAAATCAGCAACTACTCCCTGAACTATGCCAAGCAAATCGCCCAGGGACAGATGACGATTCTGCAGTTCCTGGACCTGTGCCGGCAATTGAACGTCGAGGCGGCGAGTCTGCACGCGCGAGACTTGCCCGAAACCGGGACCGGATACTTGAGGAAACTGCGAACGGCGTACCTGGACCGAGGCCTGTCGATGTCGATGGTGACCGTCTCGACCGACTTCGGGCGAAATCCGCTACGGCAGGAATTCGACAAATCGCTGGAAGCGATTCGGGTGGGGATGTACCTGGGCGCGCCGATTCTCCGCGTATTCGCGGGATCGCCCAAGGCCGAAGGGGAACGGGAGGAGGCCTTCAAGCGCGCCGCGGAAGGGATTCGCAAGGTAGTGGAGGAAGCCGCCGACTGGGGTCTGCCCGTAGGCTTGCAGAACCACAATCACGGCGCGTTGTGCCGGACCGGCGCGGAAACCATCCGGATGGTGAAGACGGTGAGCCACCCGAATCTGAGCATTCTGCTGGATACCGGGCAGTTCGCCGGATCGAAAGGGGCGAGTGGAGACGTCCCTCCCAGCCTGGCGGGCGAGAACTACCTGGAAAGCATCCGCATGTGCGCGCCGATGGCGAAGCACGTACGGACCAAATTCTACAACCCGGCCCAGGACGGCCACGAGCCGTGGATCGATTACAACGAGGCGTTCCGGATCCTGGAGAGCGTGCACTATCAGGGAATCATCGACATCGTGTACGAACCGGGCGACCGCACGACGCGCAGCGCGGGCGAGGACATCAAGACGGCCATGCCGCGGATCGTCCGCTTTCTGCGTTCGAAAGTGAGGCCCGCCTGATGCTGCCGGAACCCTGGTTGCGCGGGCCGATCGAGGGTGTCCATCCGTTGATCGCGCCGGCGCTGCGAACGTTTGAACAGACGCGGGAGGACCTCCGGCAGGCGGCGGGAGGCCTGACCGCCGAGCAGGTTTGGGCGCGCCCTTTTGGAATGACGGCGTTGGGTTTTCACCTGCGCCACATCGCTGGCAGCACGGAGCGCCTGTGCACGTACCTTCGAGGGGAACAACTCAGCGACGAGCAGATCGCGGCGATGAAGCGGGAAGCCGGACCCGGGGCGAGCCTCGACGAGTTGCTGGAAGACGTGGAGGCCGCACTGGGCAAGGCCGAGGCCCAGTTCCGGGCGCTCGATCCGGCCACATACACCGATCCGCGCGGCGTGGGCCGGAAGATGCTCCCGACTACGGTCATGGGCCTGGTCGTCCATATCGCGGAACACGCGTTCCGGCATGTGGGGCAGGCGGTTGCGGCAGCCAAACTGGTTCGAGCGGTGGAAGCCGAAGTCGGCGCGCCCGAGCAAGGCCACTCAACTTTCTAGCCGCCGCCCACCGGCCGCCATTCGAACCCCGGCCGGAAGGCCGGGGACCGGACACCGCGTTGGGCTCATGAGGGGAGCGTTGCAACGAAGGGGTGGTTATAATGAGGCGAACCCCACCCTATGGCCCAAACCCGAGAGAAAGCTCAGTTGATGAGCGCGTCGGAGATCGACCGCACGCTGGTCCGCCTGGCTCACGAGATCCTGGAAAAGACCTCTGACCTGAACAAACTTGCGTTCATCGGCATCCGGCGGCGCGGGGTGCCGCTGGCGCAGCGTTTGGCCAGAAAGATCGAATCGCTGGAAAAGCGTCCGGTTCCCGTCGGCATCCTCGACATCAACCTCTATCGCGACGACCTGTCGACCGTGGACGTCAAGCCGGTGGTCAACTCGACGGAGATTCCGTTCGCGGTTCAAGGCCGCGACATCATCCTGATGGACGACGTGCTGTACACCGGGCGCACGATTCGGGCGGCCCTGGACGCGTTGTTCGATCAGGGGCGTCCGGCGAGGGTGCATCTTCTGGTTCTGATCGACCGCGGCCACCGCGAGCTTCCCATTGAGGCGAAGTTCATCGGCCGCACGATTCAGACGACGGACAGGGAGATCATCGAAGTCAAGTTCCAGGAGGTCGACGGCATGGAAAAGGTTCTGCTCGTCGAGAAGGTGGATGATTAGACAGGGACTTCTCGGTATCGAAGGCCTAGATCGATTTGAAATCGAGGCGATTCTCAAACGCGCCCGCGACTTTCAACCGTCGGAAAACCACACTCTCCGGAAGCTGAATACGCTGGCCGGGAAAATGATGGTCAATCTGTTTTTCGAAGCGTCCACCCGTACCCGGGTCAGCTTCGAGATCGCGGCCAAGCGTTTGGGCGCCGACATCGTTTCGATTTCCGCTCAAGGTTCGAGCGTGCAGAAGGGCGAGAGCCTGGTGGACACGTTGAACACCCTGGGCGCGATGCGGCCGAGCGCGATCGTGATGCGGCACGCCGCTTCCGGGGCGCCTCAATTTCTGGCGCGGCACCTGCCGACGCCGATCATCAATGCCGGCGACGGGACGCACGAGCACCCGACCCAGGCGCTGCTGGATGCGCGAACGATCCTCGATTACCGGCCGCGGCTGGAAGGCCTGAGGGTGGCGATTATCGGAGACATCGCGCACAGCCGCGTGGCCCGGTCGAACGTGCACCTGCTCGCCAAGTTCGGCGTGGACATCGTGCTGTGCGGGCCGCCCCAACTATTGCCGCCGGAGATGGCGCAACTGGCGCCAGGCGTCCGGCTGACCCACGACATTCGCGAAGCCATCCGGCAGGCGGACGTGATCATGATGCTGCGCGTCCAACTGGAGCGGCAGCACGAAGCGCCCTTCCCGGCGAGCGAGTACTTCCGGTTTTACGGCCTGCGTCTGGAGCACATCGAACTGGCCAAGCCGGAGGTGATCGTGATGCATCCCGGGCCGATCAACCGGGGCCGCGAGTTGTCGTCGGAAGTGGCCGACAGCCAACGGTCGGTGATCCTGAACCAGGTAGAGAATGGCATCGCCGTCAGGATGGCGGTGCTGGAGCGGGTGATTGGTGACGAAGCGGGTAATTAAGAACGGGCGGGTGATCGACCCGGCCTCCAAAATCGATCAGGTGGCGGACATCGCGATCGAGAGCGGCAGGATCGCCGCTGTGGGCGCGGCATTGGAAACGGCCGGCTGCGAGGTATTCGATGCCACAGGCATGGTCGTGGCGCCGGGCTTCATCGATATGCACGTCCACCTTCGAGAGCCGGGGTTCGAACACTCCGAGACCATCGAAACCGGCGCGAGGGCCGCGGCGGCCGGCGGATTCACCACCATCTGCTGCATGCCCAACACCAAACCGGTGAATGACAGCGCGATGGTAACCAGCTATATCGTGGCGCGGGCCAAGGATTCCGCGGTGGTCAACGTGCACCCGATCGGCGCGATCACCAAGGGAAGCGCCGGCGAGGAGTTGGCCGCGTACGGCTCCATGCAGGCCGAAGGCATTGTTGCGATTTCCGACGACGGCATTCCGGTGATGAACGCCCGCGTGATGCGCCGTGCGATGGAGCGGGCGAAAGCGCTCGACCTTCCGGTGATCAATCACTGCGAGGATCTCAACCTCAGCGCGGGCGGCGACATGCACGAGGGCGTGATGTCGGTACGGCTTGGCCTTCGCGGGATTCCCGCGGCCGCCGAGGACGTGATGGTGGCGCGGGATATCCTGCTGGCCGAACTCACGGGCGCCCACTATCACGTAGCCCACCTCTCCACGCGCCACTCTCTGGCCATGGTGGCGCACGCCCGGAGGATGGGCCTCCCGGTCACGTGCGAGGTGACGCCTCACCATTTCGTGCTGGGCGACGACAAACTCGATACCTACGACAGCAGTTACAAGATGAAGCCGCCGCTGCGGTCGTCGCCGCACGTGGAAGCCATGCTGGAGGGGATCACGTCCGGCGTGGTGGACGCCATCGCCACCGATCACGCTCCGCATCCGGGCAGCGAGAAGATGCAGGAGTTCGAGCGCTGTCCGTTCGGCATCCTGGGGCTGGAGACCGCGTTGGGTTTGTCGCTGGGATGCCTGGTGCACTCGGGAAGAATCCCGTTGAACCGCCTGATTGCGCTGTTTACAACGGGCCCGGCACGGGTCCTGAGGCTCGACCGCGGCACGCTGAAGGCGGGCGCCGTGGCCGACATCACCATTCTGAATCCCGAGCGCGAGTGGGAATACGACGTCAACGAGTCCGAGTCGAAGAGCCGCAACTCGCCGTTTCACGGCTGGAAGTTTCGCGGCGGGCCGGTGGCGACGATGGTCGCGGGGGAGTTCGTCTGGCGCCTGAGCCAATGACGGCGTTGTTCCGTCCTACATGACGCGAAAGTTGATCTCGACCATGGCCTGAACGGGCACCGCGACACCTTGGCGGGTGGCCGGCCGGAAGCGCCACTGGGCGACGGATTGGAGGGCTGCTTCGTCCAACCCCAAGCCAACCCAGCGATCAATCCACGGTGTGTCGGCAACGCCCGAAGTGGTGACCTGGACCGTGATCACCACGGTCGCGTTGGCCTTGGCGGCGCGGCCGGCAACGGTCATCTCGGGGTCCTTCTTCAAGACGACCTGAGGAGGAGTGACGCCCGACTCCCGCGCGGGCCGCTCCAGGCGGAGCGATCGAGCACGTTTCAGCACGCCCTCTGCATCTTCGCCGCGCGCCATGGCCGTCAGGAGATCCGCATAGGCAATCAGGTAGTCGGCCAGCGCGGGGCTGGCCTTCCCCGCCGTCTTTTCCACGGTGTCGATCGCCCGAAGATACAAGGTTTCGGCCTCCGGCAGACGGCCCGCATCCTTGGCCGCCCGGGCGAGATCGCGCAGCATGCCGCCGAGCGCGGGATGCAGAGGGCCCTTGGAGCGTTCCACGATCTCCACGGCCCGGCGGAGCGAGCGCTCCGCGTCGGCATTGAATTCCTTTCGGAATTGGACAATGGCCAGGTTACGCCACGCCAGTCCTGTCTGGAAGTCTTCGGCGCCGAGAATCCGCTCCCACATGCGGATCGCCCAATGCTGGACTTCGAAGAGCGCTTCGGGGGTCCCATCCATCGTCCGGACCTCGTATTCGAGGCCCCAGGCGACAGCCGAGCGGACATCGACCGGTTCAGACTTGTCGACTTCGGTCACAAACTCCCGGGCACGATCGAGGTCCCCGCTGAGCAGCGCTTCCGAAATCGCCTGGAGGTGCTTTTTGGCGACATCGGGCTTCTGCGGCTCCGCTATCAGCCCGATAGCCAGCAGAACCGACATAACCACAACTGCCAGCCGAATCATGTTATGCCCCTTGCACGCCGTCAACCATTCGCGTTTCGCACTACTTGCACGTTCGAGACGGGTGGCTGCCCAGGCACACTGTTCACGCCACGCCACAGTGTCCTTCCATCATATGACGTGCGGCGACGCGCGGTGGGTTTCACACAAAAGAGGGGTACAATCCTAGGGTTCGGCCGAGAGGAACCATGAATGTCCCGCTGACCCCGCTTCGATTTTTGCACCGCGCCATGGACTTGTATCCCCGCAAGACGGGCGTAATCTGCGGCGAGAAACGGTTCACGTATCGTGAATTCGGCGAACGGGCGGAGCGGTTGGCGACGGCGCTTTTGGATTTCGGCATTCGCGAGGGAGACCGCGTGGCGTTCCTCAGCTTCAACTCGCATCACCTGCTGGAGGGCTATTTCGGCGTGGTGCAGGCCAGAGCGATCGTCATGCCGCTGAACGTGCGATTGACGGCGCACGAGTTGACGGCCATTCTCAACCACGCGGAGGCGCGAATTCTGTTTTTTGAGACGGATTTCCGCGACACGGTGGAGCGACTCCGCGCGGCCTGCCCCTCGATCGAGCGCTTCATCGTACTGAATGAGACCCACGCACTGGCGGACGCTACTTACGAGGAATTCATCGGGCGGGGAGCGCCGGGCCGCGCCGACATCATGAGTTATGACGAGAACTCCATTGCGGAACTGTTCTATACCAGCGGCAGCACCGGGACGCCAAAGGGCGTGATGCTCTCGCACCGCACTCTTTACCTGCACGCGTTTCCGGTGATTCCCTGCTTTTCGCTGGACGATACCTCGGTGGACCTTCACACGATTCCGCTATTTCATGCCAACGGGTGGGCGCGGCCCCAGTCGACCACGATGATGGGAGCGACTCACGTCATGATCCGGCGGTTCGATCCGGTCCAGGTGTTCCGTTTGGTGCAACAGGAAAGGGTGACGAACATGGCTCTGGTTCCCACCATGGCGAACTCCCTGATCAACGCACCGGAGCGGAGCCAGTACGATCTTTCGAGTTTGCGAGTGATTCACATCGGAGGGGCCGCCTCTTCGCCGGAACTGGTGAAACGCGTGGAGGAATCGCTGGGTTGCCGTTGCCTCTCCGGCTACGGGCTGACGGAGACCTCCCCGGTGCTGACCAGTTCGAGGCCCAAGTCGACGGTGACTCCCAAGAACGAGGAGGAGCGGTACCTTCGCCAGTCGATGGCCGGGTGGCCGATTCCCGGCTGCGAGGTCCGCGTAGCCGATCTGGAGATGCGGGATGTCCCGCGCGACATGGAGACAATCGGCGAGGTGGTGGCCCGCGGCGACAACATCATGAGCGGCTACTTCAAGGAACCCGACGCCACGCGGGCGGTGATGAGCGGCGAGTGGTTCCACACCGGCGACATGGCCGTCTGGGACGAAGACGGCTTCATTCAGATTGTCGACCGCAAGAAGGACATCATCATCAGCGGCGGCGAGAATATTTCGTCGATCGAGGTGGAGAAGGCCATCTTCGCTCACCCGGCCGTGTTTGAATGCGCGGTGGTCTCGGCGCCGGAACCGAAATGGGGAGAGATCCCCGTCGCAATCGTGGTTCTCAAAGAAGGGGCCAAGCTGTCATCGGACGAACTGCTGGCATTTCTGGAAGGGAGGCTGGCGCGATTCAAGCTGCCCCGGCACATCGAATTCAGCAGTGAGCCCTTGCCGAAAACGGGCACGGGCAAAATCGTCAAGCGGGCGTTGCGCGAGGCGTATTGGGGCGACCGAAGCCGGCGCGTGCAGGGCTGACGCCCGTCAGGATGCGCCGGAAACGTCGAACTCCACCTTCATCACTTCGTCTTCGATGGAGTGGCGGATTTTGAACCCAAGCTTTCTCGCCACCTGCTGCATGCCGCGATTCTCGGGGAGGATGTCGGCGACCACTTTGCGGACGCCTTCCTGGCCGGCAACCTCCACCAATCGCCCGGTGATCTGGCGGCCGACCCCCTGGCGTTGAAAGGCATCGCTCACCACCACGGCGAACTCGGCGTCCGGCGATTCACGGAGCTTAGTCAGGCGCCCGACCGCGATGATCTCCGGCTGTCCTTCCGCATTCTTGCGTTCGGCGACCAGCGCGATTTCGCGGGCGTAGTCGATAAAGCAGATCCGCGTCAGGCGTTCATGGGCCACGCGTTGGCTCAGGTCCATCATGTGGAAATAGCGGAAATACACGGTCTGTTCGGAAAGGGTCTCGTGAAAGCGCGCGATGAGGGGTTCGTCTTCGGGCCGGATGGGGCGGATCGTCACGGGCGTGCCGTCGGGCAGCGTCCAGGTGGAAATATATTTGACCGGGTAGGGCCGAATCGCCGGGCGGGGAAGATCCTTGTCGTCGACGCCGGCGCCGTGCAGTACGATCCGCGCGTCGAGCGCGATGATGCGGTCCGGGGAGCAGACGATGGGATTGATGTCGACTTCGCGGATGCGGCGCTGCTCCAGCACCATGCGGCTGAAGTGGACAACCAGGGCTTCAAGCTTGGCCAGATCGACCGGCTTGCGCCCCCTGACTCCCTTCAACGCCTGATAGATGTGGGTCTGCTCCATCATGCGGCGCGCCAGCGTGGTGTTCAGCGGAGGCAGCGCCAGAGCCCGGTCGCGGAAGACTTCCACCAGTTGTCCGCCGGTCCCGAAGAGGATCACCGGCCCGAACTGCGCGTCGACGCTGCTGCCCAGGATGATTTCGTACCCGCTGGTGCAGATCATCGGCTGCACCGTGACGCCCTGGAAATGACCGGCGCCGGCGCGCTCGCGCACCGCGGTCTCGATCCGCTCGAAGGCCTCGCGCACGGCCGTCTCGTCGGCGAGGTTCAGTTCCACGCCGCCGACATCGGTCTTGTGGGTGATGGTCTCGGAGTGCAGTTTGAGCACTACCGGATATCCGATGCTGTCCGCGTGCCGGGCCGCCTCGTCAACCGTAGCGCAGACCTGGGTGTCGGTGGTGGGGATTCCGTATTCCGACAGCACCTGTTTGGATTCGGACTCGGTCAGCAGGGTGCGTCCGGCCGCCCGGGCACGCTCGATGATCGCGGCTACGCGGCCCGCCTTGCTGGTGTCGGTTTCCGACACCACCTCGGGAGTCTCGTACAGGCCGCGCAGATTGTAGGTGTAGCGCCACATGTAAACGAAGGCGCGCGCCGCCGTGTCGGGGTATGGAAATGTCGGGATGCCGGCCCGGTTGAGGATGGCTTCACCGGCGGCGACCTCGGGCCCGCCCATCCAGCTTGCCAGAATCGGTCCATGGTCAAGCTTGGAATAGGACTTCAACCCCTCGGCAATCTCCGTCGGCGTCGTCATTCCCTGCGGCGTGAGCACCACCAGCAACCCGTCGGAGTTGGGGTCCTTGGCGGCGATTTCCACGGCTTTGGCGTACCGCTTGGGGTCGGCATCGCCGAGGATGTCGATGGGGTTGTTGTGACTCCATGGCGCGGGCAGCACTTCGCTCAGGGCCGCCATCGTCTCGTCCGAGATCTCGGCGAGTTCGCCGCGCTCGGCGATCAGGGCATCCGTGGCCAGGACTCCCGGACCGCCGGCGTTGGTGAGGATGGTCAGGCGCGGCCCCCTCGGGCGGGGTTGTTTGGCCAGCACCTCGGCCATGTAGAACAGGTCGCTGATGCGGTCGACGCGAAGCACCCCGCTGCGCCGAAATGCCGCATCCAGCACCTCGTCCGAGCCGGCGAGCGAACCGGTGTGCGAGGCCGCCGCCTTGGCCGCCGCCTCCGTTCGTCCGGCTTTGATCACGATGATCGGCTTGGACAGAGCCACCTCCCGCGCCGCCGACAGGAACGACCGCGCGTCACCGATGGTCTCCATGTAGATGACAATGCTGCGCGTGCGGGGGTCGTCGCCGAGATAGTAGATCAGGTCGCCCCACCCGACGTCCAACATGGAGCCGATGGAAATGAACGAGCTGAACCCCACCATCTCTTTGAAGCTCCAGTCGAGGACGGCCGTGCACAGGGCGCCGCTCTGGCTGATGAACCCGACATTGCCCGGCCGCGCGATGGCCGGCGCGAAGGTGGCATTGAAGCCGGTAAACGGGGCCATCACACCCAGACAATTGGGTCCGATCACCCGTAGCCTGCCTTGTCTCGCCTCTGCCAGGATTTCCCTCTCCAGATCCGCACCCGCGGCCCCAATCTCCTTGAATCCGGCGGAGATGACAATGGCCCCCTTCACTCCCGCCGAAACGCAATCGCGGATCACCGCCGGTACACTGGTCGCGGGTGTTACGATGACGGCCAGGTCTACTTTCTCCGGAAGGGCTCCGATGTTCGCGTAGGCCTTGATCCCCAAGACGTTCGGACGCTTCGGGTTCACCGGGTAGACCGTTCCGCCGAACGGGCTCGACATCAGATTCCACAACACGGAGCGGCCAACGCTGCCCGCCGTTTCGGTGGCACCGATCACGGCGACATTCCGCGGGGAAAAAAAGACATCCAGCGGTTGACGCCTGCGATAGATGTATTTCGAAGCAGAAGATTCCTGGGTCTCGACTTGCATGGGATTCTCTCGAGTACGGTAGCATCCGGTCTTCCAAAAGAGGCGACCGGGTGCAGGAAATTACAACACGGCGTTTCGCGTGCTGCCCAACGGTTCGGATCTTCGCGAAAACCAGTTCGCCATGCGTCTGTCCCTGGCCACAGGGGTATTGATGCTGGCCGGCAAGGTGGGCGCCTATCTTTATACCGGCTCGGCCGCAATCCTGTCGGACGCCGCGGAATCGGTAGTTCACGTCGTGGCCGTCGGCTTTGCGACGTTCAGTCTTTGGCTGGCATCGCGGCCGGCCAACCGCCGCTATCAGTACGGCTACGAGCGGGTGAGTTTCTTCTCGGCCGGTTTCGAAGGGGCGCTGATCGTCCTGGCCGCCCTGATCATCCTCGTGACCGCGATCCAGAAGTGGCTGGCGGGGCTGAAACTCGAGCACCTGGGAGCGGGAACGCTGGTGGTTCTGGCCGCGGCGCTAATCAACGCGGGGCTGGGTTGGTATCTCGTCTCCCGCGGCAGGAAGACACACTCGATCATCCTCGAGGCGAACGGCAAGCACGTCCTGACCGACAGTTGGACCAGTTTCGGCGTGGTCGCCGGACTGGGCCTGGTGGTGCTGACCGGGTGGCTGCCGTTCGATCCGATCGTGGCGATCGCCGTGGCGTTGAACATTCTATGGTCAGGCGTAGAATTGGTCCGGCGTTCGATCACCGGGCTGATGGATTACAGCGACCCGGTGGTTGCCCGCGCGATCGAGCGGGAAGTGCAGGCACTCGCGGCGGCGGGCGGGTTCGAATACCACGAACTCCGCTTTCGGGACACGGGCCAGCGGATTCTGTTGGAGGTGCACCTGCTGTTTCCATATGCCATGCCGGTGGGCGAGGCACATCGTCTGGCCACCGAGTTCGAACGGACACTCCCCAAGCGGTGCAGCCGCCCACTCGACGTGATCACGCACCTCGAGGCGGTGGAAGATCATGCCCGGGTGCACGAGAACGAGCGGAGACCGGGGGCCTGACGGGTCAAATCGCGTCGAGTTCTTCTTCGAGGAGTTGCTTCTGGTAAAGCTCCGCGTAGTAGCCGCCGTGCACCAGCAGCTCGGCGTGAGTTCCCTGCTCCACGATGCGGCCCTTCTCCAGGACCACAATACGGTCCGCCTCGCGGACCGTTGACACACGATGGGAGATCAGGATGACCGTCCGTCCCCGAAACACGTCGGCCAGACTGGTCAGGATTTGCTCTTCGGTCAGCGTGTCGACCGCGGAGAGGGCATCGTCGAGAATCAGGATGTCGGGGTCGCGCAGGAGCGCTCGCGCGATGGCCGTACGCTGCTTCTGACCGCCGGAGAGCGTGATGCCGCGCTCGCCGACCATGGTTTGGTAGCCCTCCGGGAATCCGGCGATGTCCGAGGCCAGTCCGGCGATTTCGGCCGCCGTTTCGATCTCGCGTGGCGTGGCCTCCTCCACACCGAAGGCAATGTTTTCGCCCAGGGTGGCGCTGAACAGGAAGGTCTCCTGCGGGACGAAGCCGATGCGGCGGCGCAGTTCCTGGGGAGAGAACTCGCGAAGATCGCGTCCTCCCAATCGCACCACGCCGCCGGTGGGGTCGAGCAGGCGGGGAATCAGGCTGACCAGCGTGCTCTTGCCGCACCCCGTGTGCCCTACGATGGCCACGGTGGCGCCGGGTTCGATGGCGAGGCGGATGCCGTCGAGAGCGGTTCCGGCAGGATAGCGAATGGAGACATTGTCGAACTCGATCCCGGCGGCGGGCCTCGGAAGAGCGGCGGGCGACGCAGGTTCGGCGATGGAGGGCCGCTCGTCCATGAGTTGATTGATGCGCCCCATGGAGGCCGTCCCGCGCTGCATCAGGTTCACCACCCAGCCGAGTGCGATCATCGGCCAGATCAGCATGCCCATGTAGGTGTGGAACATCACGAACACCCCGAGGCTCAGGCGTCCGTCCAGCACTCGCATGCCGCCGGCCCACAGCACGATGAGGAACGTGAGCCCGATCAGGCTTTCGAGCAAAGGCTGAAAAGCGCCCGAGAGGCGGGCCAACCGGATGTTCTCGCCGATGTAGGCGCGGTTCAAGGTCTCGAATCGGCGCATTTCGGCTTCCTCCTGGACATACGCCCGAATCATGCGCATGCCGGAGAAGTTTTCCTGGACGCGGCTCGAGATGTCGGAGAACATGGCCTGAATCTTCTCGAAGCGGTCGTGAATGCGCTGGCCGAACAGGATCACGGCCAGGCTGACCAGAGGCGCGGGGAGGATGGCCAGCAGCGCCAGGCCCGGGTCGAAAGACATCATGATGCCGACCGCGAGAATGAACGTGAGGCTGGTCTCCGTCCAGTACATCAGGGCCGGCCCGACCATCATGCGGACGGCGTTGAGATCGTTGGTCGAGCGCGCCATGATGTCGCCGGTCCGGTTGCGCTGGTAAAAATCCGGGGACAGCGACACCAACCGGGCAAACAGATCGTTGCGCAGGTCGTATTCAATGTCGCGCGAGACGCCGATGAGCACATAGCGCATCGTGAATTGAAACAGACCCTTCACCAGCGACGCTCCGAGCAGGACGCCACAAAGCCAGAGAATCCGTTCGAGAGGGGCTCCGGCGGCGATGTCGTCGACGGCACGGCGAATGATCAGCGGGAGACTCGCTCCGGCGAGGTCCTTGAAAAGCAGAGCGGCCATGCCGATGATCAGGCTGCGCCGGTATCGCGCGAGGTACGGGAGCAGGGGACGGAGGGTGCGCCACATCAACGTTAGATTCCCAGGGCCGTGGAGAAGGTCTTGAGCCACTCGGTCAGCCAGATCTTGCGGCCCTGGCGAGTGCGCCACCAGGAGTCCGGAGCGAAGGGCGGAGCGGGCGCGCCGATGATCCGCATCCGGAGGTCGCCCAGGCGGCTCTGAAAAATGCGTCCGGCCCGGCCGGTATGGAAATCGCTCGTGACCAGCAGGAACGATCGGACGCCGCGCCGGCGGAGTTCCGGAATCAGGCGGGCAGCCTCTTCGGCGGTGGAGTTTCCCATCCCGGGAAGCGGCTCGAAGTAGTGGCGGGGGAAACCGCGGGAAACGGCGAAGTCGATGGCCAACTCGCTCTCTAATTTGCCATAGAACGGCGCGCCGCTGCTGACGAGGACCTTCGGGGCATAGCCTGAGCGGACGAGGGCGCCGGCTTCGAGAATGCGGAATCCGTCGCTATCGCCCGCCAGCACGGCGATCGCATCGGCCTTCTCCGGCGGGTCGACTCGTACCAGGAAGGCACCCGAAGCCGTAAGCCAAAATGGGTGGAAGACGATCAGAAAGACAACGAGAAGGACGCCGCCGGCGGCAGGAAGACTCCAGCGGGGCACCGGCTATTTCTCGTCGTTGTGCGATTTCGGGTCGAGGTGGCCGACCGTCTTGAGGCGCTGGTACAGGCGCTCGACTTCGGCTTCATCTTCGGGCCGGAGAATCCGAAGACGCTGGGACTGGCGCTTGGACTCGCCCGAAACCTCGCCCCAATACTGGCGGTACGGAACGCCATCGATCAGCGCGTCGCGCGAGGAACGCCGCACGTGCCGCAACAGGCTCCGGCACGCCTCAGGATCGCCCGGATAGACCAGCAGAGCGTGAGAATCGTCGAACAACGTCAGTTTCACCACCAGGGGCGAGAGCCAACGGGTCCGGTCCACTCGGCGAATGTCGATCCAGTGGATGGACCGGGAACCAATCACCAGATGGTGGGGATGGACCTCGATGGGAGGGCGGTACGCGAGAGCGATAAGGAGGATCGCGGTCGCCAGGAACAAGCCGCTGGGCGCAAACGCCGGCGCCCAACTCAAGGCCAGCCATCCGGAGAACGCCGCGAGGCCGAGACCGATGATGCCGAACGAGAGATAATGCCGAGCTGGCAAGAAGCGTATCATCCGGTTCCCGCTTATTCTCAGGTTACTCCCCCTGGGCTAGGCCGTCAATCAGGGGTACGCCGGAGCGTTCGAAGCCGCGTTACGGTACCGGCGGCATAGTCGAAACCACTCCAAAGCGTTGCGGCGACAACGGCCCACAGCAGGATGCCCGACATTTGGGGAGCCGCGTCGAAGGCCCTCTCGGTCAACACGGCCAGGGCAAAAGCGATCTGAAAGAACGTGCTGATTTTGCCCCAGACGCTGGGTGGAAAGTCCCTGAGCCGGCCCAGTCCGAGCAAAATCGAGGCCGCCGCCAGAATCAGCAGGTCGCGGCCAAGGACCAGGGCGGCCAGCCACATCGGAACCAAACCGGCGAGGGTGGCCGCGACATACGTCGCCACCAGGAAGATCTTGTCGGCGATGGGATCCAGAAAGGCCCCGGCCCGCGTCTCGGCCTGGAACCGGCGGGCGATCCAACCATCGAGGCCATCGGTGAGGCCGGCAGCCAGGCAGAGGGCGAGGGCGGCGCCGAAGCGGTGGCCCAGAATTTCCCGGAAGAGAAAGGGAACGGCCGCCAGCCGCAGCAGGGTGAGGACGTTCGGCGCGTTCAGCCAGGGCATTCCTTTTCATTGTAAAGACCCTGTCGTGCACGGCCGGGGTGTGGTACCATCCCTGATCAAACCAAGCAGGAGCGTCCCATGAAACCAATGGCCACTCTCACCGTTTTGCTCGTTTCGCTCTCACTCCTTCCCCTTGCGGCGCAGCAGCGCCTGGCCCAGGTCAACACGGAAACGCCCGAGGGCCAACTTTTGCAGCGGGCGGGGCAGGAGAATGATCCGGCGAAGAAGACCGCGATTCTTGAAGACTTCGCCGCCAAACATGGCAGTCATGAAGCCGCCTTATGGGTGTACTCCCAGTTGCAGGACCTTTACCTGAAGGGGAACCAGTTCGACAAGGCACTGGAATCGGGTGAGAAGATCCTGGCCAAGGACGCCAAGGACCTGCACGCGCAGCATTCGACGCTGCGGGCCGCCGAGGGCAAGAAGGATCCCGCCCTGGTCCTGAAGTGGTCGGCCTCGACCTCCCAACTGGCGCGGGCCGTGGCCGGCGGGACCAAACCGGCCGACATGGAGGACGACGACTGGAAGGCTCGGGTCGACTACGCCAAGCAGGTGGATACCTACGCGGAGTACTCGGTCTACGCGATGATCCTGCAGACCCCCGATCCCGGCAAGAGGATCGAACTCATCAACGGGTTGCGCTCCGGCTTTCCGAACAGCCAGTACTTGCCGAAGGTGAACGACATCGAGTTCAACGCCTACCGCCAGTTGCAGAACAACGCCCAGGCGATTGCCACGGCCGAGAGGGTGGTGGCCACCGACCCGTCGAGCGAAGACATGTTGATCTTCCTGGCCGACTACTACATGCAGCAGAAGAAAGAGCCGGACAAGGTGATCGCCTATTCGCAGAAGGTGGTGGAGTTGATGGGCTCGAAGCCGAAGCCGGAAGGAATGGCGGACGGCGATTGGGAAAACAAGAAGAAGACGCTTTCCGGCCTGGCGAACTTCCTGGCCGGGTCGACCTACTTCAACCAGAAGAAGCTGAAGCCGGCCGAAGAGGCGTTCCGCGCGGCGCTGCCGAACGTGGACGCGAACGAACAGTTGAAGGCCGCGGTGCTCTTTTACCTGGGGCTCTCGAACTATCAACTGGGAAAGAAGAAAGACGCTCTCGCGTTCAATGAGCAGTGCGCGAAGATCAAGAGCCCGTTCCAGGCCAAAGCCGCCGACAACGTTCGCCTGATCCGCGCCGGCAAATAACTTCGACATGAACATCCTGGTTCCGAATCTCGGCTCCACTTCACTCAAGTATCAGATCCTGGAAATGCCCTCGGAGAGGGTGCTAGCGAAAGGCAGGTACGAACGCGTCACCGACTATCCGGCGACCATCGCGCAGATCCGCACGGGAGACGTGGCGGTGGACGCCGTGGCGTTCAAGGCGGTGCACGGTGGGCCGAATTATCGCGGCACGTTTGTGGTGGATAACAGGGTGATCGCGGCGCAGGAAGAATTTCTGCCGGCGGCGCCGCAGCACAACGCGATCTATCTGACCGGTATACGGGCCTTCCAGGAAGCGATGCCGGGCGTGCCGCTGGTGGCTGCGTTCGAGCCCGAGTTTCACGCGACCATGCCCGAGTACGCCCGCCAGTATGGGGTGCCGAACGCGTGGCGGGAGTGCGGCATCGCGCGCTACGGTTTTCACGGCGCCTCGCACCAGTACGTCAGTGAACGCGTGCCGCAACTTCTGGGGCGGCCGAAGGACCAGTTGCGGGTGATCAGTTGCCACTTGGGCGGCAGTTCGTCGATGTGCGCGATCGACCGCGGCGGGAGCATCGACACGACGATGGGCTTCTCCCCACAGTCGGGCCTGGAGAACGCGACCCGTCACGGCGACCTGGATGTGTTCGCGGTGCTGTTCATGATGAAGCGCGAGGGCTGGGACACCGAAGAGATCATCAGGCAACTGGCGAAGACTGGCGGGTTGGCCGGGCTTTCCGGAATCGGAGGCGGAGACGTACGCGACCTAGAAGCCTCCGGTACCCCGGAGGCGCAATTGGCGCTGGATGTCTTTACCTACCAGGTGAAGAAGACCATCGGAGCGTACGCGGCGGCGATGGGCGGTCTGGACGCGATCGCGTTCACGGGCGGCATCGGCGAAAACTCCGCGCCTCTCCGGGCCAAGTGCTGCGCGGGCCTGGAATTTCTCGGCGTTGTGTTGGACTCAGCGGCCAACGAGTCAGGCAGCGGCGACCGGGTGGTCTCCGCCGCGGGCGCGGCGGTGACGGTGCTGGCGATCGCGACGAACGAAGAACTGATCGTCGCGCGTCGGGCGTACCGGGTGCTGACGGCGAGGTGACCGTTGTGGTTCGCGGGGGAGTCTTGGCGCTCGAGGCCACAGGTCAGCCGCGGTTCGAGTGGGAGCCGAGTTTTCAAATCCCTCCCACCACCGTCATTCCCGTTGTGTTTTGTGTTGGTTATGAGCGTAAACTGGGAATTCAGGTGCAATTTCGCGAACTGCCGCCGCTCCCGCTGCCCATTGGGCTTGTCGCCGATGTGGACGCGTTTCTCGCGTCGATGAATGCCAACCTGCCGCCGGCCAACGAGCCGAGGCCGGCAACGACCCGAAGCTTCTCGGGCCGGGGCCGGTGCCGGCGTCGCTGTCCTCTCCCGGCGTCGCTGTCCACTCCCATCGTCGCGATCTCCTGCCATGCCCCGGCGGCCTCTGCTTCTCTTCGCGTTCGTTGACTTATCTTTCCTGTTGGGAACGCGGAGTGAACCGAAGGCGTTCGTTTGTCGGTCTCGGCGTGGGGCAAACTGGTTGCGAATCGTAACGTTGCGGCCGCAGCTCTCGATGCGGCATCGGTGAGCGTCGGCATCCAGGCTCTTGTGTTCGCGGCTCAGCCGAAGTGGTGCGCGAGCATCGAACAACGGGCGGGCGCTGGTTCAAAATCCGGTCGTCCCCACCAAGAAATTGCGGCAAAGTTCGCGGCGGCCGGTCCGTTTGCGAGTGAGCCCATGATTTCCTCCCACGATGCGATTTTCGTATTTGTGTACTCCTGGCTGTCGCGTCCACGGCGTCCGCCGTGCCCATTGAGTTCACCTTCTTCGGACCGGCGGGAACCGTGAGCATAAATGGAGGTGCCAACCGAATTGGATCCACCCGCTTGGTGCTGAGGGGAGATACGAGCAACCTCGTTCGCGGCGGCGGCATCCTTGGCTCGGACATCTATCGTGGTCTGGCCGGGACGTTGACAGCGATTGGCCCCGGAATGAATATTTCCAACGCGTCAGTTTTGAATCCTTGCTCGGGTAGCTCCGAAACAGCGCGCCGCTTTCGCGACAAGAGTCTCGCCCACGTCGGTGCGTCTAACAGCATCGTGTTGAGCAGCGGCGTTCATGCTTGAGCAATAGCGTCGACTTCTCCAACCCGCGGTTCGGCGGCTCCGATTCAACAAGCGCTATCAGATTTCCGATCCTTGGGGTCCGGGTGAAGAAGGCGGGTCTCGAAACGAAGAATGTCATTAAAGATACTCTCCCATGCTGTCACGGTGATGAGGCTCCCTGGGTACATGGACTGGATCACAGCCCGAGGCTCACCGCGTTTCTTCCTCTCCAACAGCATGCCGAGCAGGATGAGGTTCAGCTTCAAGTTGACCCAATACAAGAGATCCACAGTGAGTTCGGGACCATCCATTGCGAAAACCCAATGAACAAAGTCACGGTACTCCCAGTCAAGACCCATGCGAAGTCTGAGTCGCTGGCGAGTCAGAAATTCACGATATGCGTCTGGGCCAGTCGCCTGTGATGTAACGAGGCTGCCGAACACCGTGTCGGAATCGGCGGTTGGAGACACCGTAACCGCGATCATTCTGCCACGAGGATCATGCTCATCCCAGACTTCGGTGAGGGGCGCAGGGTGAACAGCGCGATTCATTCTGACGAACAGGGGAACGGCAAGCGAGAGTGTAGGCTCCCACACGGCAGGACTCACCAGTTCCTGCCACCTATCTTCAATCTGTTTGATCCGAAGGGCTCCGTTTAGATGGTCACGCGCCAGCTTGGCTCGAATGTGGCGTTCGCAGAAGCCGCGCAGGACTCGGTCGACGTCCGGGTGATGGACTGATTCCGGCCTAACCACGCTCAGAAGTCTTCGGACACCCTTGGCCCAGTCCCCAAACAGATCGACCCATTGGAGGTCTCGCAGTGTTCTTCCAAGCCCAAGCCCCACTTCGGGTATCCGACAGTCAGAAAGTCTGACGGGGACTAGCCACGGGTTGGAGCGGCGATCGGTGGCAAACACCGCCGCGGCAACGAGGAGTTCTTCCTCCATGAACGTCTGACTTCGAGAGTAGTACGTGTCAGAAAAGCAGGCGAGGAAGAATGCTCCCTCATGAATTGCCCTCTTCAGGGAATCGCGCCAGATCGATCCCGGCACTATGGAATCTCGGTCGAGCCAAACGTCGACACCTTCACGACGGAGCTCCGCGACGAGCCCATCGACGTAGGATTGGTCGTCGCGAACATACGAGACGAAGACATGCGCCATGTCCCTAGCCGCCTAACTCCTGTTGAGGCTGATCTACATATGCCGCAACGGCGGTCGGCTTAATAGCCTTCGCCCCCGCGGAGGCAGTGGTAAATGTTTGCCAACCAAACACTTCCGATTCATTCTACAAGTTGCCCCATCTTAGGCCGACCGGTCACCTCGCCTAATCTTCCCTGTCTCGCAGGATACTGGGCATCCCCAGCCTTTCGAGCAACGGTAAACCACTCGCCTGCCACGGGTCAAAACGCGCCGCCAGAGTTGCTCGAAGCGCCGGGCTCTTGAAACTTCTCGCGCTGCTTATCGGTAGTAGAACACATCTCAGTCTTCCGGACAACGCCACTGATACCTGGATACCTGGCGCTAACTAACGGCCCGTCCCAGTAGCGTCACCGTTTACGTCGAAGCCGCGGTCACGAGCGTTTCATCGGCAATCCGGAAGAGTTTCGTCGGTTCGAGAGACATCCTCTCTGGGTGCCCAGTCTGGACGCGATCTCGCGGTTCCCTCAGATGCTCTCGGGAATAGATCTTGTATCCGCCGCAAAAGTTGGAAACGTGTCCAGTGTGGGGAACCACTGTTGTTAACCCGCGCGCCAAGCTACTCGTGATCGGACCTCTTCGATCTCGAATCGTGCACCTTGGTTATCGGACGGGTTCAGCCAGAGCATCCTGTCGAGGACCGCGGCCGCCTCGTCGAACCGGTTCAGCCGCCAGAGACACAACCCGTAGCCGTGCAGGCATCGCAGAAACGGGCGGTTGTCGATCCAACCCCAGGGCAGCAGGCCGGCGAAATCCGTGCCAAGCGACAATTCGCCGATGCGAACGCCAACCTCGTAGTGCCGGATGGCGTCCTCGGGCCTCGAATCGAACACCAGGTTCCCCAGATGCGCGTGGGCGTCGAGGCAGCGCAGGTCCGCCTGGCACAGGTCCATGCAGATCTTGCTCGCACCGGACCAATCGCCGGCGTCCTTGAGGTCGTTCGCCTCAATGATGGGATCGGAGTCCATGTCGCAGGGATCCTCGCCGGGCAGCACCTGCTCCATCTCGAATTCCGGCCGCCGCCCGCGGGCGATGATCGGCTTGGCCCATTCCTCAATGGGATCTCCCTCTTCGCCCCAGTAGTGCTCCACCGGATCCCAGATCCCGCATTGCTCCAGTCCCAGCGGCGTGAGACCGAGCCCCTTGGCGTCGAGCCGAGTCGATTCTATCGTTCCCGACAGGTAGGGGTTGCCGGCGTAGGTCCATTGCTTCGCCACACGCACAACAGCGATCTCGCCGGGCACGACGTCCCATAGCCGCGTGGCGCGGAGCGTTACCATGCCGGCGCTTCCCAGCAGGCGGCAGCGCGCCGCCTTCTGCTTGACCGAGAGCACGACCAGCTCCACCAGGCCGTCGGTCTTCGGCGAAGCGGTAGCGGACCTCCGGCGCGACGCACCCCGAGTGCCCACAGGGAATGGTTCGACGCCCATCCACTTTCGATACGCAGCCAAGTAGCGTCCGGCCTGCTCTTCCAACAGAATGATCACGTCGGACGCCGCCACCACGTGCTTTCGCCCGTCGGCGCCTCGACATTGCACCGTCAATCCGCGACGCGCGTTGCCGTCGTAGTCGAACTCGAGAACCTCAACGGGCGCGCCCGCGACAGAGGCAGCGCACGGCACGGCGACGTCATCTTCGAAACTCTGGCGGAAAGCCCAAAGCTGCTCGTCCTCGCCGTGGGCATCGGCTGTGATCTCTTCGATGATCCCGTCCAGGCAGGCCAGCTCCTCTGCCAACTTCTTCATGAGCGCCCCCCTCGGCGATGGACTCCCCAACGATCCTTGGCACGCTCCAGGAACGACGGCGGCTCCTCGGCCTCTTCGCCGTTCGCCACGCGTTCGAAGGCGCTCATGAAGCTGCGCTTGCGGAAGTGCCCGGCACGGATCTGGCGAACGCTGGCCTCCCATTCGGCCGCGAGCCCTGCCCGCAGCCAGCAGCGCCGCGCACGCTGGAGATTCCCGGCCGCGATGTCGTAGTACTTGCTCTTCCCCGCATCCACAATGCGCAGCGCCTGCGCGCTCCACAAGCGGGCGGCCAGTTCGGGATGAGACTTGTCCAGCATCACCGCGACCGGTTCGGTCGCGTAGTGGCTGAGGTTCTCGAGGTCAACACCTTCGAGGCTGCTCACGAACGAATAGCACGCGCGGCCGCGGATGAAATCTCCCGGGCTGAGCGCCAACTCAATCTGCAACTCCATCGGGTCTTGCTTCTTCATTCGTCCCGGCATCGGCCCTCTCAGACCAACACGTATTGACGCTTCGGATCGTGGGGGCCCGTGCCGATCTCGACGAGCAGTCCGCGTCCGGTCATTGCCTTCAGACGAGTCAGTGTGGCGCGTTGGGAAAGGCCAACATGCTTCGCAACCGCCGCAGTGGATCGCGCAGTCCCATCGGCGAACAACGCCAGGATACGCCGGTCCGTGTCGTCGGCACGAGGCTGCCCGACGCGCGCACGGGAGATGGTCACCCGAAAATGAACCCCGATTTCTTCCAGTTTCGGAACGTCCAGGCCGGCCTCCTGGCAAGCCGCGGTCATCCGTTGGATCCCGCTACCCCACTGCTCAATCAGACGGAGTTCGTGGAAAACCCGTCCGATCACACGATTCCGCAACTTGGAAACGCCTTGCCGGATGTCCTCGATCGTCAAGCCAAACGGCAGTAGGCCGGGGCTTTCGATCTCGATCCGGTCGTCAAACAGAGCAAAGCGGATGGGAGCCCCTTGCTGGGCGTAGTCGGCGTGGACGATGGCGTTCATGACCGCCTCCCGAATCGCGACCAGCGGGACGGACCACCGTTCTTCCCGGCGCACGCCCTCGATGACCGACTCGTGAGTCAGGTGCTTGCGGGCAAAAGCAACGGCCTCCTCCGCGGCGCGGGGCAACAAGGACCGGATCTCCAGTGAATCCAGCAGTCGCGTCCGCGTGCTGCCCGCGAAGCGTCCGGCCTGAATCCAAGCATCCGGAAACCGGGAGAATCTGTCCTTGCCGAAAAGGAGCAAGCCGCCGATCGTCGGCACTTGACGCCCTTGGTGCCCGGTCGTGATGCGGAGTGTACTCCATGCCTGGGAGGTCACCGGCCGGTAGGGCGCAAAGAACTCGGAAGCAGCTCGGAAGTCGATGGCTTCCGACTTCAGGTCAGGGATAGCCTGCTCGTCAAACGAGTCCATCCGGTTCCAGCGCTTCAGCTCTTCTATCTGCAGCGCCTCGGCTTTCCGATTGGTCGAGCCCACGCGGACGAAGGCGCCATCATCCGGTCCGAGCCGCTGCAAGTAGTGGGGACGCGTGTTACTGGGGTAGACCTGAACCGTCAGCACGTTCAGGTTCCGCCAAGCGACCACCTCGATGTCCGGAACCAGGCGGGGGGAGATTGAGTCCGAGACGAGGCTCGCCAGCCTTTCTTCCGCTGCCAGCACATCGGGCAGGCCGCGGACATTCCTGGAGCCGTCGTCCACGCCGATGACGACCGTACCGCCGGCCGTATTGGCGAACGCTACGAGAGTTTTGAGAATGCCCTCTGGAGAAGACAGATCCCGCTTGAACTCCAGGGCCTTGCCTTCATGGCGCTTGAGCAGGTCGATCAGTCCCACTGCTCCGCATTTTACTCGGAAGCAAGTGGCGGAGCAAGACTTCCGAACTTTTCTTCCGACCTTTTCCGGATCGCGCCCCGATGCTGCGCTCCCCCGGCATACGGTCCCGTTTGCCGGAAAGTGCCGGCCTCCGGCGAGGCGATTCTCCAGTTCGAAGGTGTTCAGGTCGCTGCTCGAGGGCCGTCTCGGCCACCACGCCGCGGAGAAGCCAGTTGGAAAACCGAAACCCCGGGGAGCCAAGCCAGTTCGTCATTTTCATTCGAACCGCTCTGGGATTTGCCCGACCTCATCAAGGAAAGGGTCATATGAGAAGGGAAGTCAGCCTGACGTCTCCCACAACGCCGTTTCGCGGGACCTACTGAAATCACAGGAGCGCGGGTTGTATGAGCACTGCGCGTTACGCGCGGACGAGAGCCTTGGCCGGCTTACCATCCGTCCTTGTTCATGACCTGGAACTTCCCTGTGCCCCTTCGTTCACTTTCGTCACGTGGATCGGCGTCAGCGAGGGCGTTCCCGTGACGAGGACTCGGATCCAGGTGGCTCGCGAAACGGTTCCACAGAAATGCGCTCGTAACGCACCTCCAGCACGTCGAGGTATTCGGTACCGCCCGGCGCCTGGAGCACCACGCGGTCGCCCGCTGCCGACTTCAGCAACGCGCGCGCCAGAGGCGACACCCAACTGATGTGGTTACGATCGAGATCGACTTCGTCGATACCCACGATGCTCACCACTCGCTCCTCTCCCACGGCATTGGCATAGCGCACGGTCGCGCCGAAGAATGCTCTCGTGGCCGCC
The DNA here is from genome assembly GCA_964529305.1 of uncultured Solibacteraceae bacterium. Lineage (GTDB taxonomy): Bacteria > Acidobacteriota > Terriglobia > Bryobacterales > Bryobacteraceae > CAZGUX01. The sequence continues at coordinate 128,466 of CAZGUX010000091.1, read as the reverse complement.
TGCCCCGTTCTCGGGGTTTCCGGGTCCACCACTTCCGCAGCTTCGATTCGCTTCCCGAGAAAGCGAATCCGCCCATCGATCTGCCGCAGCCGCCGTTTGCCGTACTGATAGTCGGCGTTTTCACTGCGATCGCCGTTACTGGCCGCCCACGCCACCACCTCGGTTACGGCGCGGCGCTCCCTGGTGAGCAGAAACAGGTGCTCGTCGCGGAGGCGTTGCAGCCCGCTCGGCGTGATGTAGTTCCTGCCTTGCGTCGCGGGTTCGTCCGCTTTCGGTTTTCTCGTAAACCCTTTTCGCATCTCGTCGTCCTTCCAGCGCAAATCCAGTGGGGCCACAGCACTGTCAGGAAATGGACAGCGCCATGCTTTCTTCGCTGCCGGATCGATTCTGCCCTGAAATTGGTATAACGCACCAAAACGGGTTGTCGATCGCGCGGTGTCGCTGGCCACCATTCTCGGAGTGTCATAGAACTCGCTTCGCTACGATTCGGAATGGCGGGAGGATCGCGCAGGTTGCAACGGCCACCCTGATTCCCGCCATGAACCTACTGATGCAATAAGAATCCGGACGGCAAAGCTGCCTCGAGATTGATTTGCTCTCCGGTGACGGGGTGGTGGAACTTCAGATATTGGGCGTGCAGGAAATATCCTCCATCACCGGGGAGGCCGGGGAGATTTTCAAGAGGCTGGCCGGTTAAGCCGTACAGAGGATCGCCTACCAGGGGATGGCCGATGGAGGCCAGATGGATCCTGATTTGATGAGGGCGGCCCGAATGTAGGCTTACCTCAAAGGTTGTGGTGCTGATGGTGCGTGAGATCACCGTTGCCAATGACTTTGACGGTTTGCCGCTTGGGTTGGCGGCCCACACGGAACCGATGCGCGGGTGCGGTACGAGGCCGATCGGTGTGAGGATTTCGTAGGCGTCGTGCGGTGCAATGTTTTGAGCGAGCGCCCGGTAGATTTTTTGAATTTTGGGTGTGTTCCAGTTTGCGAATAGATTTGAGGCCGCCCGCGGTGTTTTGGCGAAGAGGACGATGCCGGTGGTGGCTCGGCCCAAGCGGTGGACAGGGTTTGCGTTGGGGGTTTGCTTTTGCACCCGGCGCAGGAGTGTGTTTTCCATGAAGCCGCCGCCGGGGAGGGTTGGCAGCCCCCTGGGTTTGTTGACGGCCAACAGATGGGGGTCTTCAAACAGGACTTCGAAGTGCTGAGGGACGTCTGGTTCGATCCAGGGTGGACGGTTCCAGACAAGGGTTTGGCCTAAGCTGACCGATTCGCTTCCGGTGGCGGTGACGCCGTTGAGGGTGACTTCGCCGTTGTTCAGTTTTTGTTGCCAGGCTTGTGGTGTTGAGTGGGGGTAAAGGCTTGCCAAGTGGGAGAGCAGGGTTTGTCCATGGTATTTGCTGCTGATGATTGTGGTGTAGGCATAGCCATGGTTGAGCACGAAGTTTGATTGTAAGCCATGGCTCTGCGGCGCGGCGGCCAGAGGGCGTGTTGCGATCCAATCGGCGCGAGGGCGCCCAGGCTGGACGAATCCTTCGATTGCACATCCCAAACCAAACGGCGGAAGGAGTGGTTATGGTTCAAGCGAATACATTTTTAGGCAGCAAGAGTTCGGTGTTGATTCAATTGAGCATGGTGGCCAGTCCGCTCCCTTTCAAGATGGAGACAGGCTGTTGTAGCGCGCGGATTGGGGCTACGCTGCGCGACACTTCGGGGCATCGGTGTTCAAGCGCCGCGTCTACGAAGGCTCCCCCGTCCGCGACTTCGTGCCCAAGATCCTCTCTACCTGCTCACAATGTCCGGCTTCATGCTGAGCCATGCGTTGGGCATAGCTGAGAACGGTCTCCTCGTGGCGTTTCGTGGCCGCTTTGACAATAGCGCCACGCAGCCAATCTTCATGGGGCAGGGTCCGAAGCACCTTCAAGAGATCCCGGCGCTGGTTGGTATATGCCCGGAATGACGCCTCAAACTCCAGGCCGGCGTAGTCCGTTTTCCTGATCCAGCTACGCGGAGATACATAGCGCAATGTGGGGCGATCCTGCGTCAGCATCGCCATGATGCTACTTCCCCACACGTCGGCGCAAGCGCGCAAATGAGCCAAAACTTCGTTGGCGGACCAGGAGTCGGCCGCGGGCTTGCGCCTCAATTGCTCGTCATTCAGACCCTTGCTTGCCGCGGCAATGCGCCGGGGCGTCGCCAAGAGTAGCTTTAGGACGGCCGCACGGTCGCTCGGTAGCACAGACCGAGTCTATCAACGAGTTCCTGTCGTCTTGGAATCCGCCGGCGGGGGCTCGAACCCGTTACGTCGTGGTCGTCATTCCGGCAGTTGTTCGCCTGCCTGCTCCCCCACCATGTATTCGGGGTACCAGTCCGGCCAAGTTGAATGCCGGGCCAGTGGTCGAAATCGCCATCAAAGCTCAATATCGATCGAATGCCATGGCGCTCCATGACTGCGATGTGCACGGCGTAGCGGGCCGACATCCGCGCCAGATTTTGGACGATCTCCCCGGCACGCAAGACGTCCGACTTCAGCGTCGGTAACCAGACCCTGGCCGGCTGCAATCAAGCGCTCCAGTGTCACCTGGGCCTCCGCTTGTGCGGATGAGCCGCTCAGGTACAGCGGAATATTGGAATCGACGAAGATCAACCCCCGCCCCCTCGCTCGATTTCGTTCGACATCTGCTCCAGGTCCGCAGTGGGGAACGCATACTACGCACCCCGCCGAACTGCCTTCAACTTCGTTTCGGGGTCAATCGCCGGCCGGTTCGCGCGCGCGTCCCGAAGCGCTCGCCGGACCCACTCGCCAACGGTCAAACGTTCTCGCCTGGCCAAGCGCTGGATGTCGGACATCTCAGGGTCGGGAAGTATCACCTGAAGGCGCTTGCTCATGCTATGCATATAACTTGATCATGCAAGGAGTGCGAGAAGGGAGGCTTCCTGAAAGGAGACTCGAAAGTGGATACCAAAGCAATCGGAAAGATTCTGGGTCCGAGGTTTGACGCCGTCTCGGAGGATGGCGCCCGTGCATTGAAGGAACTTGGGCTGCCCGCGGACGCCGCGATCCTGGACGTCGGCACCGGCAGCGGAAACTTTGCGATCTATCTCGCTTCCGAAGGCTATCAGGTCCTGACGGGCGAACCCAGCACCGACCAGTCGCATTACGCCGGCAGAGCCTGGGCCTTGAACGCAGAGAAAGCAGGCGTTCTGGACCGTATCCGGTTCAAGGCCTTCGATGCGAGCAGTCTGCCCTTCGAGCCAGAAGCGTTCGATGCGGTCTTTTTCTTCGGCGTCCTTCATCACATCGACGAAAGTGTCCGAAGCGAGGTTTTCCGGGAAGCCCTTCGCGTCTCGACGGAGACTGGAGTGGTTGTCTTTTTCGAGCCCCGAAAGGAGATGCTCGAGAGAATCCGGGTCGATGACCCGGGTCACCCACCGGCGGTGAACCCGTCAACCTATCTACCCGATCAAAGCGTCCGTGAACATCGCATCGAGGGCTCCTTCATGGACATCTTCATTTACAGGAAAGCTGCGATGTCTCCGCTGCTAGCCACGAATCCTGGCGAACCGACAACGGCCGTCTAAAGCAGCCCCGGTATGTCCGCCAGGTCAAAATCACGATAGCGGAGGTCGCAGGTCACAGCGCGCAACTGGATTCGAGGCTCAGCGGAACTTGGCCAGAGTTTTCGCCGCGCCGGTCCATTCGGCCGCGTCGCCGGGGACCAGGTTGGCGATTCCCTCCTGGCGCAGCAACGCGGAGAGTTCTCTTGGCGATTGCCGGGCCAACTTGCCCACGGTGTCGACGCCGCGGCGAATCAGGGCCGCCCGGGCCTGGGCCGGAACAATGGCGAGTTTGTCGAGGGAAGCATTCTCCACCTTCTCCGAAGGCAACTGCAAGCCGAAGACCGCCGAGATCGAGGCGTCGGCCCCTTCTGTGGTGCGGAGAGCGGCGGACTCACGGTCGGTCACTTCGTCCACCATCGCATCCACCGAGGCGAACGTGGCCGTGTCCGGCAGGATCGACACCAGGTCGCGTAGCGGCTTGCCTTCCCGCGTGCGGACATCGCCGAAACGCTCGACCAGCGCCGCTTTGGTGAACTGCTGCGGGAACTGTGCCCGGATGTTGGGGTTGTCTTCCATCATGCGGGCGAGGTCGGCGCCCCGGCGGATCCGGTCGTCGGTGATGACGTCGACCCCGACGGTGACGGGCGATGGCAACATCATGAGACCTTTGTCGGTTTTCCAGAGGCTGACCGCCTTGTTGTTGAACTGGGCCACGCCCGCGAAGGCCGCGTTGTCAACCAGCGTGCCGAAGGTCGCCGGGGGGCTGACCGCAGACTTGTTGCAGCAGGCGAACACGTCGCTGTTCAGACGATTCATCTCGGCGCGGATCTCGTCCAGCAGGACGCGCACCCCCGCCCTCATCGCCGCCAGGCAGGCGAACGACTGCACGAGATCGGATTTGACCGCGTCCAGGTCGCTTTCGATGCGATGAAAGCGTGCGTTGAAGCCGTCCTCGCCGGGGGTCTGCTGCGCCTGCACCATGCTCTCGCCATCCACCCAGTCGGCGTGCTGGAACGTACGGTTGAACTTGGCCACGCAGGCAGGGTCGGCCGCGGGGAAGGCCTGCTGGTAGTTGAACACCCGCTTCGATTTGCCGAAATTCTCAAAGATCCAACTGCTAATGAGAATGGAGGCATCGACGGAACTGACGCCGACCTTCGTGATTTCGTCAAAAACGGACTGAACGGATTTGCCTTCGAGTTCAAGTTGGCTGAACGACATGAGATCTCCTTGTAAAGCGCCTTAGCCGGCGGCGACCGCGCTCTCGCCCGTGTGGCGCCGCCGCAGGAATCTTCGGAAAGTTCGGGAAATGACGGGCGGCAGGGGTTCGGCCGCGCCGTCGCCGTCGAGATCGACGTGATCGCGGCGCAGGGAGAACGTGTTGATCTCAATGCCGAGCGGATACACGTGATCGAGCAGGTTCATCAGGAATTCGTATTGGAGCAGGTTGAGCCGGGCGGCCGCGGGGAGTTCGACCCGGTACTCGTAGGGGTCGGTGAGGCCCCGGCGGGCGTAGCCCAGGGCGACCATGGCGAACAGGCCGTTGGTCTTCGGAACCAGAAAGCCGCGGCTTCCGACCGCCTTAAAATCGCCCACTTCCCCGCGCAACGGAACGGCGTACCAGCGGAACCCGGTCGCGCGCCGCTGGGAGAGATTGGTTCCCACCTCGGGCAGGCCGATGACCCCGGCGACGAGAACGACGTCGTTGGCGGAGGTCACCAGGGGCAGAACGGACGATACGCCCTGATCGCGCAAGAGGGCGACCAGCGCCTGAAGCGCCGCGGTGGGGTTGCCCACATTGTTCAGGATCGCGGCCGACTGGGCCGGAGCGAGGACCAACGTCTCGAGCAACTCAGGCGGGAGGTTTTTGAGTTGGGCCACGACCGGGGCAGGCGCGGTGACCGCGCGCAGTCCCGACTTCTGGAGCACGTCCATGGCGGGTTGGACGACAGGCACTGCCAGGTCCCATCGGGGCGCTCCGGCGGCGCCCGCCAACCGAGTAAACGCGGGATTGCCGCCGGCGGTCCAGCGCGAGGCGACCTCGTTGAGAGCGGCCAACAGCACGACGTTGCCCTGAGGATCTCCCGGGGCGTTGTACTGGACTTCGAGGTCGACCTTGGCGCCGGGGGCGGTGTTGCCGACACCGGCGATCCGCATTCCGAAGGCGGGCAGGTGTGACACGTACACCCGGTTCGCCGCGGCGCGATGCACCGTGCGAAGACCGCACGGCCGGAGCAGCCACGCGCCTTCCGGGTCCTGGCCCGGCGGCAGGGGCGCCATCGATCGGAGCAGCACTTCGATCTCGGGTTCGGGAGCTACAGGACGCAGCGGGTCCAGGAGTGCGCTCCTCAATAGGTCCAGTTCGGCAGGTGCGAGTAGTTCCAGATCCGCGCCGAGCCCTAGCTCGTAGCGGCTCCCACCGGCGGAGTCCTGTGCGCGAAGGACCCTCCACTGGGTATTGACTCCGAGAGCCCGGCGGCAGCGCCCGACGCGGTCCAGCACCGAGGCCAGACCAGGAGCGATTGCGGCGGTGTTGTCGAACAGGAAGTTCTGACGCAGGCGCTGCCGCAACTCGGCGACTCCACTCTTGACGCCGGACGGAAGGAAGCGGCCCTGATGCAGGGTATTCGCTTGAACGACGGCGGCCGGAAGGATCAGGCGCGTGGCGCGCAGGTGGTTGAGGAAGTTCACGCGCGCCTGGTCCGGCCCCGCGGAGATCAAGTGGATGGCCAGGCCGAACTCGTTATCCGTTTCCATCACTTCGAAACGCGGGAGGAAGCCCATCTCCCCGAGGGGGCCGCGATTGGGATCTCCGGGGATTCCGGATCCGTTCAGCAGGTCGAGCAGGCGGCTGCGATTGGGGATGGAGAAGGAACGGTACATCTTTAACCTGCGCCGGTAGTCGTTGTCGGACTCGGGCTTCCCGTTGACGGTAACGATCTCGCGAGTGGCCGGGTCGAACTGGAGGAGATCGGTCAGGCGGGGCACGGAGAGTTCTGCGCCGATCCGGTCCAAGGCATCGCCGTGCGCGGTGGCCACGAGGCGCATGGCGGCGATTTCCCGGGCTTGCCGGCGGATGCGCTGTTTCTCAGCCCCCATCACATAGATCAGGCGGCCGAGGATTCCCTCGAAGATGCGAACCTCGAGCCGAGCGCCGAGCGCCGCGGCTGCGATCGGGATGGCATTGCCGGCATCGTCCAACTCGGCGGCCTGGAGGGCCAAAGTGAACGGCGCGGCCAATCCGGTAGCAGGATCGGCGGGAGGCCGGTGCAGCGGGAGAAACGCTCCTGCCTCCGTGAAGGAAGAGAAGACCAGTTCGGGCAGGACTAGCGTGGCCGCGCCATCCGGATCGAGCACTGCGCGAACCCGGAGGGGCCGTGCGCCGAGCGGTGACGCCGGCGCGACCAGGACCAACGGCTCGCGGCGCGGCTCCGAGGAGGCGACCCGGCCGCTGGCGGCGATCGTGGGCGCCCAGTCCACGGCGCCGGCCGACAACGGACCGGTCAGGTGAGCCGCCATCAACTGGTGCGACGCGGAGCGGAAGACGTCAGGATCCTGCATGGCGAATCTCCTCAGACGATCTTCAGGCCGCCCGCGTCGTCGACGAAAACGGGGATCTGGTTCGCCTGCAGCTCGATGTTCTTTCCCACTTCGTACTTCTGGACGGCGCCCGGCGTTGCGCCGGCGTTCAGATCGACCGCGTCGAAGCCGGGAGGGAAGCGGAGCAGCCGGACACCGCGGAAGTCGGCGATTCCCGGTTCATTCATGACGGACCAGATCACCTCGGCCGACCGGACCGGCTCGCCGAACTGCAATCCGTCAATGTAGCGGGAGACGCGGGAAAGCAGGCGCTTCTTGAGATCCTGCGCCGCCTGGGAGGCATTGACCGTGGCTGCCGAGCCGGTGGGAAGGGGCAGTCCGGTCGTGACCAGGTCACCCTCGACGCCGACCCCGACCTCGTCGGCTGGTTCAATCTGGGGGAAGATGCCCAGCGGGCGCAGGTCTTCGATCGCGGACTCCACCGACGCGTGCAGTCCGTCGGGGCCGGACCAGATGGCTCCTGGAACCGGCGCCACCAGCACCGTGAAGTAGTAGGGACTGCCCAGATTGCGCTCGCTGCCGAACACCCGCTCGATGAAATTGAAGTTGCCGAAGATCGACTGGTTGATGTCGAGGCCGCCGAGAGCATCGCGAACCTGCACGTGGCGGACGCCGGGGACCAGTGAGACTGCGAGCCGGATCGCATCGACGGTCCAGAGAGATCGCGGCGCGCGCAGCAAAAGATCGCGATAGCGGCTGTCGGGCCATTTCAGCTCGCCGCCGGAAAGGGGAGCCGTGTGCTCAACGGCGACGAGGGGGGCGCCGGCGGCCTTTTCCGCTTTGTCCAGTTCCTCCACCGCGGGGTCCAGCCGGTTCCAGCGGTCGATCTTCTGGTTGGCATTGGCCGGGTCGAGATTGTGGGAAGGGCCGGGGTAGAAGGCGATCACGCTGAGGGTGCGCTGCGGGCTGGCCGCCGACAGCACGATGCTCTCATCGGTGGCCACATGGTGCCCGCCTGGAGTGGAAAGCCGGGCGCCTCGCGGAATCGAGATCTGCGAAGTCCCGGCCGGGAGTGGACCGGCCAACTTCAGCACGATCGTGCCCCGCGCTTCGAGAAAAGGTCTCGGCAGGCCCAGTTCCAGACCCAGGCGGCTGAGCGCCTCCCCAGTTGCGGTGGGAACGAAACTGTTGTCATACATCGCGGCGAGCGCGGCCCACGTGCGCGCGTCCTCGAGCGCCGAGATCTCGAGCAGCTTGCGAATGGCCGAACCGGAGCTCAGGTCGAGGTTGTCGCCGAACAGGGCCCGGCCCAGCGCGAGCTTTTCGGCCAGCAGGCGCGCGAACGGTTTGGGCACGAAGCCGTCGGCGGAGAGCCCGAACTGGAGCGAGCCGGTGGTGCGCAGAACGGCCGCGTCCACGGCGAGTACGTCAGCGGTATCGATGCGGGTATCGTCAGGCATTGGGGATCACACTCCCGAGATTGATGGAGACCTGGTCGCCGGACACGGTCTCGAACAGCACACGCACGTCCAGTGTCCGGCCGCCCGCGGCGACCTCGTCCAGCCGGTCGCCGGACAGCTTCACGTCCACGATGCGGCGCACGCGCGGATCTTTGCGGAGAACGGAAATGACCGCGATGCGGACGCGCTCCCGGACCAGGGTCGGGTTGGTTTCCTCGGCCAGCGCACGGAGGCCGTCAAAGCCGAACTCCGTGTTGAAGAGGTCGTCGCCGAGGCGAGTGGTGAGGGCCAGCGAGAGGGACTGCGTGAGATTGTCGATGGAGCTGACGCGCGCGAGATCTCCATCGACCAGCCGCAGATCGCGGCCAAGATCGACCCCGGGCTCGAGCAACTCGCAGGCGGGGCTCCAGCCCAGCGCCCGTTCCCTCAGCAGTTCACGATCGCGTTCGAGTTTGGTCATGGCATTTACACCGTGCTGAGTTTGGCCTGCCCCGCCGACGTGGCCTTCAGGGTTGCGTCGGTCCCGTCCGTGGTTCCCGCCAGGTTTTCCAGCAAGGCGGGGGACCCGCCGACGAACAGCTTTTGCGACTTGCCGGAGGTCACGCCCGTCGCCTTACTGCACGTCTTGTCGCCGGTGGCTTTCGGCTTGCAGCCGGCGATGGTGAACCCGGAGACGTCGGATTCACGCAACACCGGATTGCCTTGTACGAACATCTTGCCCGTGCTGGCCAGGCTGGCAACGCCGCCAGTGCCGCAAACGAGAGTGCTGCCGGTCGTCAGTGCGTTTGGCATCGGATTACTGAACGTCGACCTTCGCGGCCTTGAGCGTGATGGCGCCGTCGGCCTCCAGGTCGATCTTGCTTCCTTTGATTTGGATGGAGCCGTCCTTCTTGATGACGATCTTTGCGCCGCTGTCGGCGTGCTCGAGGGTCACCGAGTCGGCGTCGGATGCCCGCTCCGGCCGCTGTCCGGCGTTTTTCAATTTGCCCCGGCCGACCCGCAGAGTGAATTCGCCGAGTTCGATCACGCGATTGCCGTCGGCATCGATCAGGTCCTGTGACACCGCGCCCGTGGGTTCCTCGGGAACGGCATCGTCGGCGATCGTTTCCCGCTGGTTCTGGGGGACGGCGGCGGGCAGGATGAGCCACCAGTCGCCCGGTTGAGAGTCCGGCCCGGCGCCGGACTGCCAGACCGCGCCGAGTTCGATCGGATCGTTGGGGTTGTTGTCCCGGTAACCGACCAGGACTCGCGTGCCGGGGTAGCGAGGCAGCACCAGTCCGGTCTTGCCCCAGGCATAGGGAGTTGCGTACGCGACCCCTTCGATCGGACCCGGGCTGGGACGCTGAACCGGCAGCCTCCGCACGCCATGCGCGGCCCCGTCGGACGATGTGAGACCCCTCCACACCTGGACGGTCTGCGAGGGAGGCTCGGCCGTGCCTTTCGAGACCATGCTTCGCACCTCGCCCGCTTCGAGCGTGCCTCGATTGACCGCGGTATTGCGCGCAAGCTCGCACATCGCCTTGGCCGCCGCCACTTCGGCCGTGGCGCAGGCTTCCGGCCGCGACGCCGCCTTGCCGTCGGCCCCGGGCTTCTCCCAACGGTCGTCCACCGTTTCGCCTTTGATCTCGAGACCGGTGACCACGGTCGAAAAACCGGAAGTCCGTCCCTGCTTATGCTCGACGGACTGAACGTAGAGCTTGAGCGGATTCTCGAATTTCTCTGCTCCCAGCGAGGGAAGGAACGGGCCGGACACCAGGTCGCCGATCGCGCCCAGCAGGCCGCCGCCGGTCTTGGAAACATCTTCGAGCGGGCTGTCGAACTCGACCATGTCGCCTGGGAAGAGGTCCGGCCGGCCTTTCAACGTCAGTTTGAACTGGCGGCACTTCTTCTTGTCGTCGGCAGTGTCCTTCGATTCGACGGCCTCGGACTCCAGCAGTCCGCCGGACAAGGCCAGCTTCTTCGGCGGCTTTGCATCGCCTTCGAAAGGGATCGGACGGACGCCGAAGTGCAGCGTCCCGGCGCGGATCAGCATCATCCCGCGCCCCAGTTTCCTGGAAGCAATCTCCACCGATTCGGCGATGGCGCGCAGGTGCGCGGCCACGGGCTCGCCCTTGCGGAGCGCGACCACCGCGATCTTCGGCAGCTTGTAGGTCTTGAAATCCTTGTCGCGAACCAGCGAGCATTCTTTGAGCAACTGGTCGAGCATCGTGTCGAGCGGGCCGGCCGGAATCGAGCTCTTGACCTTGGTCTTGGTGACCGCGTCGAAAATCCGCTCCCGCGCGTTGATCGTGGTTTCGTAACGACGCGTCCCCGCTTTGCGGCTGATCGAAACAATGGCGAGGTCGGCGACCAGGTAGTCCTTCAAGTCCTCGGCCTTGACCTTCGAGAACATGTCGGTGAGGCCGCCCAGGTTGGCAAGGTAGCCTGTCACGCTGGAGTTGGTGTCGCGCCAGTAGAGGAACAGCTTGACGAACTTCGGGGCCTTGTCGTCCTTCTGGGCGATCTTGCCGTAGTGCTCGTCGGTCAGTCCCTCGACGACGAACTTGTAGACGCCGCCCTCGAGCGCACCCGGCAGGGAAGCCTGGATCTCGGCGTGATAGTCCTCCCGGCCGAATTCGAAGGCGAGGCTGCCGTCGGCATTGTAGAAGGCCAGGTGCCATGCCGAGTCGTTGCCGAGCAGGGCTTTGTCGAGGAGGCTGGAGGGTGACGGGATCATTGGAAGGACACCACCTTTCTCGACGCTTTAAGGAGCCGGGCTTCACGGACGATGCCGATCCGGACGTCCAGCAGGGACTCGACGCGGCGCTGGGGCTCGACCCGCCTCAGCCAGACGGGGTTCGGCGGCGGGCTCGAGAAGCCGTCCACCGGGCCGTCGGCGCGACGCCATGCGAACGACAGGCGGGAACCAAAATCGCCGCGGCCGCGAAGGCTCCCAGCGTGCAGGGTCCAGGATAGGATCACCAGCTCGATGCGCGCGGCGCGGTCTCCGGAGTCGGGCGCCACCGATCGCAGCCCCGCCACCAGGGGAACGGACGCGATGGTCACTTCGGCTGCCTGAACGAGCAACCGCGCAGCGGCCCGCGCGGCATCGCCGATCGGCTCGTTCGGATGGCCGGAGGAGGGTACGTCCTGCTCGTCGCCACGGCTGACCACGGCCGCGGGGTCGGCGTCGCGCCACGTGGCGGCGAGTCCCGTCGGCACCGTCAGAATCAGACGGGTCCCCTCGTCCAGCGCCACGATATGCGGCAACCCCGCCTGAACCGCGGACGTCACGGCGAGAAAGCCGTCGGGCGCCGACGCTTTCCGGTCCGGCACCAGCAGGCGATTCACGGGAATGGGCTGCATCAGTTGCCTCCAAAGTCGGCCAGCGCGCCGATGCCGATGCTGGCCACGTCGAGCAATTTGCCCAGCGCGCCCGGGAGCGGCATGTGGACCATGGAGATGGAGACGTCGAGGACATCGCGTTTGGCGGAGGACGCGGAGAACGACAGCGTCTGCACCTGCATGTCCGTGCGAATGGTCATCGAGGTGATGAGGATGAGGCCGCCGGCCTTGCCGCCGGTGAATGCCGCCAGCGCCCCGCCCCGTTTGCTGGTTTCGGCCATGGTTTCGAGGGCCAGTTTCCAGGCGAAGCGCTCCTTGCCGGCCAGGATGCCGGTGAGTGTGATGGTGTCGTCGTGAGCGGCCACGATGGCTCGCGCGCCCTTGGAGCCGATGGGCGGCAGGTGATAGGTCTGGCTGAGCGTCATCGCGGTGACGGCCCACAATGGCACGGGCAGGATGCCGTCGGAGATGATCGCCGAGGGGATGACGTCGTACTTTTGAAACGTAGACATGGCTAGAACAACCTCACGATCTCCGGGAACCGGGCGGCAAAGTCGAGTTTGGCCGCGTCCAGTTCGGCTTGGGTGAGCTGGCTCATTTCACCCCTCGTAAACGCCTTCTCAAATACCCCTTTGAACTTCTTCATGATTTCGTCCTTCGCCGCCTGGATCTCGACTTGGGTCGCCTTCGCGGCGTCAACCCCCATGTCCGCAAGCTGCTTGTTGAGGATTTCCTGCTGGCGGATGTACCAGCGGAATCGCCCCAGCGGTTTGGCGCCCGTCGTACGGGCGGACTTCACGCTTTCCACAATGTCCCGGGCAAATTGCTGCCGGGCGCGGCTGCCTTCGACGAAAATAGTCGCGCTGATCTCCTTGATCTCGGCGTCGAGAATCGTCACCCGCGAAACCGGCGACACAATACGGATGTCGATCTCGCGGATCAGGGTACCGGCCGCATCCGTTACTGGGGCTTCGAACACGATTCGAGAGCCGGGGAACTCGCGCAATAAGTCAGCCGTCTGGGCAAGCTGGGCCGAGGCCGCTTTGTTGAGATCCGGACTGATGCTCTTCAGGTAGCCAACCACTTTCGACATCCCTTCGGAATGGGGCGCCAGGTCGTTAAGTGCGCCGAAGACCGACCGGGGCGGGTCGAATCGCTTGGCAATGTCGAGGACCGCTTCGGCGCCGGCCAGGCCGCCGCCTCGCGCCTCGAATGCCACATGCACGCCCTTGAAATCGCCTGGCCGGAAGGTCAGCGCTTTCTCCAAGAAACCGCGGATGGAATCCCTGTAGATCGCGCCGCCCTGGCGGGTGCCGCGGCCCAGGATCTCGGCGGCGAGCGTCCCGTTCTGTGTGTTCTTGAGAAACTCGGCCAGCCCTTCCAGTTCGCGTCCCTTGACACCCCCCTCGAGCAACTGAGCCAGTCCGTCCACGACCTTCGCCGCCACGGCCTTACCTTCACGGTGAAAGAGCCGGGCGATCTCGCCTTCCACCGGCGTGCCCTTGATCTTCGGCAGGAGATCTTTGGCCCGCTCCGCGGCGGAGGTCAGGCCGCCGCTGGGTCTGAGTTCTGTCGCCAGGGCGGCGAGATCCGAGAGCGCCTTGGTTTCGTCCGCCGCGGAAAGCGCCTGCTTCGCCGCGCCGGCCACCGGATCGGTGAATTTCGCCTTCGGCGCGGCGACCCATCCTTGGCTCAGGTCTTTCCATTGCTCGACCACTCTGCCCGACGGTGTCTCCACCTGTCGGAACAGGCTCAGCTTGTGCGCCTCATCCAGGTCGGCCACAATCCGGATGACCCGCCCGTTGCTGGCCGCCGGCCGGTTTAATGCCTCCATCAATTCGAACGTCCGGCCGGCCAGGTTCGTGTCCAGAACCCTGGGTGTCAGCAAGGCATCCAGGGTCCGGCGGGGGTTGGTTGACCGGCCGAGCCCCTCCAGGATCACCGCCGAGTCCGCTCGCCTTGCCAGCAGGTTCTCGAGTTTGGCCAACGCCTCCGCCGGTTGTTCAAAGCGGCTCAGGAGGGCGTTCAACTGCGCTCCGAGCGTGCGGTAGTTGGTGGTTAAGCCCGCCTCGGCCGCAAGCGCGGCCAGCCGGTTGGGCCTCAGAATCTGCCGCAGGTCGCCCAGGGATTCGGCGAACGCCGTTATGTCCGCCGCGTTCATCCCAGCGAAGAACTCAGCGGCCTGACGCTCCGGCAACGGCAACCCGGCCAGGTGCCGTCCCACGATGTCATCCCACAGCCTTTTGCCTGGCTGCAATTCGTCGAGAAGGCCCGCCATGAATCTCTTGGGGTGTTTCCATTCCTGGAGCATCCACTTCCGCATCGCGTCGACATCGCGGGCCGACAGTTCACCGGCCTCCAGCGCCCTTCCAAATTTGCTCTGAAACTCGATCAAGTGCCTCTCGTAACGGGCCAGCATTTCGCCCTGCAGCGCGGAAAAGACCTGATCGGCGTGCGCCGCGCTCTTGACTTGATCGAAGCCCTGCTTCTCGAGCCTCGAGATGAGCGTGTTACGGAGCTCGCTTCGCATCGCTTCGGGCCACTTGTCGAACTGGCGCCACACGCCGACAAATTTCTCCAGACGCTGGCCGAGGACTCCCACCGCCTCTTTTGCGGCCGCCCGCTCCAAACCCTTGGCTGTCGCCGAAGCAATCCCCTTCCCAAGGGCGCCTAGATCGAGCACGGCGAAGAACACGTCGAGGACCGCGGCAAATACCGCCGCGTCGACCTCTTGCTCCGATGCGAGGCCGGCGAACCCGTACTGCGCCAGCCGGGCTTTGGACAGCTTCGAAAGCTCGATCGCCGCCCGGGTCGACGTGACCGCCGCGGTCACCCCCAGCCCTGCCCCCAACGCGAGGCCTACCGGCGGGAACAGGAAGGTCAACACCAGAGCTGCGATTCCCAGGGCCAGCCACTCCGCCCAGCTTGTCGACGTCACGTTGTCGACCACTTTTTTGAAGGCACTTGATGCGTCAAGCCACTGCTTCAATTGCTCGTTGGCCACCGTCTGTACGATCTTGAGCTTGTGGGCGATGCCGAAGTCCGAGGTGATCTTGCCGGTTGCTTCCCAGGTTTGGGCAATCATCCAGTCGATGTTGGATTTGATCTCATCGAGAATTTGCTGGCCAGACAGTCCCGACACCTGGACAATCGCATCCTCGAGGGCAACCTGCTTGCCTCCCTTCACCGTGAGGACCATCAGAACCGGATCCATGGCCTGGAACAACTCGACGAGTCCGGCGAGATCTTCCAGCTTGTAACGAATCTTTTCCGCCGCGGCGATGCGAGCGCGCAGCTTGGCCGCCTGTTCCTTCCCCCAGTCCGTGTGAATCGGCGCGATCCCGCGCCCCGGTGATTTGGATAGGTTCGCCAGTTGCTTTTCAAAGTCCTCAATGTGCCGGATCTCCGACAGTTCCCGGGCAGGCTCTCTCAACACATCCATTTCGATCGCCACGCGGTCTTTCCACTCGGGCTTCGCAACCTCGACCTTGAACGCGGCCATGTTGGTCCGGCTCGCTTCCAGCATCTTGAGGGCGAGGTGCCGGCAAAAGTGTTTGTAGATTTTGCCGTGATACACGTAAATGAACAGCCAGTTCAGGTCCAGTGCATCCTGTTTCCAACCCCAGTTCTCCCAATCGGTAAAGACCGCGATCATGTTGGGATTGCGCCGCACCTCGGGTCCGAGCACGTTGAACCACACAAACCACCACCAGAGCCAGGCGGGAAAGCCCTCGTCGGGAATCGGATTGATGTCGATCGAATAGGCAAACACCGGGGGCAGCGGAGAGACGGCCACTGGAGCCGGCGGAGGCGCCGCCGGCGCCGCCGAGGCGGTTACCGGGATCACGTAGACGGTCTCTTCGCTACGGGCTACGCCAAAGTGGATGCTCTTCCCCTTGCTAAACGGCTCAATCTGGTACAGAGGTCTCGTCTTCGACTCGGATTCCTTGCGTAGCGTCGCACCGTAGGGAACTCCGTTCTCCTCCTTCCGTTCCAGCAGAAAATCCACGACGTACTTCGCCCCGAGGTCAACCACCATCGGCTGCCCAGTCGAAATGAATTTGCCCCGTTCGACTTTGCCGTTCACCAGGTGAAGGGCGGCAAAGAGCGGAGACCCTTTCTTGGGACCCTCCTCCAGAAGCCCGAGCACCCAAAAGAGATAGTGTTTACCGTCGGCCGACCAGGTTCCGTAGACACCGTATAGAGTGTTTCCCTTCGGCGTAGCGTCGCGATAGAAGGCTTTGATTGCGGCATACACCTCGTCGTAGCTTGCGAACTGCCCCAACACCACGATGGTCTCGGTGTTATCGTCAGCGGACTTTGGATGCGCGGGAACCGGCTTTGGCGCGCCTTTCTTGTCGTAACAGGGGACATGGTATGTCCCCTGCTCGGCGTCCCACCTCGCCGGGTCAAGAGATTCGGCCGCCGAAGGCCGTCCCGTGCTCTCGATGCGGCCCCAATCGGGAATTCCCGAGCGGGTCAGTTCATCCTCGAGGGCTCGCGCAAGGGCCTTCTCCAGGGCCTGGCGGACCGGCGTGGGGATCTTTGCGAGCCCCTCGCCCCACCACGTCGCGTCCATCGCTGAAGCAGCGACCCGCACGTAGGCGCCGCGCGGTTTCAGCACCGCTTCCCGCGATGCCTTCAACGCCCGCCCGAGTGTGGCGGCGTACGCCGCCGCGGCTTCTTCGACGCGATCCTCGAGAACGGATTGGTCAATGCGGAAACGCGCCGGAATGTGAACTGAAACCGGCATAAATCAGACGCTTTCCAGGCCCTTCGTCAGACGGCGCAGCACCAGTTCCGCCACCGCATCGGGATCGGCCGCGCCGCTGCTGTCCCGCACTTCGATCTCGACCGGGAAGTAATACTGCACGATCGTGCGCTCGTCCTCGGCGACCTGATCCGCCTGCGCCTCGCTGCCCTGCGCCGGTACAATCAGTTCACCTTCGTGGACGAGCGCGATGCCCGTGTGTGTGACACGGGCGATCCCGCCGGTCGGAGCACCGGCAATCGGCTCATCCGCCACGGCTCCTCCTTATGGCAAGTCAGCGGCCTTGCCGCTCTTCGGATCGGCTTTAGCTCCTAGGCTGAAGCCGGAGAACGTCGCCGACGGCGCGCCGGAAACGGTGGCCGCCGTCGGCGTTGCGCTGGTGATCACGCATTCGGACAACACCACGCTCTTGAAACTCCAGTCGTTGCCGTCGTCGCTTTCCTGGAGCGTGATGTCGAACCGTTTTCCGTTCATCGCCAGCAGCGTCAACTGTGCCGCCGCGTCCCCGATGGCCTTCACGGTCATGGAGAACGTGATCGACTTCGGCGAGACGATCGCCCCGATGTGCGTCTTCTCGATCGAGTGGATCGGCTCGGTTGCGAATGCGAACGAAGGCGTGAACGAGTCGATGGGCGTCACGTTCACCACTTGCTTTGTATCAGGGTCTTTATAGGAAACCGCGAGCCGGGTATTCCAGTCAGCCATTTGTTTTCTCCTTCCTGTTTAGAACTTCGGCGCGAGTGTGACCTTCAACAGGTGAACCGCCGGACCGTAGGTGATGGACACGAACATGTCGACGGTGCGGTTGGCACGGGCGGTCTGCACGATGCTCTTCTCCGTGGCCGACCATGCGCTTTCGGGCAAACTCAGGATGTCGAGAACCGGAATGTTTACGCTGAAATCGGCGATCACGTTCCCGCGCTTGAGAGGGCCGAGGATTCCGTCCACCTGAGTCTTCACCTGGGTCATTCCGGCCTTTGTGATCCGGGCATCGCCGATCTGCCCGATCAGGCCGGCCTTGAGGCGGAAGTCGACGTCATCGAGCACCCGGGCAATGTCGACATAGGCCAGGTTCTGGTCCGTGGTGAATAGCCTGCCCTCGGCAAAGTGCAGGCTTTCGCCGGGAATCAGTACCGGATCGATCACGGGGATGATGCCTGCTTCCGAGAGGCCCTTGATTTCCGTGGGACTGTACTGGCTTTCCACCGGCATGGTCACGTCGAAGACCTTCTTCAGCACGATGGAGATGTGCGGGGCGTAGCCGGCGATGGCGGCCATGGCCGCCGTGGCGGCGTCGGTCGCGGCCCCCCGCGCGGCGATCATCACCATTCGGCTGACGCTGCTCTTGAGGGGATTCGCCGCGGCCGTCACCGTCTGGACATAGTTGTTCGCCTTGGGCGTGGCCGGATCCACCATGGCCACTCCGATGCGCTTCTGTCCCTGCGCCGACATGCTCTCCACGTGCGCCTTGAGCGCCGTGAGATTGGTGGGCGGATTGTTGCCTTGCGCCGCCTGGCCGGGATCCGTCTCCGACGCCAGCGAGACGAACGTGACATCGTCGGCCGCTTCGAGAGAAGCCAGAGCGCCGGCGTAGTCGTTGCCGTTCACGCGGACGCCGTAGATCTTCGACGGTTTCGGGTCCTGAAGCAGCGCGGTGCGCAGCGACTTGAACAGCGTTGTCTCCTGGACGGCGCCGTTCGCGTTGATTCTGGCGAACAGTTCGGCCGCCTGTTTGACGGTGTCGACCGCCAGCGGCGTATTGACGGCGGCCGTGCCACCGTCCGCGCCGTTGGGCGTCTTGCCGGCGACCGCGATGACGCCGGGTGAACGTTGAGCGATGGGTGCGAGGCCGGAAGTGTCGATCTTGACCTCGACAAACGGGAATGCGATCGGAAGTGCTGCCATCTGTGCTCTCCTTCGGGAATAGTCATGAAGTCACAACGAGGCCGATGCGCTCGCGCGCCAGCCATTCGCCCGCGCCGGCACGGCGTGCCGCCGCATTGGCTCCGGGCCAGTCGCCATCGTTGAAGACCGTATCGGGAACCACCCAGGTAACCAGCAGGGGCGCCTTCAGAGCGGAACCCGTTGGGGAGGGGCGTCCCAGCCCCATCGGCTCCAGTTGTTCGTGAACCAGCCTCGTCTCCAGGATCAGGTCCGCCAGTGAGAAGCCCGCGTCCCGGATCAGGAGCGACACAGCCACCGGCAAGGGCTTCGGTGAGGACGGCGGCGTGGGTCCCTGGACGAGTCGCAATTGCATGACACCCGGCTGCGAGGCTCCCTGGAACCGGGTTATCAGGTCGCCGGCGGAGGTGGCGCCCACACTCCGCAGCCAATCGTCGAACGACGCCTCGGGGAAGGCGGCCGGTTGGTTGAAGGCGGCCCGGATGCGCTGAACCAGACGAGTCCGGCGTTCCAACTCCAACGCCACGGGGTTGCCGGGCAATGCGCCCAGGGCGGCGACGATCTCCTCGTCGATGCCCGAGTGGCCGGGCCACTGAATTTCGACGGTCTCGATGCGGGCCGGCGCGGCCGAGGTTCGCGCCACGATTGCGCCGCGCCAGAAGGCGTCTACTCGAATGACGGAACCGGTGCCCACACCCGCGGCCTGGAAGCGAGCCTCCTTGCGTTCGGTCCCGCCGACCACGCTCCACGTTCCTTCGATGGTGCCCAGCCGAGGCGACGCCAGGCCGATGCGGAACTGATCGAACAAGGGGTTGAACGGTCCCTGGAGATTGAGGCCGGAGGTGTCATAAGCGGCGTTGATGAGTTGCTCGAGCGAACCGGTGTCGAACACGGCGGCCCGGGTGTTGGGGTCGGCCAGACGCAGGAGCGTTCTATCCACGTAGTTCATCGGATTGATGTGCGTCGAGCCAACAGAGGATCTCGCCGCGGGCGGTGGGATTCAGACCGAAGAACCGGCCGTGCGTCAGGCTCAGCCATCCTCGCGAGCGAAGCGCATCGAGCGCGGCCGAGACCGCTGCCTGATCCGCCTCGTACGGAAGCCACCACTGGGCGATGCCCCGCACGGAATCGCTCGCGTCGGGGTGTGCCATCAGATAGCACATGATGTCGATCCTGAGTTGGTCCCCATTCAACGTTCGCCTCTGTTGGTGCAGGCACACGGCCAAACCGGAACTCGTTTGCCATCAGCGAGGCGGTTCGGGTGGATGCGGCCGATTGGCCGCGGCGCCGAGCCCGGGGTTCGGGGCCATCCTCCTGAATCCAAGACGAATCTCCCCTGCGACAGATTCGCCGCGCTGCCGCGGTATCGCAGGCCCATGCGAGTTGACAGGAGTTCGTTCTGGCGGGAGTGAGAAAGAGGGAGCTTGCTGGTTTCCGCCAGACGCAATCGTGACTCGGCTCGGACCTGTTTCGTGTGGTGGAGTCGCCCTCAGCGAGGGCTCGGATGGTGGATCGGGGTGAGACCGTGCTTGCGGATCAGACGTTGAAACGCGCGCCGCTCCTTGCCCGCGGCGCGGGCGGCCCAACTGATGTTGCCCTGATGTTCGGCCAGCATCTGAGTGAGATACGTTCGCTCAAAGCGGCTCACCGCTTCTCGCTTCGCCTCCCTCATGCTTGCGGTGCGAATCTTCGGTGCGAGATAGTCCAACTGAAAGTCGGGCTCTCTGATCAGCAGGCCGGGTGACATGACAACCGCCCTTTGGATCACCGCTTCGAGTTCCCGGATGTTGCCGGGCCATTCATAGCCCGCCAGCCTGTCGAGCGCCCCGGGGGCGAAGGTCATCCCGTGCCGGCCAAGCCTGGCGGAATCCCGTGCCAGGAAGTGCGCCGCCAGCAGGACGACATCTTCCGGCCTCTCGCGCAACGGCGGAATGTGCAGGGACAGAATGTTCAGCCGGTGAAACAGATCGTCGCGGAAGGAGCGTTCGGCCACGCGGCGGCGGAGATCCGCATTCGTGGCCGCGATCACCCGTACGTTGGCCGTGACGCCGTGGGCCGAGCCGACCGGGCGGTACTCCTTGTCCTGCAGAAAGCGCAGTAGGGTGGCCTGCGCCGGCAGCGGAAGGGCATCCACTTCATCGAGCAGGAGAGTCCCTTTTTCGGCCGCGGAGATCAGCCCCTTTGCGGTATCGCGCGCATCCGTGTACGCGCCGCGAACGTGCCCAAAGAGTTCGTTCTCGATCAGATTGGCGGGCAGCGCACCGCAATTCACGGCGATGAACGGCTTGTTGGCCCGGACGCTCCGGTAATGAATGGCGCGCGCCAGGCACTCTTTCCCCGTGCCGGTCTCGCCGGTGAGCAGCACCGTGGCATCCGCGCGAGCGATCGGCGCTACCCGAGCCAGGGTCTCGAGGAACGGTTTGCTTTGCCCGACCAGGTTCTCGAGTTGCAGGTTTTGTTGCAGCGACACGGGTTCGGGATCCCCGGCGACCCCGCCGGAGAGCAGCCTGAGAACGCGCGGCCACACGTCGCAATAGCGGGCCGGGCACAGACAAAAGTCGCTCAGGCCCGAGTGGGTCAGGCGTACCGCCTCGGGTATCCCGTCTGCGACGCCGCAGAAAATGCCGAGCGCAGGCACGCCCCGCCAGTCGAGAGTAATCTGATCGATGGTTTCACCCGGACCGATTTGTCTGACGACCAGGTGAGGAGGAGGCCCTCCCGCCGTCGTCCGGATACTCAGGCGTAACGGACCGGTGGACAGCAACTCCGCAATCGCGTCGCAATGACCCCGCGGGCAAACACCGGGCCGATTGATCAGGTGAACGACTCGTTCAGACACCGTTCCTCCGCGCGACCCGGGAGGGTCGCCTGGCATTCTATCGAGAGTGCACCAAAACCATCCCGCACCGCGTCCTGGCTTGGCAGTACCGGATCGACGCGACTACCGCAATGGACGGCCGACACTTCCGTCCCGCTCTCACGCTCTTCTCTCCCCATAACGAAGAACCATGGAGAATCCCCTGCGGCGCAGCGCGAATCTCTCATGAACTTTCCGGCCCGCGTCCAGGCGTCGCTACCTCGGGAGTCTTGAACGGTACTATACGGTTGTGGGTTTCTGACAGTTGACGCTTGCGCGCTTGCATTACAGGACGACGGTCTTGTCTTTGGCCTCACACAGGAACGGAGAGTCGCCCCGGCTTCCAACTTTGCCGGACTCGGGCAGCGGAGCCACTAGGCCGCGCTCACGAGCAACGTTCCGGTCGGGTCGCTATCCTCACTCAGCACCTGCGTAACGCGCTCTTCGGCCACTCCGGCCTCGGCGTGCTTGACCAGAACCACCGCCCTGGAGCCCGCACGCCGTACCGATTCAACAACCGTGCGCCAGTCGCCGTCGGGTAGCTGGTCCTCCGTAATGACGAGGGCGAACGCCGGCCTCGACAACAGAATCGTCTCCGCGGCCACACGGCTGTGCGCCCACACCACCTCAACGCCCCATCGTGCGAAGATGCTTCCGACCATCCGGCAGTCTCCGACGCGCATGACCAGCAGCAGCGGTCCTGCCAACGGGGGGTCCCGAACCTCATCCCAATACGCCATGAGCTTTCCGTCCTCTGCCTTTGAAATGGGTCCGGTTCGAGACGGTTGAGCCGTTCATCCAGCCATGGGCAGGATTTTCGTGGCCGGCGCCGCTGTCGCCGGACAACGGTTGAAACTAAAGTCTTCGAGATTTGGTTTCGCGGCCTCGAATGCGGAACCACGACTGGCCCCGCTGCAATAGCAAACAACCTGCCAAGCGAAAGATCCTGTCCGCCGGTTTCGGTGATGCCTTACAGGATTGATTCAAAGCAGCGCCGCACAGATAACTCAAACGCCGTGAAGTGAGTCACTATAGCGGTATGTGTGGGCGGTTCGGCGTGCGCAGACCGCACTTCACGTCGTCTGTGGACACAAAGCGTACTTCCGTATCGATATTGGGTGCGCAGCGTCGATGAGGAAGCTCGACTCAAAAGCGATATCGGCCATATTGGAGTCTGGGGCACCGGAAAAAAGTACTCACTCTGCAAGTTTTACCGGCTGGCGCGTCCCTGTTATTTCATGTGGAATCTGCATGCGCGGCCACAACGGCGCGCCTTTGCAAACCGGCGACTTTTGTAAAACCGTTGATGATACACGCATTGCCGATTGTGGAATCACGCTTGCACCCCGGCTCACGCGGCATCAAAAGTTCCAGTTGGGCCCAAGGTTCGCGCTTGGTCTGGGCTTTTCGCCGGCCCGGTGGTTGCCGGTTGGGCGGTCCGCGGCGCGATGCCTGGCCCAGCCCTTCCAGATTTTGCCTCAGGAGGACGTAACCGTCCCACTCCAACGCGCGGCGCCGGTCCATCGCGGTAACCGGACGCCCGAGTAAAACTGTGCTGCTGAAAAGTCCATGGGGAGGACAAGTGTGTCTCCGATTCCCCGATTTACCTCACGGCTGACCGACGCCGGCAGTCCCGGAGACCTCAATTCCGATACAACACATAGGAGAACTGTGGAATGACTCTGAGAATCACCCTGGGATTGCTCACCGCTTCGATGCTCTGGAGCCAAACTTCGCCGGCCGTACCGTTTCCGGCCGTAACGCTCAGCCCCCCAGGCACCGCGCCGCTTCCGGCGGTTTTGCTCACCAGTATCCCCGCCGGTTTCGCGCAACAGGTAGTGAGTTCGGTCTCGCAGCGATGCACCGCCACGCCTGTCGAGAACCAGGCCCCCGCCAGCGAATGTTCGGTCCTGTCCGGCGACCCGCGCCTGCTGATCCGGCAGGGGACGCGTTTGACGCCGGCTGGGAACTCACTCCTGAACCGCGAGCAAACCGTGGCGTTGAGCACTGGCCAGTCGGCGGTATTGATTGCCGGAATCGACATCCTCGACGAAAGCAATCCCTTGTTGCCGGCGATCCGGACGTTCGCCGGCCTGGACAACCCTCAGGTGACGTGCGACCTGGTTTCCCCGGACCAGGCGACCCGAACCGAGAGGAACATCGTGACGTTCACTTTCAACGAGCCTCTCAAGACACTTTATGTCGTGACGCTGCACAGCAAGACGTATTACGGGATCCCGCCCGGATCGCCCCCCGACCTTGCTTGTGTCTCACCATTGATTGCGGCATCCTCCGGTGTCCCGGTCGTGGAAGACACCACCCGGACCCTGATCCGTGTCATCGGTCCTTTCGATGATCGCGAGGTTCAAAGCAGCCTCCAGAAATCCGTTGAAGTGGCCGCCGAACGATAGGCGCGCAGATGTGTCCGTCGATGTTGAAAACGAAAACGGCGGGCCGGCGACTGGCCGGCCCGCCGCTTTTCTAGCCTCCACTATGGAGCTTCCGGGAATCCTGAGGACTGGCCCTGACTATCGATACCGGTGGTAGCGGTAAGGATGCCAATAGCCCCACCGGTCATAGTAGCCACTGTGATGGTGCGTCGGGCCCGACCGGACGGAGACGCCAAAGCTGGATCGCGTTCCGTACGATGCGCACCCGCTACCCATCAGTGTGAGGGCCGCTCCGAGAATTACGACTGGCAGCAGTCTTAATCTCTTGAACATTTCCTCACCTCCTGAAGGTTTGGACGCGCTGCCTTGGCAGGCAGGTTTCCTTCCGTTGTAAACCGCTGACGTGAAACGATGTGTCGGCCCCGACCCGGGGCGTCCCTTTTTACCATCGGAAAAGCCTTCCCGCGGCTTGCGCTCAGGAGTACTCTAAGGGCGAGGGCGAGATAGTGGCTGTTGGCAATCGATCGTCGCGCCCTCATCGTCGACGAGAAGAGGATTGCCATGGCGAACGAACGCTTCGAACTCCGAATCCCATTTTCCAAGCTCATCATCGGCGCGCTGTTGACCATCGTTCCGATCTCGGTCGTGGGGCTTTACAGCCTGAACCACAGCCAATCGGCACTCGAGAAGACCCTCGGCACACACTTCCGCACCATCGCCGAATTCGCGGCCACGGAAGTTGCCCTATTCGTTCATGACCGCGTCACGAGCGTTGCCACGCTGGCCGCGGAACCCATCATCGTCGAGACAGTCGAGTCCGCCAACCGCGGCTATGCGGGCGTGAACGACTCGGCCTTTGCCGAACGCGTACAAAAAACGGAGAAACTCTGGAACACGCCGCAGGCCGCCGGAATGGTAAACAGCCTGCTCGCGTCGAGGGCCTCCCAGCTATTGAGGCGCTATCGCGACCTGGACCGCCGCTTCCTTCGCATCACCGTGACCGACGAGAAGGGAGCGGTGGTGGCGGCCACTCACAAGACGTTGGACTATTACCAGGGAGACGAAGACTTCTGGCAAGGGATCTACGCGCAAGGCCGAGGCGCGGTTTCGCTGACGGATGTACTGTATGACGACGTGACCCGATCGTATTACATCGGCGTCGGCCTCCCCGTGGTGGACCCGAGCAGCAACCGGTTTGTGGGCGCCATCGACGCTCTACTCGAAGTGTCGACCATCTTCCCCATCGTGCAGCGGGCGCAATTGGGGCCTACGGGCGTGACTCAGATCGTGAAGGAGGACGGCACGGTCATCGGCTCCCAACACGCCAATCTGGCGATGAAGCTGAAGTCGGAGGAATATGCTTCGATCCAGGATCTTTTGGGGACCTTGTCCGGCAGGGAAGCGGGGTTCCTGACCTCGCCGATGCGGGTCGGCGGCCCGCGGTTGATTGCCTTCGCCGACACGGGGCTCAAAAAAGACTATGGCAGTCTCGGATGGATCGTCATCGTGAGCCAGGAGACCGCTCAGGCGATGGCGCCCGTCCGGATGGTCACACGGCTGCTTGCGTTCATGGTGATGATCGGCCTGATCGCCGTCGTTTTTCTCATCGCGTATTTCTCGCTGCACCGCGAGCGGACAATGGTCGATATTCGCGAGGTGGTGGAGAAACCGGAAGTGCCCATCGGCTAGCGCGGGTTTGACAGGTGAACGCCAAGCTAACGTTTCGCAGGGTTTTTAACGGTCCGCCTAAGGCATCTGTCGGCTGGTAGCTAAAGTCGAGCCGGAGATAGAGTCAACTTGAGGAGATCTCCGTGCGCGCATCTGTCCTGTTCGTC
Organism: uncultured Solibacteraceae bacterium; assembly: GCA_964529305.1. GTDB lineage: Bacteria > Acidobacteriota > Terriglobia > Bryobacterales > Bryobacteraceae > CAZGUX01. Next base: position 102,826 of record CAZGUX010000091.1, on the reverse strand, counting down.
GTGTCCGCCGCTGTCAGCGGCCTGTCGGCCCAGACGGCAGTCGAGTATGGGGCCACCGCGGGCAAGGCAGCCGCAGTCGCCGCTGGGGTCGGCACCGCCATCAAGGGCACCTTCGGAACCGCGTCCAAGCGGTTGGAGCAATCGAAGAATGCCTCAACCGCGGTGCCGGCTCCCAGGAGGCGATTGGACGAGGCCAATGCCAGGGATCTGGCGGACGCAGCCGCCGGTTCGACGTCCTCGACCCGCCGAAGCGCCGTGAGCGTCCGTGCCGCGGTCCCCGCGACGCAGGCGGTGGCGCCGCATCCTACCGGAGCGCAAGCCGCGATCCTGCGCGTGTCCCAACCGCTGCCTCCCCCTAAGGAGCCGACCGTCATCGATCCCTCCACATTGAAAGAAGGAATGCCCCGTACCGAACTCGACGCGCTGGGCACGCCCGCCATGTCGATCAGCGACGCGGAAGGGGAAACCCGGATCTACAAGACGGCCAAGGGGTCGGTCACGGTGATGGTGCGGGACGGCAGGATCGCCGGCATCCAACTGTAACGACCTGGTCAGAGCGTAGCCGGGCAGTTCCCGTAGAACTCGACAAACGCCTTCGCCACCGAGCCGATGATGGCTTTCCGGTAGCGCTCTCCCCGTTCCGCCGTGGCTTGATCCGGACTGTCCGTGTACCCGTTGATCGACTGCCAGAAGCCGTGATGTTCGGCGCGATACACCTGCTGCCAGGCGCGCGGGTCGGTGTCGCCGAGGTCGTCGCGATGCGGCCGGTCAGTCGCCACGAGTTCACCGCGGAGCGCCAGAATCATCGAGGTTTCAAAAATGCCGGCGTGACCGGGAAGCCTCATGCCGAGATGAGCGTTCTCGGCGACCAACGCGTCCCAGCCAATGGTCCAGTAGGAAGCGGCCGCGATGTGGGCGGGATACTCGAGCGCGATGTCGCGTGCCACCAGTTGGGCCAGTTCGTGGTTCCCACCATGGCCGTTCAAGAGAAACAGACGGCTGAATCCACTCTTGAACACCGCCAGGATGAGTTCATAGACGGCCCGGTAGTACGTCTCGGACGTCATCGAGAACGTGCCGCCGAACGGGATGTGATGCTGCGAACAGCCGAAGGGCAGAGCGGGCGCAACCAGCAGGGGAATCTCCTCCGCGGCGACTGCGCCGGCCTCGCGGGCCAGATGTTCCACGGTGAAGTAGTCGGTACCGACGGGCAAGTGCGGGCCATGTTGTTCGGTCGCTCCGAGGGGAATCACCACCATGGCCTCCGAAGCCGCCGCGCGCAGATCCTGGCGCGTCAGTTCGGCAAACAGCAAACGCTTGAGTTTCATGGGTTGTTCAACGCTCGAATATAGCACGCGCGGTTTGCGGCCATCGAAAGGCGTGAACTATACTGGACGCATTCTGTCCATGACGGCCATACGCTATGTTTCCCTGGTCGCACTGGTGATTCCCATGGCAATGGGCGAAACCCTTTTCGTGTCGACACCGCTCACAGCGGAGAACAGCTTTACCAAGGAGATCGAAGGTCCCGCCTGCGATCGGCAGGGCAATATTTACGCCGTCAGCTTCACCCGTAAGCCCACCGTCGGGCGAGTGGCTCCGGACGGAAAGGGCGAGATCTTCCTCGAATTCACCAACGGCAGTCTGGCCAACGGGACCCGCTTCGACAAGCGCGGCTTCATGTACCTGGCCGACTACACCAACCACAACGTTCTGAAGGTGGACATCAAGACCAAGGCGGTATCGGTGTTTGCCCACGACCCAACCATGAACCAGCCGAACGACCTGGCGATCGGTCCCGACGGCACCATCTGGGCCAGCGATCCGAACTGGGCCCAAAGCACGGGCCAGATCTGGGTGGTGAACAAGCGCCGCAAGCTGGTGAAAGTTGCCACCGGCATGGGCACTACGAACGGCATCGAGGTAAGCCCGGACGGAAAGAAACTCTACGTCAACGAGTCCGTACAGCGGAAGGTGTGGCAATTCGACATCAAGGCCGGCGGCGCGCTGGCCAACAAGACGTTGCTGATCGAGTTCCCCGACCACGGCTTTGACGGCATGAGGGCCGACGTCGACGGCAACCTCTACATCACCCGCCATGGCAAAGGTACCGTGGTCAAGGTTTCGCCTCAAGGCAAAGTGATTCGCGAGATTAACGTGCTCGGCGCTCATCCGACGAATCTGTGCTTTGGCGGACCGGATGGCCGGACCTGCTACGTGACCGAGGCCGAGCGCGGCCGGTTGGTGCAGTTCCGCGTGGACCGGCCCGGTCTCGAGTGGCAACGCTGGCAGGAAGCGAAGAAATAAGGTCTCGAGAGATGCGGAAGGCGTCGTGCCCGTTCACCGTGTTGCTTCTGTTTGCGGTGAGTGCGCCCGCCGCCGAAGAACCTCGGCTGCTCTCGGCGTTTCCGTACGGCGCTCAGCCGGGCGGGGAGACGGTGGTCACGGTGCGCGGGACGGCCTTGAAAGACGCTCACGCGGTCTGGGTCGCCGGCGCGTTCGCCGAAGCGAGGGTGTTAGGTACGGAGGCAGATTCCGCGCCTCCGGCAAAGGGCAAACCGGCGGCTCACCTCGTCCGTATCGAATTTAAGGTCGCTTCCGGGACAACTCCCGGCTCGTATGCGTTTCGCCTGGTGACGCCGAGGGGCGTGACCAACCCGCTCGCCTTCCGCGTCGTGAACGAGCCCACCCTGGTCGAACCATCCAAGCTCGAACGATTTCCCGTCGCGGTGTTCGGCCGGATCCGCAGCAAGGGTGACATCAACGAATACTCGTTCGACGTGGCCGCCGGAGACGAACTGAGCTTCGACGTCGGTGCCGGCAATGGCGCGTTCGATCCGGCCGTCACGATCTTCGAGCCGGCGGGAAGCTGGTTCGATGCGAGCCGCCTCAAGCGCATCGCGTACCAGGATGAACCGCTCTACTTCCCCGGCCTCAGCAAGGACACTCATCTTACGCACAAGTTTGCAAAGGCCGGACGTCATGTCCTGCGAGTGGAGGCGTTCCAGGGAATGGGCGGGCCCGATTTCGTCTACTGCCTGCAGGTGGGCAAACCGCGAGGGGCCAGCCCCAGCGCCGAACCGGGCAACGACTGGACCGAGCGGACGTTTACGCGCGCCATTCCCGCGAACTGGATTGCACGGTTGAACGCGCGCACGGGCGAAGAGAAGGTATCGCCGGTTCTCGAAGCCTATCGCGCCGCCGACGAAGGAAGCTCCTCGATCCCGGAGATGAAATTGCCCGGTGTCGTGGAAGGCGTCATCGGCAGCGCGGGCCTGATCCAGAAGATCCGGTTCCGCGCCGACGCAGCCCAGGAAATAGCGGTCGAAGTGGAGACCCCGCGCGGCACGATGCCGGTCTTCAATCCCGTCGTGCGGGTGCTTGACGCGCAGGGCAAGGAGACCGTCACCAACGTGTACACCAAGCGCAACAACAACGGCCTGTACATGATGAAGATGATCGAGCCCAAGACCACCGTCGGCTTGCCGTCCGCGGGCGAATACACCCTGGAGATCCGGAACCTGACGCCGGATCACGGCGGTGAATCGTTCGCGTATCGCATCTGCCTCCGCCCGCGATTGCCTCATCTCGGTCAGGCGAAGATCGCCGACACCCCCGTGAACCTTGCGCCGGGCGAGTCGAAGCCCATCGACATCACCATCGACCGCGAGGAAGGTTATCCAGGCCTGGTGACGATCGAAGCCGAAGGTCTGCCGCCCGGCGTGCGCGCGGTGGTCGGCTCGGCGTTCGATCCGCCCAAACCGCCGCTTCCGAACGGGGGCAAACTGGAGCGATACAACCCGGAGACGCAGCGATCGACGCTGGTGTTTTCCGCCTCGGCCGAGGCGCCGCCAACGCGGATGCCGGTGTTCGCGCGAGTGGTCGTGCGCCCCGTGCACCAAGGCAAGGTCGGCGCGGCGGCAGCGGAACGAGTGATTCCGATCATGGTGGTGTCGAAACTCGCCGAGATCGCAAACAAGGAGACGCCGCCGGCAACCCGATGAGACAACTTCTTCTCCTGTTGACGATCCCGCTCGTTGCGAACGCCCAGCCCCGGCTCGCGTCGCTGCGCGTCCTGCCGCCGGACGTAACCCTTCGCGGGGCCGGGGCTTCGCAGCAACTCGTGGTCGTCGGCATGGGTCCGGATGGCACGGAAGTCGATCTGACCTCGCGGGCCCAGTGGTCTCTCTCCAAACCAGGACTGGCACGCATCGAAGGGGCGGGCCGGGTGTTCGCGGTGACCGACGGCGTGGCGTCCGTCACGGCTTCGGTCGACGGCAAGACCGCGAAAGCCTCACTGAGCATTCGCCATGCAGCCGAACGGCGCCAAATCACGTTTAGCCGCGACATCGAATCGGTATTCACCAAGCGAGGCTGCAACAGCGCCGCCTGCCATGGCGGCGTCAAAGGAAAGGGCGGGTTCAAACTGTCGGTCACGGCGCTCCATCCCGCCGAGGACTACGAGTGGATCGTCAAGGGCGGCGTCTATCAGGTGCTCACCGCCAAATCCAAAGGGGAGCCGGTTCCGCGCGTCGATCTGAAAAATCCGGAGCTAAGTTCGCTGCTGCGTAAGCCCACCGGGGAGGTAGCGCACGGCGGAGGCAAGAGGCTGGACAAGACGTCGGCCGACTATCAACTGGTTCTCGACTGGATTCGCCGCGGCGCGCCGGCCGATCCTCCGGGCGCGCAGACGCAGTCGCGGCCGGAGCGCATCGAAGTGTTCCCCACCTTGATGACGCTCGGCAAGGGCGGGTCGCATCGACTTCTGGTGACCGCGCATTTCGCCGATGGGAGCCGGGAGGACCTGACCCACGAGGTGCTCTATCAGTCAAACAATCCCGACGTCGCGGCCGCGGGCGCGGACGGGACGATTACGGCGAAAGGGCAGGGCGAAACGTCCATCCTGATCCGGGCCGCGGGTCACGTGGCCAGCGCCGGCGTGGGGGTGATCGCGGATCCTGTGGCGAACTATCCCTCGGTTCCGCGCAACAACTATATCGACGAACAGGTGTTCGCCAAGCTGCGGAAGTTCAACATCGTTCCGTCCGACTTGTCCTCCGATGCCGAATTTCTGCGCCGCGTCTGCCTGGATCTGGCGGGCATGCTTCCTCCTCCGGCGCGGGTTCGCGAGTTCCTGGCAAGCAAGGACCCACGCAAGCGCGAAAAGCTGGTGGATGCCCTCATCGGCTCGCCGGAGTTCGTCGACTTCTGGACGTTCCGAGTGTCCGACTACTTCCGCGTCGCCATCTTCGCCAACGGCATCCGGCCCAAGTGGAGCCAGGCCTATTGGGAGTGGATCCGCGAGAGCATCGAGACCAACAAGCCGTACGACGTGATGGCCCGCGAGCGGTTGGGTTCGTCGGGTTACGATGCGCCCTCGCGCCACTATCTGCCCTACGACGTGATCGGCCCTCCGCCCGACACGATGGCGGAAGAAGTACGCGTCTTCTTCGGGCGCCGTCTGGACTGCGCACAGTGCCACAACCACCCCTACGAGAACTGGAGCCAGGATCAGTTCTGGGGCATGGCCGCGTTCTTCGGGCCGCTGTTCAAGCTGGGCGTGACCGGCGAAGAGTACGTCCTGTTCGACCACCCGCGCAGCGACGACTTCAGCTCGGCGGACGTGGGCGGCAGCAAGGACCTGGTGATGCACCATCCGCGCTCGAAGGCGGAGTTGAAGCCGGCCTTTCTGGAAGGCGTGGCGCCCGTGTTGAATCCGCGCGAGAACCCCCGCAAGAGGTTGGCTGAGTGGATGGTCTCGCACCCCTACTTCGCCGAGGCTGCGGCCAACCGCATGTGGGGATACTTCTTCGGACGGGGCCTCGTCGACCCGATCGACGACTTCCGCTCGACCAATCCTCCCAGCCATCCCGAGTTGCTGGCGCTGCTGGCGAAGGACCTCCGCGACCACCAGTACAATCTGCGGCACCTGATGCGCCAGGTCGTGCTCTCGCGGACGTATCAGCTTTCGAGCCGCACCAACCCGACCAACGCCGCGGACCGGACGAACTACTCGAGGTCGGTCCCCCGGCCTCTCGAGGCCGAAGTCCTGCTGGACGCGATTTCGGATGTGACCGGCATTCCGGAGGTCTTTACCAACGGCATCTCCGATCCGTCGAAAGCGACGGCGCAGGCGCCGAGGGGAACGCGAGCCGTGCAGTTGCGAGAGCCCGACTGGTTCTATTCGCGCTTCCTGGATTTGTACGGGCGCCCGAACCGCCTGGCGGTGCCGGAGCGGAATGGCAAGGCAAACCTGGGTCAGGCGCTGCACATGCTCGCCGGTTCGGCCTATACGGAGAAGTTGTCGTCGACGGGCACGCGGCTGGAGCGACTGTTAACCGCGGGCGCTGCCGATGCGGCGATGATCGAAGAGTTGTACCTGGCGGCGTTCACGCGAATGCCGTCGCGCGAGGAACAAGGGGAGTTGACCCGCATGATCGCCGCGCAGCCCAATCGCGACCAGGCGCTGCGCGACCTGATGTGGGCGATCCTGTCCTCGCGCGAGTTCGCGGAGAATCACTAAGTGCTCAGTTTCAATATGTACACCTTCGTGGGGCGGGCCCCCTGGCCCGCGCCCGGCCCCCCGGCCGGCTCTTGAATGACAACCTATATGATGACTCGCAGAACCACCCTCGGCGCACTTGGCGCAGCCTCTATGTTGGAAGCGAAGCAGAAGTACCGCATCATCGACCCGCATGTGCATGTCTGGGTTCGCGATCCCAAATACCCCTGGGCGAAGGAGACCACCAACCTGCCCCAGGAAGACCGGACGCCCGAGATGCTGCTCGAGTTGATGAAAGCCAACGGCGTCGCCAGGACCGTCATCATCCAGGTGATCCATTACCGCTGGGACAACCGTTACGTGGCCGACACGCTGAAGAAATACCCGCAGTATTTCAAGGGTGTGGCGCGCGTGAATCCCCAGGATCCGGCGGCTCCCGATCATCTCTCCAAGCTCGTGCAGGAGCAGGGATTCCACGGGGTGCGGCTGAGCCCAGGAGCCGACGCCGCGAGCGACTGGATTCGTGGACCGCTGATGCCTCCGTTATGGAAACGCTGCGAGGAACTCAAGGTCCCGATGACCGTGCTGACGTCGACGGCGCGACTGGCGGACATCGCCAAACTGATCGAACCTCGTCCCAATCTCACGGTAGTGATCGACCACATGGCCGACAGCCCCATCGACCGGCCCGCCGAGTTGGAGAAACTGCTGGCCCTGAAGCGCTACCCCAAGGTCTTCGTAAAGTTCTCACACACCTGGTCGGCCTCGAAGGAGCACTATCCGTGGAAGGATACACACGCCCAGGTGAAGCGTCTCTATGAGGGCTTCGGCCCGCAGCGCATCATGTGGGGGACGGACTGGCCTGTTTGCCTGAAGCACGCGACGTACGAGCAGACTCTGCGCGTTGTTCGGGACGAGATGAAGTTCTTCAACGAAGACGACAAAGAGTGGGTCCTCTCGAAGACGGTCGAGCGCGTCTGGCCGTTCTCGTAAGACGGCGGTTGCGGTCGCTCAGCCCTGCCGGTGCAGCGGCGCTTGACTACAGGGTGGGGCCTCCCCAGGTTGGGTGAAGACCGAAAGCGAACCCTGGTTGTGCATCGCATGCGCCGGGCGGCGCGCTGGCAGGCCTCCAGCGCCTCGCCGTACTCTGCTTCTGTATGTTCGCGCGAGAGGATGGTCCGGGCTTGCGAGAGATCACCGGCACCGGAGTGCGGAGGTCATGAGAGGCGAACCGAGCCTGGCTGGCGAGGAGCAGGCCGGCCACAGGTGGCCAGCCTGCTGTATGCAACGCCAATCCGTCGACAAACGACCCGGGACCTGCTCAGTTCCCCACCGACGGAGCCAGAATCTCGAGATTCGCTTCGAACGCTTCGAGGTGGTTGTATGAACCGCTCATCAGGTTGTTGTATACCCGTTTCAGATCGAGCTTGCTGGTAGCGGTCAACGCGTCCTCTAGGTCCGCGATGTCGGTTCTTTCAATCAAAACCCCGACTTCAAGCGCGTCCTTGACCGATAGCAGGCCTTTGGCAAGGAGCTCGTGGTACAGAGTGGTCAGCCGCGAGTCGGTGTAAACTCCTGCCGGGTTGTCTCGCGCCGGATCGGCAAGGCCGTAGCGTCCAATCAGCGTACCGATGGCCTGGAAGTGAGTCTCTTCGCTCTTGCTGATGTTGTTAAAGGCTGCCAGTTTCCACTTCGAATAGAGCTGCTGATATATATCGCGTGCCAGCTTCTCCTCCTCGCGCATGAATGCGAGCATACTGGCCTCCTCAGCGGTCAGCGGCTCCCAAGATGTAACGATCGGAGGACGGGGGCCACCGCCGTTTCTTGAGTTCTGCGCGAGAGCAGGAAACGTCTGCGTTAGCGCAGCGGCGCTCAGAATAAGTGCGGTAGCGAGTTTCGTCGTGTGGTTGGTTGCGAGAGTCATTCGTGGTTCTCCTGGTTAGCCGAAGGTCTTGCCTTCGGCTTCAACACGCATCAACGCAAACGAGGAACCAAAGCTCATAGGAATCCGGAGAGCGCGCGAAGCGGTTGAATCGGAACGCCTTTCCTCGGGTAATCTGGAGACGCATACAGCCTTTGATGCGCAGTCTCTGCAACTGCCGCCTCCATCGGAATGCAGCATTTGCAGCAAGGTCGAGTGTTGCTCAGTAACCTCGGGGGGGGGAGCGATGGCGTGCGGGAATGCCACGCTGCGGGCGTGCCGGACCGAGAGAGTCTGGCCCACTCATTCGAAACGTGCCGCGCCGCGGAACCTATGTGGCTACAGCCGGACTTTGCAGGGGATCGCTCAATCCGTCCGAGCGCAATTACCTTTGGATCGGGCTTCAACATCCTCTATCCGGACCCACACGCCCGATCGCCTCGATTTCTCGGCCTTAAGCGCCTGAGCTAAGCTCGAAGACTATGCCTCGCGACCCGCTGGATCGCCTCGACGAACGGAAGCGTCGCTTTGGCCCGCCGGAGACGGACCGGCTGGAGCGGTTGCTCGCCAGGCTGGCCAGGACCCGGTTTCGCGATGCCGGCGACCTCATCCGTCTCCATGAGACCCTGCTCTTTCTGCGAGCCTATCCACGTAGCCGCGAGGTCGGCCGGTTGGCGGATGTGCTGCTCTTCTCCTTCGCCCAACGGATCGCGGCACTGGAAGCGGCCGGCACGGACCTTTCACCCTTCGCCGAGCCCGAGATCTCGGGCATCGCCGGCACCTCGCTGTCGGCAGTGTTCACCTACGAGGTCGCCTGCCGCCTCGCCCAACTGCACCGTCGTAACATTGACGTCGGCTGGGACTGCTACGACGAAATCGACCGGTTGGCTCCGGCGGCGCTGAGATTCCTGCCCCTGTTCGACGAGGATTGGCCGGTCGAAGCGCATTCTCCGTTTCGGGAGTGGATCGCGGCGGCGCGCGGCCGGCGGGGCTCGGACCTTCGCTGGTTGCTCGAACGCTTCGACAGCCTCCCGGTTTCAGCGCGCCGGCGGGCGGAGATCTACCAGTCGCTGCAACTCCCGTTGACCTGGAATATCGGGGACACGCGGATTTCGCGATCGCGCCTACGGCTGCCGGGACGAACGCTCTATTGCCACCGCGAACCCCTGCTGCGGCGCGGCGACGTGTCGTTGACGAGGGAACTGGACGGACCCAGCCTTCCGGTACGGCGGCTCGGCCCGACCGAGGCGCGCAAGATGCTGGACCTGATCCTCGACACTTCCGCCATGCGCTATCGCGAGTTGTACGGGTTCAGCCACCCGGACGAACGCGGCGTGGTTCACGCGGACCTGGGTCGAGGGGTCGAAGTCTACTTCTTCGGCCTTCCGCCCGAGTGGCGTCTGCCGTTGCGGGCCTACCACGCCGGCATGTTCTTCAAGAACGGCGTGCCCGCCGGCTACGTCGAAGTGCTCTCGCTGTTCGAGCGTGCCGAGGTGGGTTTCAACGTGTACTACACGTTTCGCGAGGGTGAATCGGCGTGGCTCTACGCGCGGCTGCTTCGTTTGTTCCGCCAGGTCCTCGGCGTCACCTGCTTCTCGGTCGACCCGTATCAGATCGGACTGGAAAACCCCGAGGCGGTCGAGTCGGGAGCCTTCTGGTTCTATCGAAAGCTCGGCTTCCGTCCAGTCGATCCCGAGGTCGCAGACCTAACCGGGCGCGAAGAGCACCGGATGCGGGAGACGCCCGGCTACCGGAGTTCGACACGGACACTCAAGAAACTCGCCGGCGGCTATCTTCTGTTCGAGGGTTCTTCGGCCGAGCCAGGCGCCTGGGATCACTTTCAAGTCCGGAACCTCGGGTTGGCGGTACAAAAGGCGGCGGCGAAGAGCGGCAACGCGGAGCAGTTCGTTCACTCTGCCCATCGTCACGTTGCCCGTGCAATCGGTGTCGAATCATCGGGCGGGTTCGCGCTGCTGCTCCACCTGATACCCGATCTCGAGCGCTGGACCAATGAAGAAAGGCACGCGGTCGCGGACATTCTCCAGGCCAAGACCAAGGGAACCGAGGCCCGATACCTCCGTCTGATGCAAAAGCATCGAAGGTTACGAGCCGCGCTGCGAGCGCTCGGCTCGGCACGGCCATAGACGGCAACCGATGGCTCCGAACCGCGGGTGTAGACCCGCGGGATGCGGACCGAACGATCCGCCACGGAACGATTTGATCGGGTCGAGTGGCGGGGATTGAGCCACCTTATCCGGCCCCCGGCCGCCCCGTTCCTGGGAGGTGATGAATCAGAACTCCTGGGTGACCCGCATCACTTCATCGGCTGTGGTCATGCCGGTCGCGACCTTCTCCCAGCCGTCTTCGCGCAGGCTGCGCATCCCGTACCGGCGGGCACATTCCGTCAGCCGCGAGGCGTCCTCGTTGGCCATGATCCTCGAACGTTGTTCGTCGTTCAGTTCCATCATCTCGAAGATGCCCATCCGGCCCCGGTAGCCGCTGCCGCCGCAGTCGTCACAGCCCGCGCCTCGAAAGGCCGGCACCGTGCGCCCGTCCGGCGCCAGGCGCGTGCCGTCCTCGACACGGCACTTGCCGCAGATCAGCCGTACCAGTCGCTGCGCCAGAACGGCTACAACGGACGAGGTGATGAGGTAGTTCTCAACCCCCATGTCGGTCAGGCGGGTGATGGCGCTGGGAGCGTCGTTGGTGTGCAGGGTCGAGAACACCAGGTGTCCGGTCAGCGCCGCGCGGATGGCGATGTCCGCCGTTTCGCGGTCGCGGATTTCGCCTACCATGATCACGTCCGGGTCCTGGCGTACGATGTGCCGCAGGCCCGAGGCGAACGTCAGCCCGATCTGCGGATTGACGTGAATCTGGTTGATTCCGTCCATCTGGTACTCCACCGGATCTTCGATGGTGATGATCTTCCGGTCGGGAATGTTGATCCGCTTCAGCGCCGAATAAAGCGTAGTCGACTTGCCGCTTCCCGTGGGACCCGTCACGAGGAAGATGCCGTGCGGCAGCGAGGTGAAGTGCTCCATGCGGGCGAGCATGTGCGCGTCGAATCCCAGCCGGCGCAGGTCGTAGAAGTCGCCCGCCGAACGGTCGAGCAGGCGCATCACCACGCTTTCGCCGTAGAGGGTAGGCAAGGTCGAAACGCGCAAGTCGACCTCGCGGCCGAGGGTCTTGATCTTGATGCGGCCGTCCTGCGGAAGGCGGCGTTCGGCGATGTTCAGTTTGGCCATGAGCTTCAACCGCGACGTGATGGCCGCCTTCATGTCGCGAGGCGGCGTGTCCTGGTTGAACAGCACGCCGTCGATGCGAAACCGGATGCGGAACTCCCGTTCGAACGGCTCGATGTGGATGTCGCTGGCACGCCGTTCCACCGCCTGGGCGATCATCGTATTCACCAGGCGGATTACCGGCGCTTCGCTTGCCATGTCGCGGAGGTGTTCCAGATCCTCGTGATCCGGCCCGCCCTCGATCACCGGCTCGGCGGGCTTTTCCGCTTCTTCGTAATACTTCTCCAGCGCATCGTGGATTTCCACTTCGGACGAGAGAAACGGGCGGACCGCCAGTCCCGTGCATGCACGAACCGCCGACAGCGTCTCGAAGTCGAGCGGGTCGGCCATCGCCATACTGAGCACGCCGTCATCGACGGAGAGCGGAAAAATCTTGCTCTGGCGGAGAAACCGCGGCGCCAATCGCTCGGTCTCGGGCGTCAACGGAGGAGGCTGATCGAGGGTCGCCACCGGCAGGTCCAGTTGCGAGGACAGCGCCGCCAACAGGTCCTTCTGCGCAATGAAGCCAAGGTCGATCAGGATCTTGCCGACCTTGTCGCCGCGTTCCTTCTGGAGTTCCAGCGCGCGTTCCAGGTCCTCCGGTTGGAGTTGCTTGCGTTCGATGAGAATTTCGCCCAGTCTCATATCAAAGTGGCGCCGCATCAAGAACAGCCGCTACCTTCTGAGCCGCGACCGTAAGGGAGCGGTGGCGCCCCCGTATCTGGCGACCGGCGCCCAGGGCCACCGCTCGCTGAGGCTCGCGGTTCGGAAGGAACGCAACCCCACGGCTCACGCCGTGGGCTCCAATCCACTCGTCAAAATTCTTGGACCTTCAAAACCTCTCCGAGCGGTGCCCGATGCAACTGCACGTCCAGCAACTTGCCCCGTTCCGCATGCATGAGAATCTGCGACGGCAGGCCGCTGGTATTCTCGTACGAACGATACAGCAGGCGCACGCCCAGGACGATCTGCTCCTGCGACGGTACTTCGTCGAGTGACGCCGCCGAGGCCAGCATCATGTGCCGCATCCGGTCCCTCAGCAACGGCAGCCGCTCTTTCTTCCGCTGATAGACCTGAGCGATTTCCTCCTTGCTGATCGATTGCTTGAACGGGTTGATCGATGGGCCGATGGCCAGGGCCACTTCGGCCGTGAACACGGCCCCGTACCCTTCCAGGTACAGGCCCCGGGTCTGACCGAGCAGCAGCATCGGATCGTCGGCCATGGTGGCGATCTTCTGGTCGAAGTTCTTCTCCATCGCCTCGATTGCCGCCCGCTTCACCCGCTGCTTCTGCGGCTGTGCGATGAGCCCGGCCGAGAGTACCAGCAAAACCAGCAGCGTCCGCTTCATTGCCGGCCTCCGGTGTCATAGCTCGCCCGATAGAACGAGTTCATCCGGCGGGTCATAAAAGCTAACTCGTCTTCAAACGCTTTCACGTCGAGCAGACGTTGTGCCTCGAACCGCTGCTCGACCGCCTTCACGGCCAGGCGGGTTTCCTGCTGGTGCCGCTCGTCCGCCGCGGCCACAGCCTTGACCACTGCCGTTTGCACTTCGCGAGCCAGCTCCGCCCGCAAGGCGCGCACGTCCACCGCCGGCGCCTGGGTCACCGGCGCCGCCGGCCGGTACGCGTGGACCAGCAGCGCGACCGACAACAGCGCCGCCGAAGCGAACCCCAGCCGGGGCCCGGACGACCAAAACGCCATCCAATGACGCTTCCACGCCGAGGGCTCATAGACACGGTCGGAGACGAACGCCACCCGCTGCGGGATCTCCTCATCCCGAAGCGCCAGCAGGGTTTCGCGCGTCGCCTGCAGACTGGTGAGCTCCTCGCGGCAACCGGTGCAAGCCTTCACATGCGACTCGGTCAAGGCCCGTTCGGCCTCTTTCAGTTCGCCAAAGAAGTAGTCCCGCAAATCGAACGGTGCGCAACTCATGCCATTCCTCGCGTATGGGCCGGAGCGAGATCGGCTTTCAACAATTCCAGCGCGGCATACAATCTCGACTTCACCGTCGAAACGGGCGCGCCCACGATCTCGGAAATCTCCTCGAATTTGAACCCCTGGTACACCTTCAACAGAACGGTCTCGCGCTGATCCGGGGAGAGTCGCTCGAGCGCCCTGGCCACAGCCAGGGACAACTCGATCGGGAACACTCCGGTGCCGCCCACCGTGATGGCCGAGTCCGACCGTTCCGGAACCTCATCGTCCGATTCCGGCCGCCGTTTGCGGAAGAGCGAATAGGCCTCGTTGTGGGCAATCCGGAACAACCAGGCGGTAAAGCGCGCCGGATCGTCCAGCTTGCGAAGATTCTGATAGGCCTTGAGAAACACGTCCTGCGTCAGGTCCAGTGCATCCTCGCGGTGGCCCAGGATTCGCAGCAGGTAATTGTAGACGCGCTTCTCCCACCGGGACACGAGCAGGTTGAAGGCCTCGACATCCCCTTTGCGCGACCTGGCGATGAGGTCCGTGTCCTCCACCGCTCGGAAGATCAACGTTCCGGCTCCTGGGAATAAGACGCCGTCGTCCGGCAAAAAGACGACTGGCTTGGCTTGGGGGACTCTCTACTTCTTCCGGCTCGCCAACAACCGCACCCGGCTTCGCCGGATATCCAGGTCACCCGACAGCGACTCCTCGACAATCCCGCTCTGTTCCTGCTGGTGACGCTTGTACGAACCGGTCGCCGGGCTCGCGCTCTCGGCCCGCCCGACATACTTGAGTTCCCGCCCGGTTGCATCCAGCAGCGGCTGCACCGATTCCTTGACAAAGCGCCATGGCCCCATGTTCTTCGGCTCTTCCTGGGCCCACACCACGTCGGCCGTCATCGGGTACCGCAGCAGGACATCGTTCAACTCGCCCGATGGGAACGGATACAACTGCTCCAGGCGAATCAGCGCCACATGATCCAGCCCCTTCTCGGTCCGTCCCGCGAGCAGGTCGTAGTACACCTTCCCCGAGCACAGAACCAATCGGGTCACCCGCTGCGGTTCGATGGCCCCGGTTTCGCCCATCACCTCGCGGAAGCTGCCCGAGACAAACTGCTCGATCGGCGACGACACCTGCGGGTGCCGCAGCAGCGACTTCGGCGTGAAGATGACCAGCGGCTTGCGCATGCCGCGCCGGTCCGCGCCGCCGTACATCTGCCGCCGCAGGACGTGGAAGTACTGCGCCGCCGTGGTGCAGTTGACCACCTGCATGTTGTTCTGCGCGCACAACTGCAGGAAGCGTTCAATGCGAGCGCTCGAGTGTTCCGGCCCTTGCCCTTCAAAGCCGTGCGGCAGCAGCAGCACCAATCCGGTGGGCTGGTCCCATTTCTGCTCCGAACAGCAGATGAACTGGTCGAGCATGATCTGGGAGCCGTTGACGAAATCGCCGAACTGCGCCTCCCACAGCACCAGCGTCAGCGGATCGCCCACGGAGTAGCCGAACTCGAAGCCGACGACGGCGTACTCGCTCAGGTTCGAGTCGTACACCTGGAACCGCGCCTGGCTCTCGTCGATGTAGCGCAGCGGGATGTAGCGTTTGGCTGTTTCGTAATCGTAGAAGATCAGGTGGCGTTGGCTGAACGTGCCGCGCCCGGAATCCTGGCCGCTTAGCCGTACCGGCGTGCCTTCCACCGCCAGGGAACCGAAGGCCAGAGCCTCTCCCAGGGCCCAGTCCACCATCCCGCCCGAGCGAATCACCTCGCGCCGCTTCTCGACGAAGCTCACCAGCTTCGGATGCAGCCGGAAATCGGAAGGGAACCGGGTGATGCCGTCCAAGACGCTCGCCAGCAGATCCTTCGAAATGGCAGTACGCGGGCAGAAGCCACCCCACTCCTGCGGGGGGACCGCGGTGAGTTCCTGCGTCTGGAACCGGTCCGCCCGCCGCTGGGCCGATTCAAACGCGTCCGAGAACCCTTTGGCGGCGCGCTTCCGCATTTCCGCGACCTCGTCCTTGGTCAGGACTCCTTCGCGCATCAGCCGTTCCGCATACAGCACCACCACCGACGGATGCTCTTTGATCTTGCGATACAGGATCGGCTGCGTGTAGCTCGGATCGTCGCCCTCGTTGTGGCCGTGGCGCCGGTAGCAGCACATGTCAATGACGACGTCCTTCTTGAACTGCTGGCGGAAGTCGTAAGCGATCTGCGCCGCCCGAACCGCGGCTTCCGGGTCGTCGCCGTTCACGTGGAAAATCGGCGCCTGCACCATCCGCGCCACGTCGGTTGAATAGGTCGTGGATCGCGCTTCGCCCGGCAATGTCGTGAATCCGATCTGGTTGTTGATGACGACGTGCAGCGTGCCTCCGGTGCGGTAGCCCGGCAATTGCGACAACTGCAGCGTCTCGGCCACGACTCCCTGTCCCGCAAACGCCGCGTCTCCGTGCACCAGCAGCGGGATCACCCGTTCGCGCTTGACGTCGCCCAGCCGATCCTGCTTGGGCCTCACGATCCCTTCCACCACCGGATCCACGGCTTCCAGGTGGCTCGGGTTGGGAGCGAGCGAAACCACCACTTCACGGCCCTGCGTGGACATGCGCGTCGCGCTGGCGCCCAGGTGATACTTGACGTCGCCCGACCCTTGGGTGCTGGCCGGGTCGATGTTGCCTTCGAACTCCGAGAAGATCTGCGTGAGCGGCTTGCCGACGATGTTGGCGAGCACGTTCAAGCGGCCGCGATGCGCCATCCCCATCACGACCTCGTGCACCCCCTGATTGGCGGCCCGATCGATGAGTTCTTCGAGAATGACTACCGACGATTCCCCACCTTCCACGGCGAACCGCTTCTGCCCGACGAAGCGCGCGTGCAGGAAGTGCTCGAACTCCTCGCCTTCGATGAGCTTCTTCAAGATCCGGATGCGATGCTCGCGGTCGAGAGGCCAGTGGTTGGCCTCCGGCTCCATGCGGTGTTGCAGCCATCGCTTTTCTTCCGGGTTGGCGATGTGCATGTAGACGATGCCGATCTTGCCGCAATAGGTCTGGCGCAACCGCTCCAGAATCTCGCGCAGCGTGGCTACCGGCCGGTCGTGCCCCAAAGCCTCCGATAGCGACTGCGTGTAGAACTCGCGATCCAGGTCCCAGATCGACAAGCCATAGGTCGCGGGATCGAGATCCGGATGATACCCGGGTTCGGAGCCCAGCGGGTCGATGTCGGCGATCACGTGGCCGCGCACCCGGTAGGCGTTGATCAACTGAACGACCGCGGCTTCCTTGGCGTGCTCCTCGTGGCGGGACATCAGCCCGCCGCCCGCCAGCGTGGCGCCCCGGTCAGGGGCCCAACTCACCGGCCGATGCGGCATCTTCAGATCGGCGAAGACCTGCTCGTAAAACTGGCTTTTCCCCTCCAGCAGATCTTGGACTTGGCCCAGGAACATTCCCGATTCCGCGCCTTGGATGATGCGGTGATCGTAGGTACAGGTCATCGTCATGACCTTGCTGATCCCGAGCGCCGCCCGCATTTCCGGCGCAACGCCCTGAAATTCCGCCGGATAGTCGATCGCACCCACCGCGATGATCGCGCCCTGGCCCGGCATCAGCCGCGGGATGGAGCCCATCGTCCCTACGGTGCCCGGATTGGTCAGCGAGATGGTCGTGCCCGAGAAATCGTCCGGCATCAGCCGGCCCTTGCGAGCCCGGGCGATGAGATCGTCGAACGCCAGCACGTACTGGCGGAAGTCCATCGTGTCGGCCTTCTTGATGTTCGGCACCACCAGGTTCCGCGTGCCGTCCTTGGCTTCGACGTCGACCGCAATCCCCAGGTTCACGTGAGGCCGGACGACGCGGCACAACTCGCCGTCGTGTTCCACGAACGCACTGTTGATATTCGCGTTGGTCTCGAGAGCTTTGACGATCGCCCAGCCGATGAGGTGGGTGTACGAGACCTTCGCGAGGCCCACCTGCACGCGGCGCTGATTGATGATCAGCCGGTTCTCATCGACGATCTTCACCGGGATCGTGCGCTGGGACGTCGCGATGGGCAACGCCAGGCTCAGATCCATGTTTTCGGCGATCTTCGCGGCGATCCCGCGCAACGGAACCAGTTGTTCGTCCGGATTCAGCTTGACCGCCGGGGCAGGTGTCCTGGTCACCGAGGCCGTCGGCTGCGCGACGGGAGCGGCCGTCGCCTTCACTGCTTCGGGCGCTTTTGGCTGGGCGGGCGCGCCGTTCTCGAATACTTCCTTCCAGCTATCGTCCACCGCGCGGCGGTCGTGCAGGTACCGCTGATAGAGTTCGTCTTCCAGCCAACTGTTGATATCGACTTTCGCGTCTGCCATGCCGAGTTATGCGAGCGCGGTGATGCTGTCTTCTGGAAAACCGGCGGCCCGCTTACACTCATGCCATGAGACACTTACCCCTCAGAGCCCGATTGTAAGAGAGCGGGCGCCGGACTGCCTCCGCACTCTCCCTTGTTACTATCATACCGAAGGTTCGATAGCTCATCTCAGGCCTGACGCATCAGTGTGACTCTGCCACTGGCAAAAAGGGAATTGTGGAAAAACTTGGGATTATTGGGGCTGCGGGCGCGATCGGAAGGGCGGTGGCCGAGGAGGCGCAACGCCGGGCTCTCGATTTTCGCGTGATCGGACGGTCGCGCGCAAAGCTCGAGGCGGCGTTTCCCGGCGCAGAGATCCGCACTGCGGACATCGGGACGGAGAGCGAAGCCCAAGGCGCATTGGAAGGCATCGACACCGCGATTTATGCGGTCGGCGTTCCCTATCACGAATTCCGCCTGCATCCGGTGTTGATGAGGGCGGCCCTGAGCGCCGCCCAACGCGCCGGGGTGCAACGCTTGATTGTCATTTCCAGCGTCTACAGCTATGGTGTGCCCCAGACCGCCCGAGTCGACGAAACGCACCCGCGGAACCCGGCCGCCACGAAGGGCAAGATGCGAAAGGAGCAGGAAGACACCGCCCTGGCCGCCGGCAAACCAGGCGGCTTCCGGACGCTGGTTCTGCGTTTGCCCGACTTCTACGGGCCCCACGCGGAGGTGAGCGCGGGGGGTGTGGTGCTCGGCGCGGCGCTGCGAAACGTGGCGGCACCCTGGGTGGGACCACCCGACCTGCCGCACGAGTTCCTTTTCGTCCCCGACGCCGCGGGAGTCATCCTGGACCTTTCCGTCCGCGACGACGTGTGGGGCCAGGCGTGGAACCTGGGAGGCGCTGGCGCCATCACGCCCCGGCTGTTTATCGAAACCGTTTATCGCGAGTTGGGCTTACGCCCCCGGATTCGCGGGGCAGGGAAGGGGTTCCTGCGTCTTGGAGGCTTGTTCAGCAAGGTGATGAAGGAACTCATCGAGATGTACTACCTGCAGGAAACGCCTGTGATTCTGGACGATTCGCGGCTAGCTGTGTGCCTGGGACCGTTGCCCAAGACCCCCTATGCGGAAGGAATCGCGCGGACCGTCCAGTGGGCGCGGGCAGAGATGGCAAGACACGCGCGGTAAGTCATTTCGATACAATGTAGGGTCCATTACGGAAGGATTTGTCACCAGTGACCTCCAGCCACGGCGCTGCCGCCATCTACCCCGGCACGTTCGATCCCATCACCAATGGACACCTCGACCTGATTGCCCGCGGCGCCCGACTGTTTGGAACCCTGACCGTTGCCGTGCTCAAGAACGATTCCAAGCACCCGCTGTTCAGCCCCGAGGATCGCGTCGCCATGCTGCGCGAGGCGGTCCAGGGGTTTGCTAATGTGGAGGTAGGTTTTTTCGACGGGCTGCTGGTTCACTACGCCGCGCAGAGAGGCGCTACCGTGATTCTGCGCGGGATCCGGGCCATTTCCGATTACGAGTACGAACTTCAAATGGCGTTGATGAACCGGCGGCTGCACCCGGAAATTGAGACGGTCTTCCTGATGGCGGGAGAAGCCTACTCGTTTGTCAGCTCGAAGATGGTAAAAGAAGTGTTCAGCCTGGGAGGCAACATCTCCGGGCTGGTTCCCCCGTTTGTCGAGGCCCGGCTGCGCGACCGCGTCCGGCCCCGCCGGTAGTGATATCGCTCTTATGTCAGTCGCAGAACGAATTTCTTCCATCAGTGTCTCGTCTACCATGAAAGTCGCCGCCGACGCCGAGCGTCTGCGGTCGCAAGGCGTGGACGTCGTCGACTTCGGAGCCGGCGAACCGGACTTCCCGACCCCCGACAACATCAAACAGGCGGCCGTGCGCGCCCTTGATCAGAACTTCACCAAGTACACCGCGGCGGGCGGAACACTGGAGTTGAAGCAGGCGATCTGCGAGCGCCACAAGGCCGATTTCGGCACCGACTTCACCGCGGCCGAATGCATTGTCTCGGTCGGCGGCAAACACGTCATCTTCAACCTGACGCAATCCGCGATCAACCCCGGCGACGAGGTCATCATCCCGGTTCCCTATTGGGTGACCTACAAGGACGTCGTCAATTACGCCGGCGGCACGTGCGTGTTCGTGGACACCGACGAGGCGGCCGGCTTCACCCTGACGGCGGACATGGTCGAGAAGCACATCACGCCCAAAACGCGGATGATCGTGATCAACTCACCGTCGAATCCTTCGGGCGCGGTCCTCGACAAGGAAGACTTCATCCGGATCTTCGAGATCGCCAAGGCCCGCAAAATCTACATTCTGACTGACGAGTGCTACTGCCACTTCCTGTATGACAGCGATCCGTTCTCGATTGCCGCCATGCCGGATTCCAAGAGCACGGTGCTGGTGGCCGGCACGATGTCGAAGACGTATTCGATGACCGGGTGGCGGGTCGGCTTTGCGCTGGCGCCGCCGCAGTTCATCACCGCGATGACCAAGCTGCAAAGCCACTCGACGTCGAACCCCACGTCGATCGCGCAGAAAGCCGCGGTGGAGGCGATGCGCGGCCCGCAGGAATCAGTTCGCGAGATGCTCTCCGAGTACCGGCGGCGCCGTGATTTTGTGGTCTCGCGGCTGCGGCAGATTCCGGGCGTGGCGTGCGCCGAACCTCGCGGCGCCTTCTATGCCTACCCGAACATCTCCTGCGCGCTCGGCCGCAACGGCATCGACAACACGCTGCAGTTCGCCGAGAAGCTTTTGAACGAAGGGCACGTCGCCGTGGTTCCGGGCGAGGCCTTCGGCACCACCAAGCACGTCCGGATCTCGTACGCCACCTCGATGAAGGAACTCGAGCGCGGTCTCGACCGGTTGCATCAGTTCATCGCCGGGTAGCCGACCATGCCGGTGACGCGGCTCGAGCCATCCTTTCGCGAGAAGGTCTGGGGCAGCCCGCGGCTGGAGCCGTGGTTCCGCGACACCGGCCAGAAGATCGGCGAGGTGTGGTTCGAGCATTCGCCGGCATTGCCGATCCTGGTGAAGTTTCTGTACACGACGGAGAACCTCTCGGTGCAGGTGCACCCTTCGGGGCCGTGCGGCGTGGGCAAGACCGAGATGTGGCACATCCTGCGAGCGGATACGGGGGCTCAACTCGCGCTTGGCCTGAAGGACCGCGTGTCGAAAGAGCGGTTCCGCGAGGCCGCTTTGTCGGGCGAGATCGAACAACTGCTGGGCTGGTTTCCCGTCGCGCCCGGCGAGACGTACTTCGTCTCTTCGGGTACCGTGCACGCCATTGGCGCGGGCATCACGCTGTGTGAGATCCAGCAGAACTCCGACATCACCTACCGGGTGTACGACTACGGCCGGCCTCGCGAACTTCACCTCGAGCAGGCCATTGGGGTATCGGTGCTCGACCGGTACTCCGGCCAGTCGCAGCCGATGCCGCTTGCGCCGGGTCACGAACTGCTGGCCGAATGCGAATGGTTCCGGACGGAACGCCTCGACGTCCCGGACGCCGTCTCCCACAGGGCGCGGGACGGCGAAATTCTGGTCTGCCTTCGCGGCAGAGGACATCTCGACGGCCAGCCGTTTTCGTTGGGCGATTCCTTTCATTTCGACGGCTCGCCGTTGGTACGGATCGAGCCATCCGAGCCCGCTCAGTTCCTGCTCACCTTTGTCCCAGCAGTGGCGCCGGTCTCCGACCAGGTCTCCGACCGGCGCTCCCGAGACTCTGAGACTACATGCTGAGAAGCGCACCCCACGGCTTGCGCATCGGGCGGAACATTCTCCTGCGAGCGTCTTCGTCGCCCGTGATGGTTTCCCTTACCGGATCCCAACGGAGAGTGCGGCCTGTCCGGATCGCCAGGTCGCAGAGGTGGCTGATGAGGTCGCTACGCACGGCGCTTTCGACGACGCCGACGGGGTCGGTTCGCGACCGGATGCTCCGGATCCAGCTCAACTGGTGGGAGTCGCTTACCACCAGCCGCTTTTCATTCGGCCCGATCTCGGACCCGATCAGCGAGGCTGGGTGCGTGGCGACCTTTTCGTAACCGATCGCGACCCAGCCCTTCGACCCTACAAAAATCGCGGCGTTGTGCACGAAGTCGACGCCGGGCCGCGCGAGGTCCGGATGCGGGGCGCCGGTGTATTTGCGGTAGGTCTCATTGTCGACCACGTGCAGGACCAGTCCGTTCGAATAGGTGCAGCGCACGTCCCACTCATACACACAGTTGAACAGGCCGCTTTGCGGCAGCTTGCCCGTTCCTTCGTACGTTGCCGGGATCGCAAGCCCGGCGTGATCGGCCCACCACTGCACCTGGTCGAGCGGATGCGCGGCCCACCCCGCGATGAACCCGATGCAGTAGTCGTAGATGTGGAAGATGCCGTTGCGCTGGCCGCTGACCAGGCAGCGGTCGTGGCTGAACGGCGCCTCCGGCGCGGGGCCGAGCCAAAGATCGTAGCGAAAACCCTTCGGCACGGGCAGCTCCGGTGTGGCCGAGCCGCCGATTTCCGAGCAAGGCGCGACCACCCAGATCTCGCGCACATCGCCGATGCGCCCGTTCAGCACGAGCTCTACGGCGTGCCGCGCTTCCGCCGTGGACCGGCGCTCCGCTCCGTACTGGAAGATCCGGCGGCGGCTTCGCACGGCCTTGCGGGCAGCCAGGTCCTGCTCGATGCTGAGGCCGAGCGGCTTTTCGGTGTGCATGTCCTTACCCGCCTTGGCCGCCGCAATGGTGATGGGCACGTGCCAGTGGTCGGGCGTGGCGATGTGCACGGCATCAATGTCGTCGCGGCGCAGGACTTCGCGGAAGTCGGCATAGGCCTGAATGCCCCGGTAGACGCCGCTCGGTTTCTGTTGGCCGTAGATTTTCTCGAAGACGGCCTTGGCCCCAAGCCTGCGGTCTTCGCGCGGGTCGCACATAGCAACGAACTCGCACTCGGTGGAGCGGGTGTAGTGGCGGCCCTCGCCGACACCACGGCCGCCGGAACCGATCAGAGCCAAGGTGACCCGGTCGCTCGGCGGGATCGCGCCGCGGCCGAGCGCGCGCGCCGGGACGATCAGGGGCGCTCCGGCCGCGCCTGTCAACACCTGCCGGCGGGTGAGGGTGTGCATCGGGAGTCTCCGTTCGGAGAGGTACCGCACGGCGAAGTCCGCGTCAAGCATCAGACAGCGCTACACCCGTGGATCAAGCCACATGGACTTGAGCTGCGATCCGCTCTATATGTTTATATAGACGCTACTTCCAAACGAGGTTCCTGTTGCACGCCGGCCTGGAACGGTTCGACTGTGGCCGGAGTCATCGACAAACGAAGAGGGAGTATCTGATGAAGAGTCTTCTGGAACGAACGGCCGGAGGCGAGATTCTGATTTCCGACGGGGCCATGGGAACGTTTCTCCAGGCACGAGGATTGGGCGCGGGTGAGTGCCCCGAGTCTTGGTGCCTCTCGCACGCCGGCGTGGTCAAGGCGATCGCCGAAGCGTACGTCGCGGCCGGCTCGGAGGTTGTCGGGACAAACTCATTTGGGGGCAGTTGTTTCAAGTTGAAGCCCTACGGCCTTGCCGGCCAGGTTCGGGAGATCAACACCGCGGCTGCACGGCTGGCCAAAGAAGCCATGGGGGACCGGGGTTTCGTCGCCGCGTCGATCGGGCCGACGGGCCACATCGTGGAAGAAGAAGGCGGGGACGTCACGAGCGCCTGCCTATACGAGGCGTTCCGTGAACAGGCCGTCGCGCTGGCCGAGGGAGGCGCGGATGCCTTCTGCATCGAGACGATGTCCTCGCTGGCTGAGGCAATTCAGGCGATCCGGGCGGTGAAGGAGAATACGCGCCTTCCGGTCATCTGCACGTTTACCTTCGAGTCGGGCGTCAAGGGCTTTCGCACCATGATGGGTGTCAAGCCCGATCGTGCCGCCCGCGAAGCGGTGACTGCGGGAGCCGATATCGTGGGCGCCAACTGCGGAAACGGAATCGACAAAATGATCGAGATCGCTAGGCAGATGGGAGCTGCCGCGCTAGGTGTCCCGATCCTGATTCAATCCAATGCGGGCGTGCCGGTGGTGGAGGGCGGCATCACCGTGTTCCGGGAGACCCCGGAGCATATGGCCTCGCGGATCAAAGATTTGGTCGAGGCGGGGGCTCAGATCATTGGAGGGTGCTGCGGGACCACGCCGAATCATATTGGGGCGATGGTGAAGGCTGCCCGGTCGCTGGTGGGTGGAGCCTGAAAGGTCTTGCGGAGTTCACGGCCGGCACGCGGAAAGCTTCCTCGAGAATCGAGAAGCGCACACAGATCTAGGCCAGCGCCAACGGCCGGATGGGTGAGCCCGTCCCTCCGCCGATTTTGAGCGGAATCGCGACGAAGGTGAATTCGTACACCCGGTCCGCCGCCAACTGCTCCAGGTCGAGCGCCTCCATGATGTGAATCCCCTTCTCGACCAGGAAATGGGCGTGCACCGGCATCGCGCTGGGAACGAATTCGAACGCAATGGTGTCGGACCCGCCGGCGAAAATCCCCTTCGCGCTCAGCCAGCGCGCGCCCGCGTCATCGGGTCCCGGTCCGGCCACCTCGGCGATGTACGCGGCCGGGTCCTTCCAATAACGGGTCCACCCGGTGCGGATCAACACAACGTCGCCGGGCCGGATCTCCGTCTGCTGGGCGGCCTCTGTTCGCTCCAGCACTTCCGGTCCGATCGCGTGGTCGACCTGGAGCACGTCCTTGCCCAGGTGTCCGGCGACATCGAGCAGGACGCCGCGGCGAAAGATCGGCCCTACGGTGTCGATGCTCAGGTGCCCGACTCCGGTCTGGTACGACTGGACTTTGGCGGCCTCCACGCCGCCGTGGAGCAGGCCGCCCTTGGAAAAGTGACACAGGGCATCGATGTGAGTCCCGACATGGCCGCCAAGACCAATCACCTCGGAAGCGGAACTGACGTCGCCGCGCAGGTATTCACCGTGCAGTTTGTTCGGCGAATAGGTGAACGGCGGATGGACCGGGTGATGGGGGATGCCGATTCGCAGAGTGTGGGCGAGGTCGTAGCATCGCGCGCGATTCAACAGGCTGGCAAGTGAGGCGCTCATGTGCGCCAGCATACCCCGGAACGCGTGCTAGATTTGGGAGCAGAATGCGTTTTGACCCCCGGGGCCTTGCCCTGATGGCCGGGCTCCTGGCCGTGTCCTGTTCGCCCCAGAAAAAGCCGATGAACCCGCCTCCCGCCAAAGACATCCATTCCTATTCCAATCCGCAGTCCCTGCGGGTCACCCACCTGTATCTGGACCTGGAGGTCCGTTTTGACGAGAAGATTCTGGCCGGCGCGGTGACGCTGGATGTGGAACGCCTCGGCGAGGGTCCGCTCATCCTGGACACGCGCGGTCTCGTGATCGAAGGAGCCGAAGCAGGAACCGAAGCCGGGTTTCAGAAGGCTCCGTTTGTGGTGGGCGATGCCGACCCGATTCTGGGCGCGCCCCTGACGATTCAGGTTCCGCCGGACGTGAAGCAGGTGCGGGTGGCGTATCGCACAGCTCCCGGCGCGACGGCCCTGCAATGGCTGGAGCCGCCGCAGACTTCCAGCAAAAGGCAGTTTCTGTTTACCCAATCGCAGGCGATCCACGCGCGCAGTTGGATCCCCTTGCAGGATACGCCCGGCGTCCGCCAGACCTACAAGGCCCGGATCCGTGCGCCGAAGGACATGATCGCGCTGATGAGCGCGCGCCACCGGGCGGAGGCCGGCGAGGGGTATCACTTCTCCCTGCCCGTAGCGATTCCGTCGTATCTGATCGCGCTCGCCGTGGGTGAACTCGAGTTCCGCTCCCTGGGCTCGCGAACGGGAGTGTGGGCGGAGCGCCCCATGATCGACGCCGCGGCCCGGGAGTTTGAAGACACGCAACACATGCTCGAGGCCACCGAGGCGCTCTACGGCCCCTATCAGTGGAACCGGTACGACGTCCTGGTGCTGCCCCCGAGCTTTCCGTTCGGAGGCATGGAGAATCCGCTCCTGACCTTCGCCACTCCGACGATTCTCGCGGGGGACAAGAGCCTGGTGTCTCTGGTGGCGCACGAACTGGCGCACTCGTGGTCAGGCAACCTGGTGACTAACGCGACATGGAGCGACTTCTGGCTGAACGAGGGCTTCACAGTCTACGTCGAGCGCCGGATCCTCGAAGCGGTCTATGGCCGCGAGCGGGCGGATATCGAAGCCGTCCTCGGCAGGACCAGCCTGCTTCGCGAGATGGCGAAACTCAAGCCGGAGGACCAGGTCCTGCACCAGGATCTGAAGGGCCGCGATCCGGACGACGCGGCGACCGATGTTCCTTACGAGAAAGGCGCTCTGCTGCTCACCACCATCGAGCACCAGGTGGGGCGCGAGCGGTTCGACGGCTTTCTGCGGTCGTACTTCGATCACTTCCGCTTTCGAAGCATCACCACGGCGGACTTCGTCGCCTACTTGCGCGAGCAACTGGGAGCGCTGCCGTCGATCCCGCTTGACGAATGGCTGTACCGGCCCGGACTCCCGGCCTCGGCGTATGAGCCCAAGTCCGCGCTGCTCGGACGGATCGAGTCCGAGGCGCGGGCCTGGAAGGACGGACGTCCCGCCGGGCAGTTGGCCACGGCAGGGTGGAGCACCCACGAATGGCTGCACTTTCTGCACTCTCTGCCGCGGACGATGGATCCGACCCGGATGGCGGAGTTGGACCAGGCATTTCACTTCACCGGGACGCGCAACAGTGAGATCGCGTGCGAGTGGCTGGAAATGGCCATCCGGAACGGGTATCGGGCGGCGGACCAGCGCGTCGAAGAGTTTCTGACGTCGCAGGGGCGGCGCAAGTATCTCAAGCCGCTGTACGAGGAACTGGTGAAAACTCCGGAAGGCAAACGGCGGGCGCGCGAGATCTACGCCAAAGCCAGGCCGGGATATCATCCCATCGCCGCCTCGACCGTGGATGGGATTCTCAAGTAAGCTTTGCCAATCGCACACTGTTTATGGGCGGCGGTGTGTTACAAGAAGGAGTCTGGACTTCGAAGTCCTGGTGAGGGCAACTGCCGATGAACCGTGCAATGTCGCGAGGAGCTTTCCTGCGTGCCGGAGCGCTGAGTTTCTTCGGAATCACGCATGGGGACTATCTGAGGGCGGCCTCAACCGGCGGAACGGCAGGTCAGGCGAAGGCATGCATTCTCCTGTGGCTTGAAGGCGGCATCAGCCATCTCGATTCCTGGGACGTGAAAGGCAACAGCGCCTTCAAGCCAATCTCGACCAAGGCTCCCGGGATCCAGGTTGCCGAGATTTTTCCCCGGATCGCCCGGCACATGGACAAGCTGTCCATCGTCCGCAGCATGAGCACGCAGGAGCGCAACCACCCGCAGGGGACCATCGAGACGCTCTGCGGCCATCGCCCCAATCCGGCGCTGAAATTCCCGAGCGTCGGGTCCATCATCTCCAAGGAACTCGGCCCTCGGCAGAATATGCCGCCGTTCGTGGTCGTCCCCACTCCCACCGAGTTCGACTTCTTCAACTACGAGGAAGCGTACCGGGCCGGTTTCCTCGGCCCCGCGTACGATTCGATGATCCTCCCGGACCCCAGCCAACCGGATTTCGCCGTTCCGGATTTGACCCTTCCCAAAACCATCACGGCGGAGGCGATCGAAGACCGCCGGACGCTTCTGAAAATCGTCGACCAGCATTACCGCGAGAAAGAGACTGCCGCGGAGTTCGCAAAGATGGACACGTTTCAGGAGCAGGCTCTCCGGATGGTCCTTTCTCCGCATGTCAAAGAGGCATTCGACCTGTCGCGCGAGACGGACAAGACGAAGGATCGCTACGGGCGCGGACGCGTCGGCCAGAGCGTCCTTCTGGCGCGGCGCCTCGTCGAAGCCGGATGCCGTTTCGTCACCGCGGCTGGTTACAAACACGGCCAGTGGGATACTCACGGCGACAACGAAAAGCGGCTTCGAGAGACCCTGGCGCCAACTCTGGACCAGAGTCTCTCCGCGTTGCTCGAAGATTTGGAGCAGCGGGGATTGCTCGAGTCGACCATCGTTCTGGTGACCGGAGAGTTCGGGCGAACTCCGGCGATCAATCCCGCCGGGGGCCGGGACCATTGGCCGGACTGTTGGTCTCTTCTCGTGGGTGGCGGAGGAATCCGGGGCGGCCGGATCGTCGGCGCCAGTGATGAAAAGGGCGCCTACGTCGCTCAAAACCCAGTGTCGACCGGAGATCTGTACGCCACCATCTACAAAGCCATGGGAATTGACTGGACCAAGACGTACATGTCGCCCATCGGCCGCCCGGTGTACATTGCCAATGGATTCAACGACAAAATGGGCGAGCCGTTAAAGGAACTGGTCTAGGACCCACCAAAAGTAATCATGCATGCGCCAGAGCCTCGAGCGCCGGATCGTGTGTTTTTTGCGGCGCAGGCGGAATCTCCTCTCGTTGCTGCCAGCGACGTCGTAGCGCGTGGAATATTGGGATCCGCGCCACCCTTGCCCGGCCAATCTCCGGCGTTGTATAACGGATTCGCCCATGACCCCGCTGTCCCGCCGCGCCTTTCTCGGCGCACTGTCGGGTGTGAGCTTCGCCGCCGAACCCTTCGCCCAGATCGCCATCACGCTCGACCTCGAAATGAGCATGCATTACCCGACGTGGGGCCAGCCAACCCGGCGACGTGGAGATCTGGCAGAGGGGGCTTTGCTGGCCGGCAGCGGTTTGCCGGTGACTCTCGTTAAGGCCGCTGTGAAGGATTGACGCGACCCGCGCGCAATCGCCGGGACCGATCCCACATCCGCAACCGGCCCGCGCGTTCCGGCGCAAGGGAAAGCTCGGAGCGGATTCTTGCCTTTGGGGAAAGTCTGCGGCCGGTCTGGCGCCCGGACGACACATCGAAACCGGTGTCAGGCTCGTCCGGATTCAGCAGGTTCACGCTCCATGCCGCGTAGGCAAATGGTTCGAGTTTCGCGGCAGTCTCCAGCACCTCGAGTCCGACCTTCTGATGTTCAGTGAGTAAGGCAACATTCTGCCGGCGATTGTCCACTTCCCGTGCGTCGATCTCGCGGTAGATGTACTCGATATCGACGTATCGGATTCCGAGGGCGTTCGGGTCCGGAACGTCCCGACGGGTTTCCAGGTCAATTTCGTCGTACAGTTCCTCGATTCGGGTCCACTTGCTATCGGTCCAATCGTCGAATGCGGCGTTGTTCGTTCGGATGGCCGTCATCTGGGCCTCCGTCAACTGGAGAAACCAACCCACTGCAGCGAGGGGATCGTATTCCGTACCCGTTTGCGCAAACGATGAGGCGGCAAGAACAAGGATGGCGGGTAGAGAGTACTTCATGCCTCAATGCTACGGTCCAGGGGGCCGGGTGACAACCCCGGATGGGTATCCGGGCACTTCTCCGCGTCGCCGCCTTGTTCCGTAGCCCGCGAGACGCCGCCTTGGCCAGGAGACTGGTGGGCATCAAAATGGATCACTGAAAGCCCTAGCGCTTCCCCAACTTACCCGCCCGGAAATCGGCCACAAATTGCTCCGGGTCCTCCATCTCGCTCTCAATCCGGATGGTGCCCGCCAACAGGTAAAGAAGGGCCAGCGGAAGTCCGATGCCCGTGATGCAAAGCAGCCAGAACACCGCCCAGTTGCCCATGAATTCATGCCGGATGATCTTTGACATTTGGGTTGGCGACTCTCGGAGTGCCATCCTATCACGACGGCGAAGGCAGGGGTCCCAATCCAATCCCCACAGAGATCAATGCGGCCACTTCACACTCACAAAGAAAGACCCTGGTGGGACCGAAACCAGCCAGTTCCGTACATGGTGAGAGTTCACCTTTCTTTGAGATCTTACTGAGCGGGATTTCGAAGCAGGAGCTTCCCGCCTTCCGTCCCCCAGACCCTCACTCCGTCCTTGCCCACCGAATCCCCGGCGTTGTATAAACAATTCGCCCATGACCCCTCTGTCCCGCCGCGCCTTTCTCGGCGCATTGTCGGGTGCGAGCCTCGCCGCCGAACCCGTCGCGCACATCGCCATCACGCTCGACCTCGAAATGAGCATGCACTACCCAACTTGGGGCCAGACGGAGTGGAACTTCCGCAAGGGCGATCTCGACGAGGCCAGCAAGCGCTACACGGTCGACGTGGCCCAACGGGTCAAACAGGCCGGCGGGGTGGTCCATAACTTCGTCGTCGGGCGTGTCTTCGAGCAGGAGAACGTTGACTGGCTGGCCGGCCTGCTGAAAGACGGGCATCACCTGGGGAATCACAGCTACGATCACATCCACCTTCGCGAGACCAGCCTCGACAGGATGCAATACCGCTTCCAGCGCGCGCCCTGGCTGATCGAGGGCAAGGAACCGGCTCAAGTGATCCGCGAGAATGTGGGGCTGACGGAAAGTGCCATGAAGACCCGCCTGGGCGCGCCCCCGGCGGCTTCCCCGACGGCGTTGCCGACCGCATGGACCTGCAACTCATGCTGATGTCGCTCGGGTACACCTGGGTTTCGACCCGCTATCCGGCTCACCCGCTCACCAAGCCAGGGGAGGCGCCCACGGAAGCTACCTATGAAGGCATCGTCGAAGCCCAAAAGCGCGCGCAGCCGTTTGTGTACTCCTCGGGCCTGATCGAGGTCCCCGCCAGTCCCGTCACCGATGTGGTTGCGTTCCGCTCCTGCCGCTGGAACCTGGAGCAATACCAGCGGGCGATTCGTGAATCGCTGGACTGGGCCATTGCCCACCGCGCGGTCTTCGACTTCACCGCACACCCGTCGGTCCTGGGCGTGGTGGACCCGGAATTCCGGACCCTCGACTTGATTCTGGAAGCCGTGCGAAATGCCGGGCCGCGAGCCGTCATCACCGACTTGGGGACCATCGCCCAAAGAGCGAAGACTACTCCTTGACCTCGTCGAAGACATCCGCGAGGTCTTCGAGCATCTTTCGCTCGCCGGCCGAAAACTGCTTCTTCACCGCCTCGCCGCCCAGATGCTCGCGACGCTCCTCGGGGGTCATCTGGCGCAGAATGCGCATCTGGCGGGTCATGGGGCCGCGCCGCGTTTCCGGAAGCTCGCGAAACCGGCGATACACCATCCGCATCTGCCGCTGCTTTTCGGGAGAGAGTTCGTTGAACGCGCTGAATTTGCGCCGCAAGCGTTCCTTCTCCTCCGGTGGCAGCCGCCGGTATTCCTCCAGACGCCTTTCGATCTGGGCCCGGCGTGCCGGCGGCAGGCTGCGGAGTGCCCGGTCGCGCTCCTCGGGCGTCATCTGGTTCCATCGCTCGATCAGGGCTTCCCGAGGCCGGCCCTGGGCCGGCCGTCTCGCCATCGGGCGCTGGGCGTACACGACAGGCGCCACCGTTGCCGCCAACACCGCGACTGCCATCCAGAGCCGCATTTCTCTTTAGAGCGTTCTCGCACCCTCCTGCCGCTCGAGAGCGCTCATGTCCTTCAGCATCTGCAAATCGTCCAGGGTGCTCTCGATCTGTTCGACCTCCCGCACCTGCGCGCTGTCCCTGGCCGGCGCTGGGACTCCGTTCGGATACTCGAGCAGCAAGCCGCCCACTACCAGAAGACAGGCCGCGGCCATCGCCGGGATCGCCGGACGCGCGGTCACGTCCCGCAAGGGCGCCAGCCAACGCCGCCACCAAGCGCCTCTTCCCTCCTGCGCCATCCGCTGATACAGGCGCCGGTCGAAGTCCGGCGAAATGGGAGCGGCTTCCCACGAGTCCAAAGCCTCCCACACCACCGCCTGCGCCTCGCGAAACTTGCGGCACGATTCGCACTGCTCGAGGTGCGCCTCCACGATCGCCGTCGTTTCGGCATCCAACGATCGCGCGCAGTAGTCCAGCAGGATCTCCGCGCTCTCTGTCTCCAACGGGCACCGCATACCGAACTCCCTTCCCTCCGGCTACGCCATATGGGCCAGTTTGGCCCGCAACGTCTCATAGGCCCGGAAGAGCAGCGATTTCACCGCCGATTCCGAGCAACTCAATACCTTTGCGATCTGAGCATATTCCATCTCTTCGTACTTGTGCATCAGGACGGCCGAACGCTGCTTGTCCGGCAGATCCGCGATCGCCTGACGGATCTCCGCCAACCGCACCTCGTTCACCAGGGACTGTTCCGCCGAGGGTTTCCGGTCGGGCACTTCCCGACGGGCCGGCGAACCGTCCTCCCCGTCCAATCGCTCCTGCGCCTTCTCGTGCTTGCCGTCCCGCATCCAGTTCAGCGCCAGATGCGTCGCGATCCGGAAGAGCCACGTCGTGAACTTCGCCGTCGGCTCATAAGTTGACCGCGAGCGGTACACCCGCAGGAACACTTCCTGAGCCAACTCCTCCGCCACCGGTTGGTTCTGCACCATCCGATAGACGAAGTGGATCACGGGTCCGCGGTACTTCTGCAACAAAACACCGAAGCTGGCGTCATCCCCTTCCTTGACGCGCAGCATCAACTCGGCATCGTACTCGAGCACCGCCACCCCGAACACGTCCTGTTGAACCCGCTGGTCCATGAAAAGTTTCGATTCGGCTGCCGGTCAGACCTCGCCTTTTAACGTCCGTTCCATCAGCAGGCGAATCGCCTCCGCCGGCGAACGTCCCAGATGTAGCATCGCGTTCATCTGGCCGACAATCGGCATATCTACCGAGAATCGCTCGGCCAATGCCATGGCGGCGCGGGTGGTCTCGACCCCCTCAGCCACCATCCTCATCGATCCGACGATGTCGGCCAAGATCCTCCCCTTGGCTAGCTCCATTCCTACCATACGGTTGCGGCTGAGTTCACCGTGGCAGGTCAGGACCAAGTCACCCAGTCCGGCCAGGCCGGCAAGCGTCCGCGGGTCGCCGCCCATGGCCACCGACAGGCGGGTCATCTCGGCCAACCCCCGGGTGATCAGCGCGGCCAGCGCGTTCGACCCCAATCCCAGCCCCTGGCAGACGCCCGCGCCGATCGCCACCACGTTCTTGATCGCGCCGCCGACCTCCACCCCCACCGGATCCTCGTTGGTGTACAACCGCAGCGTGGGACCGGCGAAGGCGTGCTGAACGAATCGCGCCAGGTCCGGATCCCTGGCGGCAACCACCGTGGCCGTAGGCGATCCTTTGGCGACTTCGCGGGCGAAGGTCGGTCCTGACAGGACGGCCACCTCCGTCTCGAACGGCAGTGTCTGGCCGATGACCTCCGACATTCGCAGCAGGGTTCCGTTCTCCAGGCCCTTGGTTGCGCTGACCAATTTCAGACCCGGCCGCAGCAGCGGCCCCATTCGCTCGTAAACCCTTCTGACATAAGTGGAGGGAACCACGCTTAGCAGAATTTCGGCGTCCTCCAAAGCCTCGGAAAAATCGGTGGTCACTCGCACGTTGGCGGGAATCGGGATTCCCGGCAGGTAGACGTCATTGAGTCGCGTCTGCAGCATGCGGGAGGCCAAGTCCTCTTCATACATCCACAATCGGACCTCGCGGAACCGGGGCGCCAGCACCACCGCCAGGCCCGTACCCCAACTGCCGCCCCCGATGATGGCCAGCACGCTCATCGGGCCTTCCCCCCCGAGAACCGGAACACGCTCTCGGTGCCGTCCCGGAGGCGTTCAAGGTTCGACTGGTGACGGTAGATGATGAGCGCGCCGGCGATCGCGGCCCCGAGCGTGACGTAGAACGGAGGGTGCAGGATAAGCCACACCGCGAACGGAAACGTCCCCGCCCCGAGCACCGAGCCCAGCGAAATGTACCGGGTCTTCGCCACGATCACGGCAAATACGAGAAGTACCGCCAGCAAGGGCAGGGGAGCGAGATTCAGATAGGCGCCGACGAAGGTGGCCATGGCCTTGCCGCCTTGAAATCTCAGAAACACCGGAAAGGCATGGCCGGCCATCACGGCCAGCGCCCCCGCGGTGGTCCATACCTGGCTGCCTGACGTCAGATAGCCGGCCAGCCAGACCGCGAAATATCCCTTGGCGATGTCCAGGAGCAGCGTAGCCACCGCCGCGGCCCTTCCGGTGGTGCGCAGCACGTTCGTCGCGCCGATATTGCCGCTGCCCGAGTCGCGGACGTCGCGGCCGGTGGTCCATTTCACCAACAGATAGCCAAAAGGAATCGAGCCGATCAGGTACGCGGCAGCCACTGCCAGCAAAGGGATCATGGGGTGGAGAACGGAAATTCCGAGAGCTTAGTGTACACGCTACCACCGGATCCGCGCTGGCTCAAGTAGAGGAAGAACCGGTCGGCGGTGAACTCGCCAAACTCGATCTCGCGGTGCGTCTCCACCTCGGCGGTCAGGCGCTGGAGGGGGACCTGCGTCCGGATACGGGCGAGCGTGAGGTGCGGCGAGTACGGCCGGCTTTCGCGCTCGACTCCTAGTGCGCCCAACGCCTCATCGGTCTGGCGCGCGAGTTCGAACAACTCGGGAGGAGCGTCGACGCCGGCCCAGAATACGCGGGGTCCGCGATCGTTAGGGTAGAATCCGAGGCCCCGGACCCGAACGCTCAGGGGAGGGCGCGGCCCGAGTCCCCGCAGGGCGCTAGTCAGCTCGCCTACCCGCTCTTCCGGCCACGCGCCGATGAACTTGGTGGTGACATGCAGGTTCGCCGGCGGGCTCCACGACAATTTGGCCAGAGGGCGCAGGCGGCTTTGGAATGTCTCCAAGGCCTGGATCACTTCCGGGGCTAGGTCCAGACCGACGAATAGTCGCACCTCTCCAAGTTTAGTGGAACCGATCCGTTCCGGCGAGACCGTGCGTTCGCTTTCAACTGAGAGCTTCTCCCGTCCCCACTGTCGACAGATTGTGATACAAGTGAAGAACGATAGTCTGCTTCGGGAAGGAGTAATCCAACAACACCATGCTCAGAGTCGCTTTTCTGCTAGTGCTACAACCAAACTTCCTACAGGGACAAGCCACCGAGGGAACCAACCTCGGCAACGTCACCGATACGACCGGCGCCGTGATGCCGAACACCACTGTCCAGGTACTCAACACGGGTACCGGTGTCATCCGGACCGCCTCGACCGACGCTTCGGGCGAATTCGTCGTCACCAACCTCCCACTGGGCACCTACCAGGTTTCCGCGGAGATGAAGGGCTTCAAGAAGGCCGTGCACCCGCCTGTGCCGATTACGGTCAAGGCGCGCGTCCGCGTGGACATGACGCTCGAGGTCGGCGAGGCCAGCCAGAGCATCGAGGTCTCCGGCGCCACCGCCCTGATCAAGACCGATACGGCGGAGGTCGGCGGAGTGGTTTCGCGCCAGGTGCTGCAGGATGTGCCGATCTTCGGCCGGAACTTCCTCGCCCTCGCGGCGCTGGTGCCAGGCACTACCAACGGCCCGCAAGCCAGCCGGCAGCGCGATTTCTCCGGAGCCTCGGTCACCATTGGCGGCGCCTCCGCGGAAGCCAACAACTTCATCATCGACGGCATCTCGAACAATATGGAGTTTTCCGGCGCCCTTGCCGTCGTTCCGCCTATCGATGCGATTCAGGAGTTCGCCATCCAGACCAGCCAGTACTCGGCCGAGTTCGGCCGCTCCGGCGGCGGCGTGGTGAACGTGGCCATCAAGTCCGGAACCAACGACTGGCACGGCTTCGGGTACGACTACTTCCGCAACGACAAACTGGATGCCCGCCCGTACGATTTCACGGGGACCAATCCACCGAAAACGCCGCTTCGGCGCAATCAGTTCGGCGGCGGCATGGGCTTGCCAGTGATCAAGAACAAGCTGTTCGCGTTCGGCAACTACGAAGGCATCCGCAACCCGGCCAGTGCGAACAACTACTACATCATGCCGACGGCCGCCGAGAAACGCGGCGACTTCAGCACGTCCAGCATCATCTACTCCGATCCGGCATCTCTGCTTCCGGCGGACGCGGCCGCTCCGCTCGGACGCCGCGCCCCCCTGCCGAATAACTCCGTGCCCACTTCGCGGATCGACGCGATGACCACCCGCCTGTTCAGCTTCTATCCGGAGCCGAACTTCCGCGATCCCAACCCCAATGTCCGGAACAACTATCTGGCCACGGAGAAGTTCAACGACTATCTGAACGCGTTCAATGTCAAGGGCGACTACAACCTGGACACGTCGAACACCTTCACCGGCCGCGTCTCCCAGCAGCGCGGCGGCCGCCGGCGCTCTTTCTGGATGCCGGAAGATCGGCTAGGCGCCATCGCCAGCCTCGACGGAACCAACATCGGCGGCACGTTCACCCACGTGTTCAGCCCGAAGGTGGTCAACGAATTCCGCGTCGGCTACAACTACCTCAAGTACGGCAACGAGATGTTGAACAACGAGAACATCATGGACGAGTTCAACATCCCCAACTGGAACACGGTCTCGTTCGCCAAGGGCTTCCCGGGCTTCAGCGTCCGCAACTACACGGGCACCTCCATCATCCGCCCCATCGCCAGCGTGCCCACGCCGTTCTACCTGGTGGAGCACTCGTACCAGTTCATGGACAACCTGAGCTGGCACCTGCGCAAGCACACCATCAAGTTCGGGTTCGAGATGGACCACATCAGCAACGATCGCTATCAGGGCCGGAACGGCGGAGGCAGCCTGACCTACGACGGCACCTATTCGACCCCGGTCGTTGGAGCGGCGCTGGAGCCGCTGCGGGTCGGCATGACCGACGCCCTGCTCGGCCAAGCGCGGGCTTTTTCGACCAACTACCAGTTTGACGGCGTCCTGATCCGCTCCAACCGCGCCTCGTGGTTCCTTCAGGACGACTTCCGCGTGACTTCCAAGTTGACCCTCAACCTGGGCGTCCGATGGGACTACTTCGGACCGTGGTCGGAGGAGAAAGACCGCCTCGGCAACTTCGACCTCGTCAGCGGTGAGCGCCTTCTCCCCGAGAGCACGCGAGCCCTGGTCCGGGATCAACTCAAGATCCCCAACGGCGACCTGCCGGCCGGATGGCGCTACACGACCCTCGACCGCATCATCCCGAAGAAGAACTGGAAGAACTTCTCGCCCCGGTTCGGCTTTGCCTACAACCTGAACAGCAAGGTAGTTTTCCGCGGCGGCTACGGCCTCTTCTACGGGGTAACGGTGTCGAACAACTTCAACAACGCCGGTACTGAAGGCAGCCCGTTCTTCTTTGACTTCAGCCTGGCCTCCGATCTGGACCGGCCTATCATTCCGCGGCAAGGCTTCCCGGCTGGCGGCGCGGTCGGCGCCCTGGGTGCGCGCACGTTCGGAGCCTATTATGGACCTTTGGAGCGTCACGATCCGTACACGCAGAAGTGGAATTTCAATATTCAGTTGAACCCGTTCAGGAAGACGGCGATCGAAGTGGGATATTCCGGACAACGGGCCCTGTCCTTCGCGACACTGGCCCCTGGCAACACGCCCGTGCCGGCGGCGGGTACGTTACAGGATCGCCGCCCCTATCCGAACGTGGGCTTCTTCTGGCAATTCCTGCCGATCAGCGACTCCAACTACAACGGCTTCGAGATGACGTTCAAACAGCAGGAATTCCACGGAATGTCGATTCAGAGCGCGTTCACGTTCTCGAAGTCGCTGGCGTACTCCACAGGCACCGACGGCACCCTCGCCGATTCCTTCAATTTCCGCTACGACTACGGCCCGTCGAATTACGATTACCGCAAGCGCTGGGTGACCGCGTACATTTACCGCGTCCCGGTCCCGCAAAGCTGGTCCGCCCCGCTCAAGGCGGTGCTAGGGGGATGGGAGAGTTCGAGCCTGATCACTTTACAGGGCGGCTTCCCGTTCTCGGTGGGTGTGAGTGGGCCTACGTTGAACAACGGCGCCGGCACCAATCGCGCCAATGTCATCAGCAATCCCAATCTGGGGAGCAATGCCACGCGGGAACGCTGGTTCGACACCAGTGCCTTCACCGCGCCGCCCAATTACGTTTGGGGCGCCCAGGGCAAGAACATCCTCCGGACGCCGGGCTTGGCCCAAGTCGACTTCTCCTTCCAGAAAGCGATTCGGATTAGGGAAACCAAGCGGTTCACGATTCGTATGGAATCGCAAAACATGTTCAACCGCGTCCAACTCGGCGCTCCGGCGTCGACGTTGGGCGCCGTGAACTTCGGAGTCATCCGCAGCCTGCAAGCCCCGTCGGATGGCACTGCCGCAAGCCGCTCCCAGAGAGGCATCCAACTGGTAGCGCGCTTCGATTTCTAGCCCGTACCACGAAGGGGGCCGCCTCTTGCGGCCCCTCACCTCTCACAGAGCGTACCGCTCCCTCAGAATCTTCCGGTGATGGACCTCGTGTCCCCCGGTCATGAACGCCAGCGCCCGTACGCTTACCTCCGTGTTGCTGGCGGTCCCCCGCCGCGACCATTCTTCTTCACCGAGACTCCGGTACAGGCAAATCGTGGACTGACGGACGGCCTGCAGTTCCCCGGCAAGTTCCCCGAGCGAACAACGCTCAAAGGGTCCGAAGCGGACGTACTCGTCCTGCTCGAAGCCGGCGAGCGGAGTCTGGTCGTTGCGCGCGATTCTCAGAGCGCGGTACGACCAGATCCTCTCCGTATCGATCAGGTGGCCGATGACCTGTCGCACGCTCCATTTGCCGGGACTGTAACAGTAGCCGGCGCGAGCCTCACCGGCCGCGCTCATGAGGGATAAGGTTTCCGCCAAACCACTTCGCAGGACGGACAGAATGTCGGCATCATCGACCAGTGAAATGTAGCGGGACCAATACGGCCCGTACTCGTCGGGCGCCGGAAACCGAGAGCTCGCCATAAGGAGAGCTTAAACGGTTTCGACCCGGTCCGGTAGGGACCGGATCAGGCGGTGGCGGTCTCCGGTTCGCCACGCTCGATGCCGACTAGTTTGTGGGCTTCCAGCGCCAG
This sequence comes from uncultured Solibacteraceae bacterium, assembly GCA_964529305.1. Lineage (GTDB taxonomy): Bacteria > Acidobacteriota > Terriglobia > Bryobacterales > Bryobacteraceae > CAZGUX01. The sequence continues at coordinate 64,088 of CAZGUX010000091.1, read as the reverse complement.
TTCGAAGCGGTCCTTGACCCCGGTTTTCTCAAAAATATGCATCAAATGGACTTTGACCGTGCCGGTGGTGATCGACAGCCGGTCGGCGATCTGTTTGTTTTTCATGCCCCGGCTGATCAGGGCCACGATCTCCTGCTCGCGAGGGGTCAGCCGCGGCATGTTCCGGCGATTCAGAAAGCCCACCACCTGGTTCGAGATCGAGTTCTCGATCCAGATGTTGCCGTGCCCGACCGCGCGCAGGCAATCCACCAGGAGCGTCACCGGCAGCGTCTTCTTCAGGATCCCCCGCGCCCCTGTCTGCAGCGCCCGGAACGACTCCACCTCGGTCAGATTGCTGACCCAGAGCACCGCCTGGGACTTCAGCGAAACCGTCCGGATCCGGGGGATCATCTCAAAGGTCGCTTTCGTGCCAAGTGATTGATCCATCAGGACAATGCTGGGCTGATGGGACGCAATCTGATCCAGCGCCTCGGCCACGGAATCGCTTTCGCCGACCAGCTCCAGGTCGGCGCAACCGTCCAATACCCGTTTCAGGCCCTCGATGACAATCGGCTGCGACTCGCAGACAAACAGCGTAATCGCCTCTCCGTTTGGTCGCACCCCAACTCCAGTCCGCGTTTCGCGGAATCCCGTCGGACGTCCGAACCCAAAGCCAGGCGACGGCACCCTGACTCCAGTCCTGTCGGTACGCTACACCGTACTGGGAGGATCGGCAGATTTTACGATGGAATTAAGGTACTAAGGTGAAAAAGGTTAATCGAAGGGCATCCACCTGATTGATGGGATTTCCCGGGGGGCTCCACCCGAGGGAGGTCACTCGGCCCGCATGTACAGCGAATACTGCGCAATGGCCGAATATCCCATTCGCTCGTAGACGGGACGTCCAGCCTCCGTGGCGTGAAGCACGCTGGGGAGCGGACCGGCGTGCTCCGCGGCCAGGTCGAGCGATCGCCGCATCGCCGCTTCGGCGTATCCGCGGCGCTGGTGATCCGGCAGGGTAGCGACCCACCCGACGTACCGGCACCCCTTGACCTGAAACGTGGCCGCGCACGAAACGGGCTGACCGCCGGCCAAAGCGACCACGCCCCAATGGGGGCTCCAGAACGATTCGGTCGCGAGTTCGTCCGCGTCCATACCGCCGGGCATGTGATAGGCCTCGCCGTTGATGTCCATGAGGGCGTCCCGCAAGGGCTGCTCGGTCGCCAGCCGCAACTCGAGTCCATCGATCTGGCGGCGAGCCGGCGTGATCGTCTCCGCGACCATTCCGGTGAGGGTAAGGGCCGGCTGAAACCCGCCGCCGGCCAGTATGCCGGAAGCCTCGCTGCGCAGGCCTTCGGGGAGAGCCTCGTGACACAGCACCAGGAACCACGGAAGATTCCTGGGGCCGGCCCACTCCGCGGCCGCATCCGCGCGCTGGCGCAGTTCGTTCTCATCGGGAACCTCGGAACCGATCAGGCCCACATTGAAGAACGGAACAGGGACGCCCGCGAAGACCATGGGGACCCCGCGCGCGGAGCCCTCCGCGAACCCGGAGCAGGCCTGCGCGAACAGCCTCCACGCGGAAAGGAACTGATCATTGGACAGATCGACTAAAGCGGACATTCATCTCCTCCTCACGAAAGTCACCGCGTTGCCCTTACCGCACCCAACGCTCGATCCATCGCAACTCCCGCTCGAGCAGGTCCCGCCGGGCGTCGGGACGCCGGACTCCGTGCGCCTCCCCGTGGTAGATCACGAACTCGGCCGGCACGTTGTTCTTCAACAGCTGAGTGTACAGGTGGCGAGACTGCATCAGAGGCACGCGCTCGTCGCGATCTCCATGCCAGATCAACGTCGGGGTCCGGATGTTGGTTCCGTAGTTCATCGGCGAATGCCGCGCGTACAGACGATCGTCGGTGCCCAGGTAGTGTTCAAACCGATCGGGGACGTCCGTTGTGCGGATGAAGCTGGGGACATCGGTGATGCCGCAGCCGGCGACCGCGGCCTTGAATCGGTTGGTCTGCGAGATCGTCCAGGCAGTCATATAGCCGCCGTAGGACGCGCCAGCGATCGCCAGGCGGTTGGAATCAGCCAACCCGAGCGCAATCAGGTGGTCCACGCCGGTCATCACGTCCTGGTAATCGCCCAATCCCCACCCGCGCAGGTTCGCCCGCAGGAACCGCTCGCCGTAGCTGCCGCTGCCGCGGAAGTTCGGACGGAACACCACCCAGCCCCGTTCGGCGAACAACCGGGTCTCGCCCAGCGGATAGGTGTTCATCATCACGCTGTGCGGACCCCCGTGAGGCTGGACGAGGAGAGGATACGCCTTTCCGCGTTCATACCCCGCGGGCTTGTGAACGATGCCCTCGATCTCCATGCCGTCGAAGCTCTTCCAGCGCACTACTTCGGTTTCGAGGGCCGGCCAACTCTTCGCCAGACCGGTGGCGACCCGGGTCAGCCGCCGAGGCTGCCAGCCGTCGACCGGCGACACGTACACCTCGGGCGGGTCGACCGGATTCTGACGAACAAACGCGCACATGCGGCCGTCCGGCGTGATCGAAAGGTCGGAGAGCACATCGCCGCCCGCGCTGAGTCGCCGGACGCCGCCTTGCCGAGGGTCGGCCGCGAACAGTTGCGTCGAGACGCCCTGGCCTGCCAGGAACAGCAACCGCGATCCGTCCGAGGTCCACTGAAACTCCTTCACGCTCTCGTCGAACTCGGCGGAGAGGTTGCGAACCTGGTTCGACGCCAGGTCGATCGCCAACAGGTTGGAGATCCGGACCCAGTCGTACCGGCCCGTCGAGATGAAGGCAATCTGCCGGCCGTCGGGCGACCAGCGCGGGAACCCGTCGTAGCCGGGGCGCTCGAGCACGATCCGAAAACCTGTGCCGTCCGCATTCACCACGGCCAGATCGCCGGAGTGATGACTCCCGGCGCGCGCTTGAGGTCTCCGTGTGAACGCAATGCGGCGGGAGTCCGGCGACCAGTCAAAACTGTCTGGAAACCACTGCTCATAGCCCAACGCCGAATAGTCGGGTGAGGTGGCAGAGGTCACCTTCCGGCTGGAAAGGTCCACGACCCGGATCTGATTTCGAGGCCGGTCATCCACCCCCACCACGGTCAATTGGCCCGGCGTCCTGGTGGGCGGAAGGGGCGTCAGGCAGGCAATCCGCCCTCCATCGGGCGACCAGCGGTAGCGGTCGATCGGCCTTGGTTCGCTGGTGATCTGCATTGCTTCCGGACCAAGCCAGAGTTGGCCTTTGTCCAGAAACGCTAGCCGGCGTCCATCCGGCGACCATTCGGGTGCGCTTCCCCCATGGACCTTCACCGTCCTGCCGGAAGCGACGTCGGCGATCCACACGGCGCCCCCGGCCACGTACGCCACGCGCCCGCCATCGGGCGAAATGGCCGGCTGCCCGGCGGTGCGGAAGTTGATGATCTCGTCCACGGTGACAGCCGCCGGAGAGGCTGCCCGGATCATCAGCAGCAGGCACAGGGATCGAACCCGAATCATCGCGTTACGCCTTCCTCTGGAACGGGCGGGGCAATTCGAAGGTGCGCTCGGCTTTGGCGTACCAGCCCTGGCGCGCGTAGTGCGAGCTGTGGAGGTAGCATTGAACCCGCGCGTGATTGCCCCGAATCGTGAGCAGCCGGCTCATGGGAACGTTCGCCCGGCCGTGGTACTTGGAAAGCGCCGAGACGTTCAGGAAATGCGCGCCCCACTTTTTCTCGAAGTGGGATTTGTTTCCGTACGTATCGTCCGGATGCGTGTGCGTATGGCCGCCCATCCACAAGGCGACCGCGCCGGGGTGCGTTTCCAGGTAGTTCTCGAAGGCTTGGGCATCGGGCTTGCTGCCGGCCCAGTAGAGGTACGAGGCGCCTCGCGGAGTGCCCTGCGGGAAGTACCCGTGATAATGGGACCGCCAGTTCCCCTGCTCGTCCTTGCGCATGCCCTCCCATTCGCCGCTGGCGACGGTGGTGTTCTTGAGCATGTAGTGGTGAGTGGAGACGATGATGGAGCCCGGATTCGATTCGACCCTGTTCTTCCACCACTCGAAGGTCTCACCGGTGACGACGCCGCCCGGGTTGCCGCCCAGGGTCCCGCGGCCGACCTTCTGGGACGGTTCGTTGATGTCGCTCATCATCAGAAACAGCAGGTTTCCCACGCGGAAAGAGTAACGCTCCCAGTTGCCTTCCACCGGGTAGCGGCGGCGGCCGGGATTGACGCCGGAGTAGCGGGTGTTCTCGCCGGTGGGATCGACCCATTTCCGCCACCACCCGTTTTTCTCCTGGTCGAGACCGCTGCGGTCGTGGTTGCCGCAGACACTGTAGATGTCCTCGCGCCGGTGCTTGCGGAGGGCGCGGAACTGGCGGACGACTTCGAGGCCTTCGTCATCCTCGGGGACGGCCTGGCCGCCGGACTGGTCGCCGAGGTCCAGCGCAAGGTCCCAGTCGAACGGCGGGTCTCCCTCGGGGCCTCCCGATTCCGACTGGGTGATCGCCTCGCTCAGGCTTTCCCGATTTCCGCGTCTCCGGTCGGTGCCCACATGGCTGTCGCTGAACACCCACAGACGCAGGGTGTCCCCCGAACCGGACGCCGCGGCGGCGGGAAACTGCAGAACGTCGCGCCGCGACAACTCGCGGCTGGAGGCGGACATGGCGGTATTCTACTAGAATAATAGGGTGCCTGACGAAGCACCCAAGCCCGAAACACCCAGCTTTGAACATGGGCTCCAGGAACTCGAACAGGTCGTCAAGGAGTTGGAGGGCGGCGACCTCGCTCTCGAGCGATCGCTCGAGTTGTTTGAGCGCGGCATGGCCCTGAGCGATCAATGTCAGAAGCAACTCGACGAAGCCGAGACCCGCATCGAAATGCTGGTGCGGCGAGGAAACAAGCATCAGGCCGAACCGTTCCGGCCGTAAACGGCGTGGCCGAGCCAAGCTCACTCGAGGAATTCAAAAAGCACCTCGGGCTGCAGCAGAAGCTGGTGGACCGCGAACTGGACCGGTTGGTCCCGCGCGAGAACGAACCGCCGGCGACCATCCACCGGGCGATGCGATACAGCCTGTTCGCGGGAGGCAAGCGCGTCCGGCCCGTTCTCTGTATCGAAGCCGCCCGCGCGGTCTCCGACAAAGTGGACGGGGTGGTCACCGCGGCGTGCACGCTGGAGATGATCCATACGTATTCCCTGATCCACGACGACCTGCCCGCGCTGGACAACGACGATTTCCGCCGCGGCAAGCCGACCTGCCACAAGGAGTACGGCGAGGCTATGGCGATCCTGGCCGGGGATGCGCTCCTGACCCTGGCCTTTCAGGTGCTCTCGCAAATGAACCGGCTGCCGATGGACCGGCAAGTCCGGATCACGGCGGAACTGGCGGCCGCCTCCGGCACGGTGGGCGGCATGATCGGCGGCCAGGTGGCCGATCTCGAAGGCGTCGGGAAGAAGCCGTCGGCCGAGATTCTGGAGAGTATCCACCGCGCGAAGACCGGGGCGCTGCTGCGTGCCAGCGTGCGCATGGGCGCGATCTTTGCCGGCGCCGACGCGCACCAGATTCACCGGCTTTCCTCCTACGGCGAGCACTGCGGCCTGGCGTTCCAGATCGTCGACGACATTCTGGACATCGAGCAGTCCTCCGAGGCGCTCGGCAAGACCGCCGGCAAGGACGCCCAGCAGCACAAGGTCACCTTTCCCGCCGTCTACGGACTGGCGGCCTCCAAGCGCATGGCCGAGCAGCAGCGCCTGATGGCGCACGAAGCGCTGGAGCCCTTCGGCGAACGCGCGGACCGCTTGCGGCAACTGGCCGACATGATCGTGCAGCGCTCGAAATGAAACGCCGGCTGGACCTGCTGCTCGTCGAGCGAGGCTTGGCGCCGTCGCGCGAGAAGGCGCAGGCGTTGATTCTGGCCGGGCAGGTTCTGGCGGGTGGCGTGAAAGGCTCCAAGCCGGGACAACCGGTCCCTGAGGAAATCGCCCTCGACCTGATCAGCCCACCGCCCCACGTCAGCCGCGGAGGACAGAAACTGGAGGCCGCGATCCGCCAGTTTCAGATTCAGGTGGAAGGCCGGGTTTGCCTGGACATCGGCGCCTCCACCGGCGGATTCACCGACTGCCTGCTCCAGCACGGCGCGCGGCGCGTCTACGCAGTGGATGTCGGCGCGGGACAGTTGGACTGGAAACTGCGGCAGGACCCGCGCGTCACGGTCAAGGAAAAGCTCAACGCCCGCTACCTCACCTTCGCGGATATCGGCGAGGCGGTCGATCTCGCGGTCTGCGATGTGAGCTTTATTTCGGTGACCCTGATCCTGCCGGCGCTGGCCTGTGTATTCCATTCCAAAACGGAAATGGTTATACTCGTCAAACCTCAGTTCGAGGCGGGCCGGGGCCAGGTGGGCAGGGGCGGCATCGTGCGCGACCCGGAAGTTCACCGGGCAGCGTGCGCCCGCGTGGAGGAACAGGTCCGGCAGATGAGTTTTCAAACCGCGCTGATCGACAGTCCGATTCTCGGCGCGGAAGGGAACAAAGAATTCCTTCTTTATGCCAGGCATTAAGAGCGTCGGCATCTTTTCCAAGCCGTCCGTGCCCAGCGCCGCCACCCTCGTCCCGCGCCTGGTCGAGTTTCTCCACGAGCGGGGCATCGAACTTCGCCTGGACGACATCACCGCCAGGCACGCCAACGGGTACGCCGCCATGCCGCGCGAAGAGATCGCGCGCGACTGCGACCTGATCATCGTCCTGGGCGGCGATGGCACTCTTCTTTCCGCCGCGCGCGCCGTGGCCGGCAAACCGACTCCGATCTTCGCCGTAAACCTGGGCGGACTGGGTTTCCTGACCGCCATCACGATCGACGAAGTGCTGCCCGAACTCGAGCGCGCCCTGCGCAACGAACATCGCATCGCGCTGCGAAAAATGCTCCACACCGACCTGGTCCGGGACGGCCAGACGGTGGCCTCCTACGAAGCGCTGAACGACGCAGTCGTCACCAAAGCCGCGCTGGCGCGCATGATCGACGTCGAGATTTTCGTCGACAAGCACTACGTCAGCACCTATAAGGCCGACGGGATGATCGTGGCAACTCCTACCGGTTCGACCGCCTACTCGCTGTCCGCGGGAGGTCCGATCATTTACCCCTCGGTGAGCGCGTTCTGCCTGACGCCGATCTGCCCCCACATGTTGACCAACCGTCCGGTGATCGTCCCCGAGACCAGCGTCATTCGCATGACCTCGCTGAACAAGGACGACGAAGCCTACCTGACCATCGACGGGCAGGTGGGCGAAACCCTGAAGCGGAACGACCTGATCGTGTGCCGTGCGTCGGACTACGCGGTGCACCTGGTGCGCCCGCCGCGCATGTTGTTCTTTGACGTCCTGCGCTCGAAGCTCAAATGGGGGGAGCGTTGAAGCGCGGACCGTCTCTGACGTTCTGGATCTTCGCCGGAATGGCTTGCGGCATCGCGCTGGGCGCGGCCGCGCCGGAGTTCTCCAAACACCTCGCTCCCATCAGCAACATCTTTCTCCGCCTGATCAAGTCCATCATCGCGCCCCTGCTGTTCGGTACCCTGGTCTACGGAATCGCCGGGCACGGCAATCTGCGGCAGATGGGGAGAATCGGCCTCAAGTCGATCGTCTACTTCGAGGCGGTCACGACGATTGCGCTGTTTCTGGGGCTGGGCGCCGTCAACCTGGTGAGGCCCGGCGCCGGAATGTCGCTTGCCCACAGCGCCGAGGAGGTCGCTCTCCCAAAGGCGCCGCCGAGCCTGGCCTCCCTTCTGGAGCACGTCGTGCCTTCCAGCATTTTCGACGCGATGGCCCGCGGAGAGGTGCTGCAGGTGGTGGTCTTTTGTTTTCTGTTCGGAGCAGCCTGCGCGGCCATCGGGGAGAAGGCGAAACCGGTGGTGGCGTTCGCCGAATCCCTGGCCGAAGTCATGTTTCAATACACCGGGTACGTCATGTACCTGGCCCCGTTCGGCGTCGGCGCGGCCATGGCGGTGACCGTGGGCAGCAAGGGGCTCGACGTCTTGTTTGGCCTGGGGAAACTCGTCGCCACGATGTGGGCGGCGCAGGTGATCTTCGTGGTCTGTGTGCTCGGCGGCATCGTAGCGCTGGCCAGGATCCCACTGGAGGCCTTCGTCCGCGCCGCGCGAGAGCCGTTCCTGATCGCGTTCTCGACCGCCTCGAGCGAGGCCGCCCTGCCGCGGGCGCTCGAGAACATGGAGCGCTTCGGTGTCCCCAAACATATTGTGGCCTTCGTGATTCCGACCGGCTACAGCTTCAATCTGGACGGCACGACGCTGTACCTGTCGCTGGCCTCCGTGTTTGTCGCGCAGGCGGCAGGCATCGACCTGAGCTTCGGCCAGCAGATGGTGATGATGCTGACCTTGATGCTGACGTCGAAGGGAGTGGCCGGCGTGCCCCGCGCGGCGCTGGTGATTCTGGCCGGGACGCTGGCGACGTTTCATTTGCCCATGGAGGGAGCGGCGGTGCTGCTGGGCATCGATGCGGTGATGGACATGGCGCGGACGTCGGTGAACGTGCTGGGCAATTGCCTCGCTACGGCGGTGATTGCACGATGGGAAGGGCACGAGTTTGTGGCGGAGAGCCGGGGGTGACGGTAGGCAATCCGAGGTCGTAGAGCTCCATCCCGCGAAGCGAGCAGTGGCTGTCGAGCGACCCGAGGGGCGGGCGCGGACCCGTCGCGATTCGAGACTGGCCGAAGCCGTTCTTACTGCCTAACCGCGGTTCAACTCCTTCACAAAGACCCGCGCATCCAGCGCCTCGATGCCCGGCGCCAGCGCCCGATTCAGCAGGCCCATCGCGGAGGCGCGATGAACGACACTCATCCGAACCGGCGCCGGATCCCCGATGGCGCGGTGAAGTGACGCGAGCGGCCCTGCCATCGAAGGCTGAACCGTTTTGGAGGCTTTGCACTCCACCATCCACAACCCGCCTTCGTTCGGAAGCAGGAAGTCGACCTCGAGCCCCTGCTGATCTCGAAAGTAATACAACTCCCTCCGCCCCCCTTGGTTTGCCTGGCTCTTGAGGATTTCCGAAGCCACGAACCCTTCAAACAAGGCGCCGAGAAACGGCGACCTGTCCAATTCGGCCTGAGTCATGATCCCCAGGAGGTAACAAGCCAATCCCGAGTCGCCCCAGTACACCTTGGGGGACTTGATCAGACGCTTCCCGAAGTTCTCGAAGTAGGGCGGAACCAGGATGATCTGTCCGGTGATCTCCAGGACGTGCAACCAGTCGCCGAGCGTCGGAATCGAGACGCCGAGCGGCGCCGCCAGATCGGTCTTGTTCACAATCTGGCCGTGGCGGCTGGCCAGCAGCGAAAGGAAGCGCCGGAAGATCGCCAGGTCGCGGACGTTGGTGACCGCGCGGACGTCCCGCTCGAGGTACGTCTGGAGGTACGAACTGAACCAGAGCGCGCGTCCCCCGGGACGCGCCAGCACTTCCGGATACCCACCGTGGAGGAGGCTGACCCGATCCGTTTCGCCCAGACTGAACGGCAACAAGTGCAGGATCGCGGCGCGCCCTGCCATGGACTCGCTGACGCCCTGCATGAGGGGCGCCTCCTGGGAGCCGGTGAACAGCCACCGGCCCATCTTGCGCGGCTCCTGATCGATCCGCGTTCGGACGTAGGCGAGCAGTTCAGGCACATTCTGAATCTCGTCGAAGACCGCGGGGAGTCGAAGTCCTTCCAGCAAGCCCCTGGGGTCAGAACGCGCTCGCGCCCGCACGTCGGGATCCTCCAGCAGCACATAGGTAGCACGCGGGAACAGGCGGCGCAGCAAGGTGGTCTTGCCTGCACGCCGCGGTCCGGTCACCACGACAGCGGGGAAGGCGCGACTCGCCCCCAGGACGGTGGCTTGGATCGAGCGGGGGATGAAGCGCACATGAGAATTCTAAACTATCACTTTAGAATTCTCAATCCTGCGAGTGGCTTCCGGGCGGCTTTCAACACGCCTTGCATCAGGCCTGACGTCTGGCTCGCTCGACCAGATCCTCGACCAGCGCGAAGGGGAAATCGGGACTCTCGGAACCCCGCAGCGAGTAGGCATCGTCGCCCGTGGCGACCCAGCGTTCGCCGCTCTGCTCCCAGCGCGAGGTCCCGACCCAGGCCAGTTTTTCAAGTAGCGTCTCGATCTCCGCGTCATCAAACGCGGCGAGCGCTTTCCAGGCATGGCGGAGCGTCTCGCGGGCCGCACCCGCGTCGTCGTCCTTCGTCAACGGGGCAAAGCGGAACAATAGCAGCAAGGGCCAGCCGGGATGGGGAAAGCGAGGGTCTCGCCGCGCCAGGCAGCGGCAGATGGCGTCCATTTCCTCCCATCGGAACGCTTGAGGACACCAATGGGCCTGATCGTCCCAGCCCAACTGCCAGGGTTCCTTCCGCGACGGATGAACCAGGTACAACACGTGCTGGTCGAGGGACTGACTCAGCATCAGCAGCAGCGAATAGCCGCCGGGAAGCGGGAATTCGATCTTGGCTCGCGCCAGTTCCGGATAGGCGGGCGGCGGGTCGCGCTCGTCCATCCAGAAATAGTCGCGCCAGAAACGGGCGCTCTGGAAGACCGCGAGAATGCCCGGCGTCAGCGGAGTGGTCTCGACACGGCGTTCGCCGAGCCAGCGTACCATGTCTTCGGCCTTCCGCCGGGACTCCTCGGTGGAATCCCAGTGCCGCTTCATCCGGCTCCTGATCCAAGGCGAGTAGACCCGTTCGACGCGGAACTGCGTCAGCCGTTTGGATGGAAGGATCACCTGAACGAAGCGGCCTTTCCAGCGGCCGTGGCCGATGACCTGAAGGTTCTCGAGCCCGTCGCCCCAGAGGGCCGGAAAGCAGTAGACCTTCGCGCCCGCCCGGAAGTGTTTGGTGCCGGTGCGAACGGCCGCATCGCCTACCGGCTGAGCCTCGATGACGGTAGCGGCGACGCACCAGACCGGCTCGTCGGCGGCAGGCGCGGGTTTGGAGAACCAGCGCCGGAGGAAGGCCCACATGATGCGCATCTATCGACTGATCGACGGTGGAGCTTGAGGCCACCCTTTGGTGAGGGCGCTAGGAGCCGGAAACTACTTCGCCGGCAGGCGCACCACCGCTTCGCAGCCCGCGGCGTCCGCCCGGTTTGCCAGCGTGAGAGTCCCTCCGTGTGCCTCCGCGATCTGGCGGCTCAGGACAAGGCCAACGCCTGACCCACCCGGCTTGGTGGTGTAGAACGGCACAAACAGATTGGCCGGATTTCGCAGTCCGGGCCCGTCGTCGCGAACCCACACTTCTACGGCCCCGTCCCGCTCCTGCCAACTCACCTCGACGCCGCCTCCGGTTTCCACCGCGGCATCGGCGGCGTTGCGGATCAGGTTGATCAGCAACTGTTCCAACTGATCCCCGTCGGCCATCACGTGCACGCCGGGTCCTTCCCGAATCTCCACCGGCACGCGGGATTCGAGAGAAGCGACCCGGCGAACCGACAGTCCGATGTCGACCGGCGCCAGGTTCGGCGGAGGCAACTTGGCCAGGCGCGCGTAGGATTCGAGAAAGCGGGTCAGTGCTTCCGCCCGCGAGGCGATGATGCGCAGGCCGCCGGCCGCGTCCTCCTTCCAGTCGTCCGGTTTGGGCTCGCGCTCCACCAGGGCGCCGAGGCTGCCGGCAATGGAGCGAATCGGCGTCAGCGAATTGTTGAACTCGTGTCCCAGCACGCGGACCAGGCGCTTCCACGCCTGTAGCTCTTCTTCGCGAAGCGTGCGGGTCAGGTCCTCGATTACGAGCAGGCGATGCGGCAGGCCATTCTCGCGGAACTCGCGCAGCCGGATTCCCCAGCGGCCGTGACCGCCGGGGAAGATATGATCCTCGGTGCGAGGGCCCCCGGAAGCGAGAAACGCGGCCAGCCCCAACGACGCGGCATCCTGGCCGAGCAACTCCTCCGCGCCCCGAAGCAGCAGGCGCTCGCCCGCGCGGTTCACCAGGCGGAGGCGGCCCTGCCCGTCGAAGGTGAAGACGGCGACGTCGATCTCCGCCATGACGGCCCGCAAGAGGGCTGTGGCCTCCACCGCGCCGATGCGCTGACGATCGAGGGTGGAGCCGAGGATGTTCACCTCGCGGTAGACCTCGTCGAGAACATCGCCCTCACGGCTGGAGTGGCCTCGGACGGAGTAGTCGCCTTCGCGCAGCGCGGCCAGCAGCGCAGCCAGGGTCTGGAGCGGGTGTGTGACCTGCTTGCGAACCGCGAGCGCGAACCCGGCGATTGGCCAGAGCAGCAGGCCGATCACGGTCCAACGGACGACGGGTGAGTAGCCCCCCAGCCACAAGAGCGTGGCCGCGGCGGCCAAGCCTGGCACTCCCGCGGCCATGGCCAGCAGGGCAACCCGTGTCTCGATCGCGATCCGGGAACGCCGCGGCTGGCCCTCGGAAGTCATGACGTTTCGGCGTAGACGCGATAGCGCTGCATGCGCCGGTACAGCGCGCTCCGGCTCAGACCCAAGGCTTGCGCCGCATGGCTGACGTTGCCATGAAAACGCTGCAAGGCCTTGCGAATCAGAAACGCTTCCACTTCCTCGAGGCTCATCTCCTCCACCAGGGAGCGCCCTTCGCGGCCGGCGCGCAGGCCGAGGTCGGCGGCGCGAATCTCCTCGCCCTCGGCCATCAACACGGCCCGTTCCACCGTATGCTCCAGTTCACGGACGTTGCCCGGCCAGGCGTGACCCAGCAGGCCATTCATCGCCGAGCGGTCGAAACCCGTGATCGGCTTGCGGTAGCGCTCCAGGCTCTTGGACAGGAAAAGATGCGCCAGCGCGGGAATGTCCTCGCGGCGCTCGCGCAGAGGGGGCACGCGAATCTCCACGGTATTGAGCCGGAAGAGCAGGTCTTCCCGGAAACGCCCGGCCTCGATCTCTTTTCCAAGATCGGCATTGGTTGCCGAAATCAGGCGAACATCGATGCGGCGGGTCCGCGAGGAGCCGACCCGCTCGAACTCGCCGGTCTCCACTACCCTCAGCAGGCGCGCCTGCTGCGAGAGCGGCACGTTGGCAATTTCGTCGAGGAACAGCGTTCCGCCATCGGCCAACTCGAAGCGGCCGGCGCGGTCGACTCGCGCGTCGGTGAACGCGCCCTTCACGTGCCCGAACAGTTCGCTTTCGAAGAGCGTCTCCGAGAGTCCGCCCGTGTTCACGGTGACCAGCGGGCGCGCGGCCCGGGGCGACACGGCGTGCAGGGCTCGCGCGACCACTCCCTTTCCGGCGCCGTGCTCGCCCGTGATCATCACGTTGGCGCCGGATGGCCCGACGCGGGCGATGGCGTTCAGCACCGGCTTCATGGCCGCCGATTCCGCGACGAGGGCGGGCCCAGGTTCGCCGCGCAGCAACCGGTTCTCGGCTTCCAGGCGCTGGCCGCGGCGGAGGGCGCGGGTCAACTCCACCTGCGTCCGAAGCACGCTCAGCAGGCGCTGGTTTTCCCAGGGTTTCTGGATGAAGTCACGAGCGCCCCGGCGCATGGCTTCCACCGCAAGTTCGATGCTACCCCATGCGGTCATCACCACCACGCCCAGCGTTTCGTCCATCGAGCGGAGACCGGACAGCAGGTCCAGTCCTTCCGCTCCGGAGGTAGTGTCGCGCGCGTAGTTGAGGTCGGCCAGCACGACGTCGAATTCCGATTCGCCGGCGACCGTCAGCACGCCGGCGGGCGTGGAGGCGGCGCGTATCTGGTACGCTTCGGGCTTCAACAGAAGGCGCAGCGCTTCCACGACATCGGACTGATCGTCGGCCAGCAGGATTCGCGGTGCGGCGGTGGCTGCCATGGCGTCCGTATTACGCGCGGGCCGCGGCCGGGACGGCGTCGTCGCGCTCGATCCAGCCGTCGCGCAGAAAGACGATCCGGTTTCCGTAGCCGGCGTTGACGTCGGAGTGCGTCACCTGCACGATGGTCGTGCCTTCGCTGTTCAGTTTGCGGAACAGCATCATGATCTCGGCGGCCTGGGACGAATGCAGGTTTCCGGTAGGCTCGTCGGCGAGGATCAGAGTGGGGTTCCCGACCACCGCGCGAGCGATCGCCACCAACTGCTGCTGGCCGCCCGAAAGCTGGTTGGGATAAAGGTCCTTCTTGGCGACCATCTGGAAGCGGTCGAGAATGTCCGCCACGCGCGTTTGCCGTTCACTTCGCTTGACGTTGCGGTAGCTGAGGGGCAGATCGATGTTCTCGTACACCGTCAGGTCGTCGAGCAGATGATAGCTCTGAAAGACAAAGCCGACATGCTCCCTCCCCAGCGCGATCCGGTCCTTCGGCTTCATCGCGTGGACATCACGGTCGTGGAGGCGAAAGCTACCCCGCCAGGAGTGGTCGAGCATGCCGAGGATGCTGAGCAGGGTCGACTTGCCGGCGCCCGAGGGCCCCATGATGGTGACAAAGTCACCGGCGCCGATGCGGAGGTTGATCCGGCGGAGGATGAAGAACTCGCCGCCTCCGCTGGGCACGGATTTTTCGAGGTTGGATAGTTCAATCACGGTGGTGTGGCACGAACGACGGGCGGCCTTCTGTCCTCAGCCTATCCCATCCGCGAGGCGCTCATTGGTGGCTCGCGGCCTTCTGTTGATCTTCCACCACCCGGCCGTCGAACAGTTGAATGGTCCGGTTGGCCTGGGCGGCGTAGCGCGGGTCGTGCGTCACCATGCAGATGGTCGAGCCCTGCTGGTGAAGCTGCGCGAGCAGTTCCATGACGGCATCGCCGTTCTTCGAATCGAGGTTGCCGGTGGGCTCGTCGGCCAGCAGGATGGCGGGGTCTCCGCCGAGGGCGCGCGCGACGGCGACACGCTGCTGCTGGCCGCCCGACAACTGGGAGGGATAGTGCTTGGTGCGGTGCGACATCCCGACCCGCTCGAGAGCCTCCAGGACGCGCTGCTTCCGCTCGCTCGAGGGCATGTGCCGGTACGTCAGCGGCAACTCCACGTTCTCGTAGACGGTGAGGTCGCCGATGAGGTTGAAGGCCTGAAAGATGAAGCCGATCTCGCGGTTGCGGATTCGGGCACGGTCTCTCGCCTTCAAGCTCTCGACGGACCGGCCGTTGAGGGCATAGCTGCCCTCGCTCGGCGAATCGAGCAGGCCCAGTATCGACAACAGCGTCGACTTGCCGCAGCCCGACGGTCCCGCGATGGCGACGTACTCCCCCCGCTCCACCTGCAGGTGAACGCCCGCCAGGGCGTGCGTTTCCACGTCATCCGTGTAGAAGACCTTCTTCACTCCTTCCAGACGAATCAGCGTGTTCTCTTGCACGTTCGAAATCCTCCTCTACTCAATCCGGATCCGGTTGTGGCCTTCGACCGACGGCACTTCGGACAGAATCACCTGGTCCCCTACCTTCAGCCCTTCCTTGATCTCGATCGTACTGACGCTGGACCGGCCGAACTTGACCTGCACCCGTTCGGCCTGCTTGCGGTCCGCCCGCACGCGGAAGAGTCCCGCGACTCCGTTCGGCTGGGCGAACGCCGGCCGTCCGACGTAGATGACGTCGTTCAGGCGCTCGAGTTCGATGATGCCGTCGACATTCAGGTCGGGACGAGCGCCTTGCGGCAGCTGCCCTTCGAGCTTCACATCGACCAGCACGGTGCCTTCGCGCGCCGCCGGATCGATGCGCGAGACGCGGCCGGCGATGACGCCGTTGCGCGTGTCGATCTGCGCCGGTTGGCCGAGCGAGATGTCTTTGGCCTGGGTCTCGGCGACTTTCAACTCGGCCTTGAGGCGCGTGGGCTGCGCCACCTTGGCCACGATCGCGCCGGCCATCACGCGCTGGCCGATCTGCACCGGCAGTTCCTGCAGGACGCCGGCCACTCCGGCGCGCACCTGCAACGCTTCCACGTGGTCGAGCCTGAGCCGGTGCAGCGCTTTCAGCTTGTCGATCTCGGCGCGCTGCACCGCCAGTTGCGCCGCGTCGGATTCTTCGCGGATCGTCAAGCGTTCGCGCTCGATCTCGAGCCGCCGGTCCAGTTCCTCCGCGTTGGACTTCGTGAGCTTGAAATTCAGCTCCACGATCAGACCTTCCTCGAACAGCTTCTTGTCACGATCGTGACGTAGCCGGGCCTGATTGGTCTCGTTCTCGACGCGGGCCAGGTCCGCTTTCTGGGTCAGGGTCTGGCTGCGCAGTTGAACGCGAAGCTCCTGATAGCGCGCCTCCGCCATCTTCACCTGATATTCGGCGTCCACGGCCTGCTGGTCCAGTTCAGCGTTGGACATGGTCACGATCAGCGAGTCCGGTTCCACGCGTGCGCCGGGCCGGATGATGATCTGCACGACGCGCCCGTCGGAGAGGGCGGGAATCACCAGCGTGTCCTCGGCCACCAGGGTGCCCATTCCGTGAACCTGCAGCACCATCGGGCCGCGCTTGACGGTATCGGGCCACACCGTTGCCCATTCGACCGAAGGCAAGGCCTGCTCCAGGCGACCGACCAGCACTGAGATGGTTCCCGTCAGGAGCACCGCGACGACCACCCATACGACCCGGCGGATGGTTTTGCGGCGCCGCAGATCCGGTCTCTGGACATCCATTGAACGATGATAGTGCACGTCCCGGGCCAGACGAGGTTCAGCGTTCGGAAGGAGATACGGAGCCGGAAGTGTCCGTTTTTGGGATTGGCTGCCCGGTTTCGGAACGCACTGGGCTTTGGATTTCCCGCCGGAAACCGGGCGAGCGGGTACAATAAGCTCCCATGAGAGCAGCTTTCCTCCTTGTCTTCTCCACCCTGGCGTGGGGCCAGCCCCGATACGACGTCCTGCTGAAAGGCGGTCACGTCATCGACGGCAAGAACGGCATTAATGGGGTCAGAGATGTCGCCGTGAAGGACGGCGCGATCGCCGCCGTCGCGGCCGGCATCCCCGCTTCGGAAGCGTCGAAGACGATCGACGTCAGCGGCTTGTACGTGACGCCTGGGCTTGTGGACATCCACGTCCACGTGTACGCCGGAACAGGCATGCGCGGCGCCTACTCGGGGGACAACAGCGTCTATCCCGACGGGCACACCTTTCGCAACGGCGTGACGTCGGTGGTGGATGCCGGCAGTTCCGGCTGGCGCAACTTCGAGGACTTCAAGGACCGCGTCATCGACCGCTCGAAAACCCGCGTGTTCGCGCTGCTCAACATCGTGGGCAAGGGCATGGGCGGCGGGCCGATCGAGCAGGACACCTCCGACATGGACCCCAAAGCCACGGCGGAGATGGTGAAGAAGCATCCCCAACACGCCGTGGGCATCAAGACCGCTCACTTTGCCACCAAAGAGTGGACCGCGGTCGACCGGGCGTTAGAAGCCGCGAAACTCTCCGGTACCCCGCTGATGGTGGATTTCGGAACGTTTCACAAGGAGCGCCCGCATGAAGACCTGGTGTTGAAGCGTCTGCGGCCGGGCGACCTGTTCACGCACACCTTCCATTCCGATGTCCCGATGGTGGACTCCAACGGCAAGTTTCGCCCATACCTGTTTGAAGCCCAGAAGCGTGGGGTCTTCTTCGATGTCGGACACGGCGGCGGCAGCTTTGTCTTTCGGCACGCCGCGCCGGCGATCAAGGCAGGCTTTCGCCCCGATTCGATTTCCACCGACCTGCACATCACCAGCATGAACGCCGGCATGAAGGACATGCTCAACGTCATGTCGAAGTTCCTCAATCTGGGCCTTCCCGTCGACGACGTGGTGATCCGTTCCACCTGGAATCCCGCCAAGGAGATGAAGTTGGACGCCAAGTACGGCCATCTCAGCGTGGGGGCGCCGGCCGACATCGCGGTGCTGCGCGCGCGCAGCGGAGACTTCGGGTTCGTCGACGTGTTCGGAGCGCGATTGAGGGGCACGCAGAAACTGGAGTGCGAGTTGACGATGCTCGGTGGCCAGATTGTGTGGGACTTGAACGGCATCGCGCGGCAAGACTGGGACAAGTTGCCGCGGGACTACCGCTCGCAGTTCCGGGCTCCGTGGGATACCCCGCGGGGCGGCCGGTCGGGAAAGCGGAAGCGCTAACCGTCGGGCTAACGCAGGGCACGCGCAAATCGCCTCAAACCGCGGGTTCTTCGGAGCCGCGACCGTCAGGGAGCGGTGGCCGGTGCACCATTTCTTCACATCTTCTACGTCCGCGGGTTGCACGGAAGCGAAACCCGCGGGTGTAAGAAGCCGGGTACGCACCCCCTAGCGCAACTTCACGGGCGCTCCGCCGGCTTCCTTGCTGCGCAACGCCGCGTCCATGAACGCGAACATCTCCAGCGTCTCTTCGTTCGGCACCGGCGGCTGCTTGCTCTCGAAGAACTTGATGATTTCCACCAGCAGCATCCGGTAACTGTGCCTCGGCTTGGGCGGCGTCTGCACCACACTCTTGGTGCGAAACACCACCGCGCCGTAGTCGCCGTACGGCCGGGTCGCCCGGACGGTGCCCATCCGGCCATCCTTCCACTTGCCCACCACCATATCCGCCCCTTCGGTATACGTGCGGGTCACCTCCACGCAGCCAGGGCCCATGATCGTGTAGAGCATCTCGATGGGATGAATCGCGTACCAGGCAAGGTCGAGCTTGTGGGACGCTTCGAGGGGTCCCGGGCCCCACGTGATGGCGCCCTGCGTGTCGCTGAACTTGAGTTCGGCCACAAAATCGCTAAAGCGCAGGCTGGACGACGAAAACCAGGGTACTCCGGCGGCCTTTGCCAGCCGCGCGATCTCGCGGGCATCCTCGAGTGTGGCCGACAGCGGCTTATCGATGAACATCGGTTTGCCGGCGGCGATGATCTGTTTGGCCTGCTCCAGGTGCGGCCGCCCGTCTACGCTTTCCAGCAGCACGGCGTCCACGCGACGGCACAGCGAGGCGATGTCCGGCATGAGCTGGACGTTCCACTTCTTCTTCAACTCATCGGCGTACTTGTCCACCCGCGAGTAGCTGGATTCCAGGTCCTTGCTCCCGCCCTTGTAGGCCGCAATGATCCGCGCGCCCGGAACGTAATCCGGGGACATCGGGTCGTTCAGAAGGCTGGCGAATGCGATGACGTGCGAGGTGTCGGTCCCGACGATGCCGAGCCGCAACTCGGCGGCCGCCGGGAAAGCCGTCAACAACAGAACTGCAAACAAGTGCTTCACGACCGGCATTGTACACTGATTGACGGGTGAATCTCTCGACGGAAATCACCTACGTCAAGGGCGTGGGGCCGAACCGCGCCGCGATGTTTGGATCGAAGGGCATTGTCACGGTCGAGGACCTGCTCTCCTACATCCCCTTCCGCTACGAAGACCGCAGCAACGTCAAACCGATCCGCCAACTGGCTCCGGGCGAGATGGCTACGGTCATCGCCGAGGTCAAATCGGCGGGCACGGTGAACCTGAAACGCCGCAACCTGGGCCTGTTCGAGGCGGTGTTCATGGACGCCTCGCTCGGCATGATGATGGGCAAGTGGTTTCACGCGAAATACCTGGAGAACGTGCTGACGCCCGGGCTGAAGGTGGCCCTCTACGGCAAAACCGAATTCGACACGTTCACACGCTCGCTGACCATGATGCATCCGGAGTTCGAGATCCTCTCAGGAGGCGACGAGGACGAGGCCGGACTGCACACCGGGCGCATCGTGCCCATTTACGAGGGCATCCAGAAGCTGTCCACCCGAGTGATCCGCACGCTGGTCCATCGCGTGCTGGAGGATATGGCGCCGCTCTCCGACGACCTGCCGTCCGGCGTCCGTGAAAAGCTGAAGCTGCCCGCGCGCTGGCAGGCGGTTCGCGAGGCGCACTTCCCCCCTCCCTCCAGCGACGTGCGGCTGTGGAACGAATTTCGCTCGGCCGGCCACATTCGTCTGATCTTTGAAGAGTTCTTCTGGCTCGAGTGCGGCCTGGCCCTAAAGCGCAATCAGGCCCGGGCGCTGAAGGGGATCCAGTTCAATTTGACCGACCGCGTGCGCGAGCAGATCAAGAAGATGCTGCCCTTCAAACCAACCGGCGCGCAGAAGCGGGCGCTCGGCGAGATCGCGCGTGACATGGCATCGCCGCATCCTATGAGCCGCCTGCTGCAAGGCGACGTGGGCAGCGGCAAGACCATTGTCGCGGCGGAAGCGGCCATCATCGCCATCGAGAACGGCTATCAGGTGGCTGTCCTGGCGCCGACGGAAATTCTGGCCTCCCAGCACCGGTTCTACTGGAAGCGGCTGTTCGATCCGCTGGGCTACGTCCCGGTGCTGCTGACCGGATCGGTCCCTAGCCGCGACAAGGTGCAATTGAAAAAGCTTCTGCGCGAGGGCCTGGCGCACCTGGCCATCGGCACGCACGCCCTGCTTCAGGAGGACGTGGAGTTTCACAACCTGGGACTGGTCATCATCGACGAACAGCACCGGTTCGGCGTCCTGCAGCGGCTGGGGATGGCGCGCAAGGGCGTGCATCCGGATATTCTGGTGATGACGGCGACGCCCATTCCGCGCACACTCGCCTTGACGGTGTACGGCGACCTGGATGTGTCGGTAATCGATGAACTGCCTCCAGGGCGTAAGCCGATCGTTACCCGCCAGGTCACGGACGATCGCGTGGAGCTGGTGTACAGCTTTCTGCGGCGGGAAGTCGACGCCGGCCGGCAGGCCTACATCGTCTATCCCCTGATCGACGAATCGGAGACGCAGGCCGTGAAGGCGGCGCAGAAGATGCACCAGCATCTGTCGCAGGAGGTGTTTCCGGACCTGGAGGTTGGGCTGCTGCACGGCCGGCTTCCTTCCGATGAAAAGGACCGGGTGATGGCGGAGTTCAAACAGGGCCGGGTGAAGATCCTGGTCTCGACCACCGTGATCGAAGTGGGCGTGGATGTTGCAAACGCTACCGTGATGGTGATCGAGCAGGCGGAACGATTTGGCCTCGCGCAGTTGCACCAGTTGCGCGGGCGGGTCGGGCGGGGCGGCGACCAAAGCTACTGCATCCTGGTGACCGAGAAGATGAACGACACCGCGCGGGAGCGGATTCGCACCCTGGTCGACTCCACCGACGGCTTCGCCATCGCCGAGATGGACCTGAAGTTGCGCGGGCCGGGCGAGTTCTTCGGCACCAAGCAGTCGGGCCTGCCGGCGCTCCAGATCGCCAACATTGTCCGCGACAAGGACCTTCTCGAAGCGGCCCGCAACGAGGCGACCGATTTCGTGAACGCGCCCCCTTCGGCCGAGGCGCTCGAACAGGCGGTGCGCTATCTCCGCGAGCATTGGCAGCGCCGTTACGGTCTGGTACAGGTGGGATAGCATGCGGATCACGGCGGGTGAATTCCGGTCGCGGCAGTTGAAGACGCCGCGCGGCCACAGCCTGCGCCCGACGCCGGACATCCTCCGGCAGGCGCTGTTCAACGTTCTCGGCCCAACGGTCGAAGGCTGTGTGTTCGTCGACGCCTATGCCGGCACGGGCGCCGTCGGCCTCGAAGCGCTCAGCCGCGGCGCCGCCAGAGCGGTGTTTCTCGAGAAGCACCACCGCGGGGTCGAATTGATCAGGGAAAACCTCCGCGCCCTGGGGATCGAAGATCGCGCGACAGTCGCCGCCGGGCCGGCCGCCTCGCTGCTCGAGCGCTTCCCGGGAGACATCGTGTTTCTGGATCCGCCCTATCTTCACCCCAACGAG
Source organism: uncultured Solibacteraceae bacterium (assembly GCA_964529305.1). Taxonomy (GTDB): domain Bacteria; phylum Acidobacteriota; class Terriglobia; order Bryobacterales; family Bryobacteraceae; genus CAZGUX01. The sequence goes on along the minus strand of CAZGUX010000091.1, from coordinate 42,531 downwards.
TACGAACTGTCGCTGTCGGCGCTGGGCGAGCAGCCGCCGCCCCTGGTCGTGGTCCAGCACGACCGGCGTCAGCGGCTTCGCGACCACTACGGCGTCCTGCACCGGACCCGTACCCTGACCCACGGAGACAATTCATTGACGTTCTATCGGCCACCTGCCGAGCCGCAACCCGGGTTTGTCGCAACCCAGATTTAGCCGAAGCCAGCGGTCTGGTGTATACTCGTACGGGTTTCGAACACTCGGCGCCAGCGGGATCCGGGCTTCCGGTATGTCGTCCTCGGACACACGTCATTTGAGCTTGGCCAACCTGGAGGACGCCATCGAGGTGATGAACGTCTCCTCCCGGTCAATGCCTTTTGCGTACGACCTGGATGGGGTGCGGTTTCTTGGCCTCTCCCGTTTCTGGAACTACTCTTACAAACACTCCTACGTCGGCTATGTTCGGGGCGAGGCTGCCGGCGTGCTGCTCAATTCGGTCCAGCCCGCCACCCGGGAGGCGTACTCGTTCTATTGGGGCGTTGTCCCCGAATTCCGGAAAGGCCGCATCTCCATGGCGCTGGTTTATCGCTACCTCGATCAGGTGCGAAAAGAGGGCTACCTGCGGGCTTATGCCGATGCGGGGACCCGGGATTCACTGCGGATCTACGAGAAGCTGGGTTATCGCGCGGACGAGGTCCTGGTCCAACTGGAAAGCGGGGAGCCCCGCCTGCCGGAAGTCACAAGCGGTTCGACGATCGTTCCTCTGGAGTTGGATCGGCTGATCGCCGAGAGGGGGCCGTTCATGGAGGGCCCCTACATGTGGATCCGCCAGCCCCACTTTCTGAAGCACAACAACAACCTTCTGGAGCTATTGGGCGCTTATCGCGACGGCCGGCTGGAAGCGTACGCGGTGTTGACGACGTGGCCGGGCAACACGCTGGTGCTCGATTTTCGGACTACCGAATCGACTGAGCCCGCCGGATTGGACTTGCTGAGACACCTGGTTGTTGGCGGCTATCCACCCCCCTTTGTCTTCACGATGGTTCCGCGCCCGAGCCCCATGCAGGTGCTGCTGGAAGCCGCGGACTTCGCCGAGACCAAGGAATCGGTGTCGATGACGCTGCTTCTTAACCAGTGACCGGCCTGGTGAGGAGAATCGCGCGAACGGCCGGTTAGAATGGATCGCCATGGCACTCCCCCGCCGCTCCTTCCTGACCGCCGCGCCCGTTCTGGCGCAGGCGCCCCTCGCCATCTCCGGCCGAAAACTCTCCCCCATCCGTCTCGGCATCGGGCTAACCGCCGAGCGGATCAATGACGACGACCTTCGGTTTGTCCGCCAGTTGGGCGTGACGCACGTAGTCGCGCACACGCCGAAAGTTCCGGGCAACGGGTTTTGGGAACTCGACGGGTTGCGCGAACTCAAGAAGTATGTCAACTCCCACGGACTGGAGTTGGAGGCTCTCGAGAACTTCCCGATTCTGCACTGGCACCAGGTGCTGCTGGGCCGCGCCGGGCGCGACCAGCAGATCGCGAACGTGCAAAAGACCGTTCGGAACATGGGGAAAGCGGGTATCCCGATCATGGGCTACTACTTCAGCCTGGCGTCCGTGTGGGGCCACTGGCGCGCCTACAACTCGGGCGGAGGCCGCGGCGACGCCGGGATCAAGAGCTTCGACTACAGCCGCGTCAAGGATGCGCCGCAACTTCCCAATGGCGAGCTATGGGGCGTCAAATACGATCCGGCGGCCACGGGCACGCTGGGCGAGGTCAGCCAGGAGGAGATGTGGGCCCGACTCGAGTATTTTCTGCGGCGGGTGATTCCCGTCGCGGAAGAGGCGGGCGTTCGCATGGGTGCGCACCCCGACGACCCGCCGGTTCCGGTGCTGCGCGGGACGGGGCGCCTGTTGGTGTCGCATGCGGCGATGCGCCGGTTCGCGGACCTGATTCCGTCGAAGAACCACGGGTTCGAATTCTGCCAGGGCACGGTCACGGAAATGGGCGGCAGCGTCTACGACGCGATCCGATTTTTCAGCGAGCGCAAGAAGATCTTCTACGTGCATTTCCGGAACGTGCGCGGCGAATTCCCAACCAACTTCGACGAGACGTTCATCGATGAAGGGGACGTCGATATGCTGAAATGCCTGCGGATCTACAAAGAGACCGGGTATGAGGGGATTCTGATCCCGGATCACTCCCCGCGAGTGACGGCGCCAGGGCCGTGGCATGCCGGGATCGCGTTCACCCTGGGCTACATCCGGGCAGCGATGCAGGCGGCGGGAGTCTGACAGCGGCACCGGCGGATTGGCTGGGTGGGCTCGCCGCACTGTCTAATAGCTCGCTGTCACCTCGATCCGGCGGCCGGGATTCGGAATCCGCACCCACTCCTTGCCCGCGTCGAAGTCGCTCCACGGTCTGCCGTCGACCGTCACCGACCGCATCGGCCGCGACGATGGATGCCGCAACCGGACCAGCAGCGCCGCCGGCCGGTTCTGCCCGCCAAACTCCACCGCCGCCAGGATCTCGCCACTGGCCGCGCGGCTCTCGATCCGGAACGTCACGGGTCCGAAATACGTGGGGGCCCGCTCCACCTCAATCGACTTGCCGTTCTCGAGCCAACGTCGTGGCGCGGCCTGCCCGATCAGCAGGGTCGCATCGTCGACCTCGCGCAGCAGCATGTTGCGGTAGAGTTCGAACCACGCGCCGTCGGTGCTGGGCGGCCCGAAGTACTGCCCATGCGTCCATCGATGCTCCACGGGTTCCAGCGCCGTGTGGCTGAAGGCGCTGGCCATATAGCTGTAGAACGCGCGGATGACCGCTTTGGGGTCGTCGCGCAGCAGGTAGGCCGTCGCCTGCTGGTTATAGACCGGTTCGTTGGCGATGCCGAGTCCTTTCCAATACAGGTTGTCTTCGTGGTCGTGGAGCAGGAAGTCCGCCAGTTCGCCTTCGGCCGGGATGGCCTTCAAACGGATGAGATGGGTGGAGCCGGTGTCGACATCGGCCGGATACCACTGTTCCAGCAGCCGGCGCGGCGTGTTGGCGTCGCAGGGAACGTACGGGATCCAGGTATGATCGCGAAGCTGCACGAGCGTCGAGCGGGCGGAGGCCGCTCCGAATCCCGCCGCCACGGATTGCCGCAACGTGCGCGCCGCCGACAGCACCTCGCCGGCTTTGGCGTTGCCCACCAGGTCGAGCACCCGGCCCAATCGTTCCAGCCCTGCGTAGACGTAGGCCTGATTGAATCCCCAGATTCCGGTCCCGGTACCATCGTTGAGCGGGCCATCCACCAACCCGCCGGCCGCGCGTTTTAGTTCGGTCAAACACCATTCGGCCGACTTCAGGGTCATGGGGAGTAGCCGGTCGAGTGCCGCGCGGTCGCGGGTGAGCAGGTACTGCTGCGCGACCGCGTACATCATGCCCGGCGTGTACGAGACCCAGTTGGCCACGCCGTTCAGATGGCCGTCGTGTTCCTGATTGCCGCGATACTGCGCTTCTATCTCCTCCGCCGAGATGCCGTGATGGCCGCGCAGGTCGTACAGCATGTAGTCGACATAGACGGCCTGATTCACCGGCCAGGGCGTGCCCGTTTGCGAGTAGGCGAAGTTGGAGTAGGGGAGGTCGATGCGGGCTCCGTCGCCTCCGTGCCGCCGAGGCAGGCGCAGTGCGTGCCACAGCGAGGCGCGGAACAGATCGTTGACAATCTTTTCCGGCACACGGAATTGCGCGCCGCGGGCGACCACATCTCCCCAGAACTTCACGGTCGCCTGGCGGGTCTCCGCATAGTTGAGACTTTCCAGAACGCCGATCTTGCCGGGCGGCGCCACGGGCGACGGCAGCTTGACCACCAGTTCCCGCGTCCCGTTGGCCGGCAGGTCGACGAACACGGTGACGTCGATGCGCTTCAAGTCGCGCTGATAGTCGCGAGTGCCGCTCCACTCCGCTTCCCCGGTCAGGCCATCGACGGCCAGGAGCGCCTGGCGGTGCGCTCCCGCCCGCAGCACCGCCTGAGAGCCGCGCCGCTCCAACACGCTTTCGGTCGACTCATACGGGGGCAAACGGCGGCGATGATTCAGCGTGACCGGCAGGGTGCGCGCCTGCCCGGTCAGGTCGGTCAGGCGGACGCGCTGCATCAGCACCATGGCGATGTTGCCGCGCCGTTCGGCCGGAGGTCCCTCGAGCGGGTAGGCAAACTGTTCCACCTCGTAGCGCACGCCATCGCGTTCCATCACGGTTCGCACCACGGGCAGCCCGTCCGTCAGGGACTGGCTTTTCCACGTGCGCAGCACCCCCTGCGTGAGGTCGCCGAAGTCGAACCAGAACTGGAAGCGATCCGGGTTGCCGTAGTCGTTCCAGACGCCGGCCGCCCGGTCGATGCCGAACTTGGGCACCGCGCTATCCCACGTGACGCAGATGACGTGACCCGGCCCGTTTGGCTTGGGATTCGTGTACGCCGGGTGGCCCATGTCTTCCCACCTGGCGGTGTACTCTTCGTAGGTCGCTTCCGGATCGCCGCGGACGCGATCCAGGACGCGACGGCCCTTCCACGCCCGCAGTTGCTGTTGATGCTGATCGAAGCCAACCGGCGGATCGCCGGCCGTGACGTACACGTCGTAGGCGGGGACCCACATCGCGCGTTCGCGCTCGAGTTGCGACGCGTCGATGGAGAATCCCCGGGTACCCTGCGCATTCAAGAGGACCGTGAGCTTAGCCGCGCCGGGCCGAAGGGCGGGATCCAGGCGCAGACGCCGCGCGGTGTCGGCGTCGCTCGCCGAGATCAGGTCGGCCCAGATGACGTGGAGGTTCTGCAGGCGTTCCGCCGGGGGAGCCTCGTATCGCAGGAGGAAGCGGACGCCGTCGACATCGCCGCCGCCCGCGGTCGACTGCCACGCGGCTTCCCTGAGTCCATCGCCGCCCTCGAGTTCGATTCCCGCTACATCCCGGATCTCGATCCGCGGCGACGAGGCGGCCAGACGAACCGAAAAGGAAGCCCTTTCCTTGGACTGGTGCCCCCAGGTAATCCTCACCGGCAACTCCGCGGCGGCCAGAGTCCCACACGCGAGCCAAACCCCAATCAGCCTGTGCATGGCAACATCATCCAGGGGAAGACCGCCGAGCGCAAGCCCAAAAGAATGGGATCGCGGTCCCGACGTGGCGCCGGCGACGTTGTTGGTCGCCCGGCGCTTCCGGGCCGCCCGGCGCTTTCGGCTCTTCCGAACCCGGCCATGAAACCTGGGGACGTCCAACAATGTGGACGTCCCCAGGGTTACTTATGTCCGGTCGGGTCGATGAACCTCAACGGATTGTTGCGAACGTAGCTGTAAAGATTCCGCCTCTGCGGGTGGTCTTCGGACTGATCAAGGACTGGGGGATGCGGGCTTGTAAACCGCCCCTGCGCCACCGACAGATACGGGCCAGAACTAACTAATCGAGGCCAGTTTCGGCGTCTCTTTTTTGGGGCAGACGGGGACAGACTGTCTCAGATTGCTCTGGCTATCGATGCCCGGACGTTCCGGCGAGGCGCATCGTCACCCGAATGCTGACGAGGTCATCTACCTGGTCAGGGGAAGCGTGGAAGTTCGTGCGGGCGACAAAACATTCTCTCTCGACGCCACGGACGCGCTGGCGATCCCTGGCGGCCTGCCGCACCAAATCCACAATCACAGCACCGAAGATGCCGAGCTCTCTCATGTCGTACTCGACCGGCGACAGGGAATACCCACCAGAACCAACCGTTGAGAACAATTGATGGTAGAACCGACGCTACCCGCGCGCACTGAGGAAGAGGCCGGGCAACGCGGCCGAGATCAGAAGGGATAAGCTATAGCGAATGCCGGTCAATCGTTGTCGGGAATGCCATCGCGGGCTCGCCGGGTACCTGGATGGTGAGAAAGAACTTTCGGATTTAGCGCGAGAAGAGGCTGCCTCAGAAATCCTGAAGTACGAGGCTAAGGAGCGCCGCATCAGGGCGCGCCTGCAACACCTCCAAAACAACGAGCCCGAACACTTCCCTGAGGGAGTCGCCTGCCCGGGATGCGGGCATGGTTGGCGCGAATTCCAGCAGCACCGCAAAGACCTCGAACAGCTCACGGCGACCGAAGCCCGATCGGCGCTCGGCGCGAACACAACATACCTCAACGCCCTTCGACAGATCTAACCTGCAGCGTGTCGTGTTCTGGGGACAACCACGATCGGGGCATAAAAGGCGCTGCCGTTGAACTGCTTCCGCGTCCGTAAGGTGTCGTGGTTACTCAAGATGGAAACCTGGGAAGCCTGACTTCGTCTCAAACAATCTGAGACATCCCGCCCCGGTCTTCCGCGGGTCCTGTGCCCCGGCGCCCGCCATCACGCTTTCGCGTCACTCGTGGTACGGCTGAATTTCCAGAAAATTGAAGGTCTGCTCCAAGCCGAAGGGGCCTTCTGGTTGCCTATCGTCCTTCCAGTCCGAGACGATGAGTTTCGCCGTGGCACTCTTGGCCCGGAAGACTTTCCAATGGTAGGTGATCCAGACCGGGATGGGAGGCTCCGGGTTGGAGGCATACATCTCCATGAATGACTTCGCAGGGTCAACGTCAACCCCTTCGAGGACCACCCGGCCCGCGAATTCGGCGGCTTCTTCGCTGGTTTTCTTTCTTGGATTCACCAGGTCGTTGTAATCGCAGGTGAACATCTTCATGGAATAGAGCCGGCCCGGTTTGAGGTTCCCGATCGTTTGCGAAAACGTGTTGGGGCCCTTCTTGCTACGCTTCATGACCAGGAACGTGTCACCGATGTGTTCAGGATCGGCCGGGCGGCCGAGGCCCATATACCGCCCCTCGATCCGGCCATATCGCGGGAAACTTCCTGGCCGGGTGGCGTTCTCCTCGGCCGAATGCAGAGTCCAGCCCTCGGTTCCCCTCTCGAAATCGGCGTTTTGGATGTGCGTTAGAAACAGAGGATCCCTGGTCAGCATGTCCGTTCTACCTTCGATCCCATAGTGCCGGTAGAGCTTTCCGACAAACCGCACCGTCTCCTCATCGGCGAGTGTGGATGTCCACCAGCTCAGGCCGCGGATGCGCGTCAAGGTTGGGTGATTGGCCACGGTGTTCATCTGCCGGTCCATCCAGACGTGGAAATCGACGTTGGGCAATTTGTTGATGCCTCCGGGTGGCATGGAGAACAAGCCAAATGCGATGACCATGTTCTGTTTGGCGCCCGGCCGCTTGGCCTCCCAATCGGCTATGCCATCGACGAATTCCCGCAAGGCGTCTTCCGATTTCTGCTCGCTTGACCGCTCGAACAGGTAGCGTTCGAGGGCTATGGGATAGCGGCAATCGATCAGGGTTTGCACAAATGTGGGGCCGATGACCTCCTCGTTCAGCTTCTTGCCGCTGCCGCCGATGTAGGCATGAACCGCCTTGTCCCGGTAACGGGGGTCGGCACGCAACTGTTTGAGGGCTTCTTCACAGGAGCGGGTGCGCCGGCCTTCCTCATCGATCCGTTTCTGCCGCTCCGCGCTGAATGGCACATTCCATTCCGCCGAGGGTGTGTTCACGATGAACTCATTGATGATGATTCCGTCAGCGAAAGGATTCCGGTCCAGGATCTCAGCCCAGTACTTGAAGTGGTCGCTTGGGGTCTGGGCCTGGTGGTTGATTCCGACCTGGAGGATGAACCGTTTCCCCTGACGGTGCCACTTCTCGATGGTCGCTTCCGGGAGATGGATATTGCTGGGGACCTCCAACGTGGTGATGTTGGGCAGAACGTCCTTTGCGAGAAAGTCCATGTCGTAACGACCGAACGCTTTGATCGCGGGGTCGAACAGCCCGCAATCGATGAGTTCGGGTATGGCCCGAACCACGAGCCTGTCGACTCTCATTCCGCGCTCGCACTTCACCCGGATTTGGTGCTCGCCTTTCGTGACAAAGCGCACCGCTTCCGCAACTCCGCCGCCCCGGTCACCCTGGGCGGCGACGGCGCTTTCGATCGGCTCGTTATCAATGAGCAGGGTGAGGTTTCCTTTTCCCCTGTGCGAGGCGGAAATCAAGATCCAACCGTTGGCGGGCCGGGCAAACCGAAAGGAGCCGCCGGACTTGCGAATGGAAGAGGTGCGGAACAGCTCCGAAACAAGGTTGTTGAGCCTCTTCTCTCCGGTGGAAAGAGAAGCTCCTTCCATGGCCCCGCCGGAGCCACCTGAAAAAGCGAACAAGTTCGGACTGGCTTCGGCCTGTGTACTCGTGGAAGCCACGATCGCTGTTCCTGCCGCAAGGAACGCTCGCCGATTGATTCTTTTTCCCGCCACATGCCCCCGCGTGTTGTTGAGTTGCTGAGGAACCTGCCTGGAGGTTCGTCTGGTCCCTTCGTTTACGTAGTGCCACAACCCGGGCAGAAATCCGCTCCCTCGGGCAGTTGACTATCGCAATTCGTGACGGACATATCGTTCATCCATCCACAGAGCCCTCAGGCATTCCATGAAACCAACATGATATCGCTGTCTCCGAATCGCCGCGATCCGGATATCCACGAACGAGAAGATGACGTCGCCTGACGAAACCTCCCGCATCGTCTCGTAGAACGGACTGCGGGCACCATATATCCTGTCGCGCCGGATTGCCAAGGTGTACTCTTGAAACGTTCCTTCACAGAGGCCCGGGGCCACCCCGAGGCGTCTCCCACAGGAGTGACGCGATGGCCACGATTTCGAACAACCCCGCTTTGCGTTTCTATCTTTTGGCCGCCTTCGCCATGGCTTACGGGTGGGGCTACCGAGGGACGGTCGGCCACGAAGCCGGGGCCATGGTGCCGGGCGCCTTGCTCGCACTGGTCCTCTGCCTCGGTTCGGGCCGGCCCGACTGGCAGCGCCGGTCCGCCGTGGCGGGCTTGTTCGGGGCCATCGGCTGGGCCTGGGGCGGGTCACTCAGCTACATGGAGCAGACGTTCTACACCTTGTCCGGCTCCTTTCCCGATGTCCTGTTCGGCTACTCGATGTTATTTCTTCTGGGAGGCCTGTGGGCCGGAATCGGGGGCGGCGCGCTCGGACTCGCGCTGACCGAACCTCGCTCGGAGTTGGAGAGGCTGATCCGTCCGTTCACCTGGATCTGCGCGGCCTTCCTCGCTTCGTACCTTTACCTGTCTTTTCTGCCCTCCCAGAAAGAGGCCTACGAGACATTCTCCGTGCGGCACTTCCACGGCGGAGAATGGCTTTCGGCGACCCTCACCGTGTTGGTCAGCGGCTTGTGCTGGCTGTGGTCGAAGAGGGATCGGGCGGCCGCGGCCCTTTACTTCCGGGCAGGGATCGCTTGGTGGGCAGGCTACCTGGCGTTGACGAAGTTCGGCGGACTGCGCCTCGGGCCCCTGCACCGCAGCGAGAGTTGGGGCGGGCTGGCATTCGTGCTGATCGTGTTTGCGCTCTACCTGAAAGAACGCCGCAACCGGGCCGCCCTGATGCTTTGCCTGTACGGGGTTCTGGGAGGCGGCCTGGCTTTTGCGCTGGCCGTGTTTCTGCGGCATCCGCTGGCTATCCATTGGGGGCCGTTCCAGGGCGGTTGGCCGCAATGGCGCTTCGCGGAAGTCTGCTTCGGCTTCTTCATGGCCCTGGCGATCGCGCTGGGCGCCGGCCGGTTGATTCGTGGAGGGCTGGCCTCGCCTGAAGAAGACACCAGCCGGACGCCGCTCGATGTGTACGCGGCGTTTGTCGTGCTGGTCGCGATCCAGTGGGTGAACTTCCGGCGGCACGCCGCGCCGAGGTTGTCCCTTCCGGGCGCATCCGATCTGGCGGGCCTGCCGGCCTGGGTGTGGGTTGTTTTTCTGGGCCTGTTGGCGACTCTGCCCGTGCTGTACTTCCTCGACCGCTATGCGAAGGGCGATCGCCGCCTGGCGCCGCAAAGTTCGTTCGGCAAGGGCGCGCTGATGGCGCTCTTTGTCCTCTGGGTGACGGTGGCGGGCTACACGCAGCACGATGCCGCCGGCGGCACGCACATCGACGGCTTTCTCCTGCTGTGGGTCCCTGCGGCCGTCGCGTCGCTGTTGTTGCTGTCCTGTCCGCCGGGATCCCTTTCGAATGAGGTGGCCGTCGCGCGGTCGGATCCGCAATGGGCCGTGGGCCGCCAATATTGGCTGCTCTGGGGACTCACGCCGGTCTTGCTGCTGGCCCTCTCGGGCATCAGCATCGCCATGCAGGGCGGCCCGGTGCCCGGCATGGGCCGAAAGCGCTTTGGACCGGATGCGTACTGGCGTCAGGCGGCGAGGATGGTTGGCGCCTGGAAGGCGATTGGCAAGGTACGGAGGCTCGAAGACGCCGTAGTGCCTTCGGAAGACCTGCCGCTGCGGCGTTTGGAATTTACGGAGGCTCGCGACGTCATTGCCACCCTGCCCTCAGGCCAGGTGGACGATTCGCATCTATGGTTCCGCAAGAACCAGTATTTCTGGCTGAGGTGGAATGGAAGGAAGGCGGCCGCGTCCGGCCGCGCCGAGATCCCTCTTGAGTTTCGAGGACAGCACCTGTACGTCGCCTGGCCCCCCGAGCAGCCAGGGGCCGAAGGCTACCTGGTCTGGGAGCGAGTGGAATAGCCTTCAGACCCAGCGAATGCCTCTCGCTTCGAGGTCCGCCTGTAGCTGGCCGGCGTTCAGGAACTGTACCGCATCGATTCCCGCGCGCCTCGCGCCTTCCACATACTCCGGGATATCGTCGGCGAAGAAACACTCGCCGGGCTCGCACCGCGCGGCACGAATCGCGGCGTCGTAAATCTTCGGCGAGGGCTTCAGCGCCCCGACTTCGTACGAGACCACGTACTCGTCGAAATGCCGGAGGATCGGATAATTCTCGCGGATCATCTCGAAGTGAATCGAGTTGGTGTTCGACAGCAGGACCATCCGGTACCGGTTGCGCAGACCGGCCACAAGTTCCTCCGGGATCAGCGGATCCGGGAGAAAGATCGAACTCCAGACGCGGCAGAATTCCTCGTACGACATTCGCGCGTCGAGCGCGGCGGTGAACCGCTCTACGAACTCTCTCGCCTCGATCTGGCCGGTTTCAAACGGGACCACCAGGCCCGTCGCCCGGATGCGGCCGGGCAACTCCTCCACCGGGAGCGGACTATACTCCGCCAGGGCGCGGTAGCCGCGCTGAAAATCGAACGGGACGATGACCTTTCCGAGGTCCAAGATGACGGTCTTGTGCATGCAACTCCAGTCGAGTGTAGCGCAGGGTCCGCGTCTGGTATCGTGACGATGGCATGCAACGAACGGCGGTGATTCTGGAGTCGGCGCTGGGCGCTATTACGGTGCAGAGGGGGGAGATTGCGGCTCCGGGTCCCGGCGAGGCCGCGGTGCAACTGGAGGCTTGCGGCGTCTGCCACTCGGACCTGTTCGTCGCGGGACTGGAGAAACTGCCGCGCACGCCGTTGACGCTGGGGCACGAAGGCATCGGTAGAGTCACGGCGGTGGGGGACGGTGTGACCGAAGTGCGGCCGGGCGATCGCGTGGGCGTCACGTTTCTGACCACCACCTGCGGCGCCTGCGAACTATGCCGGGCGGGACTCGACCGCTACTGCGCGCGGCAGAAGAACGCCGGCTACACGGTCGACGGAGCCATGGCGACCGCCGCCGTGATCGCCGTCCAGCATCTGGCGAAGGTCCCGGAGGAACTGGACGCGGCGGAAGCGGCCCCGCTGTGCTGCGCGGGGTGGACCGCGTATGGAGCCCTGTCGGCCGCGAACCTGGCCGCCGGGCAGTCGGTTGCGATCTTCGGCATGGGCGGTCTGGGCCATCTCGCCATTCAATACGCCAAACAGAACGGCCTTCGTACCGCGGCGGCGGACATCTCGCCCGAGAAGTTGGAGCACGCCCAGGCGATCGGCGCCGACATCGTCGTTCCGGCCGACACCGGCAGCCGCACCCTCCAGAAGGAACACGGCGGAATGGACGCGGCCGTGGTGTTGACCGGCAATCCCGCCGCCGTGGAGCAGGCCTTTCGTTCGGTGAAGCGCACCGGCACCGTGATCCTGGTCGGCCTTTCGACCAGCCAGTATCAGTTGCCACTGGTCGATACCGTGCTCAAGGGCATCACGATCCGCGGAAGCTATCTCGGGTCGCGCGAAGACCTCGCCGCGGTGTTCCGATTGGCTGCTCGAGGCATCGTGAAACCGTGGGTGGAGACGCACTCCATCGACGAAGCGCCGTCGCTGCTGGAAGCCCTGCACCACGGCCGGATTCGCGGTCGCGCCGTAATCGCGTTCTGATACGATGACTGTTTATGTCCGAGAAGACCCCCGTGTATTCACCGAGCCCCGAATTCGTCTCGAAAGCCCACGTACAAGGCATGGACGCGTACCGCGCCCTCTGGGAGCGCGCCAAGGAACACCCCGAAGAATTCTGGGGTGAACTCGCGGAACGGGAGCTTCACTGGTTCGAGAAATGGTCGCACGTGTTCGAGTGGCATCCGCCCTACGCCAAATGGTTCGTGGGGGGAAAGACCAACGTCAGCTACAACTGTCTGGACCGGCACCTGTCGAGCTCGCGCAAAAATAAGGCTGCCATCATCTGGGAGAGCGAATCGGGAGATCAGCGGATCCTGACCTACCAGGAACTGCACCGGCTGGTGTGCCGGTTCGCGAGTGTGCTCCAGCAGCGGGGACTGAAGACCGGCGACACCGCCATCATCTACATGGGAATGGTGCCGGAGGTCGCGGTGGCCATGCTGGCCTGCGCGCGGCTGGGCGTCACGCACAGCGTGGTATTCGGCGGGTTCTCGGCGGAGGCGTTGAAGACGCGAATTCAGGACCTCGAAGCCAGCGTAGTGATCACCTGCGACGGAGCGTGGCGGCGGGGCAAGGAAGTGAAGCTGAAGCCGGCCGTCGACGATGCGATTGCCGTCGACTGTCCGAGCGTCAAGGACGTGATCGTCCTCAAACGAACCGGCAGCGAGACGCCGATGCGAGCAGGGCGCGATTCCTGGTGGCACGAACTGGACCAGACGGCGACCGAGGACGTGCCGGCGGTGCCGCTCGATGGCGAGCATCCGCTCTATGTCCTCTACACCTCCGGGACCACCGGCAAGCCGAAGGGCATTCAACATTCCACGGCGGGCTACCTGCTTCAGGTCACCATGACGATGAAGTGGGTGTTCGACATCAAGGAAGAAGACACCTACTGGTGCGCCGCCGACGTCGGCTGGGTGACCGGCCACAGCTACATCGTCTACGGCCCTCTCTCCGTCGGCACCACGACCGTGATGTACGAGGGCGCGCCGGACTTTCCCCAACCGGACCGGCTGTGGCGCATCATCGACAAGTACCAGGTCAACATTTTGTACACGTCTCCGACGGCCATTCGGGCGTTCATCAAGCACGGCGACTCGTGGCCGGCGAAGCACAGCATGGCCAGCCTGCGTCTGCTGGGCTCGGTCGGCGAGCCGATCAACCCTTCGGCGTGGGAATGGTATTACCGCGTAATCGGCAAGTCGAGATGTCCGATCGTCGATACGTGGTGGCAGACCGAAACGGGCGCGATCCTGATCGCACCGATGCCGGGCGCGGTTCCGCTCAAGCCGGGGTCCGGCACGTTGCCGATGCCGGGTCTGCTTCCTGAAGTGGTCGACCTCGAAGGCAAGCCGGTGGGGCCGAATCGCGAGGGCTTTCTCGTGATCAAGCGGCCGTGGCCGAGCATGCTGCGGACGTGCTGGCGTGACCCCAAGCGCTACGAAGACAACTACTGGTCCCGAATTCCGGGCATCTACTTCACCGGTGACGCCGCGCGGCAGGACGAAGACGGCTACTTCTGGGTGCTGGGCCGGGTGGACGACGTGATGAACGTCAGCGGCCACCGGTTGAGCACGATGGAACTCGAGTCGGCGCTGGTCCGTCATCCCGCGGTGGCGGAAGCGGCGGTGGTCGGCCGGCCTCACGAGATTACCGGCCAGGCCGTATGCGCGTTCGTGACCTTGAAGAAGGGCGACTGGAGTCACGATCACCTGGCGGAAGACCTGCGGCAGTGGGTGGGCAAAGAGATCGGCAGCTTCGCCAAGCCGGAGCAGATCCGGTTCACCGAGGGTTTGCCCAAGACGCGGAGCGGCAAAATCATGCGGCGGCTTCTGCGCGAAATCGTGACCAGCAATACGGTGGCTGGCGATGTGACGACGCTCGAAGACATGAACGTCATTACGACGCTGGCTGCGCAGCACGACGAAGAGTAGATTTACTGGCGCTGGCCGCGGATCCGGCCGTCGACGATGCTGACCAGGGCGTTGAGCTTGTCGTCGATCTCGGACATTTTGCGATCGTGTTCCACCATCGAGCGATGTTGGTCGGCCAGCAGTCGGTCGTGGTCGGCCAGTAACTGGGAGTGATCTTTTAGGAGAGCGGATTGGCGCCGCTCGATCTCGACGATAACCGTCAGCGTGTCCTGCATTTCGCGAATGGTCTTCTCGAAGTCCACAATCCGATCATAGCCGACCGGCGGGGGCGCGACTGGACGGACCCGCGCTATCATGAGGGCGACCATGACCATGACCAGGCGTGAGTTGATTGCGACCGCGGCCGCCTTGCCGGGCTTTGCCGCTACTTCCCGCATTGACGCGTCGCGCGTCAGCGCGATCACGGACGAGATCGGCATCACCGCCGAATCGGCCCTCGAGTTCGCCAAACTTTACGATCTCAAGTGGATCGAACTTCGCGGCGTGCCCGCCAAGCGTCCGGTCAAGGGTCCGGAGTACGCCAGGATGCCGGAAGCCGAAGTGAAAGCGGCCGCCGCCACCTTCCGCGAGCGGGGGTTGAAGGTATCGTTCCTCAACTCGTCGCTGATGAAATTTCAGTGGCCGGGCACCGAGCCCGTGAGACCGCGCAAGGACGATCCAGCGAAACAGATCGAGCAGGAAAAGCTCATGTTTGAGCGCCGGCTGGACACGCTGCGCACGGCGATCCGGGCGGCCCATATCCTGGAGGTGAACAAGCTGCGCGTGTTTGCGGGCATGCGGGTGGCCGAACCGGCCAAGCTGTTCCCCCGTATTGCCGATGTTCTGGGGGAGATGACCAAAATCGCCGAGAAAGAGGGCATTTGGCTCCTGATTGAGAACGAAGGCGCCTGCAACGTGGCGACCTGCGCGGAGTTGGTGCAGGTCCTGAAAATGGTTCCGTCCAAGGCGCTGGGCGTCAACTGGGACCCCCTCAACGAGACCAGCCAGGGAGAAAATCCGTATCCGGACGGTTACGCGATGCTCCCCAAGAAGCGGATCGGCAACGTGCAGATCAAGGGGCACAGCCTGTTGGACGAGAAGCGGCGGCTCGATTGGCCCGCGATCTTCAACGCGCTGGCGCGTGATGGGTACAAGGGACAAGTAGGGCTCGAGACCCACTACTTCTCGCCTGGCGTGGATCTGATTCAGAAGTCCCACGAGTCGATGCGGGAGATCCTGCGCCTCGTCCGGGAGACGTGATGGAGAAGCTACCGATCAGGCCGGCAATGCTCCTGGCGGGAATGGCGGTCGCCGGGTTGGGCATCGGAGCCATATTGTGGATTCAGCGCGGGGCGCACATCGAGCTGAAGGGTTCGGTCCTGAAAGTGCGCACGATTGGCTTGGAGCCGCAATCGTCCATCGCCGTGCTCGACTTCCGCTTTACCAACCCATCCGACTATCCGTTTGTGGTGCGCGGAGTTGAGGTGCTGGTCGACGACGGCAAGAAGCAGGTGGCCGGCGAATCGGTGGCCGAGACCGATGCCCGGCGGCTGTTTGAGTACTATCCGGCGCTGGGGCAGAAGTACAACGACAGTCTGATTGCCCGTGTGAAGGTCCCGCCTCGCACTACCATGGACCGCATGATCTGCGTCCACTTTCCCGTGCCGGAGGGACAACTGGCCGCGCGCAAGCGCTTCATCATCAAGGTGGAGGATGTCGACGGTCCAGTGGCGGAAATTCTGGAGGAAGCCAAATAAATCCTTCCGAGTGGCCTGTGGGCCTGTCCTTCCGCCGGCCGACAAAAGGCGTCGCCCGGCGGCACTCGGCCTCTTCAGCCGCTGGTCACGATCCGGGAGATGTCGATGAGGTGCATCTGACGCCCGGCCCCGTGCTGCGGGGAATCGATGCACACCAGCCTGCCGTTCCGGCTGAACCGCGGATGGGTGTCGCAACGCCATTCACCCGTGTATTCCTTGGGTGACGGAAAATGTCCTAACGGCACGCGGCGGCCGGTGGCGACGTGAAACAGGTAGGGGTTCTGGTTGCGGTCCCGGTCGGGATAGGTATCGTTCAGGATCCATTCGTTGCCCGGCAGGTAGGTGCAATGGCCGTCGGCGGTCATCACGTCCTTGCCCACCACTTCCACCCGATCGCTCTGATCGCGCCACACGTAGAAGCGATCCTGGTGCGACGGGTGTCGCGACCAGGCCAGCACGTGGCGCGGGTCGCGCCAGATGAAGTGAGAACAATTCCCGTACGGCATCAGCTCGAAGACATCCTTGCCGTCGATCCCCATGGTGAACATCCGGGTGACCCGGCCAGGCTTGCCAGGCCACGCCCAGCGGTGGAGAAAGCAGAATCGCTTGCCGTCCGGCGCGAACAACAGGTGGTTGAACCAATGCTTGGCCCCCGACCAGTCGCCGTACTTGAACGGAAGCGCGACCGCATCCGCGATCGAAAAGATCAGGTCGGTTTTCCCCGTGCGCAGGTTCATGCGCCAGATGCCGGCGTTTTTCGGGGCGGACTGATCTTGGTTGGGGTCGGGAATGGCGCAATACCCGTAGCCGGGGCGGGTGTCGTTCAGGCGGCGAAAGTCGGGCGCAACGGCCCATCTGGCGTCCGGGCTCACCGAATAGACCGGCGAAGGCAGCGTGCGCTTCTTCCCAGTGTGCACGTTCAGGATGTGGGAGACAAAACGCCCTTCGAGGCGATCGTTGTAGATCACCTGATCTTTGGAACTCGGCAGCCACTGCAGCATCGAGCCCTGCTGCCAGCACCAGGCGTGTGTTTCACCGAGGTCGATCCAGCGATCCCGGTCCCGGAGGTCGACCATGCCGATGCGGATGGCGTCCTCCGGCCGAGGGGAGCGGTGTGCGAAGTCCACCTCCATGCCGAGCACATACCGGCTCGTGGGATCGAACTGCAGCTTGTCGTAGTAGCCGAACCAATGATGTTTGGGTCCGCGGGTGATCGTCCGGGCGGGAGGCAGATCTTCGCCTCGAGCGGGCAGCGCCGCGGCGGCCAGCACGCCCATCATGATTCGTCGAGTGAGCGGCATGAGTGAGGGGCCGGTCGCACCTCGGAGAGCGAGCGTCAAGACAGCAGCATACCTGCAAACCTTTCGCGCATCAAGGTTCGGGCGATGCTCGGCTTCCCGGACCGGCCTGCGCCGGACATTGACTTAGTTCACTAAATGATTCACTATAAGACTATGGATCGAGTCAACATCCACGATGCAAAAACCAACCTGTCGCGCTATCTGGCCGAACTGGCGCCTGGAGAGGCCTTGTTGCTGTGCAAGCGTAATCAGCCCGTGGCGGAAATCCGAGCGCTTCGCCAGAAGCCGGCTCGCAAACCGAAGATCGGTGCCGCCAAGGGTAAGTTCGTTGTCCCGGATTCATTCTTCGAGCCATTGCCCGACAAGATTCTGAGAGCGTTCGCCGGCAAATGAGGCTCTCGCGTGAAACTTCTCGTAGACACATGCACGTTTCTTTGGATCGCCAGTGACTCCCCCCGCCTGAGCGCCAAAGCGGCCGCGGTCTTTCTGGATCGTAACAACGAACGTTATTTGAGCGCTGCTTCTGCCTGGGAAATTGCGATCAAACATGCCGCCGGGCGACTTCCACTCCCTGAAAAGCCGGATATCTTTACCCCCAGAATCCGCGAAGCGAGCGGCATCGACGCATTGGACATCGACGAAGCATCAGCTCTCCACGCGGGCCGGTTGCCAGGGCTCCACGCCGATCCGTTCGATCGCATGCTGGTTGCGCAGGCGATTGTTCACGGAATGACGATTCTCACACCAGACACGGCGATCGAACAGTATGGAGGGCGCGTCGTTTGGTGACGGTGACCCAGGGTACGGATAGCACTGAACGGCGGCTTATCCTCCACCGGCGATTCCCCGCCCGGCCGCGTGCCCCGACGCCCACGCCCATTGAAAGTTGAACCCGCCCAGTTGACCCGTCACGTCCACCACTTCGCCGACGAAATATAACCCTGGGACACGACGGCTCTCCATGGTCTGTGACGACAGTTCGTCCGTGTCCACCCCGCCCGCGGTCACCTCGGCTTTGCCGTATCCCTCGTATCCCGCCGGATGCAGCGTCCAGGCGTGAAGCGTGGCGGCGAGACGCTTGCGATCCCGCATCGCCATGTGCCGCACGGGCTTTGAGGCGAATCCGTTCGTTTCCAGCCAGCGTTCCACCAGCCTTCGCGGCAGCCACCCGCTCAGAATGGCCTGCACTTCGAGTCCGTCGTTTCGCTCGACCAGTTGTGCGTCCAGATCCCGGCCGGGCGCCAAGTCCACGGTCAAAGGGCCGCCGGGAGTCCAATAGGTGGAGATCTGCAGGATCGCCGGTCCGCTCACGCCGGTGTGCGTAAACAACATCTTCTCCCGAAACGATTGCCGGGCTGCCCGTAGGTGAACCTCCGCCGACACGCCGGCCAGTCCCTGAAAGCGGTCGCGGTCTTCCGCGGACCACAAGAGGGGCGTCAGTGCTGGGCGGCAGGGTGCGATGCGCAGTCCGAATTGACGCGCCAGACGGTACCCGAAATCGGTCGCGCCGATCTTGGGGATCGACAAGCCGCCCGTCGCGACCACGAGAATGGACGCGGCGAGACTGCCCTGGTCTGTGTCGATCACGAACTCCGTCGTTCGCCGCACCTCGGACACCCGACGGCCAGTAAGAACCGAGACCTTGCCCGCCTCGCATTCCCGCAGCAACATCGCGACGATCTCCCGCGCCGAGCCGTCGCAGAAGAGTTGTCCCGCCGTCTTTTCGTGGAAGGCGATCCGGTGCCGGTTCACCAGCGCGAGAAAGTCCTTGGGCTGATAACGCGCCAGCGCGGACTTGGCGAAGTGCGGATTGGCGGAAACAAAATTCCCAGGCCCCGTGTGCAGGTTGGTGAAGTTGCAGCGCCCGCCGCCGGAGATGAGAATCTTCCGGCCGGCTTCCGAGTTGTGCTCCACGACGGCGATTCGTTTGCCGCCGCGCGCCGCCTCGATGGCGCACATCAGGCCGGCCGCGCCGCCGCCGAGCACCACCGCGTCCCAACGCTCTACTTCTGCCACTTGAAGAAGTAGAACAGGAGCGGTGTTTTGCCCGCGGAGATCCCGTGAACTTTGTTTGCCGCGCAGTACATCAGCGAGCCGGGCCTGACTTTCGTGATCTTGCCTTCCACTGAGATTTCGCCAGTGCCCGCGGTCACCAGGAGGAACTCCTCGTCCGGGTGACTGTGCGGCGGGTGAGGCGAGGTGCCGGGTTTGAGTTCGAGGCTGCCGGCCGTCATAGACCGAAGTTGATCGGTCGGCCCGTCGAAGAAGATGCGCAGATCGCCAAACGGCTCGCGGGTCAGCTTTGCCTGGGAAGGGTCCATCGTCAGATTCGGCAGTCGCGTGGCGGCCGAGGCGCTGAGCGCGGCGAGCGGGCCGGCCAAAGTCAGGAAGTCACGTCGGCGTGGCATTTGACTTCCAGCATAGCGGCGAAACCGTGCGCGTGGCGGCCTCCGTCACTTGACAGCCGCGTGGAAGTGTGGCTCGATGAGATCCATCAGAACGACTCCACCATCACGGTGACCCATGAACAAAGCAGAACAGGTTCTTCAAACCATTGATGCGATGCGGGACGAAATCGTCTCCCTCACCGCCGAACTGGTTCGCATTCCCAGCGTCAACCCTCGCTATCCCGGAATGGATTATCAGAAGGAGGTCGGCGGCGAGACGGCCTGTAATCAGAAGCTCGCCACCGCATACCGGGCAGCCGGGTGCGCGGTCGACTTCGTGGAGCGCGAGAAAGACCGGGCCAACCTTGTGGGCGTCCTGGCGGGATCGGGCGGAGGGCGCTCGCTGATTTATAACGGGCACATCGACGTCGTGCCGGTCGGCAATCCCTCGGACTGGAAGTTCGGCGATCCGTTCAGCGGGAAGACGGAAGACGGCAAGCTCTACGGCCGCGGCGCGTGTGACATGAAAGGCGGGGTCGTCGCCCAACTGAAGGGTATCGAAGCGCTGCGGCGTTGCGGCGTGGTCCTGAAGGGCGATGTGATTCTCGAAAGCGTGGTCGGAGAAGAGACGATGAACCACGAGGTAGGCGTCTCGGCCGTGTGCGAGAAGTACCGCGCGGACGCCGCGATTGTTTCCGAGCCCACGGCGCCCCCCGTGGACCTGGCGGTGGTGCCGGTGACCCCAGGGTTGCTATGGATGACGGTCACCTGCCGCGGGAAAGCGAGTCATGCGTCGGTACGCAGCGAGATGATCCGTTCGTGGGGCCGCGGCTCGGAGATCGCCGTGAGCGCCATCGAAAAAGGAGTCTACCTGCTCCAGGCCATCTGCCGGCTGGAGGAGCAATGGGGCCAAAGCAAGAAGCATCCGCTGTTTCGACCAGGGCATTTCTCGCTGCACCCTGGAGTGATCACCGGCGGCCCCCACGGGGTGATGATTCCGTTCGTCATCTCACAGTTCTGCACCATTGAATACTCTGTCTGGTATCCGCCGGACGAATCCGTCGACGACGTCAAGCGCGAGATCCAGGAGTACATCACCAAGGCCTGCGAACTCGATCCGTGGCTCAAGGAGAATCCTCCGGAGATCACGTTCAACCTGCATTGGCCGCCCTCGTCGATTCCCGTCGAGCACCCTATCGTGCAGGCCTGCGCGGCGGCTCACCGCAAAGCCGTAAGCCCGCGGCCGGTCGATCACCGGGACTTGTTCCAGGGATTCTGCGCCGTCTGCGATGCCGCGTTCCTGAACCTGGCCGGTATCCCGAGCGTGATCTATGGGCCTGGCAGCTTGTTGCAGGCGCATGCCGTGGACGAGTACGTCGACATCGACGACCTGGTCACGGCGACGAAAACGTTCGCCCTGGCGGCCATGGATTGGTGCGGGTGGGAGTAGCCCCGGAAGCGGACCGCCGCATGCGACTCAATCCCCCCTCGACGCCGGTTCCGACGCCCGCCCGGGCGACTGCAAGGTGCGATGATGGTCAGGGATGACGATATGAAAACAATCGAGTTTGAGGCCGTCGTGGCTCGCGATGGCCAGATCCTGATTCCCATCGACGTCGCGGGGCAGGTCCCCACGGGAGAGCCTTTGCACGTGGTCCTTCAATGGGATGGGGCCGAGGATGAACTGCGCGCGTGGCGAGCCGCTGGAATTCGGTCCTTTGAAGCCGCGTATGCGGCGGAAGATGCCGTCTATGAGCGGCTGCTTGATGATCCTCCCGCTCGGTAGCGTCATACTCGTTCGAATCGAGTTTCACCAGACTTCCGGAGGCAAGATACGCCCTGCGGTCGTCCTTCTCGACGCGGGCGACGACGATTTTGTCGCGGCGCCGGTCACTTCCCAGCCGAGGCATTCAGAGTTCGATCTACCGATTCGAGAGTGGCGAACGGCGGGTCTGAATGTTCCGTCATACGTTCGTGCCCACAAGCTGACTGTGCTGCCGAAGAGCGGGATTGTTCGGCATTTGGGTGCGCTTTCAGAAACAGATCTCGGCGCGCTGCTACAGATACTGGCCCGCGCGTTTCGTCTTCCAACCGTCTAACTAATCGTCGTGCCTCGTCTTCATGATGAGGCGAGCCAGCCAACCCAAGACTGTCACCCGGTGCGTCATTGAGAACCATCGGATTGGCGTTCGGATTAGCATGGAGACTGATCAGAACCACCCATGAAGAGGACCCTCGGGCCGGTCAGGCGCTGGTTTTTCAGAGGAACAGCGGCACTGTGTTTGCTATTGAGCACAGGCGCCTTCGCTCAGGAAATCGACACCGTCATCTTCGAAAAAGACCGCAAGAACTTCCGCCTGCTCGACCAGATCGAGGACACCAAGGAACGAGCGGCGCTGGAGAGCGTCTTTGCCACGCGCGATCCGGCCCGCAGACTCGAACGTGCCGAGACGTTCGTGTCGGCCTATCCCGCATCCGCGTTTCTGTCCGTAGCCTACGACGTCGCCGCGAAATCGTGCATCGATCTGCGCCGCCCCGATTGCGTTCTGAAGCACGCCACACAGTCGCTGCGGCTGTTGCCCGAGAACCCGCTGCTGCTCGTGTCGCTGAGCCAGGTGCAGGCGGGTGTCGGGCTGAAAGCGGAAGCCGCGCGCAGCGCGCGGCGGGCGTGGGAACTGCTGGACCGCCTGGCGCGTCCGTCCGGGTTCACGGAGCCGCAGTGGACGGCCCTCGAACCGAAGCTGCGCGCGTCTCTTCGCGCGACCTTGCGAGAACTCGGGGCGGATCCGCCCGGCACAGCGGCCGGCAAGCCGGAGCAGCCCGCCGAGTACGCGGGCTCATCTTCCTGCCAGGCCTGTCACGCGAAGGAACACAAAGCCTGGCTCTCGACCGGTATGGCGCGCATGCTCTCGCCCTACCGGCCGGAAAACGTATTCGGCGAATTCGGCGGCTTCGCCTATCGCGACGCCGCGGGCAAGACATTGCTTCGCGCGCTGACCGAAGGAGGGCGGCACTACTTTGAAACGCGCGATCCAAAAGGCGAATGGCGGCGATACCCTGTGGACTACACCATCGGGTCCAAGTGGCAGCAAGCTTACGCGACGCGACTCGCCAACGGCCGCATCCAGGTCTTTCCCATTCAGTACAACCGGATTACCGGCCACTGGTTCAACTACTGGAAGACCATCGATCCGCCCACGTCGGCACGGACCGATATCGAAACGTTCTCGCGGTTCACCGATGCCACCAGTTACCAGTTGAATTGCGCTCCGTGCCATACCAGCCAGTTGCGCCTGACCGGCGCCGAGTTAAGGGCGGAAGCGATCGTGTTTGCCGAACCCGGCATCAACTGCGAGATGTGCCACGGCCCGTCCGCCGCGCACGTTCGCCGCATGAGGGAGGGCGCTCGATCCACCAAGTCCCCCGCCGATCCGCCGGTTGAATTCAGCAGGCTGGGCAATCGCGACTACGTGCGAATCTGCGCGCAGTGCCATCGCCAGTCCGCGATGTTCGAGCGCGGCGCACACGGCGAGATGAACTACTCCGGGGTCACGCCCGCGTTCACCAGCAGGTCCCGAGGCCGGCCGCTGATCGAGTTTTCCCGGAAGGCCTTTTACCGGGACGGGCGTTTCCGCGAGACCACGTTCATCGTGGAGTCGTTCGAGCGCTCCCAGTGCTTCGACACGGGCGGCGCCCACTGCGGGCACTGTCACAATCCTCACCCCGCGGACTTTCCGGCGAACCTGAAGGCGCTGAAGTTTCAGGACCACCCGGACCGGATGTGCACCCAGTGTCACCAGGCGCTGGCGGCGAATCCGCGCTCGCACACGCATCACCCTCCTGATTCCGAGGGCGGGCGCTGCGTGTCGTGCCACATGCCCAGGATCATGCGAACGGTGGAATTCCAGGCGCGCACGCACACCATTGACGACATTCCCGACCCGGCGATGACGCGGCGGTTTGGGCGAGAGGAGAGTCCGAACGCATGCCTCGGATGCCACCCGAAGGAGACCGTGGATTGGGTGAGCGCCCGTCTCAGCGAGTGGTTCCCGCGCTGACCGGTTTCGCCCGCGGCGGCCTGGTGTCTTGCACTTCTTTCAACCGCTCGAGGTATGGTCCCTTGTCGACGATGTAATAGAACCGCATCGCGGCCTCGCCTCCGCTAAGATAGGCGAGCAGTTCCTCGAGCGTGTCGGAGGGATTGTGCGCCGAGACTCCGACGCCTTGCAGGTAATGCGAGTTCCGCAGACGTCCGAACAACTCGGGCAGCGTGTAGCGTCCTTCCAGGGTGAGGCCGCCCGCCTTGTGCGAACGGCTGACCAGGTACTGCACCAGCAGCAGTTCGTCGAACAACAGCGGGGCGAGAAACAACCGGCCACCGTCGACTTCCCAACCGGTCTCGAGCCGCCGGGAGCGCCGGATGGACCCTACTCCGGTCCAGATTGCGCTCCAGTCCGATTTCGGTTCCTTGCGGCTGAGGTAGTGCCGGCTGACGGCCATCAGCCATTGGGGGTCGTCGAGATCGAGACTGCCGCTGACACTGTCGAGCCACTCATAGAACGCGGCCTGCCGCGTGGACTTCTCTTCGAGGACGGTGAAGCGCGTCTCGGGCAGCGACTTGACGATCTCGCGCCGGGCCGTGTCGGCGGCCTTGCCGCTTTCCACGCGGTGGACCTGAAACGACGCGAGCCACTTGAGGCCGGCGCCGCAATACGGGCACTCCTCGGGTCCCGCCGCGAAATACGGGCGGCCTACTTCATCGCGGCTCAACTCCTCGACGGACGGCGTGTACTTGCGCATCTCGCGGTAGGCCGTTTGGGGCGACAGGCCGAGGTGCCGGGTGAAGACACTCATCACGCAGGCCAGGCAAACCCGGCGTTCGAACGATTTCACGGCTTCGGCCGGTAATGCAGACAAGTCGGGCGCTGCTGCCGTTTTGCTGGGCTTGGCTGCCTTCTTCGCGGGAACGGTCTTTTTCGGCGTGACCGCCTTCCGTGCGGCGGGCGCCTTCTTTGCCGGCGATTTCTTTCGGGCCGCCATTCGCGCTACCTTCTGACCAGGTTTACCACTTTCGCGATGGACGAGCCGATTCGCATTCCGGTCACCGATGTTTTGGATCTGCATCCGTTCGCGCCTCGCGACGTCAAGGACGCGGTGGAAGCGTATCTGGAGGAAGCGCGGCGATTGGGTTTGACCGCTCTTCGTATCATTCATGGACGAGGCATCGGAGTGCAGCGGGAGGTCGTGCGTTCGGTTCTGGCGCGCACCGGCTTCGTCGCCGACTACCGTGACGCGCCGGCCGAGGCGGGGGGTTGGGGCGCGACGATCGTCACCCTGCGGGGCGAGTAGGAACCTTCATCAGGCTTCAAACAAGCCCAGCACACGGGCGTACAGTTCTTCGGCGCCCTCCCGTGACCGCGCTTCGACCGAGATGCGCAGCAGGGGTTCGGTGTTCGACGCCCGAATGTGGACCCAACTCTCGGGAAGCACCAACTTCAGCCCGTCGGCTCGGTTGGTCTGGGCCTCGGGGAAGCTTTCTTCCAGCGATTGCATGAGGGTTCCGAGCCGGCCATGTTCATAGGCGAACTTGCCGTCGCGACGCCAGTAGGGGGGAAGCGTCGCTGCCAGTTCGGAGACCGTCTTCCCCGTTTCCGCCAGCCGGTCGAGGAGGAACGCCATTCCGGTGTAGCTGTCGCGGCAGAGATGGACCGCAGGGAAGATGATGCCGCCGTTGGAGCCTTCGCCGCCGATCACCGCGTCGACCGCCTGCATCGTCTCGACGACATTTGCTTCACCGACCGGGGTGCGGTAGACGCGCCGGCCGTGGCGGCGGGCGACATCGTCAATCACGGACGATGTTGTGAGGTTGACGACGACATCGCCCGGCAGGCGGCTGAGGACGGCATCCACCACCAGGGCCAGCACGTCGTCGTTGTCCAAGACACGGCCGGTCTCGTCGGCGACGGCCAACCGGTCGCCGTCGGGGTCGTGCGCAAATCCAACCGCCGCGCCGGTGGTCCGAACCAGGTCCGAGAGATCGCCCAACACCTCCGGCCTAGGCTCGGCGACGCGTGGGAAGGGCTTGCCGATGTCGACCGAGATGGCGTGGACCTCGCATCCCAGCGACTCGCTCAAGAAGCGAGGCGACATCACGGAGGCTGCGCCATTGACGCCATCGAGCGCCACGCGAAAGCGCCGGGCGCGAATGCGCGCGGCGTCCACGTGTTTCAAAACCCGTTCCACGTGCAGCCGGGCGGGCGACTCGTAGTCGCGCGACACGGTCCTGATCTCGGCGTTCAATGCCTGCCGGAAGGCGCTCTCGTGGTAGAGGTCGAGGAGTTCCGCGCGTTCGTAATTGTTGAAGAAGTAGCCTTCGGCATTGAAGAGCTTCAGCGCGTTGTACTCAGGAGGGTTGTGAGAGGCCGTGATGGCAATGCCGCCCCGAGCGCGGCTGGCCCCGACAAAAATCTGAATCGTAGGAGTGGGCAGGATACCCACGTCCACCACCTCGCACCCGGCGGCGAGCAGACCGCAGGTGACCGCGTGCTGCAGCATGGCGCCGGTCGCGCGCGTGTCGCGGCCCACGACCACACGGCCCACGCCGACATACGTTCCGAAGGCCTGCGCGAACGCCGCCGCCAGGCCTGGAGTGAGGAATTCGCCCACCACGCCGCGGATACCCGAGACGCCGATCTTCAAGAGGTGTTCGCGGCGAGCCATCAGGCCAGCCTCCGCACTTCTTCCGTGAGCGAGTCGAACAAGCCGGCAGGAGGGTCGCCGCGCTGCTCGCAGATCACACGCACCAGCGGTTCAGTCTGGCTGACGCGCACATGGAACCAGCGGTCCGGCCAGGCCATCCGCAAGCCGTCGCTGATATCGGCCGTGCCGCCCTGTTCCTCGTACCGGTCGCGCAGGGCCATCAGCAGCGCGGGCACGCGTTGGGAAACCAGCGGCACGCCGCCCTTCAGGATCGAATACCGGGGATACCGCGCCACGAGTTGCGACAGCGGCAAGCCGTGTTCGCGCATCATCGTCAGGATGCCGAGCATGGAGGCGATGCCGTCGTAGACAAAGCGGAACCGCGGCATCATGACGGCGCCGGTGCCTTCTCCGGCAAGCGCGATCTGTTCCGGCCGGTAGCTGGAAAGGGCATCGATTGCGGCCTGGCGTCCCACGGGCACGCGAATCACCTTGCCGTGATGCCGCTCCGCCACCCAATCCACCAGCGCCGTGGTGGACAGGTTGGTGATGACGATCTTACCCTTCCCCCTCGGCAGGACATAGTCGGCCAGCAGGGGGAGCGTGATTTCCTCGGACAAGGGCTCGCCGGTTTCATCGGCCAGGGCGACACGGTCGGCGTCCACGTCGAAGACGAAGCCGGCATCCGCGCCTAGTGGCTTCATCAGCGGGGCAAGTTGGAGAGCAACGGTCTCGCGGCTGGTGGAGGGCTCGTGGGCGAAGGCGGCTCCCTGCATCCGCTCGTTGATCAGGATAAAGGACAGGCCGAAGCGCTCGTTCAGGCAGCGGAGAATCAGCGAGGAGGTTCCGTTGCAGCAGTCGACCAGGACGCGAAACGGTCTCAGATCCTCCAGCCGGTACGCGCCGGCAAGCTGATCGACGTAGGCCTCGATCGCGTCCTGGCGCTCCATCCGCTTGCCTACCCCGTTCCACTCGGCGTATTCGAAACGCTTGAGGTGGTAGATATCCAGCAGTTCGCCGGCTTGCGCGGTGGAGAGATACGAGCCGTGCGGCCCGAAGAATTTGAGGGCGTTCCATTCGGGCCCGTTGTGACTGGCGCCGATGGAGATGCCGCCGGCCGCGTCAAGACGGCTGATGGAGTGCTGCGTCACCGGGGTGGGGACGATGCCCAGGTCCACTACATCCCGCCCGCACGCCAGCAGCGAAGCGATGACGCCCTCGCGAATCATCGTGCCGCTCGACCGGGGGTCGCGGCCAACGACGACCGCTCCCGGCGCGTCGAGAAAGGTCGCGAAGGCGGCGGCGAAGTCGAGCACGTGCTTGGCCGTCATGCCGGAGCCCACGATGCCACGCAGGCCGACGGTCGAAATGCGGAGAAACCGCGGCGCCGTCATAGCCATTACTCGAGGCGCAAGCGCCCGAACGCCTCCGGTTCGTGATACGAAGGGCTGCCCGTCGGCTGCCACGCGATGAAGGTGCGATTGGGAGGCGGGCCTTGAATCCGGTAAAGATTGATCCGCATCTCGTGGCCCTTTTTCGCCGGGCGGGTGTCGATGGAGCGGATCGGGATGCGCATCTCGCCGTACCAGGTCTTCTTCGCCTGATCGAGGCGGGCCTTCACGCCAAATCCCGAGTTCCACTTCCAGCCGCCTTCGGGCAAGGGATGGTCTTTGTCGATATCGAGGTCGACCCATTCACCCTGGGGGGAGACCTGGAATTCGCGGTAGCGGCGGATGTTGCCGAAGTCGGCGCCGACGAAGACCTCGGCGACATCCCACTCCCAGAGTCGATTGGTTTCCGTGGCGGTGGACGGCGACGGTTTCAGATAGAGCTTCTCGTAAGGGCAGGAAAACAAAAGATATAGATTTTGTTTGGTCCAGAGCGCACGAATTTCGGTGCGGTGGCCAGGGACAGGCTCTTTTTGCGGACCCTTATCCGCGACCACGGCGGCGGCCTGTTTCCAGTGGGACGCGGCAGGGTCGGCGGTCAGGGCAACGTCCCGGTTCCGGAATTTGGCGGTGATCACGCCGGGCCCATCGGCCCACAATGCCGCGGTGAGCGCGGCGGTCAGCCAGCACAGTTTCCCCATAGTCTTTCGACCCGCAACCTCAGTATAGCCAGCGCGGCTGGCGGAGGTCCTCCAATGGAGAGTGCGGGCCCGGGGAAACGGAGAATTGATTCCGACTTTTCGCAAACGATTGAAAATACGGATGCGCCAAAGAACACGAGAGGGCCGTGAATCCACGTTGTTTGCGGAGGGACGATAGGATCTTTCGCGGAGTGACGTTTTCCTTTAGTGAGGGGGCGCGGACGTGCACACCCACGGAGGAAGACGATGATGACACGGAAGATTGCCGTACTTTGCTGGCTGCTGCCGGCCCTGGGACTGCGGGCGGCGGACCTGGTGGTGGATGCCGACGCCACCACGCGAACCACTTTGCCGGCCCAGAATTCCGGCGCGCTGCCTCAATTGCAGGTTGACGCAACGTCGAAGAGCTATATCCGGTTCAATCTGACGCCGGCGCGCCAAGATCCGGCACCCCAAGCGCAGTGACCGAATTGCTGCGCCAGTCGCGGTGCATCGTGGCGAGCCGGGTTGTTTCCTTGGTAGCGGCCCGATGGACCCGAGTACACTGCGGTTCACGCCAACCGCGGCCACGCTAGAATCTACTCACGCCGGAGCCGATGTGCGATTCCTGTTCTATTCCCTGATCGCCTTCCTGTTTCCCACCGCCGTGGTTGACGCGAACGGGCGCAAGCCGGGCGAACTGCGAGTGAATCCCAAGGACGGGCAGCGGTCCGTTTGGGTGCCCGCGGGAAAGTTCGTGATCGGCTGCTCCCCGGGAGACCGAGAGTGCGACGACGATGAGACGCCCTCTCATCAGGTCGTCATCTCGAAGGGCCTCTGGATGGGGGAAACGTAGGTCACGGTTCGTGCCTGGAAACGCTACGTGGCCGAACGAGGCTTGCTGATGCCGCCTGAGCCAAAGTTCGGGGCCAGGGAACTGAATCCCGGATGGGCCGACGGCGAGCAGGCCATGATGAACGTGGACTGGAGCGAGGCGGCCGCTTTCTGCGCATGGGCAGGAGGACGGCTGCCGACCGAAGCCGAGTGGGAATACGCGGCCCGAGCGGGGACAACCGGTGTCCGCTACGGGGGACTCAACGAGGTGGCCTGGTTTGGCGACAACAGCGGGCGCGACGCGATCGACAGCGCCCTGGTGTTGAAGAACCAGCCGGATCGGTACTCCGACACGTTACGGCGGAACGGGAATGGTCCGATGCGTGTGGGATTGAAGCGGCCCAACGCCTGGAAGCTCTACGACATGCTCGGCAACGTCTGGGAGTGGGTTTCCGATTGGTACGATCCGAGAGTTTATGGAAAGGGCGAGGCGCGGGACCCGCGCGGTCCGGCGGAGAGACAGTACCGTGTGCTGCGCGGGGGCTCGTGGTTTTACTACCCGTCGCTGGTTCGCGTTTCGCGCCGCGGCCGGTACGTGCCGGGCGATCGGGGGAACAACGCCGGTTTGCGATGTGTGTGGGAATGAGGGCCTAGTCGGTCACCCCGAGCAGCCATTCGCGCGTGAACCGGCCATAGCGGATGTCGCGGCCGCCGTTGGCCAGGAACTCCTGCCACACTGCGACGAAGGTCCCGTCGGTCAACTGAGTGATGCCGGGATAGCTTGCCGGCCTCCCGGGATTCGCCAGTAACCGCGGCTTGCTCCACGTCTTGCCGCCGTCGGACGAGAGGCTGGTCACGAGCGGCCAGCGGTTGAGCGGACTGTTGTTCCACACGGCCACAATCTCGTCGGGCTTCTTCTCGTTCCGGCACAGCGCGCTGGGCGTGTTGCTGCCGATGAGCGCGCTTGGCACCGGGTAAGACCAGGTCAGCCCGCCGTCCTGGCTGCGCGACTCGTAGTGGTGCGAGCCGCCGGCGCGCAGGATCATCAGGATCTCGCCGCTGTGCAACTGCACGATGGACGGCTCGCATAACCCGTTGGTGTGACTGGGCCGGACTTTGTCGTCCGCCTGCGTGTACACGTTGCCGTGCAGGGTCCAGTTGTCGCCGTCGGCGGACAGCAGCACGCCGGAGGCAAGGGACATCTCGCCCTCGGTCCGGGCGGCCATGCCTTTCTCGGCCCACAGATCCCACGAAATGCCGACGGCGTACATGCCGTTTTGCAGTTGGATGCCGTTGTGCCGTTTGCCGGTGATGTACTGCCGCGGAACCGGAATCGGTCTAGGCGCCGACCAGGTGGCTCCGTTGTCCGTGCTCCTGATGACGATCACCGCCGACTTGCGGATGTCATTCGGAATCGCGACACGGGTTCCGAACACCCAAACATTGCTGCCGCCGACCAGGATGTTCGGGTCGCCGTCGTTCATGGCCGGGTCGTCGAGGAGCAACTTGGGCGCGCTCCAGGTTTTGGCGCCATCGCTCGAGAAGACGCCATAGATGCGTCCATTGCCGTCGCCTTTTGCGGTCGTAGAAAACACGGCAAACAGCCGGCCGTCGCCCAGGCGGGCGGCTTGCGGATACTTGTTGCTGTGAAAGGAAGCCTCATCGGCGCGCACGGCGACGCCGGTCTCCAGGCCGGCGGCGAGGCAGGCGGAAAGGGAAAGGTACAGGGCAAGGGGCGTTCGCAAAGTCGGAGGTCCTCTACAGTCAGCTTACTAGGCAAGGGCAGAGCCACGCGAAATCGCAAATTACCAACAAACTGAACGTTCGAGCTACCAGAGGCAGTTGCGCGTGCGTACTTTCCGACTCGCAAGAGGGGCCAAAGTCGCACAAAGCGGATTTATCGAACAGCCTGGTATTCGCCGAAGTGTCGACAGAAGCCTCGCCGGGTGTTGATTTGGTTGCACGAGCGTTTGACGCCGGAAAGTGTGGGTCCGCGAACGATGTGGCCCCGAGGGAGAGGTCAACCGATCAGGCACTAGAATGAGTGGTGTTGGGGATTCTATGGGCTTGGATAGCGTCGAGTTGTTGCTCGCGGTCGAAGATGCGTTTCAGATTCATATCGAAGATCATGAAGCCGGTGGCGTGTCCACGGTTGGCGATCTGTATAACCTGGTGGTTACGAAGCTTCAG
Source organism: uncultured Solibacteraceae bacterium (assembly GCA_964529305.1). GTDB lineage: Bacteria > Acidobacteriota > Terriglobia > Bryobacterales > Bryobacteraceae > CAZGUX01. The sequence continues at coordinate 11,173 of CAZGUX010000091.1, read as the reverse complement.
GGACAAGACTCGAAGCGCTGCCTGACGAGCGCAGCGTTCTATCGAACCCGGCGCGGAATCATTGATACGCTCGGCGCGGATCGTCGCCAAGTGAGGCCGTCCACGCCGCTGGAGACCATCCTGCCTCGAGACGGCCGCCGTGAAAACTGGCGACGCATACAACAGGCAATGAACCTGAAGTTGCCGGATTTGCGTCACCCTGGCTGGATGCAGTTGGTGCTCCTGACAATAGGCGTTGCGCTGACACTCAGTCCAGGGATCTACGGAAAAGTCGGGTTCGGCTGGATCGCGCTACTTTTCTTCCTTGGGCTCCTCGTTGGTGGGGTGTTAATACGGTTGTCACCGCCACTTGCCGTCGCCTTTCCGTTTCACGATGCAACAGTCGGTGATCTCGCCAGGGACGTGCTTGCGATCAATCACGCCCGACTGGTCGCCGAGATCGGCTGTTGGAACAGGAACGAGGTATGGGAGGCCCTTTGCCGCGTTATCGTGATGCAGACGGCTGTTGATCGCGAAAGAATCAAGCCAGAAGCCCTAATCGCGGACGGTCTGGGCGTCGATTGAGTCAACGCGAATCTGATCGGCGAAACGGATCGAAAACCAGCGAGAGATCTTGCCTCTGGATCGTTCCTGAAGTGTATTAGCTATTAGCCGAGGATGAGCATCCGATTCGAGAAGATCTGCCTACGCGATTCGTGCCCCGCAACAGAAGAGCCCGAAGAGTGAGCAAAGAGGACACTCGCGAGAAACCGCGGGTTAGAACGGGACGTCGTCGTCCGTTACACCCTGATTGAACACCGCATCATCCCCGCCGCCTGGAGCAGCGCCAGCGCCTGCCGGCCCGGCGGGCTTCTGTGCCGAACGCGGCATCGATACGACGTTCTGGTTGAAGTCGCCACCGCCGGCGGCGCTCTGCGCGCCGCGGCCTCCGACCAACAAGACATCCTCGGCGACCACCTCGGTCACGTAGACCTTACGGCCTTCCTTGTTTTCGTAGTTGCGGGTCTGCAGCCGCCCTTCCACGTAGACCTGGGTGCCTTTGGTCAGGTAGTTGGCGAGGTTCTCGGCGCGCCACAGGACGATATTGTGCCAGTCGGTCTCATCCTTCCATTCGCCGGTCTGCGAGTCCTTGAAACGCCGGTTGGTGGCAACGGAAAAACTGGTGACGGAAACCCCTTGCGGGGTGAAGCGGGTCTCTGCATCCTTGCCGAGATGGCCGAGCAGGATGACCTTATTGACACTTCGCGATGCCATGACTTTACTTGCAGAGTATCACGGTTGTCCGGCGGCGGAACGGTAGAATGTGACGTGCGCCGGATCGAGTGGGCCCTGCTTGCCATCGCCTCCGCAACCACATGCGCGTTGGGCGGCACTCCCGCGCTGGCCTGGTCGTCGGCGGGCGCGGCCGTCTGTCTGCTGGCGGCCCTCGCGGGGTTCCGCGGCGATTCGAGCGGCTTGGGCTGGTTCCTCCGGGCCCCCGCTCTGTTGCTCGGCTATGCCCTGCTGCGAATTCCCTGGAGCGCAGTGCCTGCCCGATCGGTTTATTGGATCGCCTTGTGGGCAAGCTATGTCGCCGCGGCTTCCGTGGCCTTCCTTTGCGAACGCCGGAACGGCGCCGGCGTCCTCCGGTTCGGGCTGATCGGGCTGGCGGCATTCGAAGCGGCCTACGGTCTGTTTCAATACCTGACCGGACACCAGCAAATCTTCTGGTTCGCAAAAACCAAGTACCTCGAAGACGCGACCGGCACCTTTCTGAATCACAGCCACTTTGCCGGGCTCCTGACGCTGGCGCTGGGGCCGACGCTGGCCGCGGCGGTCACTCGCAAATCGGCAGGCGGGCTTTACTGGCTGGCGGCCGCCCTTCTGCTGTTGGCGGCGGTGTTCTCCCGCTCACGGGCGGGAATCGTCTGCGCCCTGGCGGCGGCCCTGGCATGCGGAGCGTACCTCGCCGTGGTCACTCAACGCCGGCAGGTCGTCTTCGTGGCGGCCCTCCTGCTGTTCGCGACCGCTGCCTATGGGGCCTGGATCGGCCTCGACCCCGTGGCTCATCGCTTCCTCTTCTTCGACCGGCCCGGTTATCTCGACGAAGAAGGCCGTCTGACCCTGTGGCGAGACACCTGGCAACTGGTCAAACTCCGGCCCTGGCTGGGTTGGGGGCCGGGCACGTTCCCCGCGGTGTATCCGTTAGCGCGCACCGAACCCAGCGACCTCCGCTGGATGGAAGCTCACAACGACTACCTGCAGATCTGGTGCGAATTGGGACTGGTGGGAGCGGCGATGTTGTTCGTCCCCTGGTGGAGCCTGATCGGCCTGTTGCTGAGGAATTCATGGCGGGCCCGGGACGCCTGGGGTGGGGCGATGGCGCTTTCGCTCGCGGCCGTGCTCGCGCACTCCGCGGTCGACTTTCACCTTCAGGTTCCAGCCAACGCGTTGTGGCTGGCAATTGTTACGGGAGTCGCCGCCGGCCGCTGTCTCCGCCTCAAAAAAGCCATGCTAGACTGAGAAAGATCATGGCGAAGATTCCCAACGTGAAGCGATTCCGCATTACCAGCCCCGACGGAACCATGTCCGCCACGCTGATGGCCGTGCTTCCGAAAAGCACGGATCCCGAGGTGTACGTTGCCGAGGCCTCCAAGCGATTCGATTGGAAGGCATGGCAGGAACAGCAGCAGAAGACCTTCAAGATCCGCGTCGGCCAACAGAAGCAGAAGAAGTCGAAGTAGCCCTACAGGCGCGACTTCACGCTCTTCGAAGCCCGGATGGCTTCCTGGGCGACTTCCGGTTCCCCATCCTCCGTCAACTTGTCGAGCGGGCCGACACTCTCGGCCCCGCCGCTCCTCCCCAGAGCCCGGGCGATGTAGATCTTTTCGTCTTTGGTCCCTGTCGCCAACACCGGGAGCAGCTTTTTGCGGATCTCTTCGTTTCGAGCCAACTCTTCCAGCAGGCCAAGGGCTTCGCCTTGACGGGCCTTGGAGTTGAGCGTGTTGATCAACGTCTGTAGGGGACTGAATTCCGACAATTCCAGGTTGCCGAGCATCACGAGTGCAAAGGCCATCGATAGCCTTGCGGACGGCTTCCCCTCGCTCTCGAAGGCCTTGGTCAGGATCTCCTTGTCCTCTTTGTTCCGGATCCGGCCTAATCCTTCGGCGGCAGCGGCCCGCAGATCTTCATCCTTGTCCTCTAACACCTGCTGAAACAAAGGCCGGCTATTGGGGTCGGGGATATGAGCCAGAGAGAACAGCGCCGCCTTGCGAACGTGGTTCTTCTTCGTGCGGTTGTAGACCTGTGCGACATCGGCGGCGGACTCTTCGGCGCGGAGCAGTCCGGTGGCCTCCAGCGCCGCAATCTGCACCCGTTCGTCGAAGTCGTTCAGGAGATAGCGGATGCGCGGGGCCGCGCTGCGGTCCTGAATCTTTTGAAGGGACACCAGGCTCTCGAAGATCACCTTCGAGTCCTTGGAGCGCATGGCTTCGAGCAGTTCCGGGACGGCCGCCTTGCCGCGGAGAATCCCCACGGCGCGCGCCGCATTGGCACGCGACTCCATGGAAGAGCCGCCGCGCGCGGTCTTTCCGAGCGCCTCGATCACGTCCGGCCGGACCTGGATGTACGGTTCGATGACCTGGTCATTCTCGCCGGCGGAGCGGAACGGAACCGCTTTGCCGACACCCCGGATGCGGGCGGTCAAACCGGTCTCCATGTAGCCGGGCAGATAGAAATTCACCAGCCCGTCGGTGGCGCGAAGCTGAACGTCCGGATGATTATCCTTGATCGCCTCCAGCAGCGCATCCAGGCCTTGCGGACTGTTGATCTCACCAATCGACTTCGCGGCCTCCGCGCGGATGGCCGGGTCCTTGTCCTTCAACAATTCACGTAAGCGCGGAATGGACTTCGTGCCGTCTTTGGCGATGGCGCGGACGTCCTTGGGTTTCAGTTGCGCGGCAAGCGGAACAATCAGTAGGCACGTGAGGGCGGCAAACCTGCTTGCAGTCATCAACTATCAAGGTAGCAGGAGAGGGGCTTCAATAGATCGTCAACTCGACCGGAGCGCCAGCCCCGCAACCGAGTTGGCGGGCCGCTGAATTCTGGTTCACCGAGACTTCCAAATATCCCGAACTGCCCACCAGCAGACAGGCTTCGCCGGGAGGGCTCTCGGCGTAGTGATTGACGAACTGCCGGACGTTCTGTAGGCCCACCTGCATCTCGAAGCGGCCGGCGCCGATCTGCGGAAACTCCTCGAACTCGAAATTGGTAATGAGATTCCCGAATCGGTCCACGTGAAGGATCGCGCCCGTCCAACCGCGCCTCGCCGTCCGCACGGGCTTGTCGGACAGCGGGCGCAAATAGTCGTCGATGAGCTTGCCAAACCGGGCCGGAGGCACGCCGGCCGCCAGATGCGCCGCCGCGGGCGCGAAGATGTCGCGGCCGTGAAACGTCTGGCTGACCGGCGAAAGCCTGTACTTTTCCGCCGTAATCGCCCGGACCCGGTGCCCGGGTTCGCGCGAAAACACCATCGAGAATACGCCGTTGTCCGGGCCGGCGAAATACTGGCCGGCCGCTTCCATCAGGATCGGGCGGCGGGCGGAACCCACGCCGGGGTCCACCACCACGACGTGCACCGTCTTGGGCGGGAAATAGCGGTATGCCTGGGCGACGACAAAGCCGCCGCTCGAGACGCGAAAGGCGCTCACCTCGTGCGACAGGTCGACCACTCGAGCCGTGGGCGCGATGCCCAGGATGACTCCCTTCATCGTGCCCACATAGTGGTCGGACAGGCCGAAATCCGTGGTCAGCGTGATGACGGGAACGGAGGGTCTGCGGGATGGCATTGGTACAATAGGCTTCGTGCGGCGTTATTACTTTGACCATAACGCCACGACGCCGGTATCCCCCGAGGTGATGGAGGCGTTCGTGCCGTGTGTGGCCGAAGTGTATGGAAACGCCTCCAGTATCCACCATTTCGGGCAGATGGCCAAACAACGGCTGGAGCGGGCCCGCCGCCAGACCGCGGCGCTGCTGAACGCCCGGCCTCAGGACATGGTGTTTGTCAGCGGTGGCACCGAGGCGGACAACCTCGCCCTTCTGGGCGTAACCCGGCCCTGCGCCGGCAAACACGTGATCACGACGGCCATCGAGCATCCGGCCGTCGTGAGCGCCTGTGCCCAGATCGAGCGGGAAGGCGGTGAGGTGATGTGCGTGCCGGTTGGCCCCAGCGGCGTCGTCGACCCGGATGACATTCGCGCCGCGCTGCGCAAAAACACCGCGCTTATCTCGGTGATGCACGTCAACAATGAACTGGGCACCGTTCAGCCGGTTACCGAAATCGCGGCCATCGCGCGCGGCGCGGGCGTCGTTTTCCACTCCGACGGGGTGCAAGCCGCCGGCCGGGTCGATGTGAATGTGGAGAGACTCGGCGTGGACCTGTATTCGCTGAGCGGGCACAAGATCGGCGCGCCGAAGGGCGTGGGCGCCTTGTATGTGAGGAAGGGAACCCGCCTGTCCAGCATTCTGTTCGGCGGCAAGCACGAGCGCGAGCGCCGCCCGGGAACCGAGAATGTCCCCGGTATCGTGGCGATGGGCCTTGCGGCGGAACTTGCGGTCGAGCCCGCCGTGAACCTGGGGCCGTTGCGCGACCGGTTGGAAATCGGAATCCTCCAGCGCGTGCCCTCGGTTCACGTCAATGGGGATCCGGCCCGGCGCGCCCCCAACACCACCAATCTGCGCTTCGACTTTATCGAGGGCGAAGCGATGGTGATCGCGCTCGACCTGCGCGGATTCGCCGTCTCGAGCGGAGCGGCCTGCTCCTCCGGATCGGTCGAGCCCTCGCATGTCCTGACCGCCATTGGTCTGCGCCGCGATCAGGCGAAATCGTCGATCCGGTTCTCGTTGGGGCGCGGCAACACGACCGAACAGGTGGACCTGCTGATCGACGCTGTGGCCGATGCCGCCGCGCATCTCCGCAGGATTTCGGTGGAGACTCCCGCCCATGCGTGACGACACGATCGCCGTCGCGATGTCGGGCGGTGTGGACAGTTCCGCCGTGGCGGCGATGCTGGTCCACGAGGGTCGTCGTGTGGTCGGCCTGACGATGCAGTTGTGGAACCAGCGGCGGCTTCCTCAACTGCAGACCGAAGGCGCGACCGGACGCTGCTGTTCGCTCGACGACGTCTACGACGCCAGATGGGTGGCGGAGAAACTGGGCATCCCCTACTACGTCGTCAATTTCGAAGAGGAGTTCGAAAGAGACGTGGTCAAGCCTTTCGTCGGCGATTATCTGGCCGGCCGAACGCCCATCCCGTGCACGCTGTGCAACAACTTCATCAAGTTCGACCGCTTCCTCGCCATGGCGGATTCGGTGGGCGCCGCCAGGATCGCCACGGGACACTACGCGCGCCTGGGGTTCAACCAGGCCTCGGGCCGGTACGAGATGCGCCGCGGGATCGATGCTTCGAAGGACCAGACCTACTTCCTGTGGGGGCTGACGCAGGCGCAGTTGGCGCGTACGCTCTTTCCCGTGGGCGAGTACACCAAGCCGGAGGTGCGAAGACGTGCGCAAGGGCTGGGAATTCCGGTGGCGGACAAGCCCGACAGCCAGGAAATCTGCTTCGTTCCGAACGGAGACTACGCCGCGTTCCTGGACGCGTACCTGGAGGAGCAGGGGATCCCGCGCCAGGCGGTTCGCGGCGACATCATCAACGCCGAGGGCCGGGTGGTGGGTGAGCACCAGGGAGTGCACCGCTATACGGTCGGCCAGCGGCGCGGCTTGGGAGTCGCCGTGGGCGAGCCACTGTATGTGATTTCGACCGAGCCCGCGACCCAACGCGTCGTCGTCGGCCGGGATGAGCATCTGTTGTGCGCCCGCCTGGTGGCGGAGAGGGTCAACTGGGTCTCGTGGGAGCCGATCCGGAAGGCCGAACGGGCGCAAGTCAAGATCCGCAATAAACATCTGGCGGCTTGGGCGACGCTCTCTCCGGCGGGCGATGCCACGGAGGTGGAGGTGGTCTTCGACGAACCGCAGCGGGCCGTGACGCCGGGCCAGGCGGCGGTGTTTTACTCGGACGATCTGGTCATCGGCGGCGGGTGGATCCGGTGAAGAGACGCCCTTTCCTCAACCCGTGTGGGGCGGCCCTGCAGGCCGCGGCGCGCGTTAGCGCGCCCTTCGGGTGTTCCGTGGCGCCGGTCTCCGACCGGCCCTGCGGATTGAAGGCCGGCCCCAACCTCTGATGCACCCGCGCTCCGCGGTTCGCAATTGGGCCGAGTACTGGTTCGCTCGCCTTCTGGTGGGCAAGCTTGCCTGCTTGCCGCGGCCGGTCGCCGATTGGAGCGCCAGCGCCGTGACCCGCGTCCTCGATGCGGCCCTTCCGCGAATGCGCGCGGTCGCGATGCGCAATCTCGAACTCGCCTTTCCGGAGATGCGGGAGGACGGCCGCCGCCAGATCGTGGATGGGGTTTACCGTTCTCTGGCCCGCCAGTTGGTCGTGTTTTCCCGCTTCCCCCGAATCGACCGTCACACCGTCTCCCGTTGGATCCGTTACGAAGGGTTCGAACATTTCGAAGAAGCCCTCAGGCGCGGCAAAGGAGTTCTCTTCGCCACGGCTCATCTAGGCTGCTGGGAGCTGAGTGCGTTCTCCCATGCCCTGATGGCCTCCCCGATGCACGTGGTCGTGCGGCCGCTCGACAACCCTTTGCTCGACGGCTGGATCGAATCGCGCCGCTCGCTCTCCGGCAACCGCATTATCGGCCGCGGCGAATATGCGCGCTCCATCTTGCGCGCGTTACACGCCAATGAAGCCGTGGGCATTCTCATCGACCAGAATGTGGCCGCGGACGAAGGCGTATTTGTCGATTTCTTCGGAGTGCCGGCCTGTGCCGGCAGCGCCTTCGCGCGCTTTGCCGCGCACTCCGGTGCGGCCGTGATTCCCGGCTTTGCGCTTTGGGAATCGGTTGAGCAGCGCTTCGTCTTGAAGTTTTATCCGCCCATCCCGATCACCGGCGACACGATTGCCGATACCCAGGCGCTCTACCGGCAGCTCGAATCGGTCATCCGCCAGTATCCGGACCAGTGGCTGTGGATCCACCGGCGCTGGAAAACCAGACCTCCCGGCGGCGCGCCAATCTACTGAAAGTGGGCCCAAAACGATCCGTTTGCCCGGGCTGAATTTGCCTCTACGGAGGGCCGGCGGCGCCGGCAAGCATAGCTCCGTTGCAACGTAAGTGTTACTTTGAGAAGTTATGCCGGAACAAAAACTCCAGGTCATTCCCCTGGGCGGCCTGGGTGAGTTCGGAATGAACATCATGGCAATCCGCTATGGCGACGACATTCTTGTCGTCGACGCGGGCATGATGTTTCCCGAAGACGAATTGCTGGGCGTCGACATCGTCACGCCCGATCTGACCTACCTGAGTGAGAACTCGAAACACGTGCGTGCCCTGATCCTCACGCACGGCCACGAAGACCACATCGGGGCTGTCCCGTACTTTCTGGCCGAGTTCAACGTGCCCGTCTACGGGACGCCGTTCACCCTGGCCCTGGTGGAGCGCCGTCTGGAGGAGCACGAACTCGGCGAGGAGCCAAGGCTGAAACCGGTCCAGCCCAAGCAGATCCTGGAGATCGGGCCCTTCAAGATCGAGTTCATTCACGTCACGCACTCCATTCCCTCCGCCGTCTGCCTGGCCATCACGACACCTCTGGGCGTCATCGTGCACTCCGGCGACTTCAAAGTCGATCCCACGCCCCTCGACAATGAGCCGTTCGACCTGCACAGCCTCGCTGAGTACGGCAAGCGCGGCGTGTTGCTGCTGTTGTCGGATTCGACCAACGTCGATCGGCCGGGCTACACCGAGTCGGAGCGGGCCGTTCGCCCGCGGATGGAAGACATCTTTAACCGCACCGAGCGCCGGTTGATCCTGTCCTGCTTCAGCTCGTCGATTCACCGCATTCAGATGGCGATGGAGCTGTCGGCGGAGTTCGGACGGAAGGTGGCGCTGGCCGGCCGCAGCATGATCGCGACCGTGGAAATCGCGCACTCGCTCGGGCTGCTCGACATTCCCGACGCGCTGCTCATCCGCCCGCAGGACGTGGACTCGACGCCGGCCAGGAAGGTCACGGTTCTGATCTCCGGGACTCAGGGTGAGCCGATGTCGGCCCTCTCCCGCGTGGCCGTCGATAACCACAAGCACATCTCCTGCCAGGAAGGCGACACCGTGGTGCTGAGCGCCCGCATCATTCCCGGCAACGAGAAAGCCATCTTCCGCATGATCGACCACCTGTCGCGGCGCGGCGCCGACGTCATCTACGGCAACATGACTCCTCCCATCCATGTGTCCGGCCACGCCAGCCAGGAGGAACTGGCCCTGATGCTGAATCTGCTGCGGCCCCGCTACTTCGTGCCCATACACGGCGAGTACCGTCAACTGTCCAAACACGCCAAACTGGCTCAGCACTTCTCCGGATCCGGCCTCGAGAAGACCTTCGTCATGGAGACAGGCGACGTCCTCGAACTCGATCACTTCGGCGCCCGCAAGTCGGGCCGGGTGACGGTGGGACGGGTCTGCATCGACTCCGGAACCGTGGACGAAGTCGTGGAAGATGTGGTGATCCGCGACCGCCGCCTGCTCTCGGAAGACGGCATTGTCCTGCCCATCATCGCGATCAACAAGCACACCGGTCGCGCCGAAACCTTGCCCGAGATCGTCACGCGCGGTTTTTCGATCGCCGATGAGAGCAACGGACTGCTGCACAACGCGCGTCAGGTGGTGGCCAACACGCTCGCCGCCTCGTCCACCGAAGAGATGGCCGACTGGGGCGTCATCAAAGAGAAGATTCGCACCGATCTCAAACGCTTCATTGCCAAGCAGACTTCGCGGCGGCCCTTGATCATGCCGGTGATCCTGGAAGTGTAGTGTGGGGGTGATTGTCGAAGACGCCTCCGGATACCGGGGACACGCCGATTTGGTCTTCACACCGGCCTCGGAGGCCGAACTCCTGGAAGTACTACGGAGGGCTTCGGCGGGGCGTGTGCCGGTGACCATTGCCGGCGCGGGAACCGGCGTGACGGGCGGCCGCGTCGCTTCCGGAGGCTGGCTGCTGTCCCTCGATCGCCTGAACCGCCTCGACATCGATCGAGGACACGCCACCGTGGGTCCCGCCGTCCTGCTTCGCGATCTTCACGCCGCCGCTGCCGCATCCCGACAGTTCTACGCTCCTGATCCCACCGAGACCGCCGCCTCGCTCGGCGGCACCTTCGCCACCAACGCCAGCGGCTCGCGCAGTTTTCGGTACGGCGACACGCGGCGGCACGTGCTCCGTCTGCGCGTGGCCCTCATGAATGGCCGTGTCCTCGACGTCCGGCGCGGAGACGCCATCGATTTCCCGGTTCCCGCGGTGCGGCTGCCGGACACGACGAAGCACACCGCCGGCTATCCGCTCCGGCCGGGAATGGACTGGATCGATTTGTTCATCGGATCGGAAGGCACGCTGGGCGTGATCCTGGACGCGGACGTCCGGCTGCTGCCCGCGCCCGCGGAGTTGCTTTCCGGGGTCGTGTTCTTTCCCGATGACGACCGCGCCGTCGATGCCGTGGAAGCCTGGCGGTTCCACGACCCGCCCCGCATGCTCGAGTACGTGGATGAAGCGTCTCTGGTCCTGCTTCGCGCCCGCTATCCTGAGGTTCCCGCCTCAGCCCGGGCGGCGCTGCTGATTGAAGACGACCGGTCCGTCGATTCCTGGCACGACCGCGTCGATTCGTCCGGAGCCCTCCTGGACGATTCCTGGTTCGGAACCTCCGCGGGTGATCGCGAGCGATTCCGGCGGTTTCGCCACAGCCTGCCGGAGTTGGTCAACGACCACGTCCGCCGCCGCGGCTTTATGAAGTTCGGCTCGGATTACGCCGTGCCGCTCGACCGAAACCGCGACATGCTCCGAACCTATCACCAGGTTCTGAATCGCGAATTCGCCGGCTCCTTTGTGCTGTTCGGCCACATCGGCGACGCGCACCTGCACGCCAACATCCTGCCGTCGAGCGATGACGATTGCCGGCGCGCGGCGGAGGCGATGCTGGAACTGGCCCGTCATGCCGTGGCGTTCGGCGGCACCGTCTCGGCGGAGCACGGCCTGGGAAAACGCAAAGCCCACCTGTTGGAACTGCAATACAACCGCGCGGAAATCGAAGCCATG